>CAWBFT010000046.1:0-91306 GCA_963788135.1 uncultured Gammaproteobacteria bacterium
TGGAAAACACATTGCGTACGCCAAAGACAAGCGGAACCGGATTTAACGGTGAAGGCTGGGCTTTTAACGCTATAGTTTAACTATCAAGTGTTGGAATTGGCCGGCATAAGCCGTAAATAAAGCTAAGTGCGTCAAACGGTGAACGACAATGGGTTCTCAAACGAAAGTGTAAAAGTCAGCTGGCTGATATAACGGCGACCAAGTAAAGCGATTGCGTCAACGGCTTTGTTAACGACAGGTTAACCTGTAAGCGACAAGGCAGAGACATGCAAAAGCCAGGCTTATTCGGGTTATATGGTCAAGTAAACAAGCGTATACGGTGGATGCCTAGGCAGTAAGAGGCGATGAAGGACGTTGTAGCATGCGAAAAGCTGCGGGGAGCTTGCAAACTAGCTTTGATCAGCAGATGTCCAAATGGGGAAACCCGGCCAGGGTCACCTGGTCATCCTAGACTGAATACATAGGTCTAGCGAAGCGAACCTGGAGAACTGAAACATCTAAGTACCCAGAGGAAAAGAAATCAACCGAGATTCCCTTAGTAGCGGCGAGCGAACGGGGACTAGCCCTTAAGTTAGGATAAAGTTAGTGGAACCGTCTGGAAAGTCGGGCGATACAGGGTGATAGCCCCGTACACGAAAACTTTATTTTAGTGAAAACGAGTAGGACGGGGCACGTGAAACCTTGTCTGAACATGGGGGGACCATCCTCCAAGGCTAAATACTCCTTACTGACCGATAGTGAACCAGTACCGTGAGGGAAAGGCGAAAAGAACCGCGGAGAGCGGAGTGAAATAAGAATTCTGAAACCGTATGCGTACAAGCAGTGGGAGCCGGCTTTGTCCGGTGACTGCGATCTTTTGTATAATGGGTCAGCGAGTTAATCTCAGTGGCAAGCTTAACCGAATAGGGGAGGCGTAGGGAAACCGAGTCTGAATAGGGCGAATGAGTCGCTGGGATTAGACCCGAAACCGGGCGATCTAGCCATGGCCAGGCTGAAGGTTGGGTAATACTAACTGGAGGGCCGAACCCACGTCTGTTGAAAAAGACGGGGATGAGCTGTGGCTAGGAGTGAAAGGCTAATCAAGCTCGGAGATAGCTGGTTCTCCTCGAAAGCTATTTAGGTAGCGCCTCGTATATCACTGTTGGGGGTAGAGCACTGTTTCGGCTAGGGGGTCGTCTAGATTTACCAACCCGATGCAAACTCCGAATACCAACAAGTGTCAGTACGGGAGACACACGGCGGGTGATAAGGTCCGTCGTGAAGAGGGAAACAGCCCAGACCGTCAGCTAAGGTCCCAAAATCTATGCTCAGTGGGAAACGATGTGGGAAGGCACAGACAGCCAGGAGGTTGGCTTAGAAGCAGCCATCCTTTAAAGAAAGCGTAATAGCTCACTGGTCGAGTCGGCCTGCGCGGAAGATTTACCGGGGCTAAGCATAGTACCGAAGCTACGGATCACACGTAAGTGTGGTGGTAGAGGAGCGTTCTGTACGCCTGCGAAGGTGCATTGAGAAGTGTGCTGGAGGTATCAGAAGTGCGAATGCTGACATAAGTAACGACAATGCGGGTGAAAAACCCGCACGCCGAAAACCCAAGGTTTCCTGCGCAACGCTAATCGACGCAGGGTTAGTCGGTACCTAAGGCGAGGCCGAGAGGCGTAGTCGATGGAGAACAGGTTAATATTCCTGTACCGGTCGTAACTGCGATGGGGTGACGGAGAAGGCTACATCAGCCGGGTGTTGGATGTCCCGGTTTAAGCGTGTAGGGAGTAGGCTTAGGCAAATCCGGGTCTGCAATCCTGAGGCGTGATGACGGATTTTAGCTTCGGCTAAGATGAAGTGATGGATGCCCTGCTTCCAAGAAAAACCTCTAAGCATCAGGTTACGAGTGGCCGTACCGTAAACCGACACAGGTGGGTGGGATGAGAATTCTAAGGCGCTTGAGAGAACTCGGCTGAAGGAACTAGGCAAAATGACACCGTAACTTCGGGAGAAGGTGTGCCTTTGGTAGGTGAAGCGGCTTGCCCGTAGAGCTGAAGGAGGTTGCAAAAAATTGGTGGCTGCGACTGTTTAGCAAAAACATAGCACTCTGCAAACTCGAAAGAGGACGTATAGGGTGTGACGCCTGCCCGGTGCTGGAAGGTTAATTGATGGGGTTAGCGTAAGCGAAGCTCTTGATCGAAGCCCCAGTAAACGGCGGCCGTAACTATAACGGTCCTAAGGTAGCGAAATTCCTTGTCGGGTAAGTTCCGACCTGCACGAATGGCGTAACGATGGCCACACTGTCTCCAGCCGAGACTCAGTGAAATTGAAATTGCGGTGAAGATGCCGTATACCCGTGGCTAGACGGAAAGACCCCGTGAACCTTTACTATAGCTTGGCACTGGACTTTGAATCGATTTGTGTAGGATAGGTGGGAGGCTATGAAGCTGACACGCTAGTGTTGGTGGAGCCAACCTTGAAATACCACCCTGGTTTATTTGAAGTTCTAACCTCGGCCCGTTATCCGGGCTAGGGACAGTGTCTGGTGGGTAGTTTGACTGGGGCGGTCTCCTCCCAAAGAGTAACGGAGGAGCACGAAGGTACCCTCAGCCTGGTCGGAAATCAGGCGATGAGTGCAATGGCATAAGGGTGCTTGACTGCGAGACGTACAAGTCGAGCAGGTACGAAAGTAGGTCATAGTGATCCGGTGGTTCTGTATGGAAGGGCCATCGCTCAACGGATAAAAGGTACTCCGGGGATAACAGGCTGATACCGCCCAAGAGTTCATATCGACGGCGGTGTTTGGCACCTCGATGTCGGCTCATCACATCCTGGGGCTGAAGCAGGTCCCAAGGGTATGGCTGTTCGCCATTTAAAGTGGTACGCGAGCTGGGTTCAGAACGTCGTGAGACAGTTCGGTCCCTATCTGCCATGGGCGTTTGAGATTTGAGGGAAGCTGCTCCTAGTACGAGAGGACCGGAGTGGACGCACCGCTGGTGTTCCAGTTGTCCTGCCAAGGGCATTGCTGGGTAGCTATGTGCGGACGGGATAACCGCTGAAAGCATCTAAGCGGGAAGCCCCTCCCAAGATGAGATCTCACTGGGACTTTAAGTCCCCTGAAGGGCCGTTGGAGACTACGACGTTGATAGGCACGGTGTGGAAGTCCAGTAATGGGCGTAGCTAACGTGTACTAATTGCCCGTGAGGCTTGACCATATAACACCCAATAAGCTTGGGTAGTGAGTTGGCACTGCTAAAGTAAGAGAACACACGGTACAGATTTCCATGTAAGCCCCAAGGTAAGGCAAAAAAGCCAAACCAAGAGGCTAAAAGAGTTGAGTAGCGGAAGCCAGAAAGCCGACGCCAAAAAAGTAGGGACAAAAAAATGAAAACGCACTCAGTGAAAAGCACCGCTTTCACCCAGAAGCTTTCAGGGTTATCCTACTTTTAACACCGAATTGCTTGGTGACCATAGCGAGCGTGAACCACCCGATCCCATCCCGAACTCGGAAGTGAAACCGCTTAGCGCCGATGATAGTGTGGCAGTTTGCCATGTGAAAGTAGGGAATCGCCAAGCGCCTAATGCACAAACTGATTTCTTAAGATCATCAGTTTCCAAGACCAAGACCCCAGCCTACCAAACAGCGCTGGGGTTTTTTCCTTAAAAAAATGGTTTGTCTGTAGTGCTAATTGGAAACTATTGCTTTATAGTTGTAGCGTAATTTTGGTATTTATTAGCGCTCTGGGATAATTTGATTAATGTCACTGATTCCATAAGCAATGGCCGCTTAATTTTTTTATTATTTCGAGATACCCTTGATGGGCTGATAACCCATCTTCATCGCATTTAAAAACAACTAAAGGTGGGCGATTATGGGAGAATGATATAAAGTTTTTATCTGTCATAGATACATCTTTTATGGACTCTTCTTCATCTAATAAAGAAGCTTGACCTCCTGTCATTAATAAAAATACATCTGCTAATATCTCGGCATCCAGCAAAGCGCCATGTAATTCCCTATGGCTATTAACTACTGAATACCGTTTGCACAACGCATCTAAGCTATTACGTTGACCTGGATGTTTTTTTCTGGCAAACGCTAGCGTATCAAAGACAGAGCAGAAATCCTCCAGAACGCATAGATTTTCGTTATCTAACAAAGAAAATTCGTGATTTATAAAGCTTACGTCAAAAGGCGCGTTATGAATGATCAATTGTGAGCCATCGATGAAGGCAACAAAATCATTCAGTATTTCAGCAAATTTGGGTTTATCTTTTAGAGCCTCAGTGGTAATACCATGCACTTCGACTGCGCCTTGATCAATTTCTCTTTCTGGATTCACATAAACGTGATAACGATTACCAGTAATTCGACGGTTGATTAATTCGACGCAGCCAATTTCAATAATTCTGTGTCCTTCTTGTGGATTTAATCCCGTTGTTTCTGTATCAAGTACAACGATGCGATTAGCTAAAACTGGTGTCAGCATAGGTCAAATGGAATTACTTTTTAAACAAAAGGATTTTCCAGAATAATTGTTTCTTCCCTATCCGGTCCAGTAGAAAGTATGGTGACTTTTACGTTAACGAGTTCTTCAATCCTTTTGATATATGCCTTTGCATTAACTGGCAAAGCATCAAAATCTGTAATTCCAGCTGTGGTCTCCTCCGGCCAGCCGGGAAGCTCTTCTAGGATAGCCTCACATTCTTGATATTGGTCGGCACCTAAGGGCGCTTTGTCTGTGATTTTGCCATTTAATTTATAAGCTGTGCAAATAGCAATTTTTTCCAAACCGTCTAAAACGTCAAGTTTAGTTAAACATATACCCGAAAGGCTGTTGAGCTTTGCAGATTTTTGCATTGCAACCGCGTCAAACCAACCTGTGCGCCGCTTACGTCCTGTTGTGGCACCGAATTCATGTCCTTTTACGCTTAAATGATCTCCATTGCCATCATGCAATTCGGAAGGAAATGGACCGTTGCCCACCCGAGTAGAATAAGCTTTGGTTATGCCTAAAACATAATGTAAATCTAATGGGCCAATCCCGCTACCGGTTGCTGCACCACCAGCCGTGGTGTTGGAAGAAGTTACGTATGGAAATGTACCATGATCCAAATCCAACAATGCCCCTTGTGCGCCTTCGAATAATAAGTTTTCTCCTTGTTTGTGATGCATGTACAGGGCTTCCCCAACATCGCTTAACATGGGTTTAATTTGTTCGCCCAAACGTAAGGCTGCTTCCAGTGTTTGTTGATAATCCAAAGGCGGTGCTTTGTAATAGCCAAGCAGGAAATTATGATATTCGAGTAATTCTTTCAGTTTTTCGGCGAAAACTTGCTCGTTAAGCAAATCTCCTGCGCGCAATCCTCTCCGACCGGCTTTATCTTCGTATGCTGGTCCGATACCGCGACCGGTAGTGCCTATGGCTTTCGTACCCTTCGCAATTTCTCTGGCTTTATCGATAGCAACATGTCCAGGTAAAATTAGAGTACAGGCTTCGCTGATTAACAATCGATTCCTAACAGAAATGCCGGCATTTTCCAGAATTCCAATTTCTTCCATCAAAGCATTCATCGACAAAACAACGCCGTTACCAATCATGCATAGGACATTTTCTCTTAGTATGCCGGATGGTATGAGATGGAGTACTGTTTTCTTACCTTTTATTACCAAGGTATGACCGGCATTATGTCCGCCTTGGAAGCGCACAACTGCATGTACTTGCTCGGTTAACAAGTCAACCAGTTTCCCCTTGCCTTCATCACCCCATTGAGTACCGATTATTACAACGTTTTTTCCCATCTTGATTCCAAAAACTTAATCTAATTTCCTGGCAACCCAGGTATCTTTTTCTTGAACGAGTATAGCATTACATCCTAATTCTTTGGCAGTACCTGCATTGGCCGGGCAATTGCTGAATGATAATTTGATTTTGGGTGCGTAAATCCCTAATAATATCGGTAAGCGCTGAATCGCTCGAATCAGGCGCAAAAATCTTTTGATTGGGTGGCTTTTTATCAGCGTTTATTGAGTTGAGCTAACAATTTTAAGATCGGAACTGAAACCAGTTGCAGGACGAGCACGTCCAAAAACAGAGCCGATATTGTCATAGCGACCACCACGTGCGATTTCTCTGCCGAGTAGTCGGTACAAAAGCGGAATAAATAACCCCCGTATGATAGTGGTAGCCACGGAGTTCCGCCATATCGAAGCTTACTGGTAACATTGGGTGACGGGCAGATAACTTAGTGGCTATGGCTTGCAAATTATCCAAAGCGAATTTGACCGTCTGGTCAGCGTTACGAAAAATCTCCCTTGCATTTTCAAGGGTTTCTAAGTTGCCATTAAGTACAGGCAATTGTAGGAGCATTGCCTTTAATTCTTGTTTAATATTTAATTCAGCTATTAACTCTTCCAACTCAGGCCTGGCTTTTCGTTGCAAGATATCAAACAGGGTATCTTGCGTGGTTTGATCTAATTTAGCCTGTTCAGATAGCGCACGAACAATTCCAACGTGTCCAAGGTCAATATGGACATCTTGTAAGCCCGACAAGGCCAGCATTTCCAGCATCAAACGAATAATTTCGACATCACTTTCAATTCCGTCATGACCATAAAGTTCGGCACCGATTTGCATCGGGCTTCTGGATTTTTCCAAGTGATCGCCACGCGTATGCAGCACTGTACCAACATAACACAGATCGGTTCGGACCGTCATGTTGGAAATGGTGGGCATCCAATCTCGCGACTTGTGGTGTCATATCGGCCCTAAGACCTAAGGGTTCTACCGCTTATCTGGTCAGTTAATTTGAAGGTTTGTAAATCGAGATCGTGTCCAGACCCGGTTAATAACGAATCGATGAAATCGATCATAGGCGGAATAACCAGTTCGTATCCCCAGTTGGTAACAATTCCAATAGTACGTTTACGCAATATCTCAAGGCACATTGCCTCTTCAGGTATAATTTCTTCTATGCCTTCGGGAAGTAGCCATGAGTTATTTTGTTGCATATTTTCAAGTACCTACTCAAACAAAACGCTCCTGATGGAGCGTTTTTTTTTTAACTGTTTTAGCTATAAAGATTGCCTAAAGCGTCAATAATAGACCTATGTAACTTCGATTTGCTTGCTTACGCTTTTACTTTTTTATGGCCCTGCATTCTGATTTTTAAAGTACTTAAAGAAATCAGAGGCTGGATCTAGTACCATCATACTGCCGCTGACCGGAAAATGTCTTTTTGTATGCGTTAAGACTTCGGCTGAACGTTAAAGAATTCGGCAGTCAGCGCCGTAAGCATTTGCGTAGATTTCGGTCGATTTTGCATCACCTTCACCGCGTAGTTTTTCTGCTTCTTTGAATGCATTTGCAAACGTGACTACTCGTTGCCTGTCGGCATCTGCACGAATTTTTTCAGCAGCTTCTGCACCTTGGGATCTAAATTCACGGGCAACTCTTTCACGTTCTGCTTCCATTCGCCGAAATACCGAACTACTGACTTCTTCTGGAAGATCGATACGTTTTACCCTGACATCAATAATCTCTAAACCCAAGATTAGCTGCCATCGGTTTGGCAGTTTTTAATCAAAATATCGCGAATTGCTTCGCGATCAGTTGATACCAATTGTTTTATATTTCGTTTACCAAACTCATCCCGAAACGCATCTTTGATAATTTGATCTAATCGCAAATTGGCTTGTATAGCATTCCCGGAAACCACCGTGTAAAACTTATTTACGTCACCAATGCGCCATTTTACAAAGGAATCAACAATTACGTTTTTCTTTTCAGACGTTAAAAAACGTTCAGGATTTGAATCCATAGTCTGCATGCGGGAATCAAATTTTTTAACGTTGTTGATTAGTGGCCATTGAAAATGTAAACCAGGTTCATAATCTGACTTTTGTATTTGTCCAAATTTAAATTTGATTGCTTTCTCAGTCTGATCGACGGTGAAGACGCTCAACATCCCCAAGAAAGTTACATGCGACTAAGCCATTAAAATTTTATTATCTAACATTAGCGTCCCCTTGAGTCCCGATCACGACCACGGTGTTAGTTCTTTCAGTGACTTGTTGCCGTTCATCCTCCACCGATAAATGTTATTAGCTAGCTGCCGTTCTGGTGTACGGGGAGAATTAACCGATTGTGTAGAAACGAATCTTCAATTTGAACTTCGGATTGTTTCAAATGCGCTATTTTATCGAATGGTAAGTAGAGCATATTGTTGAGCGCTTTAACATCAACCATTATTGGCGACGTTTCTGATAATACTGTTTCCATCGCTTCTAGTAAAGCCTTTGCCTAGTTACCGCTGGCGCTTTTTTATATTCACAAGTAGTTTAGTAAACCGGTTTGTTTCACCTTCTGCCTGAGCAATCACCTGTTCTTTGTAACCTTGGGCTTCCTGCAGTTTTCTGGCCGCTAACCCTCGTGCCTTAGGCACAATATCATTGGAGTAAGCTTCAGCTTCATTGATAAAACGTTGCTGATCTTCCCGTGCTTTTATTGCATCAGCAAAAGCATTCTGCACTTGCTCAGGCGGCTGTGCATCCTGTAGGTTAACACTGGTCACTTGAATGCCTGAATTATAGAAATCCATTACTTGCTGAATTTCTTTCCTAACTTGAGACACAATTTCGCTTCTACCTTCGGTCAACACGAAATCCATGTTGCTGCCGCCGATAACGCCACGTAGAACACTTTCGGTTACTTGTTTCAATGTCGCTTCAGGATCAGCAAGGTTAAACAAAAACGCTTTCGCATCCTTTACCTGAAATTGAACGGCTATCTGAATGTCTACGTAATTTTCGTCACGTGTTAGCATTAACGCTTCCTTCGGCATTGAAATGGAGCCCTGTGTCTGCCCGTTACCGCCAGTTCGGTAACCGATTTCTATATAACGTTGTTGCTTCACATTAACCTTTTCGACAGTCTCAATCGGAGCTGGTAAATGCCAGTTCAAGCCGGAGTTAGTTGTTCTGGTGTATCTGCCGAACTGGGTTTCGACACCATGCTTACCTTCGTCTACGATGTATAGACCACTCAAAAACCACAGGGCAACGATCCCCAGAGCAACATACCCCAGATTCTTTTTGGCATCGCCCGAAAAAAGTAGCCTGAGGGGCCGTTGCCACCGTCTTTGCTGCCGCCAAAAAGATTGCCCAGCTTTTCCTGTAATGTTTTTATTGCTTCATCTAAATCGGGAGGCCCTTTCTGATCGCCTCCTCGACCACTCCAAGGATCTTTATTGTCACCACCTGGTTCATTCCACGACATAATATATGCTCCACTATGGGTTTTATTTGTTATTGTTTTGCGTGCAGGGTTAATCAATGATTTATCTTCACTCGGTATATACGTACTTTTCAATTGTATCGTAAATCAACGGATTATAATTGCGAATGTTCTAGCGCTATGCGATAGCTGTAAAAAGTGATTAGCGTTTGTTAAATTTAAACAAGAAAAATGTCTTCTGTTTCAATTGATTTCAACAAACCCAAGTGCCTGTTATCTATTTCGATTGTCAATTCACTATCGCCAGCATCATTAATATGCTCTTCTATAATTTTTGCGCAAGAAAATAATTTAGCACGGATATTGCCTTGGTCGGGTCGTAAACGACATTTTTTCTTGGATTTAGTATTCGCAAACTGTTCTGTCAAGGCTTGGTGCAGAAGTTCAATACCTTGCCCGGTTTCTGCAGATAACCAAACCCTGATAGCCTCGCCGGTGTCATTACGGTCAATTCTGGGCACTCTTTCAGGTAGCAAGTCAATTTTGTTGAATATTTCGATGGTCTTGATGTTGCCTGCGCCTATTTCTCCGAGGACGCGGTTAACCTCGGCAATGATTTCATCTCTATGCTCTGAATTAGCGTCGATTACATGAAGCAGCAAATCCGCTTCGCTTGCTTCTTGTAGAGTGGATTTGAAAGAGGCGACCAGTTCATGCGGCAAATGGCGGATAAAGCCAACTGTGTCGGCTAATACTATCTCACCGTTGTTTGGCAGCGTAAAGTGCCGCAAAGTCGGATCAAGAGTAGCGAACAATTGGTCGGCGGCATAGGTTAACGATCCGGTTAACCGGTTAAATAGCGTAGATTTGCCGGCATTGGTGTAGCCGACCAAAGAAACTGTTGGGGTTTCTGCTTTTTTCCGTTGGCTCCGACCTTGGGAGCGCTGTTTATCCACTTTCTCAAGGCGTTTTTGTAGTTGTTTGATACGTAACCCGAGCAATCGTCTGTCGGTTTCCAGCTGAGTTTCGCCAGGACCCCTTAAGCCGATACCGCCTTTTTGTCTTTCAAGGTGGGTCCAGCCCCGCACTAAACGGGTAGATAAATGTTTTAGCTGTGCCAGCTCGACTTGCAATTTTCCTTCGAAGGATTTTGCCCGTTGCGCGAAAATATCGAGAATCAAGCCGTTTCGGTCGACAACACGGACTCCCAGATATTTTTCCAGATTTCGTTCTTGGCTAGGTGATAATTGGTGGTTGAACAAGACAATATCTGCCGAATGCCTCTCGACAGCGGCCTTGATTTCATCAAGTTTGCCGGTACCAACAAAATATTTGGCGTCGGGGCTTTTACGTGTACCCGTAATGATCTCTACCGGCTGTGTGCCTGCAGATTTGGCGAGTTCTTTCAGTTCAAGAAGATCTTCTTGATCAGTCGTTTGCAGGGTCAAATGGACAAGGATGGCTTTTTCACCCGATTCCGGGCGATCAAACAATGGTATACCTCACCCAAATAAAATCCTGATTTCCAGCAAATGAATTCATGCCACCAAATAGATAGAATCAATCTTCAACAGTTTCTTCATCCCGTGACATTTTGACGCTTTTTCCTGGAACAATGGTTGAAATGGCATGTTTATAGACCATTTGGTTAATCGTGTTTTTCAGCATAATGACGTATTGGTCAAAAGAATCTATCTTTCCTTGTAATTTGATCCCGTTAACCAGAAATATAGAGACTGGCGTATGCTCCTTCCTCAGGGCGTTTAGAAAATTATCCTGTAAATTTTGACCTTTAGACATCCAATTTCTCCTTTATTTTTATTATAAATTAATGGCAAACAAGAATTATGTTGATCGGTTCCATATTTTTAATCAGTTATATAACCAGTGTTTCTTTTGACTAAATATAAAATCTTGTAAATTTTTTTTTGAGCAAACCTAAGTTTAGCTTGATTGAAAATTTCTGCCAAAGTTCAACAAAAATTAATTATAAGTTTCAATTATCCTCCTCTTTGCAAAAAACTTTCAACCTCTTGTAAAAAAACTTCTGGTTTTTGCACATGTAACCAGTGTCCAGCATCTTCGATTGACCTGTATTGGCTATTTGGAAACAATGTTTGCATGTCATTTGGGTTAACGTAACTGGATTCAGCACCGGCTAAAAACAGTGCCTCCCTTCCAAACGGCAGTAATGAGGCTGTTTCAGGAAAGCTGGCAATGTGGTGTGCAGTTTTGAGGTAGATAGACAAATCAATGCGCCATTGATACTTGCCATTGGCGAGAACAAGATTTTGCAGTAAAAACTGCCGGTATTCTTGTTGAGAGATTGATTCGGTCAACAAGGCTTCGGCCTGCTTGCGGTTTTGCAATTCTGCAAGGGGAAGATTAGCCAAGGCGTAAAGGATTTTATCGAAACTATGATCGTATCGTTTTGGGGCGATATCCACAATAATCATTTTGTTTATTATTTCGGGATAATGCAGAGCTAACCACATGGCAATTTTACCACCCATGCTGTGGCCCATCAGGTTGACTGAATTCAAGTTGTGCTTATGCATGAAAGCCAATACATCAGCCGCCATTGACGGATAATCCATTTGATTGTGATGGGGCGATCTTCCGTGATTGCGCATATCCGGCACAAACACATGGTAGTTTATTGCTAGTTTATCGCTAATGGCTCGCCAATTTCGGGAAGATGCAAAAAAGCCGTGTAAAATTAAAAGGCTATTTGTGTTTTCGGTGCCTAACTCCTCGTAGGCTAAGTCTACAGTTTCCATCAGGCGTAGACAAAAGCTGCTCCCATTACAGCACCGAAAATTCCGCCCCAAACCACTAGCCAGCCCAAATGTTCTCGAATGATGCTTTGCACCATTTCTTTAACTAACTGGGGAGTCAATTCACTAAGTCTTGTATCAATGACAATCTCGATTTTGTCGATAATATCCGTACCGATTCGGTGCGCATCCAAGCCTTCTGATAAGGCGGTTTTGAAACGCTCGGATTCCGTTAACGCCACTAAAGATGAACGCATTTTATCGGTAAAAGGTGCTTTTAACGGCTGTAAAGCACTGACGCCTCCCATCATTTGCAGCATGCCGCCAAAAGAAGACATCATGATGGTATCAGTCAAACCATCGAAAATTCGCTCATAATCAACGGCATTCATCAATGGTTCAAGGTTAAGAATCTTGCTGCCTTTTTTTTCTTCGTTTTCGATAAATTGTTCGATATTTTTGGTAGTAAAGAATTGCTCCATCATAAGGTTTTTGATGGAGGCCTTAAATTCTTCGAATCGATTTGGGATAACGCCCGAGCCGTAAAGTAATGGTACCTTCTCAAACAACATGTAAATCGCCAACCAATTGGTTATTGCGCCCGATAAAGCAAAAAAACCGATCGACTTGATGAGTTCCTGATAAATGGGGCTGACATAGCCAATGGCGATGACGACCACTGAAAGAAAATTAGTGATAAAGCTTTTGTTCAATATCTTCTTCATTTTCTGCAAATACCGACTTTCGAATAAAAATATAGAAATAAGGCTTAAAAAGATGATTTTAAGTATTTATCATTTTTAGGTAAAAATTTCAGGCATAAAAAAGGCTGTCAAATGACAGCCTTTGTGTATGGCGTCCCCAAGGGGGTTCGAACCCCTGTTACCGCCGTGAAAGGGCAGTGTCCTAGGCCGCTAGACGATGGGGACAAAAAACTTTGTTCACCTAGGAAATTATTCAGTATATTGGTGGAGCCAAGCGGGATCGAACCGCTGACCTCTTGCATGCCATGCAAGCGCTCTCCCAGCTGAGCTATGGCCCCTCAACTGAGAAGGCGCATTCTACAATAATTACGTAGGATGTCCAATATTAATTTGCAGTATTGATGTAATCGATGGCTTTTTGGATACGTGCCAGAGTAGTTTTTCGACCCAACAAAGCCAAAGTAATGTCGATTGCTGGTGATGCCGACGAGCCGCAGACAGCAACCCGTAGGGGTTGGGCGACTTTACCCAAGCCCAGGTTCATCGTTTCCGCCAGCTTGATGACGACTTCATGCAGCGGTTCGGCTTCCCATGTCGAAAGTTTTGAAAATTCTTCACTCAGGTTAACCAGTACTTGAATGGAATCGGCAGTAAAATTCTTTTTCGCCGCTTTTTCGTCGTATTGGTCAAAATCCTGGTAAAAATAAAGGCTCGCATTTGCCATGTCTACTAGGGTTTTACACCGTTCCCGTTGTGCCATCACAACGTTGGCAGTTTCAGGGCCTTGGTTAACATCAATGCCACGTTCTTCCAGGTGCCAAACCAAATGCTTGCCAACATGCACCGGGTCGCCGCTCATGATGTAATGATGATTCAGCCACAGAAGCTTTTCCATATTAAACGAAGCCGCCGAAGGATTGATGTCTTCAAGTTCGAAATGCTCGATCATTTCATCGATGGAAAAAACTTCCTGATCGCCATGCGACCAGCCCAAGCGCACCAAATAATTCAATAATGCTTCTGGCAGATAGCCCTCGTCGCGAAACTGCATCACGCTCACCGCGCCGTGGCGCTTGGACAACCTTGCGCCGTCCGTGCCTAATATCATCGGCAGATGGGCATACTTAGGCAGGTCAGTACCTAATGCTTTAAGGATATTGATCTGCCGAGGCGTGTTATTAACATGGTCGTCGCCACGAATCACATGGGTGATCGCCATGTCCATGTCATCTACCACCACAGTTAAGTTATACGTCGGCGAGCCATCGGAACGGGCGATAATCAAATCATCCAGTTCCTTATTGTTGATGACAATTTGTCCTTTAACTAAATCGTCGATGACCACATCGCCGCTTTCCGGATTTTTAAAACGGATGACAAAATCCCTGTCTTGCTTTGCCTCGGTCAAATCTCGGCATTTACCGTTATAGCGGGGCTTTTCCTTGTTAGCCATCTGCTCGTTGCGTAACGCTTCCAATTCATCTTTGCTGCAATAACACCGGTAGGCATCGCCTTGATCCAACAATTGCTGGATGACTTCCTTGTAGCGGTCAAAGCAATGGGTTTGGTAAAACGGCCCTTCATCATAGTTTAGCCCCAGCCAATCCATGCCTTGCAGGATGGCATCGACCGATTCCTGCGTAGAGCGTTCAAGGTCGGTATCTTCAATCCTTAAGATGAACTTTCCATTGTGTTTACGGGCATAAAGCCAGGAAAACAGCGCGGTACGGGCACCGCCGACGTGTAAATAGCCGGTGGGGCTGGGGGCAAAGCGGGTTCTGATGGTCATTTATTCTTTTTCTGAGAGAAGTTTAGTTCTAAAGGAATTGAACAATGTAAAGTTCACTGTTCGTAATTGATATACAGGTAGATACTAGCTATGTTCCGTTAACCGCCCCTCGACATATTTATGTAAGAGACTGGAAATAAGCGTTTGATAAGGCAAGCCCTCACTCAACGCACGTTTTTGCAGCAAGCGTAAGTCTTTGGATGAAATACGTATGTTGATGCGGCTGTCCTTTTGAAATGTCGACGCAGCATAGCCTTTGTGCCGTTCAAGTTCAGACTTGAGGTCTGGAACTTGGGTGAGAATACCTTCATCAAAATCATCTAATAGTGCTTGTTCTTCTGGATCAAGTTTTTTCATTGTGGTCACCTACATATAGTTTTGTGGCTTTACGGCTGGGAATGATGGTTTTTAGAAAAATTTCAGTATCCGACTCAACGAAAGGTACCAAATAAGCGTAGCCCTCGATAAGAACAACCGAGATTTTTTGGTTTGGGTAACGTTCTTTGTTGGGATGTTCCAAGACATCAACCTCATCACCCGCGTCAATGTGAAACACCACGTCTTCAAAACCAACGCCACGTTCTTTTTTGAGCATCTTGTTCTTTTCAGGACTCCAAGTGTAGTGTTTCATACGACGCATAATAGCATACGATGTGTGCTTTGTGTATTCAATAACAAATGCCGCCTGCGGGATGTATATTTGTCATTCCGGCAAGGGCGATAGCTAGGGACGATGGAAGAAACTATCTGCTCCTCCGGCAACGCGCGGCATAGTGGAAATAGACGATTGTCGAAAATTGGCGGATTAGACACGCGCCCCCCGAGTTTTCAGATAAGCAATAACTTACCGCGTGCGTACACCAAGGGCATAAATAATCCACCATATCAGCAATCTCCACATTCGGTGGATTACGGCCGCGCCCATCACTCAAACAAAACGTAAAGACCGCCTGTTAACGCGGCTAATCCACATTTATACGACTTACGGCCTTATCAACCTCAAGTGCTTACTTAACCGCTTGCGTTTGATTTGGAGAAATGGTATCAACGGATTGAATTATTTACGTGGAAAATTGACGTTAACTAATTTTTGTAACAATTGTGATTATCCAAGATAGGTGTGTAGCTATTCTCTATGGAAAATAAACCTTTAATTCCTACTAAATTAAAATCTGAGCAGTATTCAGAAAGCGACAAGCTCCAATGGAAAATACGCAAGCTCCAAATTGAAACTGAGAATCTTTCAAAACCGTTTTTTAAACAACCGGCAACTTGGTTAGGTATTGGAGCCTTAGTGGTTCGCTAATTGGAAATTTGATTCAATTTTCGTCCCAAGAAAGGAAACAGCAACTAGCCGAGATAAGAAAAGAACGACTAGAACTCGAAGCATCAAAACTTGAGCAGAGAAAGCAAGCGCTTGATGATCAAATAAAAGCAAGTTCATTAACCGCTGAAGACATGAGGGGTCAGCTAAATACTTTACGGGCAGACATAGCCTCCTCAAACTCAACAAAAGAAAATTTACTTGATCAAATTGACAGATTAAAGGAAACCTCGGAACGTAGGTCGAAAGCAACTCGTAGCAATGTTTTTGTAGCACCTGCCACACCCATAGATATTGGAGAATAAAGCCCCATAGCGCATAGGTTGGGGTGAGGGACGAACCCCAACATGACATTGGCTATTATATTTGTTGGGGTTCACAAGTTCACCCCAACCTACAATTACCCCATCTCCCGTATGCCGCGCTGAGCATCGGAGCATTTACCAGGAATTGCCCGTTAGGGGTGCGGCAGGGATGCCGCACGTTGTCAAAGGGACAGGAAGTCCGTTTTGATTTATCCCAGTTGGGGCAACCCCTTATAAATACACAGAGGGCACAAGTGCGAGAAGCGCAGGATGCAAGCGGCATCCGGGTCGCCTTTTCTTTGGATTCTTTCTTTTGCGGAAAATTGTTCTTTATGCCCTTGGGTACTGCATAAGCCGCATTCACCACATCCATGTGGCTTGGCGACACAAAAGAAAGTATTTCGCCTTCGGGTGTGAGATACCCGATTAAAAAATCGTCGCGTTTGCGACACATCATTTTTACATCCCTGTGTTCTGGATTCTGGCAATCCCTGCCGGAATGACGGTTTCCAAATTATCCAATAACCTTAACCCCGCCCATAAACGGCAACAACACCTCTGGGATATAAATACGCCCATGTTCATCTTGATAATTTTCCATGACGGCAATCAATGTCCTTCCTACCGCTAATCCTGAACCATTCAAAGTATGCACCAATTCCGGCTTGCCGGTTTCTGGGTTGCGCCAGCGTGCTTGCAGGCGGCGTGCCTGAAAATCCTTGAAGTTACTGCAAGAGGATATTTCCCGGTACACACCTTGTCCTGGCAGCCACACTTCCAGATCGTAAGTTTTGCTTGATGAAAAGCCTGTATCGCCCGCGCATAAGAGCATCTTGCGGTAAGGTAACTTGAGTTTTTCCAGAATGATCTCGGCGTGGCGCGTGAGTTCTTCGTGTGCGCGGACGGAATCGTCGGGTCGGACAATTTGCACGATTTCGACTTTCTCAAATTGATGCTGGCGGATCATGCCTTTTACATCGCGCCCGTAGGCGCCGGCTTCACTGCGGAAACAGGGGCTGTGGCAGGCAAATTTTAACGGCAGGTCTTTGGCCTCGATAATGACATCGCGCACGATGTTGGTGACCGGAACTTCCGCAGTAGGAATAAGATAGAAATCAGGATCGTGGTTAACCTTGAATAAATCAGCTTCGAACTTAGGTAATTGACCTGTACCGTACAAGCTGTTTGCGTTAACCAGAAAGGGGACATAGGTTTCCGAGTAACCGTGTTCGCCGGTATGGGTATCCAGCATCAACTGGATAATCGCGCGTTGTAATCTTGCGATTGCGCCATTCAACACTACAAAACGGGCGCTGGCGATTTTTGCGCCTAATTCGAAATCAACCAGCCCATTCTTTGCGCCTAATTCGACATGGTCTTTCGGCGTAAAATCGAATTTTTTCGGTTCACCCCAACGGCTGATTTCAACATTGGCTTCTTCATTTTTGCCGTCTGGTACCGACTCATCCAGAATGTTGGGAATCACTTCCAGCATGGCGGACAAAAGCTGCTGGATGTGTTCCAGTTCAGTTTCGGCAGCTTTAAGCTCATCGCCCAAATGCGCCACTTGCGCCATGATGGGTTGCACGTCTTCGCCTTTGGCCTTCGCCTGGCCAATGGCTTTGGAGCGGCTGTTACGCTCGTTTTGCAATTCCTGAGTAAGAACCTGAGCTTGCTTACGCCTGTTTTCCAGCGCCAGATAAGCGGCGCTATCAAAGCTGAATGACCGCCGGTTAAGTTGTGCGACGACGTTATCGAGTTCGGTTCTGAATAAACGGGGATCCAACATAACGCTAAATTACCTATAAAAACCTGCGATTATATGTCTTTTCCAGTCAAATACCCCAATGTAATGAACAACAAACACATCAAGGTATTGCCGGCAAAAGCCATCAAGAGGGCAGGGAGCTGGTTTGAAAATGAATAGCCTTGGTCGATTAAAAACAGGACGATATATAAACCGGACAAGACGATAAAAATACCGCTGGTTAAGGTTAATAAAGTCGCTGCATCATGTTCGGACAAGGCAGTTTTGTTAATCAAGATGATGCTGATCAAGCCGATGAGGAAAGCGCCGATGGTGTTGATGGCGGCTAACGCATATGGAATGGTGTGACCTTGCCAGTTTATCGCACCTTCCGACCAGAAAAATAAGATACGAGTAGATAGCAAGCCCAGCCACACCGCCAGAAGACAGGCGCTGACACTGGCAAAAATATTGGTTAAGGCCTTGAGGTAAAAACCTTGCTCCAGCAAATTGACAGTTTCCAATGAAAAAGTTGAAAACGTCGTGAACGCTCCTATAAAGCCGATAAGAATAGCCGCTCGATAATCGTGGGCGATGGCGATACGCTGCACAATAAGCCCTTCGGTTAACAATCCCAAGAGAAAAGAACCAATGATGTTAACCGCCAGAGTGCCATAAGGAAAATCGCGCCCTAACCATTGATACACGCCGGTAGATACAAAAAACCGGAAGACCGCACCAAAAGAGCCGCCTAAAGCGATTGCGACAACTTGATTCATCTTGACTTGATCAATGCCAACGCTGGTTAATTGTCGCCATTTTTGTAGGCAATGAAATGTTCGCGGTAATAGCGAAGTTCTTCAATGGATTCTAAAATATCCGCCATGGCTTCGTGCCTGGTTTCTTTCTGAAAGCCATCTTTAAGTTTAGGCGCCCAGCGTGCAGCAAGTTCTTTCAAAGTGGATACGTCAATGCTGCGATAATGAAAATACGCTTCCAGTTTAGGCATATATCGGCAAAGAAAACGCCGGTCTTGACCTATGGTGTTGCCGCACATGGGTGAAGTTCTTTCCGGAACCCATTCTTTTAAAAACTCCAGCGTTAAATGCTCGGCTTCTTTTGCCGGAATCATGGAAGCCCGCACCCTTTCGATTAAGCCGGATTCGCCATGATGTTTCTGGTTCCAGTCGTCCATCGCCAAAAGCGCGCTATCGGGCTGGTTTATTGCGAGCGCTGGACCCTGGGCAAGAATGTTAAGATTTTTATCGGTCACCACCGTGGCAATCTCAATGATTAAATCTTTGTCCGGATCCAAACCCGTCATTTCCAAATCAATCCATATGAGATTTTGGGTGTCTTGTACCATTTGATTTTTCCGTTATATTAATTTACCTATAGTTAGTGTAGCATTGGCTAAACAGTACACCTAGACCTTAACCCTACGAAAATTAAGTCATGAACAGCTTTACAATAATTTTTTTAATTGCGCTGGTTATTTCCTATTCCGTTCAATTCTGGTTGGCGCGTCGGCAATCCAGTTACGTTGCCAGTCATCGCGCCGCCGTGCCGGAAGCGTTCAAAGATCGGGTGTCTTTGGAAGCTCATCAAAAAGCGGCGGATTACACTATTGAAAAAGGGCGGTTAGGGATTATAGACGGCGTCATCGGCATTCTGGTTTTACTTTTGTTAACCGTTGGTGGCGGCATCAATACGGCTTTTGAATTCTGGAGCGGGCACATCAGTTCGTCGATATGGCTTGGCATTGCAGCATTGGCAACCGTATTCATGTTTATGGCCATCGTGGATATTCCCACCAGCTGGTATCAAACCTTTGTCATTGAGGAAAAATATGGTTTTAACAAAAGTACGGTTAACCAGTTCGTAAAAGACCATTTGATGCAACTTGGGTTGGGTGCGGTAATAGGTTTGCCTATTCTTGCTTTGATACTATGGGTAATGGACAGCGTGGGTTCATTCTGGTGGTTTTGGGCGTGGTTAATTTTGATCACGTTTTCGTTATTGATGAGCTGGTTATTTCCTACCGTCATTGCACCGCTTTTCAATAAATTTACCCCCATGGAAGAAGGTTCATTAAAAGCAAGGATTCAAGGGCTTTTGGCGCGGTGCGGGTTTAACAGCCAGGGTATCTTTATTATGGACGGCTCCAAACGCTCAGGACACGGCAACGCCTATTTCACCGGCATCGGTAACAATAAACGCATTGTTTTCTTCGATACCTTGGTCGATTCACTGGATGAAGAAGAGCTGGAAGCCGTGTTGGCGCATGAATTAGGCCATTTCAAACGTAAGCATGTCATCAAAATGTTAATTGCCACGTCCATCATGAGCTTGATTGGTTTTGCCGTGCTGGGCTGGCTGATTAACCAACAATGGTTTTATAACGGTCTGGGAGTCCAACAGGCTTCTAATGCCGCCGCCTTGTTGCTGTTTATGCTGGTCTCACCGGTGTTCACCTTTTTCATGCAACCAATCAGTGCTTATTTCCAGCGCAAATTCGAGTTTGAGGCCGATGATTTTGCCGCTGCCAACGCGCAAGCCAGCAAGATGATTAGCGGTTTGGTTAAGCTTTACGAGGAAAACGCCAGTACCTTAACGCCTGATCCTTTGTATTCGGCGTTTCACTACAGCCATCCGCCAGCAGCCATCCGTATCGAACATTTGGAAAGTAAGATGCGCACTGCTTAACCTATGCTCTGGGAAGGCTTGGTCATTTCTCATGTAGGCCAAGGTATCGCTGTGGAGCATGATAACCAGATCATTCTCTGCCAGCCACTAAGAAAGCTTGAAACGATCACTGTCGGCGATAAGGTCATGTGGTCGTCGACCGCTCCTGAACAAGGCCGGATTGAAGCCATCCTGCCCCGGCGTTCCTTGCTAACGCGTCCCTGTCGTAATAATAAAACCAGGCCTGTCGCCGCTAATATCGATACGGTTTACGCCGTTATCGCTGTCGAACCAGAACCCGATTTTTTATTAGTAGACCAATATCTTGCAGTTTGTGAAAACAGCAATATTGCTGTTGCCTTGATAGTCAATAAGATTGATATCGAAAAAGCTGAAACTATCGATAAAGAGCTGCTGAATTACCAAAATCTGGGTTATTCGATTATTCGTACCAGTACAATCACAGGTGAGGGAATTGAGCAGTTGAAATCGACGTTGCAGCAACAAACCAGTTTATTTGCCGGTCAATCGGGAGTTGGAAAATCATCTCTTACCAGTGCGATAATTCCCGACAAGGATATTAAAACCAATACGATTTCAAAAACTACCAAACATGGTCGCCATACGACTACAGCGGCGACGTTATACCATATGGAAAATGGTGGGATGTTGATTGACAGTCCAGGCGTATCGATATTCGGATTGGCCGACCTTAGCCGGCGAGATTTGGCCTCGGGTTTTAGAGAGTTTCAACCGTTAATGGAAAAATGCCAGTTCAACGACTGCCGCCATGAAAAAGATAAGGGCTGCGCGGTGAGAAAGTCAGCTGAAGAGGGCACGATAGCGATTTCAAGGTATGAGCGATATCTTAAATTGATCACTAAAACGCATTTTAGTTAACTATTCTCAAATATCTCTTATTTGGTTTAGGGGTTTGAATCCTGGTTCACAGAAGCCTTCCCGGGAATATTTCCTTTATAAGAAATAATCTTGAAACCCGGGTCTAAAACTGCAATCGCATTCTCGGGCAAATCTTTATGGATGACAGCATTGGCTCCGATTTTGACATTATTGCCTATGGTGATTTTTCCGAATACTTTGGCTCCGGGGGCAATATAAACATCGTCTCCGATTGTAGGGCAGCCGTATTTATCGCCTTGGCCGGAGACCCCAATCGTCACTTGTTGGGAGATCGTGAAATTTTTTCCGATTTTGGCTTCATCAGAGATGACGATGCCGCCAAAATGCCCAATATAAAAACCTTCGCCAATTTCGACTCCTCTTGGTATTTCGATACCCCAAAGAGTTTTTGTCCGGTAATTCAAGAACAAATAGATGGGGGTTAGGAACAACCTGATCAGCAGATTTCGCTTTAATAGCCATTGTCCAAATCGCAGTGTGACTACAGCGCGTACTCCGGGTGCGCGATAGCATTTTATTAACCTCTTGAGTTTATTTCCTGAAGCAATCTGGTAAGTCCTTTGAATGTCTTTTTTTATCATGCGGTGTTCTTAAGATGGGAAGGTCGGAGTTATTTCTCGGCAAAAGAGCTGCGTTTACTTGAAAATCAGTTGCTATTTTAAACTATTAATAGTTAAAGATGGTTAACCTTGATCGTATTTTCACCAGGAATACTCGATTCTGCATTCGGATTGTGATTCATTAAAATTGTTGACCTGTCAAAGCTTGATCTCATTCACCATCAATCCAGTGTTTAGCTTGGTTAATTTTTACGGATAGCTATTTCCAATTAGTCACAACAAGCATAAGTAAACAGCTCAAGTATGGATCAGAATTTTGCATTTTAAAATTGCTCCCAATAATTTTATCCTAAAGATTTTGTTTTCCGAATCGGTAGAGCATACATGGAAACAATAACAGGTTAAGCGCTGTGGAAGAGAATAACCCGCCGATAATGATTGTCGCCATCGGCCCCATGATTTCTGAGCCGGGATTGTCGCTGTTGAAGGCGATAGGCAACATGGCCAGCGCGGTGACTAACGCCGTCATTAAAATCGAAGGCAGCCGTTCTTGTGCCGCCTGAGTGATGGTTTCGAGATTCCATGCCCTTCCTTCTTTTTGGGTTAAGTACTGGCAATGCGATAACAGCATGATGGTGTTTCTTACCGTGATGCCAAATAGAGTGATAAAGCCAACGACCGATCCAACGGAAAGCGGAGCGTGAGTAATAATTACGGCAAGAATTCCGCCGACGAGGGCAAAGGGCAGGTTAACCAGGGTTAACAGGACTTGTCTTAAATTACCAATAGCCAGGTATATAAAAATTAAGACCCCGGCCGCAGCAAACAATGCATGTAGATAAAGCTTATGCCTTGAGTTGGCTTGTTCCACTGCCGCGCCAGTGAATTCCACGTGAGAGTCGATGGAAAAAGTTATTTTTTCAGTAACTTCATTTTTAAATCGTTGGATAAATGCGTCCATGTCTCCGCTCATTATGTTGGCCGTAACGGTTTGCTTACGTTGTAAATTTTGATGCAGGATATTGTAACGACCGGTATTGGGCTTAATTTCCGCCACTTGATCCAAACGAATAATTTTGCCATCCGCCGTGTTCAGGGGAAGTTCGCCAATCGTATCGATATCTGTTTTCAGTTCGGGAGGTACTGTTACGGTGATATCGTATATTTGGTTAGCTTCAAACAGCTTGCCTACCGTTGTCGTTTCATAGGCAGCCTGTAGGCATAACAGGACTTGATCAGGCGTGACGCCCCAAAAATTCAGTTTGTTAACATCCAGATGAACTTGCAGCAATGGCGTGCCGGGAGGAGAGCGTACTTGAATGTTTTCTGCACCCGGAATACTTCGCAAAATATTGGCGACTTCTTGCGCTTTTTTATCCAGATCGTTAAGGTCGCTACCAAAAATGTTAACAGCGATGGGTGAAGTGTAACCGGCAATGGTTTCATCGACACGCTCGGTCAAAAAAGTATTCGCCTCGTACACGATTCCCGGAAATCCGTTAAGAATCTCGCGCAGGCTTTTTAGTACGCGCTGCTGTTCTTCACCCGAGCTTGGTTTGAGACGGATTTCATACTCGCTGTAGTGGCTGCCGTAGGTGTCGGCGCCGCGCTCCGCCCGTCCAGCCCATTGCGAGACTGATTCGATGCTGGGGATTTTCATGAACTGCTGGGTTAACCGGCTGCCGATGCGGATGGATTCGGTTAATGACGTTCCGGGAATGCTGGTGGTATGGACGATGTAATGGCCCTCGCGTAATTCAGGAAGCAGTTTGTGCTCCAGGTTAAAAAAGGCGGAGAGGCTAATGGAAAAGAGCAATAATCCCGCAGTAGCTATTATTTTGAAGTGGTGATGAACGGCAATAAGGGCGCGTTGATATAGCGATTTTATCTTCAGCATAAATGTTGGTTCTGCCGTTTCAAGATGTGAGTTTCCTAGCAACGCGTAACAAAGCGCCGGCGTTAAAGTCAGCGCGACGAGTAATGATAGTAAAATCGCCAAAATATAAGAGATGCCCAAGGGCACAAATAAGCGGCCGGTAACACCGTCCAATGTTAACAATGGCACAAAGGCAAGGGCGATGATGAAGCTCGCAAAGACGACCGAGCTGCGCACTTCGAAAGACGCGTTGCTAATAATGGCAGCTACCGGCAAGGGTCTTTCAGCTAATTGATTCTGGCGTAAGCGGCGAAAAATGTTTTCAGTGTCGATAATTGCATCGTCGACAACCTCTCCCAGAGCGATAGCCAAGCCGCCCAAGACCATGATGTTAAGGTTAACCCCAAACTCTAATAATACGGTAGCTGCTCCCAGCAAGGAAACCGGTATTGCGAGCGAAGAAATAAGCGCGGCTTTGGTGTTAAACAAAAACAAATACAGGATAAGAAGGACGAATACTCCGCCCAGGAGCAAGTGGTTGCTCAGGTTGTGGATGGATTTTTCGATATAGTCGGCAGGCCGGAACAGGCGCGGGTAAAAGTCGATCTCTTGCTTCTTGATGGTGCCTTCAATCTGCTTGAGGGTTGTTTCCAACGCTTTCGTCACCGATAAGGTGTTTGCTCCGAATTGCGCAATCACCATAACAATGACACCGGGTTGGTTCATGATTTGCGCTTGGCTGATCGCCGGTTTTGGCGCATAAGTGATGTTGGCGATTTCAGATAAGGTTAGGTAGCGACCGTTAGCGAATTTAATGGCAAGTTGCCCGAATTCTTCGGGCGTTGTCGCCCGCCCGGAAACTTGTACTGTAAAGCGCTGATTATTGTTTTCGATGAAACCGCTGCCCTGGAATTCCGAAGCTTTTGAAATCGCCGCAATTATTTCTGCTAATGACAGATTAAATCGCAACAGTTGTGATGGTTTTACCTGAATCTGTAATTGTTTAATTTCACCGCCAAACACATTAACATCGGCAACACCCGGAACGGCTAATAAGCGGGGCGCAATCTGCCAATCCACAAGGCTTCGCAAGCGCATTAAGTCAATTTTCTTTGAGGTTAACCCTAAGGTTAATACCGTTGCTGACGACGACGATAACGGTACGAGAATGGGTGAAACGCCTTTCGGTAATTTTGTGGTGAGATTCGCCAGGCGTTCGTTGATTAACTGCCTGTTACGATAAATGTCACTATCTTCTGGAAAAATTGCAGTAACAATGGATAAACCCTGAATCGACTCTGAGCGTATCGTTTCCAGGCCGATCGTGCCGCCGATGGCATGTTCGATTTGTTGCGTGACCAAAATTTCGACTTGTTCTGATGAAAGCCCGGGCGATTCTGTCTGGATAATGACTTGTTTGGGAGAAAACTCGGGAAAAATATCCAGTCCGGCAGTCATAAAGCGATAACTGCCATAAGCAACTATCAACAGTGCCGCAGCAATAACCACTCCAAAATGACGGATCGAAAACCGGATAAGGGAAGCAAGCATCTTAAGTTATAGATTGATACGCATTGACATACGCTTTCATGAATAAATTAGCAGGACGAAGCATTTTATATGGATAACGCTGAAAAGGTTAATTATTGAAGTACGAAATGATATGCGGATTTCACCCAAAGCATTTCTACCTGACCGATATAAAAATTTTTTTGTTCGGGTGATTTCATACGGATAAGCATCATAATTTCGAACTTTTTTCCATAATCACGATTTAAAGGTTAACCAAATGTATTTACGTCAAGTTCAAGTGATTTTTAATATCAATTTCAGTCTATTTTATTGCTGGAAAATTAATCAGCTCTAGCTAAGTATTCCTACCAATATTCGGATTTTTCTAGATATTTATACTATTTGCACTAACTAAAAATTTGACAATCTGGACAATTTTGAATAGTTGGTTTTTTATGATCCGAACTTGATTTAGATTGTAAGTAATCGTACTTATATTGTTTTTAGATAAATAATATAAACTAATTACTAAGTTTAGATGTTAGATAAAAATCACTGTTGTTTCTGTCCTTTAGGGTATCAAGTCAGGGGCAGAGGTGAAAATTAAGGTTAAGAATAAACGGTATCCAGATTGGTTGGTTTGACACGTGAATCCCTAGCATGGTACTGCATGATTGGGTAGTTTAAAGCTAAGTAATCATACGTATTAAAGTTAACATATTGGCTTGCTAACATATAGCTTATGCTGAGAAGCAGCTGATAACAATAATAAACAGGATACGACGAGACTTACTAAGAAAGTCAGGAAAAACGAAGTTGTTTTTTCTAAATGCTACACCTGCTGTGAGGTAGGGTCGGAAAGCTACAGATCTTTTCAAATAAGATGGCTGAGTTGCAAAATTTACAATTTTTAACTTGTTATTATTTTTTGGAAATACATATGAAAAAAATCTTAGTCGTTGTAAGTTTAGTTATGGCAGCTTTTTCTTTTCAAGCAAGTGCTGCGACTACTTATTTGGGTACAATTCAAGTCTTTGAGACATTTGGAGGTTACATAACTGCTGATAATTCAAAAGATACTTGGACTTTTAATCTTCCATATCAAAGCGTTATTAGTGCTTCGGCAACGAATTCTTATGCAAAATTTGCTGCAAAAATTACCGGAAAAATTAATGGATTTACCGCTACATTAAACGGCGTTGCTCTGGATCTAACTACCATCGGAACCACCCAAATGCTAAGTATAGATAACCTTTTGAGCAAAACGGGATTGCAAACACTAGAGATCAGCGGAACAGGCGAAGGAAGCTACGGTGGTAGTATCGCGGTTGCTCAAACTCCAATTCCAGCGGCACTTTGGTTATTCGGGTCGGCATTGATGGGTTTATTTGGTGTTTCTCGTCGTAAATCTGCGTAAAAACTTATTGCCAAATCCAAAAAAAGGGAAGCTTCGGCTTCCCTTTTTTTATTTCAAATTTTTGAACAAAACATACTGGCAATCTCATTCAATTATTTAATGTAGTCGATTAAGTTTAACAACTAGCATTTTGATATTAAATCAAACTAGTAATTTTCATTTCTTCGTTTTTGCTCCAATTTATTTCTGAAGTTAAGAGCCATTTAAGGTAAGGTTTTTAGACTGTCGTTGTGGCTACTAGATGAGTTATTCAAGTAGTACTTGTAGGCTTTAAGATATATCCAATATTTCCGTTATTTATCAATAGATTCTTTGTATAAATATGGGATTTTACTTAATGGATTTTAAATTTTGGGTTGAGCAATTTCTTATTAATAGCTCTAATTTACAGTAAATAGGCTGATTGATACCCTTTTTTATTGTATGTGTTTAGTAAATTAATAATTGTCATTAAAAACGTTGATTAACATGACTCTGGTTTATTAATATAGATTGGAGTTTTTTGTCACGGAATTGAAATAGTTCGATCATAAAATTTAGTATCAATTTGTCATTAATCTGGGAGAAAAATATGAGAAATATGTTGTTAATTTTCGCTTTAGCTGCGGTTAATTTATTGGCACAGGCTGAAGCTGCGACACTAACATGGGCTGGTAGAACAACCGGCGGATCGGTTAAAAATAGTGTAGATTCATCTAGCAGTACGGAAGCTTTAACCGGAAGCGTTGATTTCAATGGTGTGGGCGATAAAAACTTCACTCATTCTTGGACGTTTAACTTAAGTGACAAAGCAAGAGTAAACAATTCATTCCTTGAGTATTATGATTGGATGACTAAGGTTAGTTCAGTCAAATTGGACGGTGTTGCTCTTAAGGATTCAGTTTTTGGCAGCGGTAAAAGGGCTATTCGTGACTGGACTTTGGATAATGCGTTACTAGAAGCTGGTAACCATACCCTAAGCATCGTTTTCGACGAAGTTGTTTCTGCGCAAGCTCAATATGATATTAAAGTTGATATCAGCAATGTTCCAGTACCTGGAGCAGTTTGGTTGTTTGGTTCTGCCTTGGCTGGAATGATTGGTTTAAGACGTCGTAACAACGTTTAAATGTAACTGCAATTGAACACAAAAAAGGGAGGCTTAGCCTCCCTTTTTTTATGTGGTTTTCAGTACAATCGATGTTTTACTTTAAAATAATTAATTTATCAGATTTTGCCTTAAACGCGACCGTAGTTATCATCAAAACGAACAATATCATCTTCCCCCAAGTAGCTGCCTGATTGAACTTCAACAATTTCTAAAGGAATAACGCCGGGGTTCTCCAACCTGTGGATCGTTCCTAATGAAATAAATGTCGATTCGTTTTCACTCAATAAAATTTGTTCATCGCCTTTGGTAACCAAGGCAGTACCTTTAACGATGACCCAATGTTCAGCGCGATGGTGGTGTTTTTGAAGCGATAATTTTGCGCCTGGTTTGACGATAATGCGTTTCGTTTGATGTCGGTCACCGGAATCAACTGATTCGTAATGTCCCCAAGGACGGTAAGCTTTTTTATGGATATCAATTTCACTGCGACCAAGTTGTTTAAGCTCGTCAACTATCCGTTTAACGTCTTGCACTTTATCTTTAGGTGCGATCATAACGGCATCTTTTGTCTCAACAACAACTAGGTTTTCAATGCCTAGAACAGTTACCAATTTATCTTCGGCATATATATAAGAGTTTTTACTGTCGACGGTAATTACATCGCCGCTGATCGCATTTCCTGATGCGTCTTTGTCAGTAACATCCCATAAGGATGACCAAGAGCCAACATCATTCCAGCCGGCGTCTAAAGGAACAACGACCGCCCGATCGGTTTTTTCCATAATAGCATAATCAATCGAATCTGCCGGGCAAGTAGAAAATATGATTTTATCCAAACGGGTAAAATCAAGGTCTTCCCTGGCGGTTTGTAAAGCTTGAGAGCAAGCGGCGAGCATTTTAGGATGGAATTTTTCTAATTCCCTAAGAAAAGTTCCGGCTGTAAAAGCAAACAAACCACTATTCCAAAGATAATCACCGCTTTTTATATAATTTTTAGCAGTGACCGCATCTGGTTTTTCGACAAATGCCGCTACTTTGTAGGCGTTACCTATTTTCTCTGAGTCACGCATAATATAGCCGTAACCGGTTTCAGGATGGGTAGGGACAATGCCGAAAGTAACCAAATTTCCTTTTTTTGCCAAGGCCTCTGCTTCTAGAATTGCAGCGTGGAAAGCTTCTATATCATTAATGACATGATCAGCAGGCAAGACCAGTAGCACTTCATCTTTGGAATCGGCATTTAAGGCAGCAAGGGCTACCGCAGGGGCAGTATTTTTTCCTATCGGCTCCAGTATTATTTTTTTGGGTGTTATACCAATTTCCCAAAGTTGCTCCGCCATCATAAAACGATGGTCTTCATTGCAAACGACAATGGGATTTTTTAATCCAGGGAGGCCATTCAGCCTCAGCAAGGTCTCCTGAATCATCGTGTTTTTAGTTACCAGAGGAAGAAACTGTTTGGGGTAATGTCTGCGTGATAAAGGCCAAAGCCTGGTTCCAGAACCTCCTGATAAGATGACCGGAGTCATGGTATGTAACCTCTGTTTAGTTGTTAAAATTGAAAGTGTAGTCTAGAAATTAAAAAACGAATGAAGGTTTTATCTATTATGAGGGTATAGGGGAACGATTTCTGGTTGTGTTTGAATGTGAAAAATTGAACGAAAAAGTCTGTTTATGCAAGAAATGTTAACGAAGCCTCGTTCATAAGAGGCTTCGTTAAACTTGGTTACAACAAAAAAATATAGGTAAATATCTTTTGTCTACTTATTTTAGTAAGGTTAGCAATTTTTCAGCTGCTTCTTTTTCTGCGAAATCTTTAGTTTTCAAGGCTTGCTCAAGCTCTTTGGCTGCATCGGCTTTTTTACCCGTTTTTTGGTAAGCCATAGCCAAGTGATACCTAAATACCGGAGCCGGATCGGGCATCTTGGCGATCACACTTTTAAATATTTGCAATGCTTCTTCATTTTTATCGCTGTTAAGCAAAGTCCACCCATATGTGTCGAGAAAGTAGGGTTGTTCTGATTTTTCGAAGCGTTTTGCCAGAGTCACTGCGCGTTCGATATTTTCTTTGCTATTAAAATGATCAAGTAGTAATGAGACTAGATTGTTAACAGCAATGTCCACGTTAGGATATTTTTCGATAATAGTGTTGTAAGTGGTTAGCGCCTTCTCGTAATCTCCGGATTGCTCGTGCATTGAAGCTAGCAATAGGTTCATTCTTACTGGATCAGCATTGCTTTCTATTCCTTTGTTGCTGATTTCAATTGCTTTTTCGTAGTTTTTCTTGTCGGCATAAATACTTGCCGCGGCTTCGTACATTTCAGTCGCTTTAGGCCATTTTGTCAGTGAATTCAATAAAACATTCAGTGCATCATCTTTTCGGTTATCCCGTATGAGTAACTGGCTTTTTAACAATGGAGCGTAACCATTATCGGGATGTGCGGAAATATATTCTTCCAGGTAAGCATAGATACCATTTTCCTGTTTAAGCTTCGCATAACAAGACGCCATACTTTGTAATGCTTCAACAAGCTCTGGCGCTAAAGATAGGGCTTCCTTGTATTGTCCAATCGCTTCTTTACAAAGATCGCGTTGCTCCGCTATTTTTCCACTCAGGAACTTGCCAAATCCTTTACTTTTGGGTTGTGCTGCTATCATATCGGCGATTTTCTGTGCCCCAGACCAATCCTTTTGGGCTAACTTGATTTGCGTTAAAGTTTGTAAAGCACCGATATGGTTGGGTTTGGTCATGATCGCTTTTTGTAATAAATCTTCGGCTCTGCGGAAATCCTGGTTTTTAACCATCGTGCCAACGACAGGCATTAATGCGTCAAAATTGGCTGGATCGATAGCCAATGCCTTACGAAAATTTTCTTCTGCCAGTTCTGGAGAATTTTTTCTTAAGTAGGCTTGACCTAGAAGTACAAAAGCTTCGTCAGAGTTAGCAAAATCTTTTAAGACACCACGAAGATCGGAGATAACTTCTTCCGTTAACCCGTTTTGCAAATCAAGTTTGGCTTTTAACAAGAGGGCATCTAAATTGTGTTTGTCAGCTTTTAGGACTTCATTAATTAAATTTTTCGCCGTATCGGCATCAGTTTCCTGAAGAGCAAGTTTGGCTAACATCATCTTTGCACTATTACTTTCTTTGGAGCCGGATTTCAACTCAACAATCTTATTCAAAGTTTGCTTGGCTTCATTGACTTTGTTTTGCTCCAAATAAAGCGCCGCCAAACGGAAATACAAGTCCGGTTTATCAGGAAATTGGCTTATATAGGAGACCAGACTTTTCTCCGCCTCTTCAGGAGAGTGCTTCATTTGAAAGTCAACTAAAACCAGTTTAGGTTGGAGTTGATCTGGATGTTTATCAATAATGCCTTGAAGAGTGGCTAGCGCTTTGTCATTTTGGTTGTTGTCGGCGTAGTGCTTGGCTAGTGCATAGCTGAATTCCAATTTGTCCGGAAATTCTTTGACTAAATCTAAATAATCCTGCTCTACCGCCGCTTTGTTATTGCTTTGATGATGCACTTGCAGCATAAGTTGTCGAAGCGCGATATCTTTAGGTTTTTCTTGCAAGGCTTTTTCGACAGTAGCCTGTGCGGAGGTAAAGTCTTTTTTTGCTAAAAAGATAACAGTCTTTAAGCTGATGGCATCGGCATGGTCGGGATGGTCTTTGAGGATTTGCTCAGCCAGAGCCATCGATTCGTTAAGATTATTTTTTTTGACGAAAACAGCCCCTTTTAACGCCAGAGCGTCAGGATTATCGGGAGAATTTTTTAATACCGTTTCCACATGTTTTAAGGTTTCATCAAGTTGACCTGCCAATAAATTTAATCGTGAAAATTTAAGTTGAGCGTCATTATTTTTAGGGTCTAACTGGGTTACTTGCTTCAAGTTGCCATACATGCCTTGCCAATTCTTGTTGTGTTCTTCAATTAGCGCTAATTGGTAATAGGCTTCTGCTTGTTTGCTATCCAGTTGCAGGACATTTTTAAATTCGATTTTAGCTTTGTTGTAGTCGCCTTTTTCTAGGAGTGTTTTACCATTGTCAAGGTAGTTTTTAATTTTGTCTTCAGGCTTGGTGCAAGCAAAAGTTAACATCACCAGAGCAAGGATCAATAATTTTTTCATAGCAGCTTCTTAATTAGGAATAAATTTAGGTAAAGTCGGGGTAATTTGCTGGGCGAACGCCTCTAAACGGTGGTCGGCATCAGAAAGATTCTCTTGAGGACCAACAAAAGTCGTAATCCTCACTAACGCACCATCAGTTCGATTTAGCAACATTGCATCCTTAAATAAGTACCATTTCATCAAGTACTCATTGGCAAATTGTCTGCCTCGTTGCTGAAACCAATAATAGACCAATTGGGTATTATCCTCTTTTTTGATTACGATACGGTTAATAGGTAGATTGCCAATTTGTGTTCGTTGAATATCGGCAATTTGCCACCCACCGCCAGGAATACAGACACGCGGAGAATGTGGGGATACGCCTTTTCTCTGGGATTCGTAATAGGCCGCATAGAAATTGATTACCTGGGATTTGTCATTTTTGTAGTTGGTTAAGACGTAGTCAGTCAAACCAAGGTACTCACTGACATTTTGTTCCATGGTCATTTGTTCGCCACGCCAGTTACCCACCTCGGTTGGGAAATCGATAAAAGCTGTTCGAGCAGGAATAATCTCAGCGCGTTTATCGATTGATTTAACGATAATAACTGAGACTAATAATGCCGCTACAGAAGCAATTAAAGGAAAAGATACCGGGCGTTCCTTAACACGTTTGTTGTCAGGGTTAATCGAATCCGGCGGAGTCAAACCGAAAACTTCCAATAACGGTTTTTTTTCTTTACCAATTCTATTCAGTAATGCCATTTCAACAAACAATACCCCAAAACAGGCCATAAACACGATCCAGCCTTCAAAGTCGTGGATAAAACCTTCAGCCATTTCTATTCCCCAATTATCGACCAACACACCGATCATTCCGATGCGGAAGCTATTCATCAAGATGGTGATTGGAATGGTGGATAAGACAAGAATTACTCGTTTCCAAAAGGGAGCTTCGTAGAGATAGGCGCAAATAAATCCTAAACTTAACAATGGAAAGAGATAGCGTAATCCGCTACAGGCTTCGACAACTTGCAGTTTAAAAACGCCAAGATCGATAATATTTCCCTCGAGATATACCGGGATTTGGCACCAACGGATAAAGTAAACCCCCAATTTAGAAGAGAGTAATTGTAAGTTGGCAGAAAGGCTGGCTTCCAGAAAATAAGGCATGGGAATAGCAAAAGCCAGCAATAAAATAGGGACTATCACCGGTTTTACTGCAGGCCAACCCATGATTGCCAGAGCCAAACCAAGAATAACGACAATGAGCGCGTACTGGGTTAAGATAAAAAGTGCGCTGACTTCGCCGACCACAAAGACGACCAAGGCCAGTATAATCAGGGCCACTCCCCACCAGGATGGCGTAAATTCGCTTTGTACAAGAGTATTCTTTTTTTGCCAGATGAAGTACAAGGTGATTAACGGCAACATGTAGCCATGGCTGTATTCCTCTTGTTTGTCCCAGCGAGAGATCAGTTCGGCAATTCCCCCCCAGAATGCCACGGTCATCAGAACCAAGGCGATCAGCAACCACAACCAATTTTGCTTGTTCATACGCCAAATTGTTTGTTCATTCATAGGCATTCTTTAATATTTAAGGCAAAAAATAGTTGATTTACACACAACCAATTGGATTTTAGTTGATTATTAAAAATTAGATTCTATACGAAGAATCTAGTTTAATTATTTGAAATTTTATTAATTATGATTAATAAACAATTTTTCTGAAGTTTTTCTTAAAAGAAATATAAGTGGTTAACCATTTAATCCAAATAATCATCCATTTTTTGCCAAGTCATGATTCGTTTAACTGAATTATTGGGATTAATAAAGCGCAAAGTATGTCCGGAAGCCTTCAAGTATTTGTATAAAATCAGGCATAAGCCAAAAAAAGCAGAATCAGCAAGGTTAACCTTGGCTAAGTCGATCACCACGTTACGGTTTTCTGTAGCGGAGGTTTTAAATTCATTTCGCAATGGCGCAATCGTTACATGGTTGCAGAGCCCTGTTAATAGAATATGCTTTACGTTGTCATCGGTAATTTTGGTGTTAATGGCTAATTCTTGCTCAATGCTAGTCTGTTTGTTAAATGTTAACCAGATCCAATAAGGTAGTATGCGGGTTAAAAACAAGCTAAAGAAAACTTTGGCGTCGTCATAATATCGCCGCCATAGCGATGGTTCCTGATAAATTCGCCAAAGCCATTCCAGTCCAATTTTTTGAATAGATTCAGGCGCCCTTGAAACGGTGCCGGCAAAAAAATTGATGACTGCTCCTAAATGGCTGATAACCGGAGCTTTTAGTAAAGCTCGATTCTTCTCAATCCAGGCTTGCCCCTTTTTGGCACCTAATGCCAGGATCAAAAAGTCGATGTCATGGCTGTTGAGTTTTTCAATAATATCCGGTGTGCTCATTTCCGGGATTGATCCGAAACCTGGACCAAAATGACCGACGCATTTTAAACCTGACGGCGTTTCGTTAATTTTTTGACAGGCGCGTTCGCCTGCACCCTCTGGCCCACCAAAAAAGAAAACGTTTACCGGTTTATCGGTTTGCCGATGATATAAACGATTAATTAAATCGGAACCGGCGACCCGCTCCGGAACAGGAATATTAAGCAAATTAGCAAAAAACACAATAGGAAAACCGTCGGCAACTGATAAATCGCTGTTTATTACCGATTGCCTGAATACCGGATCAGTTTGGGCGCCGCATAAAAAATTTAAGTTTGGAGTCGATAAAAAACACGATTTCCGCTGTTCAATTGCAGAGATAATCTCGGTCACTGCCTGTTGCATGTCTACGGTATCAAATGGCAAGCCTAAAAAACACCAAACGTTTCTGGAAAAATCTTTATCGATAGACATAAATGCAGAGCTAATAATCAGGAGTCGCGTTCGGTTTTAACCCAGGCTTTTTGCCGTTTGAAAATAAAGCCAAAATAAATTGAAAGTTTGGAAATAACATACCAAGGTATTCCCAATAATTCTCGTACGGTTAACAACTCCCGACCAAACTTCCACCAGACAGCGGTTAACAGAACAATAAAGTAGACAAAACTGGCGGCAAGCACTTTGAGCGCCACAGTTTCCGCTGTTAGCAAAGAGAGAGTTGATAAGGCAGCAAGCCCACCCAATGTTAACATGATCAGCAAGGTTAATGGCGGTACGCCGATATCTAAAGCAAGTGCTAAAAGCCGATAGCTTTTTTGCCGTAACGCTTCTTTTGTTAACAATGGCACCTGATTAATTATAGTCTGCAGATGCCCATGTTCCCATCGGGTTCGCTGGCTTAATTCAGCTGAGCTTTGTTCAGGAAAATCACTGTAAACCAACGCGTCTGGGCACAAAACAGGCGGAAAACCAGCGATTGAGCAATCAATGCCCAGTTGCATGTCTTCGACGATGTTGCTGTTGCCTAACCGAACGTTTTCCAGGGCTTGCCAAGGAAACGCCATGCCAGTGCCGGTTAATATGACCGGTAGCCCTAATGAATTCATCGCGAGCAAGCGAATTTTATTTTTCAACAGCCAAGCAAAACCGGCGATTTTCTGATTAATGGAATCCTGATTAACCACGCGCATAAGGTAGACCATTTGAGCGGGCAAGTTTCTGGACGATGCCGTAGCGATCAGGTTTTGTAATGCTAGTTTTGAGGTTTCACAGTCTGCATCCAGGATTACCAGAATATCGGGTCTGTCGTGATCTTTGAGGTATTGAATGCCGAAATCCAAAGCAAATCCCTTGCCCCGCTGGTTAACATTATTCCGCTCCAGTACGGCGACGCCCATCGCTCTTGCTAAATCAGCGGTGTTGTCGGTGCAATTATCCGCAATCAATATCAGATTTTTAGGGTCATTGTCAGGCAGTTCGTTCAGTAAATGCTTGAGTGTTTGCTGAATTATTCTCGCTTCATTATGCGCGGGCATAAGTATTTTGTAGGAGACATTGTCGGCTTTTGGACTAGTATCCAGTGAGCTTTTCGGGCTAACCCACAAAGCAACCAAACACTGACTCGCAACAATGAATAACGGAACAGAGACCGTTAGCGTGATGATAAAAGCAAGTATCTCCCAGAGCATCAAAAATTGCCTATATAGGGCAAGCTTTTGTCCGGTGCGAAATTCAATAAGAATTGATAGCTTGTTGGTAACATATATTAGATATTCCCCAATAGACAATAGAATACGTGTTAGTAAATTTGATTAACTATATTTTGAGTTGATTTCTAAATTTTCGAATGAATGACACCGCGTGACTGATAAAAGGCATTTTATCAAACCATTTGGCATCAGCAATATCGCTCCGAGAACTTCTTTGCCAGCCGGTATTTGGGGTTGCCAGTAATGTGATGATATCAGGATTCTGCTGTCTGAAAGTGCTCAGGGCGCCATCGTAGTGCATGGGGCCGCCATCAGGATGGCCTGCAGGACGGCTTAACAAAATTTCCAGAAAATCAATCAGGCGCGGTATGACATTTCCGTTAACGGCATAAAAATGGGTGGTCATTAATAATTTATCTTTATCCCATTCAATTAAGTCGAATTCTTTATCGTTTTCGGGTTTTGGCAGATTTTCAATATGCCCAAGATACACAATGGACCACGGCCTGTTTGCCAATAACCGCTTAATCTGCGGTGAAAAATGTGCGATTTGGCCTGATATGGCAAGGTCGTCTTCCATGAATAAAACTGAATTCATCTGTTTAGCCTGCGCTTGCTTTAGAATTTCCAGATGGCTTAGTAAGCAGCCACGCGCGCCAATACTGGGAAACTCGCCTTTTTCGGCGGGCTTTATGGCGGGAAAAAAAACGATTTTTTCTCCGTCAACGGTTAAATTGGCTTTTTTTAATTCAATTTCCATTTCTTCACGGCGATCTGATCGCTCCGGAAGGTTAACGATAAAAACGCCGTCGAATAGTTCTGATAAGAGAATTGTCATAAAAATGGCCAACTATTTTACAAACGTTACGTTTTGGTATTTATTCCGCATGGAAAATTCATAAATCGAATAGTTTTTATTGTAGGAGTTTTTATGGAAGTTCACTTTTTGATTCAGCAATACACCAGCTATGCAGATATGTAAGCGATTTGTGTTAATGGTTGAAAAACCTTTCATAAATTTGAATATTCGATACGCGGCTTCATGCGAATATCGTTTGGTCATGTTGTCAGTCGCAAAGGCCTGAGAAACATCGATATTGTTAAACGGAATGGCAATATCAGTTTTCTCTATATCCGTCCTGAATGAGTTTAATATAGAGCTACTGAGGATATTTTTTATAGTGTAAGCCGCCATCCTGATTTTTCGCTTAAGATTTCGGGAGAAAAACTCATCATTGAATGAAAAAAGCTTATCACCTTCATTAAGCGTTTTTTCCACATCGATATTTAGTGCTAGGTCGTCTGCCAAAAGAATATGAGCTTTCGTGACGTGCTGTGTTACAAATTTGTAAGAATCAAGTTCTCGGCAAATTAAATCCACATTATCCCCCAGCTTTGCAATCATTTCAGGATAGGATTGAATCGTGTGCGGAAGCACCACCAGTTTTTTTGCCTTGTCATAATTATTTTCAATAAAATTCAAAGCGTTTTCGTAAGGTGCAACCAAATTGCCGCCGCCGCCATAAAAAACCGTTTTCCCTGGATAAACAGAGTGAATATCACCCTGTTGATACTGTAAACCGACTTTATCAAAAATTTGATAGGCGGCATGGGCAATCAGTGAATCGCCAGCATTGCCGGTGTTGGGAATATAAATAACCTCTTCGTCTAAATATTGCTCTAAATATTCGTATATATCGATTTTTTCCATGCTATTTATACTCAATGATCTTTGAATTTTGATTTAATAAGACAGATGAATAATATTTCACCGCGCCGAGAAATTGCGGGAATTTAGCCAGCATAACAAAAATGCCGTAAATAAATGAGCCTTTGAAAGAGTTATTGTCTACGGGATTCTTAACGGCAATTTTTATCGCTTGCAACAGATAAACCAGCCAGGTTAAATGTATCCACGGGTTAACCAACAGTCCTCCGCATATTAAAGCCAAAGGCAGCAGGCCACCCCAAAAAATCAGGCTGCGGGTTTCCTTAACCCAGTATTTTTCGGGTGATTTCCCGTGTAAGCCACTGCCTTGGGAAAACGCGAAACCTGCGCGTTTATTACGTTGCCACCACTGCCTGAACTTTGTCATCGCGGCGTCATGAAAGGTCATGTCGGCATCAATCCGGAAAATTTTCCATCCAATTTGACGCAGCCGGAAGCACATTTCGGGTTCCTCACCAGCGATCAGGTCATCCCTGTAACCGTGGATTGCTGATAATGCTTGGCTGCGGATCAACGCATCACCGCCACAGGCGTTAGTTTCGCCAACTGGCGTGTTCCATTCAAAATCACATAGAAGATTATAAATTGAGTGATCTGGGAATTTCTCCCTTCGCCTGCCGCAGACGACTGCATACTCAGGATGCGTTTTCAAAAAATTAAACGCTGTATCCAGCCAATCATTCACAATTTCACAATCGCCGTCGATAAATTGCACAAAGTCAATTTGTGGAAATGTATCGGTTAACATTTTAAAGCCGGTATTTCTGGCGCGTGCAGCCGTAAAAGGCCTCGACATATCCAATGAAGCGACCAATACTCCCATGCTTGAAGCTAACTCCTGGCTGCCATCTGTTGAACCCGAATCGACATAGACAATGTGGCTGGTATTTTTAGCTAAGGCAGTAAGGCAGGCGCGCAAACGCTCGCCTTCATTGCGGCCAATCACAACAGCTCCGACTAAGTCTTTGAATGGCATATTTAGAGTTAGTTTTAGGTTAAGTTATTTAACAAACAGCGATTTAAATTAAGTTAAAGTCGATTCGATTGATTTGAAAAACTCGCCAACCTTAGTTTTGGTGTTTTCTAATGTGTACGTTTTAGCTTTTTGTACGCCTTTGATTCGCAATGATTCTTTAAGACTTTTATTGTTTAGCAATTCAAGCAGTTTTGCTGCCGCAGTTTGGCAATCCCCATCTTCAGCTACCAAGGCTGTCTCGCCATCAATCATATATTCTTTTGCGCCGCCACCGGTAAAACCAACGACCGCACAACCGCAATTCATCGCTTCCAAGGGAGGTAACGGGAGTCCTTCTGGATAACCTACAACCAGGAAAATGTCTGCCTGTTGGTACTCTTTAATCAATTCATTTTGTGTAAGGCCATCAACGATACGATATTCAATCGGATGGTCTTTCAATATCTCCATGATTTTATGCAAATCTTCTGGATTTTTTCTGGATAGGGCAAGCACTCTGCCTTCAATTCTGTTATCGGGGCTTTCAAAAAAGCTTTCTTGGTCTATGCCGTTGGTAATAGTGCTAGCGGGAATGCCCATTTTCTCATGAACCATTTCTGTGCAGTAATCGCCACAGGTAATCACATAATCATAGCCTAGTTCAAGATAGTTCTTGCCGCGGTCTTCTTGTTTAAACCTTCGACCTAGGTTGTACCAATTCTGCATGAACAGCACTTTTTTCGCATTGTTAAATTGTAAACCGTCATACGGAGTAAATTCGGTGCTGACGACGATATCATTAGGGTTAAGGCTGAAACCAGTATCGTTAACATGCTTTAGTTCAAGTTCGTAACCAAAAAAGTTGCCGACATAGTCGCCCAAGATTAGCGGATAAGCGTTGTATCCTAATTCTTTCAACATCAGGCAGTGTTGATAAAAGACCTTAATACCGCCAACGGGTTTATGTTTTTTGAAGCATTCGTTTTTAATATATTCAATAGCCTTACCCTGACGTGCCGCTCGGCAGAATTTAATGAAATTAAATTCGCGTTTGTACAAATCAGGAATGAGGTAGTAAATAGTGCCTATCATTAGGTCAAAAACAAAAAGATGAATGATGATGTATTAATAAATGGATAACTTGAAAACGGAAGTGATTTTATTAGGCGCATTACTAATAGCCTCTTAAAGCACAAAATAATGCTTTCCAATTATTTAGGCTAAACGGCGACTCCAGCAGTGCTTTCACGGCATATTTTCGAGCCGTTTTTTTATTGCCCGCCTTTAACGACCACCATGTCCATTTATTATAAATTTCTTGCTTGCTTACATTCGTTGTTTTTGTGCTCAGGATTTTTGCAGCAAGTCCGCGCCTTAAAGCGGCCTCGTTAATAACGCTTTGGGTGTCAATGGCTATTTGTTTGTTCTGCCCGTGGCAGATACTATCAATGTGCTGCCGATAAAAAAAACAAAGCTGATCTATGTTCGCCACCTTGCCGATTTCCGCTAATTTCAGGAATAGATCTAAATCTTCTGCACCGGTTAACTTATTATTAAAACCGCCAACCGATTTAACCGAATTTTTTCGCATCATGGATGAAGGGAAAATAATTGCGCCTCCTCTGCCATTGATGTGCCACTCGTCAATTTCTTTGTGTGTTAACAGCATCGGCCAATCGCAAATTTCCGCATCTTCGTGGTCAATCATTTTGGTTCTACAACCTACTGCAACATAATCTTTATTGTCGTTAAGGTAGCTAGATTGAACACTTAACCTGTTTGGTAAAGAGATATCGTCAGCATCCATCCAGGCAATCAAATTGCTGGAGGCCATATCAATTAGCTCATTACGGGTGGCGCTGATTCCCTTGTTGGCTCTTGTAAGAGATTTGATCCTACTGTCGGTTTTAGCGATTTCTTGTATCAATTGCCAAGAATTATCGGTCGAGCCATCATCAATAATAATCAGTTCAAAATTGTTAAGATCCTGACCCAAAATACTGATTATGGCTTTTCCCAAGTAGGGCGCGGCATTGTAAACCGGCATTAAAACCGAAACTGAGGGCGGTAGTGAATTCATTTTCTTTTAAATAACGAACAATACAACAAGCGCCAGCCATCAAATTTAAATGGCAGCCATTTAATTGCTTTTAACGCATAAATAAAAGCGGTTTGCCATTGTTTACTGGTAAAAGCCCACCAGCCATGACGTAAATCAATTTCGTGTTTAGATGCGCGAGATTGAAGCGGCCTGCCTTCGCGGGCTTTAAACTCGAAAGGAATGCCTCTTTTTTTGCAGGCTTCCGCGCAAAGTTCCCTGGTTTTCTCAAGTTGGGTGTGATGAAGTCCTGTGCTTATTGAGTCGTTATGGATGCGGTATTCCAGCACGATATCTGGAATATTATTAATCTTGCCGATGGCGCACAAGTTTAACCATAATGCCAGATCTTCCGCTGGATAGTCTGCTTCATGATAACCATCGACTTGTTTCAACGCTTCGGTTCTTAACATGGCGCTTGGATGGATAATGGGAGATAATCCATTTAATGCCGAGTTTTCCACTTCTTCGGGATTTGTTTTTGCATCATTGGAAATCAGGAAGCGTCCTTTGCTGTCAATGACTTTGACGCGTCCGCCAACGCAAAGTATGTCCGGGTTTTTATCAAGATATGCTTTTTGCAATGCGAAACGTTGGGGCATGGCGATATCATCGGCATCCATCCGCGCAATCAATGCAGATTGCGCCAATTCAATACCTTGATTAAGCGTTTTGACTAGACCGCGGTTTTCACGGGTTATCAATTTAATGCGAGAGTCTTGTGCGGCATAACGACTAAGCGTTGCCAAAGAATTATCGGTGGAGCCATCGTTTATAATAATGAATTCAAAATCGGTAAAAGTTTGCGCGAGTATGCTGCCAATGGCTTTTTCAAGATAAATTCCGCCATTGTAAACCGGCATGATGACAGATATTTGCGGCATTTTTACCAGATACCAACATTAGAATATCCGCATGCTTTCATCAATTTGCGGGTGTAACGCCAAACAATTAACTTATCGAACAGGCTTAAATCCTTTTTCCATGAATCCAGTTCGCCTTTACGGAAAAATCCTTCAGGTTCTTTTCGAGCTCCTGCTTGATCCGTCGTGGTGTCCAATGGTGAGCCGCCAAGTTTGCGCTGCTTTTCAAAATCCTGATCTTGCACGATTTTGATCAGCTCGCTTTCGTTTATAGGGATGTTAAGAAATGTGAATACTTTCTTGAGCTCTGGAACGGTATTTTGCTTTAAATCTTCGTAATGTAATTCGTAATATTGCTTTTCAGTTAAAGTTTTCCCAAATTTAGTGGCGGCAAGTACGTTTAAATACCATATAACGGCGGCATCTTTTGCTTTGGATGGCGCCCATTTCCCCCATTCGCTTTTGTTGGCGGCTAATAATGAACTTACGACAGAGCGGCTGTCCCTTATAATATGGAGGAAGCGCGCTTGCGGCAAAATGGTGGTAATCACATCCATGAATCTGGCGTGATCCGGCGTTTTCTCCAACAGATAAAGGGCATCCGGCGATTTGTCTACCAGTGGACTCATCGTTTCGTACCAGAAAGTGAACATTTTTTCTTTGATTTCTGCTTCACTCCAATAGCAGGGAAGCCCTATTTTTCTACCGCTTTCTTGTTGGTTTTTATATTGGCTCCATACGCTGTTTCCTACGGTTGAAAAAAAATGGGTTTCTTGACCACCGCAGATTTCCGAGTGAGAAAGCAGCAATCTTTGCAACCACGTAGTTCCACTTCTTGGGCTACCGATGATGAAGATCGGCGTTTCAATAATCGATTTTAATCGCGAGTCAGATTGATCGGACATAGGTTAATTGATGCCATGTATAGATGATGATGCATTCCAGAAATCTTCTTGTTGCCCCCAGACTTGATCCATGTAGACGCCTTGTCGGCCATGGGAATTGTCAAAACCAGTGCCAAAATAGTCGCCAACTTCCACGTCCAAAGAAGTGGCTTCGGTCATTTGGTCTGCAATTGCCCCTTCTATATTGAGATTAAAATTCACAAAATAATTACCGCACATCAAAGGCAATTTAGGTAAATAACAGTAAATTTTCCCTTCAGGCGGGCATTGGTTGTAGGCGTTGCTTGCCATTCGACTATTAACAACGCTGACAAACTGACCATCGTTGGTATGAAAAGTTAACCCCATGTTGATGTTTTTTATTGGCTGAGATTTATTTTTAGCTTGGTAAGTAATTTCAATCAATAAGTTACGCCCGCTAATCGCCTCATTGGTCCAGTTTTGAGTAGTCAGATCCTTGAATCTAATGTCTTGAATCCTGACGCTGCCATTACCGCCCCTATCCTTGCGGTTTGCTATGCTATTGGTTTCTATAAGTTTCTTAGATTGTGAGACGTATTGATTAATGACATCGGATATTTCACCCGTGCATGATAACTTGCCGCTGTTCAGCATGATGCCTTTGTTGCATAAACCTTGTATGGACGCCATGTTATGGCTAACCAAGAGGATTGTCCTGCCGCTTCGCGCGACATCATCCATTTTCGAGAGACATTTCTTTTGGAAATCCATGTCGCCGACCGCTAAAACTTCATCAACAATCAAGATTTCTGGTTCTAAATGCGCAGCTACCGCAAAAGCCAGACGAACATACATGCCTGATGAATATCGTTTTACCGGCGTATCGAGAAATTTTTCAACTCCTGAGAAAGCAACTATTTCGTCAAAACGCCGACGTATTTCCGCTTTGCTCATGCCGAGGATCGCGCCGTTGAGAAAAATATTTTCCCGTCCGGTTAACTCTTTATGAAATCCAGTGCCGACTTCAAGCAAGCTCGCGACACGACCTTCGATTGTGACCCTGCCTTTGGTAGGTTCAGTAATTCTGCTTAAAACTTTAAGTAAAGTTGATTTGCCTGCACCATTGCGACCAATAATGCCGACTTTATCGCCTTGTTCGATCTCAAACGAGACATCATTGAGCGCCCAAAATTCTTCATGTTCGTGATCGGCAGGGTTAGTTGATTTGCCGCTAAAAATATTGGCAAATGATTTTACGCTGCCGGATATTGCATCTCGCAATGTGTTATGACCACCTTTGCCGCTAACTTTGTGATCAACAATATATCTTTTACTGAGTCCTTCGACTTTGATGATTGAGTTAGACATGGGTTAAATTATATCGGCGAAAGTACGTTCTGTTTTTCTGAAATACCAAATTCCGGTGCTCATTAGAAAAATAATCATTCCTAATGAAATAGACAGTGACTCCCAGTTTAAGGGGGTGGTATTTCCTAAAATCGACCAGCGGAAACCGTCTATGATGCCGACCATTGGGTTTAACGAATAAAGTAATCGCCATTTTTCAGGTACGATATCGCTACTGAACCCGACCGGTGAAACATAAAGACCGAATTGCACCACAAACGGAACGATGAAACGGAAATCCCGATATTTAATGTTAAGCGCTGCGAACCAGAGACCGCTGCCTAACGCTGCGGCGGAAACCAAGATAATTAACAGCGGTAGTATTAACAAATTCCAGGAGGGCAAAAATTGATACCAAAACATAAGTGCGATTAATATAGTGGCTGAAATCAAAAAATCGATAAAGCTTACAACAACTGCGCTAGTAGGCACGATTAATCTGGGAAAGTAAACTTTAGACACCAGATTGGCGTTTCCAATCAAGCTGTTGCTGCATTCGGTCAGGGCATTGGCAAAGTATTGCCAAGGCAACATGGCCGAAAAAACCATAATTGGATAGGGGACATTGTTAGATGGAAGTTTAGCCAGTTTGCCAAAAATAACACTAAAAATAATCATGGTTAACAAAGGCCGGATTAACGCCCATGCAACGCCGATGACGGTTTGTTTATAGCGGACTAAAATATCGCGCCATGCCAGAAAATAAAATAAGCCTCTATAATTCCAAAGATCTTTCCAGTACTGTTGTTCGGTACGTCCGGCTTCTATAATTAACCGATGGTGGTTAAAGCCATCCGCAGACACTTCAAGCCCGTCTTGTGATTGGACGGAAAGTTTTTTGGCAATAGCTTTGTAACCCAATGCTAAAATGAAGACGATTAAAATACTAAAAGCAAAAGTCGTTAAAGATTGCTGATTAGCAATAACAAATTGGGTGATTTCTGTATTAATTTCCATGCTCGTTGATTGGGTTTTATTGGTAAGACCATTTTAAGAAACGGCTATTACGACCCTATAATTATAGCTTATCAGGAAGGCAGAGTGAGTGTGTTGGCAATGAAAAACTCAAAAAAGGTTTATCTATTATCCCGCCAGAAAATTTCTTAATGCTTAATTTGGCTATGATTATTGTTATAAAAAACAAATTTTTTACTTTTTCAAATAAAAATATTTGTATTTTGAAGTTGTATTAACCTCTGGCTTCTTAAGTCAACTTGCTTCTCGGCTTCCGTTAAAAGTCGCAGATAATACTTTAAACGGATTCTTCTAGATAAGTTTTCGCTAACTATAGGCAAATAATAAAAAACTGCATGATAAATACGGCGAATAAAAATTAATGTTTCACGCGATACGCTCACTTGTTGTGATTTTGATTCTTAGCGGTGCAACTTTTTGGGTTGCAGGTAAGGCTTTGCCAAATTTTCTTACGCCCAAGGAATTCAAGCGCTGGCGGAATACCTGGTTCATTGTGACTTCGATAGCGTTTCTGGCTCATAACATCTGGTTATTTGTCATTGTTACATCTTTTTATATTCTTTTTTTATTGCCGAAAGCCGGTAACATGCGGCTGATATACGCATTGCTTTTATTTTGTACGCTGCCGTTAACGCCAGTCGAGATTCCAGGTTTTTTTGGGCTTCGTTATCTAATTAAACTGAATTATCCTTTGATTTTGGTATTTACTATTTACTTGGGATTGTATTTAAAACCTGTAAAGCCTCGTTGGTTTTCGTTAAGTTCTGACCGTTTTGTATTGTTATTTTATTTCTTGGCTGCGTATTCGTCATTTCGTGACGATACGATAACCAACGGGTTACGGGAAAGTTTTATCTTTTTTCTAAAAATAGTTGTGCCATATTTCGTCGTCAGCCGATATTTAAACGATTTATCACAGTTGAATCGTGGTTTAACGGCACTTTTCTTGGGTATCGCCCCGCTATCTTTAATTGGCGTTTTTGAAACGCTTAAACATTGGCATGTATATGATGCGATGGTTAATGTTTTATTGGGTTCAAGAGGTGTTGGTGGATACGATATGAGATCGGGTGGACTAAGAGCCTCAGTTAATTTCGGTAGCCCCATTGTGCTGGGCTACATCATGGTAATTGCTTTTGGTTTATTGCTTTATCTTCGTCCCTTCATTGAAAACCAGCGGTTTGCTAATTTGGCCGGTTGTGTAATTATCGCTTGTCTTCTTGCAACAATGGCAAGGGGGCCGTGGCTAGGATTGGTTGCCATGTATTTCTTGTACCTTTGGACGGGGCGGGAAAGTTTACAGAAAATTGCCAAATGGATATTTTTGGGTTTCGCTGGCATGCCTTTTCTGGCGGTCACATCTATAGGAAAAAAATTCCTGGATTTATTGCCATTTATTGGAACAACACGTTCCGACACGGTGGATTATCGTGCCCGAGTCGTAGAGCAGTCCTGGATTGTTTTCAAAAAACACCCTTGGTTTGGTTCGACTACCTTCAGGGAGGAACCGGAGATGGAAGTTTTGCGGCAAGGGCAGGGCATTATCGATTTGGTAAATTCGTATGTTGGTGTAGCACTGCCTTATGGCATTGTGGGCTTAACGCTTTTTTTAATTATTTTTGTTGGGCTTATTATGCGATGCTATCTGATACTTAACCGTATTCCGAAGGAGGAGCATGATTTGCTTAGGCTGGGCAGGGTATTATTTGCAATTTTATGCAGCATTATGATGATGATCGGTACCGTGAGCTCAATTGATTACATACCATATTCTTATTGGTTGTTCGCCGGGATTGTTGCGGCTTACTTGAATGTTACGGAAAAAACCATTGAACTCTACAAGATGAAGCGATACTCTCAAAGTCAGGTGGAGAGCGTAGTTTGATTCGCTTGCTATATGGTTAACAAGTTCTTCCGGTTGCAGGGTTATGTTTTGAGACGGCTTTCGGTATTTTCTAAACGTCTTGTTAACACTATTATTTTTTGCTCATATCGTTACTTTATCTCTTAATGGCTTAAGAAATCAGTAATTTTTACCGAACACAATAATCTCAAGTGCCCTTACTATGTCATTTAACTTTAACTCGGTTAAAACAGCAAAATTTATTTAAGGTAACTCCATGCGACTGCATAGATTAATAATCAATATTCTGTTAATAATTCATTGTGGTCAAATTTACGCATTTGATGCTGTCAGGTTAGATCAAAAATCGTCGTTGTTTAGCGTATTCGACAAATCCGTTCCCATCATTACAACGAAATACGTTGCTTGGGATAAAAACTGGTCTTGGGCCGGCGTTAAAATAAAATCCGATAATTCGACAAAAAAAGATAGTAATTCTCAATTCAACTATCTAGGTGATGTTGGTAAGTTGAACATGGATTTTTCCAGCATGACTAAAACGGGTAACGATCAATTTATCTGGAAATACCATTGGAATAAAAAAATTGACCATCCCGAAGCTATCGGGTTTGGCATTGAGTTTAACCTGAAGTTAAATTCCTCGACGTTTAATACCCCCGCGCAAGCTCCTGTTTTATTGCCGGATAATCAAGGATGGCAATGGCAAATGTCTGATGGGCAGACATTAGAAATTAGCGTTTAAACCGAAATTGGCAAAAATATTTTTTGAACGGGATAAGAAAAACAAGATACGAGCGTTCATTTTTACCGCAATTAATAGTGGTGCGGAGGAATCGACCATGACGGTTTCCGTATCAGGAAAAAAAGCCAAGCTGTCAGGTCCGGTTGGCCTTGAATACGGTAAGGTTGAAGACCATAAAGGTTGGCCGAAAGATATCCTGTCCGATAAGGTTTCGCCAATCGATCTATCGTTTCTTAACAAAAACGATTTGCCTGCCGGGAAGCGTGGTTTTGTTAAGGCCAAGGGAGATAAGCTGATATTTGGTGATGGTACGTCGGCAAAATTTTGGGGCACGAATATGATGGCCTATGCCTTGTTCTCCACCCCGGAAATAGATATCAAAGCGCATGCTAAGCGGCTGGCTCAACTTGGTTACAATTTGGTGCGAATCCATCATCATGATTCCGATTGGGTGGAACCTAATATTTTCCAAAATCAAAAAAATAACACACATGAGTTATCAGAAACCGCATTTAAAAAACTGGACTGGTGGATTCAATGCCTGGAAGAACAGGGCATTTATATCTGGCTGGATTTGCATGTAGGTCGGACGGTCACTAAAAACGACGGTATTGATAATTTCGAAGATATTGCCAAGGGTAAATCAGCGACTATCGTTAAAGGATACAATTACTTTAACGAAAGTATTCAAAAACAAATGCAACGCTTTAATGAGGCATATTTAAATCATGTAAATTCGTTTACCAGGCGGGCCTATAAAAACGATCCGGCGGTGATTGCCTTATTGATAACCAATGAGAACGATCTTACCCAACACTACGGTAATTTGCTGTTTCCCAAAAAAGGTAACCCCATCCATAGCGATCTATTTGCTAACGACGTTAAACATTTTGCCCAACAAACCAGTTTAGAAGGGAAAAAACTTTGGAGAACCTGGGATATGGGCGATTCAAAGATTTTCTTGGCCGATGTTGAGCATCGATTTAACCAAAAGATGATATCCCACCTGCGAAATTTAGGTGCGAAATCGCCGATGGTCACGACTAATAGTTGGGGCAAAATGGGGCTTTTCGGATTGCCTTCGTTAACCGATGGTGATTTGATCGATGCGCATTCTTACGGCAACGGCGAAGAGTTTAATTTTAACCCGCATTATAATCCGGGTTTCTTAACCTGGATTGGCGCTGCGCAAGTCACCGGTAAGCCCTTATCCGTGACGGAGTGGAACATGGGTGGATTTCCTATCGCAGATCGTTTTACCTCGCCTCTTTACGTAGCGGGTATTGCCAATTTGCAGGGGTGGGATGCCATGATGTTGTACGGCTATAGCCAGGTCAGGCTGGATAAATCGGCAAAAGCCAGCAATTTTTCAACTTTTAACGATCCCGCCATTACCGGAGTCATGCCGGCGGCCGCGCTTTTATATCGGCTAAATCAGGTTTCCGGGGCGAAGAATCATTATGAATTAAAACTCAGTCCGGACGATTTTTATTCTAAGTTACAAGACCCTACAACGTCGAAGACAATCAGGACACTTTTGGAAACCAGCCGTTTCTCAGTGACTGTACCCGAAACTAAAGGGTTGTCTTGGTTAAAAAATAATGCGCAGGTTGCGTCAGCATCATCTTCCGTAATTAATGACGCCGCTAAGGATTTCATCCCTTCAGGCCAGGATTATGTTCAGTCTGATAATGGTGAACTAAAACGGAACTGGGAAAAGGGGTTGCATACAATCGATACGCCCGAAGCGCAGGTTGCCTCCGGATGGTTAGGTGATCAAACAATTAAGCTTGATAACGCCGCGTTCAATATCAAAACTAAAAAAGCCGTGGTTGCCATCCAAAGCATGGAGGATAAGCCGCTAAAAAGTTCCAGAAAAATTTTTATTACCGCAATGGCAAGATCAACGCCTACCGATGATAAACGTAATTTCTTAACCGAGCCGGTCGTGGGTGATATAACATTCTTCGCCTCTTCAGGGTTAACCTTGTATCCAATAAACAAGCTGGGTGAACGCGGACAGCCTATTAAAGCTGCTGTTGGCAAAGGAAAATATCAAATCGAGTTAACAGATAAAAATCAGAATCATTGGTTTGTATTGACTGACAATTGAGTGTCTGGAAAAAACTTCAGGTTTAAATGAGTCAGAAATGATTTATCTGTCATAACAATAGATTGCATAATGAAAATTTATATTAGATACGCTAATATCTAGAAAAAAACGTGTAGCTACGTAGCGTTTTTACCTTATTCATCAAAGATCAACCGGAACATCACATGGTAACAAGAAGAAATTTTATGCGATATGTACTAGGTAGTGCCGCATTTTTAGGTTTATCGGCAAAACTTCCTGCGGCATCGTCGCCCTCATCCAGCTTAAAAAAATTACCGGGAGATGATCGATTTGTCGTCGTTGACGGCTGGGTGTTGCTGGCTTCAGACCTGGAGAGCAACCAGTGATTATTGATTTAAACAAGTCGCCTAAGAACCCTAAAACCACGGGCTTTGATGTATGTATCTGTGGAGCGGGTGTGGCGGGTATTACGCTGGCGATTCATTTGGCGAAAGCCCAAAAAAAAGTAGCCTTGATTGAAGCCGGCGACCTTGAGTTCACAGAACAATCAATGGAAGCCTACAAAGGCAAGAGCGTCGGTATGGATTACTGGGGCTTGGAGGCATGCCGGTTAAGATATTTTGGCGGTACTTCAAATCATTGGTCTGGAAGGTGCAAGCCTTTTAGTGAGGTGGATTTTGTCGAGAGGGATTTTTTTGGGCTGCCTGGCTGGCCAATTCCAAAAAGCGAGCTTGATCAATTCGAATCTCAAACAAAGCAGATACTGGATATCAAAGCAGATTTTGTCTCGAACCCGTTAACCGATTGGGGTTCGAAAAATTTGATTCAGGACGGGTATGCATTAAGTCCGCCAACACGTTTTGCCATTAAATACCATGATGAAATCCAGGCGTCAGAAAATATTACGCTGTTTTTAAATGCAAATTTGAGCGACATTGTTTTAGACCAAGGGCAAAGCAAAGTTTCTGAATATACGGTAATTAATTACCGCAAAGAAAAATATCGTTTTTCCGGTGAAAAATTTGTGATGGCATTAGGTGCCATCGAAAATGCAAGGGTACTGTTAAGTTGTGACAAGCAGTTAAAGCAAGGGATAGGTAATCACTCTGATTTTGTCGGACGTTGTTTTATGGAGCATTTTGAGGTTGATTTCGGCGGCTTCATCGCTAACAAAAAATACTGGGAACAAAGAAAAGGGCTGGGGCTCTATACCACCAGTTCGTTTACCCTTGAAAATAAAATCGGTAGCGGAACTGTCTCCATGAGCATTTCTCCCGATCCTAAGGTGGGCGGCGGACGGACTAAAGAAATAAGAAAATTTTTTAGGAATAATGTTTGCAAATCCCCAGCGATTACTGAGTTTTCCAAAAAATATGTTGATTTTCATTGTCCTGGAGAAGGCATTGTTGGGGCTTTAATCGAACAATCGCCGAATAAAAATAGCCGAATCACCCTTGATAATGAAACCGATAGTTTAGGTATGCGCAGGGTGCGGCTGGATTGGGAAATGAACGAACTGGATAAAAAAACCATCCGAACCATTGCCCTGAATTTTGCCAAAGAATTTGCGTTGTATGATTATGGCCGGGTGCAATTACCGTCATATTTATTGAATGAGAACGAGCCAATACCGGTTGCGTACCATTGTCATCATATCGGCACAACAAGAATGGCCAAAAAGCCCGAAGATGGTGTCGTGGATGAGAATTGTAAGGTTTTTGGAATAGACAATTTCTATATTGGTGGCAGTAGCGCATTTTCAACGGGAAGCGGAACTAATCCGACCTTTACTATTGTTGAACTCACGCTCAGATTAGCGAAACATCTTAATTCATAGGGTATTGAAAGAAAAGGATTTTATAAAAGGTTTGAAGCTTGTTTGTATCAAGTTTCATGATTTTTGACTTTTGTTGGTCAAGGCATTAAGTTAACAAAGGCAACAATAAATCGGGTTCACCTTTGCTGGTCATCATGTTAACCTTTTATTGTGAGTACAGTATTGTGCTTATGCTAAACCCTCTTTAGCTTTGTTGGCTATTGTTTAATTCTATAGGAGACCAAAATTGGCTTTTGAATTACCCCCTTTACCTTATGCCAAAGATGCTTTGGCGCCTCATATATCCCAAGAAACGCTTGAGTTTCATTATGGCAAGCATCATCAAACTTACGTGACCAATCTTAATAATTTGGTTCCAGGCACTGAATTTGAAGGTAAGTCTTTGGAAGATATTGTTAAGAATTCATCGGGTGGAATTTTTAATAATGCCGCTCAGGTGTGGAACCATACCTTTTACTGGAATAGTTTGTCGCCCAACGGCGGCGGTGAGCCAGAAGGCGCATTGGCTAATGCGATTAACCGCACATTCGGTTCATTCGAAAAATTTAAGGAAGAATTTACCAAATGTGCCGTAACGACTTTTGGTTCTGGCTGGGCATGGTTGGTTGAAAATAAGGACGGCTCTTTGGCTTTAGTGAGCACAAGCAATGCAGCTTGCCCGCTGACTTCTGGCCAAACTCCCCTGTTAACTTGCGATGTCTGGGAGCACGCTTATTACATTGATTACCGAAACGCCAGGCCAGCCTATCTGGAAGCGTTCTGGAGATTAGTTAACTGGGATTTTGCCGCTAAAAATTTCTCGGCTTAAGATGGGTTAACCTGAAGCCTTCTGCATCATCCTGGTGCAGAAGGTTTTTTTTGCTCTTCGATTAACTGAATTAAGTTTACGTATTGGCAGAACAGCGCATGAATAGGTCCATCTTTAGTTTGTTAAGCTCTACGCTTTTAGGGATAATGACATTATTCCCCGCTTAAATTCAGGTGAATTAAAATGACAGATTTGATTAGCAGCGGCGTTGAGTTAATGCTGGCAGGTATGGGTATCGTCTATATGTTTTTAGTAATGTTAGTTTCGCCATTCATCTCATGTCTGCAGTGGTACAGCGTTATTTTCCAGACCGGTCAGCGATATTCAGGTCAGTTACCTGAAGGTATGGATAAAGCGACAGTGGCGGCTATTACCGCGGCAGTCCATCAATACCGTAACAAACATCGCTGATTGTTGCGATAAAATTGATAATAAGCATTTGATTGGAATGCGGCGAAAATCATTGATTGAAAATTAGGTTAAACAAATAACTCAAAACGCATGGCAACAAAAATCAAAAAAAAGCCCTTGGGCATTACCGAAGTCGTACTGCGTGATGCGCACCAGTCAATCTTGGCTACCCGTTTGCGCATTGAAGATATGCTGCCAATTTGCGGGAAATTGGATGAAATAGGCTATTGGTCGCTGGAATCCTGGGGCGGCGCTACATTCGATGCCTGTATACGTTACTTGGGTGAAGATCCGTGGGAACGTCTGCGTCAGCTCAAAAAAGCCATGCCCAAAACCCGCCAGCAAATGTTGTTGCGTGGGCAGAATTTGCTTGGATATCGGCACTATGCCGACGATGTGGTCGATAAATTTGTTGAGCGCTGCGCGGTTAACGGCGTGGATGTATTTCGTATATTCGATGCGATGAACGACATGCGCAATATCGAACGTGCGATAAAAGCCGTGCTGAATACGGATGCACACGCTCAAGGGACTATTTCGTACACCACTAGCCCCGTTCATACCATGGATTTATGGGTGGATTTAGGCAAGCAGATTGAAGATATGGGTGCTCATTCCATCTGTATCAAAGATATGGCCGGATTGTTAAAACCTTACGATGCTTTTGAATTAGTCAGCCGATTGAAAAAAAGTACTGCCATACCCATCCACATGCAATGTCATGCTACGACGGGCTTAAGTATTCCCAGCATAATCAAAGCGGCTGAGGCGGGTATCGACAATGTCGATACCGCAATTTCATCGTTAAGCATGACCTATGGACACAGCCCGACGGAAACAATTGTTGCGACATTTGCTGAAACAGAACGCGAGACCGGCTTGGATTTGGTTAAGTTGGAAGAGATTGCGGCGTATTTCCGCGAAGTGCGAAAAAAATATGCCCAATTTGAAGGTAGCTTGAAAGGCGTTGATGGTCGCATTTTAGTTTCGCAAGTGCCGGGCGGCATGTTAACCAACATGGAAAGCCAGTTAAAAGAGCAGGGTGCCGCCGATAAATTCGATGAAGTCATGCAGGAAATACCAAGGGTACGGGAAGATCTGGGGTTTATCCCTTTAGTGACGCCAACATCCCAGATCGTGGGTACGCAAGCTGTTATTAACGTAATGAACGGCGAACGCTATAAAACCATCACCAAAGAAACGGCGGGTGTCTTGAAAGGCGAATATGGCTCAACGCCGGCACCGGTTAACAAACAATTACAGGATCGTGTTCTGAAAGGCGAAGCGCCGATTAATTGCCGTCCGGCTGATTTGTTGTCAAACGAAATGGATAAATTGGTTTCGGATGTGCGGGAAAAAGCTCAAAAAGAAGGCGTCAAACTCGTCGAAAATATTGAAGAAGATGCCCTAATCAACGGTATGTTCAACCAAGTGGGCTGGAAGTTCATCGTTAACCGGGGTAATGCAGCGATGTTTGAACCATCGCCAAATCCTGAAGCATTTTTTGCCAACACCGCTTCTGTAAGTGGTCAGAACAAAGCCGATTCGCCCGTAGAAACATATTCGGTAAACGTCGATGGCAGAAACTTCAAAGTTGCAGTCGGCCCGGCAGGATCGGCTTTGAATATCAAGCAGGAAGTCAGCGCCGCTTTCGCCACGCCCGCTTCAAGCAGCGGTGAAACTGTCACCGCGCCGATGGCGGGAACCATACTTAAAGTACAAGTCGAAGTGGGAGCGAGCGTAAATAAAGGCGATGTAGTTGTCGTCATGGAAGCCATGAAAATGGAAACCGAAATTCGCACTAAAGTGGCAGGTATAGTGAGCGCTGTTAACGTTAAGGAAGGTGTAACGGTTGCCAGCGGCGATATCATGATATCTTTATAATGATATGTGAAATTTAAGATTCAAATTCTACTCAGGATTGATTTCATTCAACATTGTCCACGAGCTGGATAAAGCGCAAAAGATTACTAACTGAAGAATATGGAAAACCTGCTTTCACTGTGGCATAGCACCGGTCTTTACAATTTTACCGGCGGACAGGCATTAATGATGTTGGTCGGGTTTGTCTTGCTTTATTTGGCGATCAGTAAAGGTTTTGAGCCGTTGCTTTTATTGCCAATTGGTTTTGGCGCAATCCTGAGCAATATTCCCGTTGCCGGCATGACTGAAGAAGGCGGGATTCTCTATTATCTCTACTTCGGCATCAAGGCAGGTATCTTTCCTTTACTTATTTTTATGGGTGTCGGCGCAATGACCGATTTTGGCCCCATGATTGCCAATCCCAAAACCTTGCTTTTGGGTGCTGCGGCGCAATTTGGTATTTTTGCTTCATTGTTGGGTGCGTTGGCGTTAAATATTGTGCCGGGACTGGAATTTAGCCTCAAAGATGCGGCGGCTATAGGCATTATTGGTGGAGCCGACGGGCCGACCGCAATCTATGTCGCATCGAAACTCGCGCCAGATTTGTTGGGTGCGATCGCTGTTGCGGCTTATTCTTACATGGCTTTAGTGCCGCTAATCCAGCCACCGATCATGCGGGCGTTAACCACGGAAGATGAGCGCAAAATAGAAATGCAGCAGTTGCGGGAAGTCAGTAAAGCTGAAAAAATTATCTTTCCATTGATGTTGTTGTTCTTATCGATCTTATTATTACCATCGGCAACCCCGCTAATCGGCATGTTTGCGCTCGGCAATTTGATGCGAGAAACTGGAGTGGTAGAGCGTTTAAGCAATACGGCTCAAAACGAACTTATTAACATTGTCACTATATTTCTGGGTTTATCCGTGGGTTCTAAACTCAGCGCCGAAGCTTTTTTACAGATTAAAACCTTGGGGATTTTGGCGTTGGGAGCTTGCGCTTTTGCCATCGGTACCGCTGCAGGCGTGATCATGGCGAAAATCATGAACAAATTCAGCCGTACTTTGATAAACCCGTTAATCGGCGCGGCGGGTGTGTCAGCAGTGCCGATGGCGGCGCGGGTTGCCAACAAACTGGGTCTTGAAAGCAATCCTCACAATTTTCTGTTGATGCATGCGATGGGTCCTAATGTAGCTGGAGTGATTGGATCAGCAGTCGCAGCTGGGGTGCTGTTGAGTTTGGTGAAATAATAAATGGCACATGTTAATGTGCCAAAATAGAAATCGATTTTTATCATTATCTGCCTGGAATGCAATTTCTTGGCTAATCTGGTATTTCCGCCTCGACCAGTTTTGCAAGAAGGATTAGCGATTCTTGCCATCCGAGATAGCAAGCATCAGGAGGAATGACATCGGGTATTCCTTCTTGTACGACATTCAGTTCAGTGCCACAAGACACCTTTTTTAAAGCTACCGTCACCTGAATTTCTCCCGGCAAGTTTGGATCATCGAATCTGTCTGTATAACGAATTTGTTCGAATGGCACTAGTTCGAGATACTCCCCGCCGAAGGAGTGGCTTTTGCCTGTGGTGAAATTCGTAAACGACATTTTGAAGGTACCGCCCACCTTGGCGTCCATATGATGGACTTTACCCGTAAAACCGTTCGGGGGAAGCCATTTGGCCATGGCATCGGCATCAAGGAATGCCCGGTATATTTTCTCAGGTGTTGCACGAAGTACTCGGTGAATCTGGATGGTGTTTGTGGGCATAATCGTATTTCCTTTCGTGTAGTATTGGCATTGAAGGTTCTGATGAAGAATGAGAAAACTACTTGCAAATCAATTTAGTGGAGTTCAAAGTTCATACGAACTTACAATCCCAGTGGCACTTCTAAAAAAGCAAATGTTCAATTTAATATAGTCCGCTCCAGCAACCAATAGCCCCCAGCCAAACAGGTTAAGATAGAGCCTACTGGTACTAAAAAGTGTTCGATTTTTTCCTTTTTATGCAGCCACCAGATTAAGGGCAATACAATGCTTGCAACTGCAATCTGACCTAATTCCACGCCCAAGTTAAAAGAAAATAACGGCACCAGAATACCGGTTTCTATTGAAGAAATATTCATCTCCTGCAATACGCCGGCAAAGCCGAAGCCGTGGATGAGGCCGAAAAAAAAAGTCAGTATGCAGCGTTGGTTGGTAGTGACTTTGTCTTTCCTGATAATATTTTCCAAGCCGACATAAACTATCGTCGCAGCAATCAAGGGTTCGACGACGTTGCTGGGTGCATTGACGATGTTCATGCCTGCCAGTGCCAAAGTGATTGAATGCGCCAGCGTAAAAAAAGTGATGATCTTGAGCGCAGGCCAAAAATTACGTGTAATCACAAGCAAGGAAAATAAAAACAGAAGATGGTCGTAGCCGGTAAGGATATGTTCAATCCCAAGTTTTAAAAAGTCGCCAAATGTTGAGGTAGTTTGAGCTTCCGGAGGGATCTCGGCTTTGTCGTTATCAAGGTTAGCTATAAGCATCTGGGCATTTGGGGTTAACATTTTTTTGCCTATTTCGCGACCGGTTCTATCTTTAATCGAGAGATATTGTTTATGGTCGCCGGGAAATTTGGTTAAGAAACTGGATTCAATTGCGATTGTTTTTGCGGGTGTAGTGGCGAATTGCAAGGTAACAGCCGCGTTGTTTTTATCATCAAATGCAACCTGGCCGGAAGTAGAAGGTTTTATCGCTACTCCATCCAGCTTAATTTTAAATTGTTCCGCAATGAGCTTGGCGATCGCTGGCTTTACCGCATCGCGCTCGAGATCAGTCACTTCGGCATCCTGATCTCTATCCATGGGGACAAAAGCTTCAATGTCCTGGATAGAGAAGGTGATTTTCGTTTCGAGTGCATCAGCCTTAAGTGTAATGTCTGCCGAACTTAAGCCAGGGGGATGGGCAAAGCTAATTTTCAGATAAATCAATAGCACAGCAATAACAATGCTCTTTGTTAACCTTAACATTGACAGTTCCGTAATATTTTAATTTTTCGACTTTGGATTATTGCTAATGTGTTGTCTACGCATAAAGCGATAAGCAACAAAAGCAATCAGGGCGAAACCCAAGGTAATGCCGACGGCAATACCGGCGCGTATCCACATGGGCTTGGCGTCGGGGTCGACACCGACATGCAAAGGAATTCTTAACCGATCCTCATCGGATAACGCCTCTTCACCCATGGTGAGATAGATGGCGTAATAACCTTCTTTGTCGAGTCTTACTTGCGCCTCGACTGCGCCACGTGGGTAGAGCTTGGCTGGAATTTCAGCAAGGGTGCGCAAGTCTTTGAAGTTATCCGCTTTGTTTTCATCGCTGCCGGTTAGTTCCTGTTCGACAATTTTGATGGCGATTGGTGTTTTGCGAAGTTCGTCGCCAACCACATCGGCGGTGAAGAAAGCGGTGCCGGTCTTTGGAATATCTTTACAAAAAGAACGGAATAATGTCTTCCGGTCGTTCAAGTTTGTTTTTACATCGGCATCGGTTGGTTTGACATAGGCGCTGAAATATACAGCATAGAAATCGTTGGCGACCAAACAACCCACGGTCGCTTTGGTCATTACTTGCGATGGATTATCGTTATAACCGGGGCTGCTGCATCCTGAGATAAAGGTTAACAAACTCAAGATTAACAATACATAAGCTGAGCTGAGATGCTGGTGAATTATTCGTGGCATAAGTTAACCTTTATTTTCTCAGGGTTTTTTTACGGTAAATTTGAATTTGCCGGTGACGATATGGGTGTCCAAAGATACCACGCGGTACCGCACAATATAGGTATCTGGCGGCAAGTCGGGAACGGTAATGTAAAGATGCGAAGGGTCAAAAGTTTCCTGAACAATATCTTTATTATCCACCCGTTGCCCTGCGCTGTTGATGACCGCTAAAGCCTTGTATTCGCTGCCTACCTTGTCGTTAAACCATACATCAATTTGTTTCGGCGCTTCTGTTATGGTGCTGTCTGATGTCGGTTGCGATTTCACCATGATCGCGTGGGGATAAGCAGAGACAGGGGAAAATAAGATGCTTAAAAGGGCGATAACAGAGAGTGGTTTGGCAAAGGAAATAATTTTGTCTTGAAACATAATTTCAGCAGTGGGTTAACATTAGTTCGAAAATCGTTAAGGACTCATTATATAACTCATCGGCTGACTGGTCAGTAAGTGATTTCTAAACCGTAGACCAGTAATAATTGTTACTGGTTTTTTATGATGCGCCACGCCAAGTGATTGGGCTGTTTACTGGATTTTTCCGTCCAAAAGACAATATAGCTGTCTTTTAATGCAACCAGACGAGGGTGGCTGCCGCTGACATCATTGGAACTGATTTGTTTTGATGATTTCCAATGTTTTCCCGCGTCTTCAGATGTTGAAAAATAAATACTGCTGCCTTCAGACGTCATTTCATCCCATACGGCAGTAATGTGTTTTCCATTCAATGCGGCAATATCGGCATGAATTGCAGTATTTCCCATTTTTTGCGGAGCGGTCCAGGTTTTACCATTATTTGTTGAATTCAAATAGTATAAGCCCGCTTTAGTCGATTCGCCTGTCCAAACTACTGCATGTAGGTGTGATGATGGGTTTATGCTAGAAGTCAGCCCGCCGCCAGCATGGGGGCAGCCGTCAAATTGCCAGTCAAATTCACCTACACGTCCAATTTTTTGCCAGGACTTGCCCGCATCATACGAGGTTAACAATGACATATCCCGTGGTTTCATATCGCGGTAAAGAATGTTAACCGCATTGTCCGCAGATAATGCGAGGGTATTCCAACAACACGAACAGGTTGAATCATCCAGTGTTTTTGGTTTGCTCCATTGCATGATACCCGGGTCAAAATTAGCGTAACGTAGGCTTTGATACCCATTTTCTTCCGGATCTTCCAGCCAAACGGCGTGGAATCGACCTTGATGGTCGGCAATTATGTCAGCATGGGATTGGTCGCCTTGGTTATTGATAGCAGGATTGCTGGCTGGCCCCCATGTCTTACCTGCATCGTTTGAATATGCCGCGACCAGCGGCCCCATGCCTGGTAATTCGCCTTTGGTTTGCCATAAGGCAAGACGATGTTTGCCGCTTACTGCGATTTGAATGTCATTGCCGCGGGCTGTAATTGTCGTTAGTAAATTTTTGCCCAAAGCGACCGGTTTGCTCCAGCTATGGGCGGCGTTATTGGAATACAAATACCTGAGAGCGATTGATTTTTCAGCTTTTGCTGATTTGCCGCCTGCCAAGATATGAATATTCCCGTTTTCGCTGTACACGTCAAAGGTCGTTATTTCGTAAAGGCCAGCTGTCGTTGAGCCAGAGGTCGCATCCACTTTAGCATTAAGGTGATCTTGCGGAGTGACTACATCAATAAGAGATCCGGAAGAACAACTTAACAGCAACAATGAAGCCAGAATAAAGGTTAACTTGAGCATTTTCTCAGTCAGATGCGTTGTTAGTTAAGAATTTGCTTAAAGCGGCTTTCATATTCTTTTTGGGATAGTACGCCACTCACTCCTTCGCGTTCATGTTTTTTGTTATAAAAATACGTCCTTGGCATTTCGCCATACCAAAGGGGATCAATTTCATAACGTAATTTTTGGGCATTATCATCGGCAAAAATCCAATTTTCCAAACCAACTAACTCATTTTTGGCAAGAATTTGCTGTACTTGTTCTTCAGCCGACATATCGTCAGTGGTTAACATGACCATATCCACCGTCGGGTTATCTTTGTGCAGCTTGTTTAAGAGCGTCATATCTTTCAGGCAGGATGAGCATGTGAGCGACCAGATCACCAGGATGAAAGGTTTATTTGGTTTGCTAGCCAACAATTGCTGATAACTGCCGCTCGAGAAAGGTTTTAGCGTCGCCGGTTCCGCATTGGCGGTAAAAGTGAAACTGGATAACAGCACGGAAAAACAAAAAACTAGAAGTTTAGGCATGATTAATCTTTAAGCTATTAGTAGTGGTTTTGACAGGTTAACAAGAAGTTAGTTTACTCATGCCAAAGGCGAAAGCAAATTGTTTGTGGTTAAAAAATACGGAAAAGTTATTAATGAAAAAATGCATTTTTTGAGATGTTTGAAGGTGTTCGGAGAATTTGGGGGCTAATAGACAGATCTGACTGAAATTGGGTTCTTTAGTGCTTTAAAATCATAGGCTTCATGGTTGTTGTTTTTTTCGTCGGAAAGTTCTGGTTGATAAATAAAATTAAGTTCGTACTGTGGCTTTATTATCTGCAAGGTGTTCCTAAGAATAATTAACGCTTTGAGTTTAAAAAATTTTAACGATAAAGTTACCATGCTAAGTTTAAGAATTTTCTATGCTTTTCTTAAAAAAGCATGTTTTATTGATATAAGTAATTGTACTTAGTGATTGAATTTAGCTAAAACATGATAAAATCTTTGCCGGTAATTTATATTAACCAAGACCAAGCTTTACAACACAACTGGGGATATTCACATATGAAAACCTTAAAAACAATAATTCTTTCTTCTTTAATCGCGTTATCAATGGGGGCTTTTTCATCAGCAGCCATGGCGGAAGCAAGTGAAGGTCGTATTGCATACGGACCGGCCGAAGCTATTGACCTAGTACTTGGTGAAATCAAGAAAGCACAAGTTGCTATTCAGGAAGGTAAGTCAGCTGATGAAGTCTATAAGATCATCAAGCAAGGTACCGATTACAGTAAAGAAGTTAACGCTAACGATGTAGTGGACAGAGCTCGTTCGAAAGCGAATGATGTTTTGAAAAAAGCCCGCACGGCTGCGAAAGAAGGCGATTTGAAAACAGCGGCTGAATTTTTGCCGCCAGCTGAAAAAGCATTCGCTGACTTGAAACCATTGATCTAAATTTTAGGTCAATTCGGATTTCAAAAACCCCGGCTTTCTAGCGGAAGCCGGGGTTTTTATTGCCCAAAAGAGTACGTCAATCACCCGCTAGTAAAGCCCCAGCTGTAATTGGGCGACTTCCGACATCATATCCCTAGACCAAGGGGGATCCAAAACAACCTCCACATTCACCTCGGCAACGCCGGGCAGGGCGCGGATTGACTTTTCCACGTCGCCCTGAATCACTGGGCCCATTCCGCAGCCTGGCGCGGTTAACGTCATAATGACATGTACGTCATTAAGATCGGGTTTATTGTCAGAAGGTTTTACCCGGCAATAGTAGACCAAGCCCAGATCAACGATGTTTACCGGAATTTCCGGGTCGTATACCGTTTTCATCACTTCCCAGCAGTTTTGTTCAACAGCCTCCGGACTGGTTTCCGAGACGAGCGTATGCAATTGCAGGTGTTCTTTTGCCAACGCATCGGCGTCTTCATTTGAAATACGGTACATATTGCCGAATTCGGTGACGACGGTGTAGTTATTGCCCAGGGATTGATGGATCGTCACGACCTCGCCTTTTGGCAAGGTTTCAGGTTTGCCATCGGGAACGGTGATGACATTAACATCTCGGGTTAAGGCAACTGTTTCTCGTTCTGCCATAAGGATTTTGGTTACTGTGAAAATGATTGGGCATCAATGGTTTGTCCAGTGATGCCTATGCTTTCCGGGCTGAACAAATAAGTAAAAGCTCGAGTAATGGATGAAATGTCGGACAATTTGTTTTTAGCTTCAGCAGGGAACGCGCGATTTCTGATCGGTGAGTTAATAGGGCCGGGAATGATGGTATTTACGCGAATTTTTTTAAATGCTTCCAGTTCCTGTGCAAGTATTTTAGCTAAGCTTTCGATTGCAACTTTACTCACGCCATAAGCACCGGAATAAGCGCTAGAATGCCGGACTGAGGAGTCCGATGTAAAGACAATCGAGGCGCTACTACTTTTTTGCAATACAGGCAGTAATACCCGGGTTAACAAAAAAGGCGCATTAAGGTTAACATTTAGCGTATGCCCCCAATTTTTTGTAGTTAATGTGCTTATAGGGGTGAATCCGGCAAATTCTGCCGCGACGTGTAAAAGCCCTTGCAGGGCGCCATATTTTTCTTCGACCTTGTCCGCTAATTCCAGATATTCGTTTTCGTTAGCGCCAGCCAAATCAAAAGGATACATGATCGGTTCGGCTGCGCCAGCCGCCTTGATCTTGTCATAGACAGCTTCCAATTTGGGTATGCTTTTATCCAGTAAAATGATTTTTGCACCTTGCTGAGCCAATGCCAAAGCTACAGCGCCGCCAATACCACCGCCGGCACCCGAAACCAGAATTACTTGATCATTTAGCATTTGGCTTTCATGTGTTCGATATTGTTACAGTTTTTTATTCGGATAAGTTTAACGCTTTAAAAGCGGCAAGGTAGTTAACATCAATGTCTTTACTTAAACTGAAAAGCTTGGTGAATGGGTTATATTCAATGCCGACCATACTTTGTAGCGATAAACCAGCAGAGCGCGCAGTCTGGCTTAATTCCGAAGGTTTAATAAAAGTCTTATAGTCGTGCGTGCCTTTGGGTAACATTTTCAATACATGTTCAGCCGCAACAATTGCCAACAAATATGCTTTCGGCTTGCGGTTTAGCGTAGAAAAAAACACCATGCCGCCTGGTCTAACCAATCGTGCGCAGGCATTGATGATCGACCCGGGATCAGGTACGTGCTCCAGCATTTCCATACAGGTGACAATATCAAAACTTTCCGGCTTCTCATTTGCCAAATCTTCGGCGCTGATTTTCTGATATTTCACCTCAATCCCTGATTCCAGACTGTGCAAATCGGCTACATCGATTAAATCTTCGCTCAGGTCGATACCTAATGCATCCGCACCTAATCCAGCCATCGCTTCAGTGAGAATGCCCCCGCCGCAGCCGACATCAATTATGCGCTTTCCGGGAAGCGAAGTATGGCGTTGAATAAACTCCAAACGTAAAGGATTGATAGCATGTAAGGTTTTGAATTCGCCTTGGGTATCCCACCAGCGTTCGGCCATGGAACCGAATTTGTGGATTTCTTCAGGATGAACGTTACTCATTGGTGTATGACATAAAAAATTAGTTAGTAATAGTTTACTATGATACTGGGTTATTGGCTATTTAATGGGGCTGAACTTGGTGGTGCTTGCAGTCTAAACCAAGCCATGTACAAGGCAGGCAAAAATAAAATGGTCAGCAACGTTGCCACTGCCAAGCCGCCCATGATGGCTACCGCCATCGGGCCGAAGAACACACTTCTGGTTAAAGGGATCATCGCCAGAATTGCGGCCGCCGCGGTTAACACAATAGGCCTGAATCGGCGGATGGTCGATTCAACAACCGCTTGCCAAGGTTCCAGTCCTGCGTCGATGTCTTGATCGATTTGATCTACCAGGATCACAGAATTGCGCATGATCATGCCCGATAAAGCAATTGCTCCTAACATGGCGACAAATCCGAAGGGTTTATCGAAAGCCAGCAATGCCACTGTGATGCCAATTATACCTAAGGGGGCGGTCAGCAGGACTAAAAAAACACGGAAAAAGCTCTGCAATTGCAACATAAGAATGGTTAGTACCGCGAAAAGGGAACAGCGGCACACCTGCAGCCACCGAGGCGCTGCCTTTGGCGGATTCTTCCACTGCGCCGCCGGTTTCAATGTTAACGCCTAAAGGCAAAGCGGCTTTTATTTGGGTTAACTTTTCTTCCACTTGCTGGGACACCACGGGCGCTTGCATATCGCCTTGCAGATTAGCCCGTACAGTAATTGAAGGTTCCCTGTTGCGTCGCCAGATTACACCTTCTTCGAATTCTGAAGATATGGTAGCGATTTGCGATAACGGCACACCAACGCCGGTTAAGGTGCCGATCATCAAGTCGGGCAAATGCGATAACCGGGTTCGTTCGGATTCCGGCGCTCGGGCGACAACATCGATAAGCTCAATGCCTTCCCTGAATTCAGTAATATACAATTCCTGCAAAGCGCCACTGAGCAGGCTGGCAATGTCAGCCGAGCTAACGCCCAACAAACGCGCTTTTGCTTGGTCAATAGACACGCGAACGACTTTGCTCGGTTCTTCCCAATTCAGTTGCACATTTATCAGGTTATGATTGGCGCGCATGACATCAGCGATCTGATGAGCGATTTCGCGTATCTGTTGAATATTGGGGCCAGAAACCCTGAATTGGACAGGAAAGCCGACTGGCGGGCCGTTTTCCAGCCGTAACACAGAGGCGCGCAAAGCTGGAAAATCATACTCGAACAAGGTTAACAAATCGCTGCGCAGTGCTTCACGGTCTACAAGGGTTTTATTAAGGATGACAAACTGGGCAAAGCCGCGATGCGCTAATTGGATATCCAGCGGCAAATAGAATCGCGGTGCGCCGGTGCCAATATAGGCGACAAAATTATCCATGCCGCCATGTTTTTCATTCCACTCGGTTAACCAATGCTCCAGCTTTTTTACCTGGGTGTCGGTAGCGGCATATGAAGCGCCCTCGGTCATGCGCAAGTCTACAACTAATTCCAATCGGGTCGAGTCGGGGAAGAATTGTTGCTGTACCTTTCCGAAACCGACAATTGCTAAAACAAACAAAGCGACTGTTATAATGATGACTGTTTTGTTGTAACGGACACAAAAGGTGATCAAGCTACGCAACGATTCATAAAACCGCGTGTTATAGATGTCGTGATGATGATTGTCGTTTTTAACTGCCGATAATTTAAAGATTTTGGTTAACCATAACTTTAGTTTTGACGGCGGTTGCGCGTGCGTATAATCAGGTAAAAGGTGAAAGCCCAGGAAAGGCACAAAGATCACTGCGGCAAACCATGAAATTAATAATGAAATCGCCGATACCTGGAAAATCGAGCGGGTATATTCTCCGGTGGAGGACGCGGCCGTGGCAATCGGCAGGAAGCCGGCCACGGTAACCAAGGTGCCGGTGAGCATCGGCATGGCTGTTGACGTATAAGCGAACGCCGCCGCTTTTAACCTGTCCCAGCCTTGTTCCATTTTGGAGGACATCATTTCCACAGCGATAATGGCATCGTCCACCAATAATCCCAAAGCCAAGATTAACGCTCCTAAGGATATTTTATGCAACCCGATGTCGTTAAGGTGCATGATTAAAAACGTACCCGCCAACACGACGGGAATAGTAATCGCCACAACAATGCCGCTGCGCCAGCCTAAAGAGAGTAAGCTCACACTAAGAACGATCACTAATGCTTCCAGCAAGGATTTGAGAAAATCGTTAACCGAGTTGGCGACAATCTTGGGTTGCAAGGTAACGGGCTTCAATTCCAGGCCGACCAGCAAATGCGGTTGAATATGTGCCATAGCATCATCAAGGGCATGCCCTAAAGCAATGACATCACCACCGTCTTTCATGCTTACACCCAATAACAGGGATTCTTTTCCCTGGAAACGGACACGGTCATGCGGTGGGTCTTCATATCCGCGATAAACTTTTGCAATGTCGCCAAGTCGGAAATCCTGGTTGTTGGCGCGTAAATTCAATTCACGCAATTCGTCCAGTTTTTGGTATCGCCCTGACACGGCGATGCGGATGCGTTCGTCAACCGAATTGTAGTTGCCGCTGCGGATTATCGCATTTTGGTTTTGCAATATCGAGATGATTTCGCTGGTGCTAATGCCGGTGGTAACCAGTTTGGCATTGGAAATTTCGATGAATATGCGCTGTTTCTGTTCGCCAAAAAAGTCGACTTTGGCAACGTCATTTACCTTCAACAATTCTGCGCGGATTAACTCCGCCTGTTTTTTTAACGAGGCATAATCGAATCCGTCTCCGGTTAAGGCATACATGCTGCCGTATACGTCGCTGAATTCGTCGTTAAACGTTAAGCTTTCCAGATTTCGCGGCAGGGTATGCCGGATATCGGCGATTTTTTTCCGGACTTGATACCACAATTCAGGGACATCCTCGGAAAAGGTGTTGTCTTTGATGATAATAAAAATCATCGACTCGCCCGGTCGTGAAAAACTATTGAGATAGTCCAGGTGGGGCAGTTCCTGTAGTTTTTTTTCCAGCTTGTCGGTAACTTGCTGTTCGACTTCCTGTGCGCTGGCGCCTGGCCAGGTGGCGCGTACCAGCATGACTTTAAAGGTAAAAGGCGGATCTTCGGATTGGCCTAATTTAGAGTAGGCTAAGAAACCAGCAATGGTTAAGACCAGCATCAAATACAAGACTAGAGTTTGGTGCGTTAAAGCCCATTCTGAAAGGTTAAATCCATTAGTATGGACATTCTCCGCAGCTATAAATTGATCATCTTTATTTGATTCCTTCATTGCTCAGATTCAATCACTGGCTTAACCTGTTGGCCTGCAACCAAGGTGTGTACGCCGGCAATTGCAATTTTCTCTCCCGCTTCAAGACCGCTGGTTACCAAAATACCCGCTTCGCTAAATTCGCCGGCGCTAACTTCACGAGATTTCACGGTATTGTTGGCATCAATAACCCAGACTGTTTTTTTACCGTTAATCTCGGTTAACGCGGAACTTGGAATTAACATGGTGGTTGCGGTTTGATTAACTTCATTAGAGAAACTCACGCTCGCCGTCATGCCGAATTTTAAAGTTGTATCTGGATTGTTGATGGTAATCCTTACGTTAAATACGCGAGTAGCGGATTCTGCGCTCGGTGAAATTTCACGGACTGTACCCTGATAAATTTGTTGCCGGTTAGCCCACAGCCTGATCCGCACCGAGGCATTCAATGTGATGCCGGACATATGCGATTCAGGCACGGCGACCAGCACATCAATTTTTTGAGTATCGGCGATTTTTGCAATGACTTCGCCGGTTTCCACCACCTGCCCGGGCTCCGCCCGGATCATGGTAACAATGCCATCACGATCTGCGGTTAAATCGGTATAGCGGGTTTGGTTGCCTGAGACATTTGCCTGTGCTTGCAGTTGCGCGAGTTTGGCTGCGGTAGTTTTAAGTTCGGCTTCTTTAACGTCCAGCGAGGACGCCGAGACAAATTTTCTGTCATATAATTGCCGGTAACGCTTTAACTCCGCCTTTGCCAATGAAAGATTGGCTTCAGCAGATTTAACATCAGCCAGCGATGCAGCTGCCGCTAACCGGGCATCCGCCGCATCCAGCCGAGCTAAAATCTGCCCTTTGTTAACCCGGGAGCCAACTTCGACTTTTCGTTCAATTATTTTGCCGTTGATGCGAAAGCCCTGGTTTGATTCATATCTGGGCAGCACCTCACCGACGAGCGCCATGGTAGGCGCTACGGTTTTATCGCCAACAACCATAACGAGGGCAGGACGAGGCGGCGGCGGTGCAGGTGGAGGCTTGTCGCAACCAATCAGCACCAAGGTTAACATCAGGATTAACCATTTTGAATTTAAGTATAAATGTTTCAATGTGTTGATTTTGATGCCATGGTTAATTCAGGTCTGCTTGTGTTAACAATAATCAGTTTTGGTTAACATTTGCCATCGCGAGGTCTGAGCGTAACAAACCCTGTAAAATTGCATTTTGCATAGTGGTTAAGCGTACGGAAATGTCAGCCCATTCCACCCAAGTTTCTTGTCCAAGTGCGATCTCAAGCGAACATACGCCATGGATGCTTGACCACAATGTTTGGGCGATCACATTTTCGTCGGTTAACTCTTCCTTAAACAAATTGGCGGCAAAAGCTTCGCCGACGACAGATTTCAATTGGGCATAGGCATCTTGTTCCGTGTTGCCCTGTTCTATTCGGGTTAATTCTAGATTACATGCTGAGCGTGGAGTCATAAACATTAATCGATAATGATTAGGAAATTGCAATGCAAACTCGGCATATTTTTGACTCAGTACTTTGATGCGTTCAATAAGATTCGGAATTTGCGTGATTTCACGCATACTTTCAGCTAAAACAAGGAAATCCTTGTCGCATACGGCATGCAGTAAGGCTTCTTTATCCGTGAAGTGATGATACAGGGTCGTTGCCGAATAATTTATTTTTTTGGCGATTTCCCGCATGGACACCGCCTCGATGCCTCGCTCCAGAAAAAGGGAACGAGCAGCATCAAGTATGCTAGTGCGTAGGGCTTCGCGGTCGGCAATTGATCTGACTTTAGGAATCATAGTAACCTATAGTTAACATCGTTAACTTAACACTGTTAAGTTTTTAAGTAAATCATTACATTAAAATATCCAACGCATCAAATATTAAGAATATCGGTTTGTTAGCTTATACTGGAATGAGGAATTCAATCTTAAACATCGTTGTTGGCTGCTTTAACTTAAAGTTCTGAATCTTTTTAGATTACGATCAATCTTTGGTTATTCAAGTATGGTGAATGATAAACAAAAAGATAACAATTTGGACGATTCAGACGAGAGCAAGTTAAAAAAACGGGGCTACAGTGATTTTTTTGCCTGGCCGCACAATAGGCAATTGGAAGAATGGGCCATTGTCGATTCGCTGAAAGAATCGTTGGAAAAAGCCAATGCTGGTTTTTTTCACTCGCTTATTGCTCGAGGTCGCGGCAATGATCCGCCGGACTGTGAGGCGGTTTTACAAGACGGCGGGAAACTGGGTATTGAAGTGACGGAGTTGGTTGACGAAGCGGCTATTATGGCGTTCAAGAATGGTCGAACCAGCCATTCGGCAGAATGGAACGAAACCAAGTTAATTGATTTTTTCGCCAAGCGATTGGAGGTTAAAGATGCTTCTAAAAATATAAAAGGCGGGCCTTATGAGCTTTATGTACTAGTGATTCATACGGATGAGCCGCAATTGACTTATGAGTTTGCTGAGCAAGTTCTGTCTGGACACATATTTAAAGCGTATTCGCTCATTGACCGTGCTTTTTTGTTGATGTCATACGATGAAAAGTATCACTCTTGTCCGTATATAGAACTTACTATGAAGTCATAAGTGAAATGCCATGGTATGGCAGAATGATTAAGTATCGATATTAATAGAATTTTAAACATAATATAAGAGCCGTAAACGAGCCATGAGTATCGAATCCTATCCCTATATTGCAACGTCAAAATTCCTGAGAGAACGCTTCAATCGCATCATGCCGAATTCCCAGGCGCTATCGCTGGCAATTATTTTGCTGGTTGTATTTGGTATGATTTATTTTTTGTCCGATTTACTCAAGCCGGTTTATATTTCGGTGGTGTTGGCTTATTTCCTGGAGGAGCTGGTTATTAAGATAGAGAATAAGGGCGTTCCTAGATTGATTGCCGTCTGCGTGGTTTTTTCAATTTTTATGGCGGGTTTAACCTATTTACTCTTCTATTTGATGCCGATTATTACCCAGCAAGCGCTGGAAATTGTTCAGCGGATTCCTGCGTTTATAAGCAGGGCGCAAGTTCTTATCATGCATTTGCCGGAGAAATACCCGCAATTTATTAATGAAAGCAAGATTCAGGAAATCATGTTCACCATCCAAAGGGAACTCCTGATCTACGGACAAAGCGTTTTATCTGTTTCGGCGGCGTCGGTGGTGAGTTTGGTAGGCGCGTTGGTCTACTTGTTTCTGGTGCCTATGATGGTATTTTTTTTGCTTAAAGATAAAAGCTTGCTTGTTAACTGGGTATTGCAATATTTGCCTGACGACAGGCATTTCAGCGTCCGGGTCTGGCAAGAAATTGATATGCAGATAGGCAATTATGTCCGGGGTAAATTTGCTGAAATTTTGATGTTATTAATGGTTAGTTACGTCACGTTCGAAACGTTGGGCTTGAATTACTCCATGTTGTTTTCGGTATTAATGGGGTTGTCCGTGATTATCCCTTATATCGGTGCAACCTTGGTCACTTTTCCAGTTTTGCTGGTCGCTTATTTTCAATGGGGATTGAATGGCGATCAATTCATGTATGTCGTGATTGCGTATTCGATTATTCAGGCACTGGATGGCGTCATACTAGTCCCCGTGTTGTTTTCGGAAGCCGTAAATTTGCATGTTATCGCTATTATCATAGCGATCCTGTTCTTCGGTGGATTGTGGGGTTTTTGGGGGGTTTTTCTGGCTATTCCTTTGGCGACTGTCGTCAAGGCGGTGTTGACTTCTTGGCCTCGGATAGAAAGCAATCCGATTGTTACTGAAACTAATCCCAAGGCCATTCAGGGCTAGGTGTTATTTTCGCCAAAACTCAGGAACAAACAGGATGATGATGGAAAAAATCTGTACTCGGCCTAGAATCATTGCAAATGTACAGATTGAAGTTTGTATGTCAGTTAAGCTTGCATAGTTGGTTGCAGGACCAACTTCGTTAAGGCCGGGGCCGGCGTTATTAAAGCAGGCAATGACTGCCGATAAAGAGGTAACGAAGTCCAGTCCGGTAAATAAAAGGGCAAATACCAGAATTACCACGCACATAAAATACAGAAAAATAAATCCGGTAACAGAAGTAACAATATTCTTGTTAATAATGTTGTCGCCGATTTTTAAAGGCCTTACCGCGCTCGGATGAAGAAACTTGAATAATTCCAAACGGGTTTGTTTGAGTAGAATTATCGTTCTTATCATCCGAATCCCTCCGCCAGTTGAGCCCGATGAGGCGGATAAACAGCTTAGAAACAGCATCCACATGGGTACAAACATAGGCCATTGGGCAAAATCCTGAGTGGCAAATCCGCAGTCAGTTGCAATCGTAATTAAATTGAATGAAGCATGCCTTAGGGCAACCATAAAGTCAGGGTAAGTGCCATTCTTCCAGAGTACATACGCCGCCAGTAGGCAGCTGGTTAGCACCAATGACAAAAAACCACGCATCTCCATGTCATCAAAATAAGGTTTTAAACTACGACGGCGGACGACAACATAATGGGTCGCAAAATTGATGGCGGCCAATAACTGGAATATTGACAGGACGATTTCAATGGGCAACGAGTTAAAAAATCCTACGTTGGTATCATGCGTGGAAAATCCACCTAAGCTCATCGCGGCAAATGCATGGCAAATCGCATCAAACCAAGGCATGCCAGCTAATTTCAGGGAAATAACACAGGCTAGGGTAAATCCAGCGTAAACCAGCCATAGGGCTTTGGCGGTTTGGGCAATGCGTGGGGGCAGGTCGGATTCTTTAACCGATCCCGGTGCTTCGGCAATATATAACTGCATCCCCCCTATGCCTAAAATCGGCAAAATTGCCACGGCGAAAATAATGATGCCCATGCCGGCGATCCAATTAAGCTCATGCCGCCATAAGTTGATCGACATGGGTAAATTATCAAGCCCACTAAGTATTGTCGCGCCGGTTGTCGTTAATCCGGAAACCGTTTCAAAATAAGCGTCGATGAAGCTGAGGTTGGGAAAATACAGCAGTAATGGAAGCGTGCAAAAAATAGGGGTTACCGACCAGGTGATGGCAACGAGCAAAAAACCAGTTTGTCGCGTCACTTTCTTGGGAGCGCGCAAAGTAGGTAAAAACATTAATGCACCTAAGAACAAGGTAATCAAGGTGCCTTGAAAAAACGATTGCGTAGCGCCGTCGTTGGTTATTAACGAACTTAACCAACTGGTTGCCATCAAGCTGCCGCAACCTAGCGTAATTAAGCCAAATACATGGATGATGGTTAATGCTACGGTCATGAGGCAAGGGGTTGAAAATAGTTTTCAATAATGCTTACGAGCTTTTTTTCCATCGCGAACATAACGACATGATCGTTTTCTTCAAAAATAGTGTCATGATGAATTTCGATCACATTTTGGTTCCTTATTAACGCACCCAAAACGATCCCGGGCGGAAAGTGCACTTCATCCACGCGTTTTCCAACCACTGAATTACCACCATTGCGATGGGCGATGGCTTCAATCGCTTCTGCCGTGCCGCCACACAAAGAACTCACTTGGGCGACATCACCTCGACGCAAGAATTTCAAAATACTGCCTAATGTTTCCTGGTTGGGAAGAACGACAACATCAATCCCAGTGCCCGGTAGCAGTTTGGTATAGGAAACGTGGTTTAGTAAGCAGATTGTTTTGCGTGCGCCCAGACTTTTTGCCAAGGACGCAGATATTATGTTAACCCCGTCGTTTTCAGTAATCGCGCAAAATAGATCGGTGGTTTCTATTGATTCGTCAATCAGTAAGGCTTCATCGGCACAGTCGCCTTTAAGAATGACAGATTTATGGAGTTCATTCGCGATTTTTTTTGCTCTTTTAGGGTCTTTTTCGATGATTTTGACGTGATGGTCGTTTTCCAGGGCCAAACCCAGACGTTTTCCGATATGACCGCCGCCGGCGACTATTATGTGTTTTATAGGCGCTTCCAGTCGGTTCAATTCTTTCAAAACTCGACGAACTTCTTCTCGAGGCGATACGAAAAAAACTTCATCGTCCTTTTCCAACGTTGCCTGTCCGTTAACTAATAGTGGTTTTCCTTGGCGAAAAATAGCGGCTATCCGAATTTTGCTGTTGGAGAGCCTGTCACTTAGTATCTTGATTTTGTTACCGGTTAAGTTACCTTTTTCGTTAATTTTTACAGAAAATAAGCGCACTTTGCCATTGGCAAAATCGGAGATATGCAACACGCCTGGATAATCGATCAGATTGCGTATCGATTCCATCACAATTTGTTCTGGACTGATCACATGGTCGATAGGGATGCCTTTGTGGCTGAATAAATCAGGGTGTTTGAGGTAATCGATTGCCCTGACGCGGGCTATGGTTTTTGGGTGGCTATATAATGATTCGATGATGATACATGCCAGCATGTTGGTTTCATCACTATCGGTAACGGCAATAACAATGTCGGCATTGTTAACGCCGGCCTGTTCGAGAACGCTCGGGTGTGCAGCATTACCGACAACCGTGGCTATGTCGAAGCGTTCCTTTAAGGCATCCAATAGCAGCGGTTTATAGTCCACGACCATGATATCGTTTTCTTCGCTGGCTAAAGCAGCAGCAACTGCTGAACCGGTAACGCCGGCGCCGAGAATCAATATCTTCATTGAGTGTAATAAACACCACTAAAAGCAAAAACGCAGTATTTTACTTACTCTCATAGGCAAATGCTATTGGAAAAATTATAGTAGGGTCGGGTAGCAATAATGCGGATATTCGTTTGAAAGTGAGATTTTGTTGTGTTGTTGATAAAAACTCAATCTATCGAGTTATCTTTACTTAATATTTGTTGCAATTTAACTATAGTTTTCGATTAAGAAAACAAGGCTTTAAATCTTGGTGCATCCATTCCTTGTATTGAACTATTTTGGAGCAAGGTTTATTTTTTAGTAAAAAATCCATTATAAAATTTTTTATATGGTTATGAAATATATGTATAAATTGAATTTATGTGGTTGCGTTGGCGAATTGGTATAAAAACTGCTTTAATATTGCAAGAGTTTTGATTTTTTCTGGGTACTATCTATGGTATGGGCGAAAGCTTATTTTTAGTGTTGATGGAAAAATGTTGTTTTTTGTAAAAAAGTTGAAATTTAACAATTTCTTAACAAAAATGTCTTTTAATGACTACTAAGGAATTTCAATCTGATTGCTCTCGTAAGGATTAAAGAGAGCGCAGGTGATAGAGAACCAATCCAGGAAGATTGGGTACAAGAATATGGGATTATCGAGTAGTGTCTCTACTGAAGATTGATGCCAAGTCGCTCCCGTTTTGGTCAAACGAAATGGCTCACTTGGTGGCAGTTGCAAGGTGCAGCAGCTACTAACCGCAAAGAAAACTTACCAAAATTGATAGCAATTAAAGAGACAGGTTAAGTTGGTCTAATTGATTGTTCGGTTGGTGAAAATTTTTATTGTCTATCTGGAGCTATATCAATGAAGAAGTATCTAATTGCATTACTTATTGGCATAAGTTGTTTGTCTGTGCAAACCGTGTCGGCGGCGACGTTATCTTTAACCAAAACCTATCTCGGCGATAGTCATGTTATAGGGAATGGTTCAGGAGCCTCAGTAGAAGGTAAGTCAAGCGGCGCACCATTGGTTAACATGGGGGGGTTGCCAGGAACGGCGGCATGGTCGTTGAGTATTAGTGGTGGCTCAGCCGTTGTGGATTTTGTTTTTTCAGGGATACAAGCTTTAACAGCCGCTATTTCAACCGAATCTTCATTCTATGGCTACGCGTCGACAACTTTCAGTACTGATGTCTTGGCGGAAGGCAACTACATCTTATTCGTAACAAGTCCCGCTAATTTGGCTTATACTTTTACAGCATCAATCCAAAATGCCTTACCGGATACTGTCGTCCCTCTTCCTGCATCGCTTTGGTTGTTTGGTTCTGCCATCATGGGTATGATGGGTGGCGCTTTACGCCGCAAAAGTTCAACGACTATTGCTGCGTAATAAGGCTTTTTGCTTTATACTTCTAAGGGGGCTCTAAAGCCCCCTTTTTAATTTAAGGTCTATTACAATGAATAATTTCGAAAGAACTGAATCTATGTTTGCAAAAGTCCTCGCGCTTTTAATGTTCCTCTTATTTTCCCAAGCAATTTTTGCGGATTCAGAAAAATATCTGATTAATGCCGGTGATGTCCTTGATATTTCGGTTTGGAACGAAGATGCCCTGAAAAGGGAAGTCAGGGTTTTACCGGATGGCACGATCGGGTTTCCCTTGACTGGTACCATTTCAGCGGCAGGAAAGTCAATTGAAGCTCTCAAAAAGGAAATGACGGAAAAGTTAACCGAATATATCGCAGAGCCTGTGGTTAACATTGCTGTTAAGTCTGCAGAGGGCAATGCGGTTTATGTTATGGGTCAGGTTAAAACCCCGGGCAAATTTGTCATGACAGAGCCAATGAATGTTATGCAGGTGCTTAGTTTGGCTGGTGGGCTAACTCCATTTGCCGCGGAGGATGATATTGTCATATTGCGGAAGAATGATAAAGGCGCTCAATCCATCACATTCGAATACAGTGATTTGGAAGATGGAGAGAACCTTGGCCAAAACCATGTCTTGAAAAGCGGCGATGTTATTGTTGTCCCCTGATAGGCAAATGACACTAATGGGTCGTTTTTCCAGCCTGTTTTGCGCATTTTTGTTATTGCTATCACCGAAGATGGTGTTTTCCGCTGAATGGTCAGTCAAAGGCGGCGTCGATCAGTCTTTTTCTTATGACGATAACGTTCGAATGCAAAGGCAAGATCAAAATCCCCAAGGGTCTTTTAAATACATGATAGTTCCGGGGTTAACTTTCGCCTACAAGACAGACGTATCTGAAATTTATGCCAAAGCCAATTATGGTACCCAAATTTACACGGATTTTCCTCAATTTGATCAGGACATTCAGCATTACAATGTTGGCGGTCACTATAATACCGAAAGGATAACCTGGGGGCTTAACAGCAGTTACTCGGTGACGCCCGCCCGAAATTTAGCATCGGATAATTCGGGCGTGTTTAATACCAATTCAGACCGCACTAATTGGTCGATATCGCCCTCAGCCAGTTACAAAATTGATGCGCTAAACAGTTTAACGCTCACACCGACCTATTCGGAGACCTCGTTCAGTTCCTCGAATTCCTCAAATCAAGACGCTGAACTTCAAACGAATAACAGTTCATTTAGAAACAATACCAGTATTGGTTTTAGCGCGGATTGGCAGAGAATGTGGACAGAGCGTTATAGTACCAATACCAATTTTTTCTTTTCAAATTTTGAAACCTCGCGGCTTATCGATGGACAAAGCTTTGATACCAGTTTTGATAGCATTGGGTTAAATTTTTCAAATACTTACTTGTGGTCGCAAAACTGGCGGCTTACTGGGGCGGTAGGCATCCGTCATACCGATTCTACCTTACCTGATGGCAGCACGAGTTCGTTCGGTTTCTTAACCAACAGCGGGATAATTTACACGGGGGAGAATTTTACATCCGGCCTGAATTTTAGCCGTTCGCTTATGCCATCTAATCAAGGTCAGCTACAGGAACAAACCAGAGTAGGATTGAATTTCAGATATAAAATTGACGAAAGATTGTCAGCGAGCCTAAATACAAGTTATTTGGATTCATCCTCAGTGAATGAAGCAAATTTAGATTTAGGTGGTCAAACAATCAGCAGGCAACGAGAAAATATACTTATCCAACCCTCCGTGCATTGGTTATTGTCCAGGGATGTTTCATTGACCGGTAGCTATAGGTACCGAAATCAAAAAACTAATCAAGGTGAATTCGATTCTAATTTATTCATGCTATCTGTGGATTATAATTGGCAAGGTTTTAATTACTCTAAGTAGATAACGATGGATTTTGAAGAAGAAAAGACACTTAAAGATTATTTACAAATAGTCCGGCGCCGGAAATACACAATTATTGTCCCAATGCTAGTTTTACTGATGGCGAGCGTCATCGTAACTGTTGTATTGCCACCAGTCTATCGTTCACAAGCCACTATTCTTATCGAGCAGCAACATATTCCAACAGATTTGGTCAAGTCCACGGTCAACAGCTTCGCTGATGAACGAATTCAACAAATCCAGCAAAAATTGATGACTATCGATAACCTTAACAAAATTATCGAAAAATTTAACTTATATCCAAAAGAAAGAAAATTAGTTAACGCATCGGATTTGGCTGAGCAGTTCAGGGAAGCTACCACGCTTGAACTGATCAACGCCGATGTGGTGGGTAAAGGCAAGAACAGCAAGGCGACTTTGGCATTTAAGTTAGGTTTTGATCACAAGCAACCCGTTATCGCCCAAAAGATTGCCAATGAGTTAGTGACGCTGTTTTTAGATGAAAACATTAAAACAAGAACGCAACGGGCAGAGGAATCTACCAAATTCTTGCAGGAAGAAGCTGAAAAATTTAAGGTTGAAATTCAAAAAATAGAAACAGAAATAGCGGAATACAAGCAAAAGTACAGTAATAGCTTGCCCGAATTGTTGCCGGTTAACATGGCGTCAATTGCCCGGATTGAAAATACGCTTCAACAATTGCAACTGCAAGAAAAAATGCTGGAAGAAAGAAGGATCAGTTTACACAATCAGCTCAGTGCAACGAGTCCGTCTTTAGCTGATGCGGTTGATAATAAAAATGCAAAGATTGAAACTCGCGCTTCATTGGAGACTGAATATCAAAATTTGCTTAAAAAGTATTCTAAAAATCACCCTGATGTCAAAGCTGTAAAACGTAAACTGGATGGATTTAAAGAAAAAGCAGTAAGTGCGTCACCTGAAGTCAATAATCCAGTTTATCTGCAATACCAGAGCGAGATAAAGATAGCCAGCGTAGAACTGCAAAATATCAGCACTCAGAAGGTTTCTTTGGCTGAACAGTTAAAAAATCTTGAGGCGAATGTATCGCAAACGCATCAAGTCGAACGTGGTTATTATGAGTTGATGCGAGACTTGGATAATCAGAAAGCAAAATATAAAGAACTCAGGGCTAAATCACTGGAAGCAAAACTATCTCAAAATCTTGAAGTAGAGCAGAAAGCTGAAAAATTTAGCCTCCTCGAGCCGCCAAGGGTTCCTGAAAAGCCTGAAAAGCCGAATCGTATCAAGTTGTTATTTGTTGGCTTTATGTTCTCCGTACTGGGTGGTTTAGGTGCGGGTTTGGCTGTAGAAACACTGGATAACAGTATCCGGAATCATGCAAAATTGGCAAGCATAACCGGTTTCGAGCCGTTAGTTGTGATTCCTTATATCGAAAACCAAGACGATTTAAACCGAACAAAACGAAATAAAATTAACTTTGCGATTTTAGCTGTAATCCTTCTACTGGGCGCTACTCTCGCAATACATATTTTTTATAAGCCATTAGATGTGATTTTTGATAAGTTATCAGACCGAATTAGCACTTCTTTTTAGTTCTTATACTGACGAGCATTTTTGCTGACAGTTTCAGACGAAAAAACTAGAGAAAGTTTTATATATCTAGCTTAACTTAATATAGGTTTTCTTAAATTTATGGATGAAATAAGCTTTGCCGAAAATACGGAGGGGTGAATGGAAGGTATACACGACGCATTAGATAAAGCAATCCAGAATGCTGAACAAGAAAAAATCAAACCTGAGTCTCATGATATTTTCCGGGATGATCTTTTTATAGAAACCCGGGTAAAGTCGCACATTGATCCGGTTTTAATGCGGCAAAAAAGGATTGTCACGTATCAAAATCAAAATGCCGAAGCAGAAGCTTTTCGTATGCTTCGTACCAAAATATTCAAGCAGTTAAAGAAAAATGACTGGAATAGTTTTGGTATTACGGCTCCCACGCAAGGTGCTGGAAAAACAACTTTGTCAGTTAATCTTGCCATCGCAATGGCAATGGATGTTAACCAGTCTGTATTGTTGGTGGATTTGGATCTTCGTTATCCCAAGATACATTGGTTTTTCGGGTTGGAAAATCAAAGTGGCCTGAGGGATTATTTTCTTTCGGATAGGCCTTTATCAGAAATCCTCGTTAACCCCGGCATTGATCGGTTAACGATATTGCCAGGTAGAGGACAGGCTTTAGGCGCTTCAGAAATTTTATCTGGTCCAAAGATGAAAAAATTAGTTAATGAAATTAACAAACAAAATCAATCAAGGATCATTATTTACGATTCCGCCCGTGCTCGCTACTGATGATGTTCTTGTTACCAGTGATTATTACGATGCCGTGCTGGTTGTAGTGGAAGAAGGGAAAACACAGCCCGAAGAACTTACTAAAACCTTGAAGCTTTTGTCAGGGAAGAATATATTGGGTACTGTGCTTAACAAATCCAGAAACCCACCGGAACATTTAAGCTATTAAATTTGCCGTTTAAGTGTTTTTTGCGATGAGGTGGAATTTATCTTTGGATTCAAATCGGTCTAATTGAATTCTATTTTGTCGGTTTTATTGTGAGTAATCCTTAATATGGCAATATTCAGTTCTTGGCTGAAAGCGCCTAACACCTTACTCAGACCCTTGGCGATGCCGGGATAACTAGAATCTAGCAAAGTCTGCTGTAAAATCGTTCTTCCATTCTTCAATAAAACTTGGTTCTTTTCGTTTTTAATTGTCCAAATGGCTTCTAGGTTAACCGATTTTCCCGGCGTTGCGTCAAACCTTAAAATATCAATGACAACTTGAAAATCAACCATCCCATAGACACTCCAAGGATAGATTCTGAATACGTAACTTGGTTGTAAACTTGTCAGGTTGTGCGCTAATGTTTCTGCAAGATTATCCTCTATCGGCATGGCCCATTCCTGGAATTCAGCGATGTGCACAGTGTTATCTAAACCACGGGTAACCATTTTCTTGCGATCAAGCAAGCCAGGGATCGTGATTGGGCCAATTCCGATAACCGCTTTGGAGTCAATCGCCTCGTAATCAGGAGGTATTGTTGTATTAATCGATTCGAGTACATAGTACTGTACTGGCGGTGCGCTTTGGCAAGCGATTAAACAACTTGCTGCACAAAAGATAATAATTAGTTTTCTCATCCTTACTCCTTATCTTTTCCGCGTAATAATGATTCTGGGTGTTGCTCCAGATAATCAGTAAGTTGTTTTACAGAGCGCGCTGCTTGACTGAAATCCTGTAGAAGTTTATGAAACTCATAGTAACCATTCGAACCTGGCTCAAGATTTCCTAAAACTTGCTTGGCTGAATTCAATGTTGTGCCAGCATTACCCATGGTGACTTTAACGCTCGCCATGGTGGTATCTGTGGTTTTTAACATGCTGGTGGCGGCCTTTGAGGTGTCTTGAAGAGTAATTAGCGTTTTATTCATTTCTGCGGCTAATTTGTCCAGCGGCAATTTTGCCATCTTATCCATTACGATTTGTGCGGAATGGGCAATTTCTTCCAAAGAGCTGGCAGTGGTTGGAAATTCGGGGTAGACGCTGTGATTATCTTTGGTCAAGCGTTTACTGCCGGGATGAAAATCAAGATCAATCAGTAGTTGACCGGTAACCAAGCTGCCGACTTGTAACTGCGCGCGTAAACCCTTCTCAATGAGCTGCTGAATAATGTCTTCATTGCTGACTTTGACCTCTTCATGCACGATCTTAACTCGATCCGGCTCCAGCTCTACGACAACAGGTATGCGAAGCTCAGCCTTTTTTTTATCCAGTTCAAGGCTAATTTCGATAACTCTGCCGATAGGAATGCCACGCAGTTGTACAGGCGCACCTTCTGGTTAATCCGCGTACCGAGCCATTGAAGTACATTACATATTTTAGTGAGTTTGTATAATTTATTTGAGTTGATTCCTCATAGTTCTCATACAGATGAAACTTGCTAAACTCAGGCTGGTTTTCCGCATTGGTATCTTCAGGAGACGTACGAAAAGAAATACCGCCATTCAATAGCGAAACTAATGGTCCAGTCCTGACCTTAAAACCATCGGCACCCGCAGATAAGTCTATGCCGCTATCAAGCCAGAAGCGGGTATTCTGTTTCACGAAGCGGTCATAAGGCGCATTAACAAAAATGTTAAGGAGAATTGAATTGGCATCGTCTGATAATTTGTGTCCGAGAACTTCCCCGACAGGGATGTCGTGAAAGTTAACCTGGGTGCCTGGGCGCATAGAGCCAAGTTTCCCGGTTTCCAGAATATACTGCGTGCCATCCCTGTGGCTTTTTAATACAGGGGGCACGGTTAACCCCTTAAAATTCAATTTTCTCGCCCCGCCGCCAGGTTTTAGCTCGATGTAAGAGCCTGATAGTAACGTGCTCAAGCCAGAAATGCCGCCGAGTCCAACCTGGGGTTTAACCACCCAAAAGCCGGTTTTTTCATTAAGATATTGATTCGCTGTACTGTTCATTTGTGCAGTAACACGAATGGTTTTGGAATCGTCATTGATAGAGATGGCGGTCACTTTGCCGACATCGACATCAAGGTACCTGATTTTAGTTTTATCCACTTCCAAGCCTTCGGCGGTCGGAAAGTCGATGGTTATTATGGAGCCTTTTTCCAGTGCGGATTTGTAAATTAACCAGACGCTGACCAGTAAGGCAATGAAAGGTAAAAACCAGACCATCGGGAGATTGGTTTTTTTACTTAATACAATGTCTTCGGCATCATAGTTTTCGGGTTCATCGCCTGGTGCTGCATTTTTCATAAACGGTGGTAATCCCAAAGTAAACGCGGGTCAAATGCCTTGGCGGCAAACATCGTCAATACGACGACTGCTGCGAAGGCGGTTGCCGCTGGTCCCGCCAAAACTTGAGCGACGCCGCGGTTGTCTACCAGGGCGATCAATATCGAAATCATAAAAATATCCAGCATTGACCAACGGCCGACAAAAGCAATAATGCGGTACATAACGGTTAAGAGTCTTGGGTTAACCTGCCATTGGAAATGCACGCACAACACTAACAAGGTTAACCCTAGCAATTTCATTAAAGGAACCAGAATACTGGCGACCAATACTAACATTGCAATCGGGATCATGTTGCTATGGATCAGTTCCTTGATTCCACCAATGATCGTGTGCGGTTCGTTGTTGCCCAGTTCGGTCACGGTCATAATTGGGAAAATATTAGCTGGAATATATAAGCAAAAAGCACTGATGACCAAGGCGATGGTACGCTGGATACTTTTGGGCTTACGAGTTTCAAAATGAGTGTTGCAAATTGGGCAAGTGCGGCTTGATTTAATTTTTCTGAGGTTTCCGCATTCATGGCAGCGGATCAATCCTTGAGATAGTGCGGTGTTAGAGGTTGCCATGAGGTGACTGACGATTTAATTGTGCGATGCGTTGCCAAAACAAAGTGTAGTCCATTTCATGCGCCAGCATTGCATTCACGATAATTAAAGCCACAAAAGCGTACAGGCCGAAGCCAAATCGCAAATCGGCAAGCGATGATAACTTAACACAAGCGACGATGATGCTTAAGGCGTAAACTTCGATCATCGCCCATTCGTTAAGATGCTGAAACCAACGCATCCAGCTAGCCAGCCTTTGATGGTTTTTATTGAAATGTAAATGTAAGCTGATTAACAGTGCCAAGCTCATGTTTACAAAAGGCAGGGCTACGCTGGATAAAAGCACCAGCATGGCGACAGCCCACATTTCTTCATTCATTAAAGCTGAAACGCCCGACCACAAGTTGCCGTCATGGGCATTGCCAAACAGTTTTATCCCTAGCATGGGTAAGGCATTGGCAGGCAGCATGAGGATCAATCCTGTTAAGGCAAGAGCCAGTGTGCGCTCGATACTGTGTTTTCGGGGGCGTTGCAACAGGCATGCGCATCTAGGGCAGCGGGCTATCTCGCCATGTACGGCATCCGAGGGTTTGAGCAACAGGTCGCACTCGGGGCAGGCTGTATATGCGTGTTGTAAAGCTAACACCAAAAAGAGTCCCTTGTCAGGTTAACCGGGGTTAACTACCATTGCGATTCGCCGGTTTCGGGGTCGTACATTTCATGGGCGATTTTATGCCGGTTCGCGATCAATTCATCAATGCTGGGCGAGTTGGTTAACGCCCGTTTAATCGCCAATTTCATGGCTTCATAATTAGTACGGTACAAATCTTTTCTGTCTAGGTCTGGATTGGTTGCGCATTCAGGCGCTATCCAGATCATGGCGATAATACATAAATCATTGGCTTGGTCTTTGGGGATGACGCCCTCGATCACACTGTCTAGCACCGCATCGGCTATTGCAGATTGAACGGGACCTCCGAACAGATTGACATATGCTGCCGATTTAATAGTGACCTTGGGCACCATGATCGTTGCAGGACGAACTTGTTGGTTACAGGCGCGGATTGCAAACATGCGGGTGTGGCCCTCGGTTTGTCCCATTAGATTGGCAAACGCATGACCTGCCGGCCCTTTTACACTACCAATCAAAATCTCCGGCATGGCATCCGTGCCTTGACCTTCGCTGGCAAATACAGTTGCCTCGCCTGTTCTAAACCATATCGAATCTGACATCTTACGCGCTCCTTTAACAAATAAAAACTTAGATTCTATGATGGATGAAGACATGGGGGCAACTGTTTGAGTTAACATGTAGTGTTTGCATATGCCTAATGTTTCTTACAAAGATGATCGCGCAGAACATAAATAGGATTATGTTAAGATGACCTTTTAGATCAACCTCAATTTATATTAATGCACGTAATCTCTCGGCAACAGCGTTTAGTTATCGCCCTGCCGGTTAAACTTATTCCTGTTGTTTCTACCGCCACGTTTTATACGCTGTATATTCTAATCAGCGCCTTGCAGTTCAATGTCCCTTTGAAAGTCAAAGCCATACCATTGGATTTGTCTCTACAGATTGTCGTTGCTTATATTCTTTTTGCATTCTCAAAGCGTGTGTCCATCTTTTTGCTATTACAGGCACTAATAATGGGATTTTTGTATGTAGGCAACGCCATCAAAATTGCATTTTTTGGCGGCCCCATTATGCCGGATGATGTTTTTGCATTACGCTCACTGTTACTTGTGCTTGAGGGTTGGCGGTTTCTCGCTGCGGCGTTTACCTTGGCGGGAATCGTCAGCTTGTTGTTATTCAATTTTTCCATGCGTCACTGGAGCGCTTATTTAGCGACGTTAACCGTGATCTTGCTCGGCTTAACTATCGTGTACAAACCGACCATGATTTTGGAACCTATCGATAAACATACCGGGAATTCAGTATGGGATCAGCGGTCAAATTACATCTGGCATGGCGCAACACTATACAGCTTGCAAGAGGGTACGCGTTATTTTGCGATTGCGGATTCCCCTCCCGATATGGACGCTGCCCAGGAGTCGGCGGACAATTTATTAGCGTCACGTCCTGAGCAGCTGAAACCAGTAACAGAAAAAACGTTTACTTCACGAAATATTCATCTCGTGTTGCTAGAGTCATTTTGGGATCCTAATCGCCTAAAAAAAGCGGGGTTTAATCGAAACCCACTGGATGCCGATTTCCGTAAGCTATGGAAAAGCACCGATTATTCCATGGCGATGCCGCCAGTATTTGGGGGTTATACTGCCAATTCCGAGTTTGAGGTGTTATGCGGATTTCCCGTTACTAAAGACAATGTGAAATTCGAACGCCAGTTATTAAACTCTGTGCCTTGTTTGCCGCATATCCTGGCGGATAAAGGCTACCATACCATTGCCTCACACCCTAATGTGCCGGTATTCTGGAATCGGGTTAACGCTTACCGCTATATTGGTTTTCAGACCTATTGGTCGATTAATGACTTCGTGCAGGACGATATGAATCGGGAATTCATGGCCGATGAGACCTTATATCGTCAGGTCATTGAAAAAATATCGCCATGGTTAACCAAAAAAGAACCAATGTTGGATTACATCGTGACTTATTTTGGGCACTGGAATTATCCATTAAGCGCATCCAGACCAGAAAAGGTCACCTCGAAATCCGATGTCGAAGAAGTTAGCAAATATGCCAATACAGCCTATTATAAGTCCAAGGAACTGATGGGTTTTATAAACCGGATGCGTGAACTTGATCCTGACGGCATCATCGTGGTATTTGGCGATCATTTGCCGTTTCTGGGTGAAAATTTTGCCGGTTATGTGGATTCTGAGGTGTTAGCTTCCAGCCGAAGCGATTTTGCTCCTGAAATGTTCAAATTTTATGTCAGCACACCCATGATTATCATCGACGGTAAAAATGGGCCGTTAAAAATCGGTAGCCTGCCGCTTTATCAAGTGCCAAAATTATTGCTTAACCTATTGAATAACGCTGATAAAACTATTCTTGATTACGCGCATGCCATACCCGATATGCGCGTACGTCCGTTGCCGGGGCTGCATTTTAATGTGTTAAAAGATGGAAAGATCGATGTATGCAAGGAACCGCCGTTTTCGGAATCTTGTCAAACGTCTACGAAGTGGCTTCAAGATGTGACAATAGTTAGTAATGATTTGTTTATTGGGCGGCAATTCACCCGCATCAAGCATCCGATTGAAAAGGATTTTGGTACGCAGCCGGAAGAAAAATCGATTGATGAGCCAATAGGCAACAAAAAGAATGAATAATGATATTAACCAGGAGTGGATAGTGAAAATTATTTTAACTGCGCTGACGATCAGCTCAGCATTATCATATGCCACGGCAAGCGCAGCCGAGGCTTACAAATTACCTATCCAACTTGATTATGGATTAATCAAACAAGCTGTAGTTAGCCAGCTTTTCAAAGGGGAGGGTGGCTCTGTAGAGGTTTGGCATGATAAGCATAATTGCAGTTCTCTAAAATTGGCTAACCCACGAATCTCCGGCGAAAAAGGGCAATTGAAATTACTTAATGATGTTCAGGCGCGATTAGGTACCGCATTGGCGGGGAACTGCTTGACGCTGTTGAATTGGGAAGGGGCATTGGAAAGTTTGCAGAAACCCACTATCAGCGCCGATGGTTCCACGCTAAGTATACCGGCGAGTCAAGTTACTGCTTACGATAAACAGGGGCGGCAGGTTACAGTCGATAAACTGCAAAATTTGTTAACTAAAGTGGTTCAACCCAAACTGGCTGAGGTGAAGTTGGATTTGAATAAATCCCGCCCTGACATAGAACATACTTTAAGTAGCGTGGTTCCCAAGGAACACGCCGGGGATATTAAAAAAACCGTACAGACATTAAAATTTAGTCGCGCTGAAGCCAATGATAACGGCATCAAGGTAGAGTTATCTTTCGACGCGCCGGCAGCAAAACTTCCGCCGCAACCGGAAGCGCCTTTTACCGATGCGGAACAAAAACAATGGCAGTCCGTCTGGAAGGAATGGGATGGCTTTCTCAGTCAAGCGGTGGCGAAAGCGTCGAAAGACGCTAATTCCAAAGAGTTTCGCGATGCATTAGCCGAAACTTTACTGGAATCCCGTAGCGCGTTTAAAACCGCTATGACAGCGCAAAAGCCCGAAAGTGCTGATCCGGTGCGATTGTTCTTTATCAACACCTGGGAGCGATTGGGCCCGCAAATGCGGGATTTAGCCAAACAAGTGCCGGAAGTCCAAAGTTTGCGTTATCTTACTTTTATCGCCGCGACCGATGTGATTTATCAATTGGATAATATCGGCGCTCCATTTGGTTTGGCGATTACTTCAGATGGATTACGCAAGATTGTCAGACTTTTAAATGCTGAGAAAACAACTGAAATCTCAAAGAATTAAAAAACCAAAGCATAGGCATCGGTTATGAACATAAAACCTTGTATTTTTTTCTTGATGATAACAGGAAGCTTTTGCGTGAATGCAGAAGTTTTTAAATGTCAATCCAGTGTAGGCAAAACCATTTATCAGCCTGAACCCTGTTCTCATACTGCCAAGCAAAAAGTTATCGAAGTTAATGAAATGACGCCCGAGGAAACGGAACAGGCAAAGGCAAAGCTAAGGGCATGGCAGGATCGCCAAGCGGCAGAGGAGGCGGTAAAGCTTGCAGCGGAGCAAGAGCGACACAAACAAATGGAACAGCAGCAAGCTCAGGATGCACAGCAGCGCATGCAGACCCAGCAAAACAGGCAAGCCCCCCCTCCAACAGGTATTAATAGAAGGTTTGGTTATTTACCAAATTAGTAAAGTGGTTTGAGTTTTGGAATAGTTTGTTTATTGACTGATGAAATTGCCTAAGCTATCAAATGAATAAAAAACATGGAGGGCAAGAATGAAAATAGAATTCTACATATGTTTTTTTCTGGTGGTTTTCAGCTCGGCAGCGCATGCGGAAGTTTTTAAGTGTCAATCGGCTCAAGGTAAAACAATCTATCAACCCACGCCTTGTTCGCCCAAATCAGCAAGCCAGCGTGTGCTGGAGGTTGAAAAGATGACGCCCGAAGAAATGGAAAGCGCAAAAATCAAACTAAGATCATGGCAAGAACAGCAAGCCATTGAGGAGGCCGCTAAAGCACAGGCTGAGAGAGAGCGGCGCTTGGAAAGGGAAAGGCAAGAATCCCTGACGCTCCAGCGGCGGAGTGTCCTTGCTCAGGAGCAACAGGCCATAGCGGCGCAAAGGCAGAATCAATATCGTCCGGGTGGCTTTGTATATCCTTATTATCGTTGCTCTAGGTCGCCTTGGGAAAATTATGATTGGGAGCACCGATACAGGTCTGGATGCGACCCTCGTTTCAATAATTATTCCCCAATGCCGCAATTTCAACCTCCGATGCCTCAGCCTTCTAGAGTGCCTCCGCCAAAGCCTTGGTCTGGAAGACCTCTTAGTGGGCCGTCGGTGAACAAAAATACAAAGCCATGAAATGTAGTATTTGTATCGGGTAGATGAGATTTTCATGATTTTCCGTTAATCTGTAGTTGGTTCTTAACCGCTTGAAACTGATCGTGTCTCATAGACCAGCGTAGTTGTCTGCGGTGGTGAAAATTGACGTTACATTCCTATTTCTCTTGTCGAATATGTTAAGACATTGAAGGATTTAAAAAATGTGTTTTGCATTTCGTTAAGATTGGTAATAAAAGAGTTTTTCAGTGACCGAAAACAAAATTAATTTAGTTAACAAAAAACGTCTGGGTTGGTTAGCAAAAGAGCGGACAGTTGCTCGCCCCGGTTTTAACCGTTGGTTAGTTCCTCCTGCCGCTTTAGCGATTCATTTGTGCATAGGCATGGCTTACGGCTTTTCGGTGTTCTGGTTGCCGCTATCCAAAGCTATTGGTATAAAAGAACCATTGCAATGTGGTGCGGGGATTGGCTTTTGGCAGGAGTTGTATGTTGCCCATTGCGATTGGAAAATCTCCACTTTGGGCTGGATGTATACCTTATTTTTTGTCTTTTTGGGAACTTCAGCCGCTATTTGGGGCGGTTGGTTAGAAAATGTAGGGCCTCGCAAAGCGGCTGTTGTGAGTGCATTATGTTGGTGCGGCGGGATGCTGCTGTCTGCGGTAGGCATTTTTTATCATCAATTTTGGCTTATGTTGCTAGGTTCGGGGGTGATTGGCGGTATTGGCCTGGGTTTAGGCTACATCTCTCCGGTATCGACATTAATCAAATGGTTTCCAGACCGTCGGGGTATGGCGACCGGTATGGCAATAATGGGATTTGGTGGTGGAGCGATGATTGGGTCGCCTTTAGCAGCGTTATTGATCAAGCATTTCGCGACCGAAGTGAATGTCGGCGTCATGCCGACATTTTTGGTGCTGGCAAGCATATATTTCGTTTTTATGATGGCGGGTGCTCTAGGTTACCGGATTCCGCCTGCGGATTGGCGCCCACAAAATATGCCAGCAGAGAATGAAAACACCTTGGTGACAACCCATCATGTCCATGTGGATAATGTTTTTAAAATCAAGCAATTTTGGTTGGTTTGGGGGGTGTTATGCATGAATGTGAGTGCAGGCATCGGCATCATCGGGATGTCGTCGCCTATGTTGCAGGAGGTTTTTGGCGGACGTTTAATCGGCATAAGCAAACCCTATTCTGAATTGGATAAAAGCCAAATAGCCGAAATTGCCTCAGTTGCGGCGGGTTTCACTGCCTTACTCAGTCTTTTTAACATTGGAGGTAGATTTTTCTGGGCTAGTTTATCTGACTTTTTAGGTCGAAAAACGACATATATGCTCTTCTTTTTATTAGGTGGATTGTTGTATTTGGCTATTCCTGATTGGGCAAATTCTGGCAATAAAATATTTTTTGTCGGTGCATTCTGCATCATTCTGAGCATGTATGGCGGTGGATTTTCTACCGTGCCAGCTTATCTTGCAGACCTGTTTGGCACACGAATGGTAGGTGCTATTCATGGCAGGTTGTTAACCGCATGGGCGACAGCGGGCATCCTTGGTCCAGTCATTGTCAATTACATGCGTGAATATCAGTTAAGCCAAGGTATTCCGGCCAGCCAAGTCTATAACCAAACAATGATGATTTTAGCCAGCATGTTAATGGTGGGCTTGCTCTGTAATCTTATGATTCGTCCTGTGGCTTCAAAGTGGTTTATGGTGGAAAATGAAGAAGCAAATGTGTCGCTAGTTCCGCCTGATGTGGTTGCAAATGAGGTTATTACGGATTCCAAATTAAGTGGCTTGAGCATAAAAAACATAATTTTGCTTTTGTTAAGCTGGTTAGCGGTATTAACTCCATTAGGGTGGGGTATTTATAAAACTTTATCCAGTGCTGGCAAGTTTTTCGCCGATTAGAACTTAACCGTTAACCATAAATTATTGGACATGGCTTTAACGGGTGTTAATCAGTATTAGCGATTATTGAAAAATAGCAGAATCCAGGTTTTTGCTCGTTTCCAGACCTTTTAACTGAGATTTATCCTTGACACCAGAAAATTTGGTGCCCGCTAAATTACTGCCAGAAAAATTAGCATCCGTCAAATCACTGCCGGATAAATCCGCGCCGGTTAAGTCGGCATTGCTAAAATCCGCCTTTGACAAATCAGCTGCAACCAAAATAGTATTTTTCAGGATGCTGTTGTTAAGTTTTGCGTGGCGCATTAAGGCGCGATTCAAATTGGCGTTAGTCAGGTTGGCGCCGGATAAGTCGACATTGTTCAAACTTACCCGCATCAAGCCCATAGGTTGGTTTCTCATGTCGACCCCCCAATTGGCGTTGGTTAAGTCAGCTTGGCTCAGGTTAGAACGATCCAGATTTGCTATAAACCGGCTATGACTGAGATTGGCGTTACTTAAATTAGCGCCCACCATGTGAACACCGAAAATACTCGTATTGGATAGATTGGCGCCTGACAGGTTGATTTTTGTCATCACCGTTAAGTCCAGGTTCAAACCGGACAGGTTGGCTTTGCTCAAGTTTGCCCTTCGCATATCTGAACCCCAAAGGTCGGCATGACTGAAGTCGAGTCCGGACAAGTCCAAATCAGTTAAATCTTTCCGTCTCAGGTCGGCTGGGCGCTCCAGACTTGGGCTTGATAAAAGTTTTTCTACTGAGGGCCGGTCTATCTCACTGGAAAGGAGGCAGTTGCTATAAGACAGTAGCAGATAACCAAGTAAATATCGAGTTTTCATCATCGCACCTCAATTTTGCACTAAGATTATTTTTAATTTGTGCAATATTTAAAATATTTGTTCAGCTTGATATGTTTCAAATGCATAAGTCAGAACTTAATTAAGTATCGAGTCTAATTTTTTCTGTAAGAACCCAGTACATATTTATGAGATACATAATACAAGAGTTCTGGATTTTGTGAATAACTGGTTCCCGTATAATGATAATTTTGGGAACGCATGAAAAATGGAGGATAATACCCAACTTTAAGGAATTATTTTCTAAATGAAGGATATGTTGCGGTCAGGTATTTCTTTATAAAAAACCCTTTTTACCCAATGTACTTAACGTTCGACGCATCAATGCTCAAAGCTAGATTTGTTAACCTGAACAATCTAAGGAAAGATAGAACAAAGCGTTTTTTACAGCGAGGTTTGCAATAGAGTTTATGTCAAATACAAATAACTTTAATAGGACATCTACTTAAAAATGGCTTATTTGTTAACATTATTGTTGGTGGTCTTTTCTCAGGCCGCTAATTGTGCGAATGAAGCTACTCAAACGACCGGCATAGAGGCGACTCAGCCTGTGACGCCGATCCTGGAGTTAACTGGGGAAGAAAAACAATGGTTAACAGAACATAATGATATCCGTATTGCTTATGATGGTAGCCTTCCTCCATACAGCTTTGTTAACGATGAAGGGAAAATCGATGGGGTCGCTGTCGAGATAATCAATGTGTTGAGCCAGCGGCTCGGTATAAACTTTACTGTTTTTCCTGACTATAACTGGTCTAATTTATATAAAGCCGCTGCCAAGCGTAAAGTCGATGTGGTTGCCACGATGGTTAGCCGCTCTGATCGAGCCGTATGGTTCAGGTTTACTAAACCTTATCTGACCAAATCGTTGGTAATTGTTACCAAACATGATGATACAGCGATCATTAGTCG
>CAWBFT010000047.1:0-108821 GCA_963788135.1 uncultured Gammaproteobacteria bacterium
ATCGAATAAAGCATCTGGCAAGGTTTCGCCGGTTTGATAATGCCCGGAAAGTAGTCGCAGGGATTCTTTTTCCCAGCACCAGTTTTCCATAAACTGGCTGGGGAGTTCAACCGCATCCCACTCCACACCATTGATGCCGGAGACGCTCAGGTGATCAATTCTAGTTAACATATGATGTAAACCATGGCCGAATTCATGAAATAAAGTGGTTACTTCGTCATGGGTTAACAATGCCGTGTCATTGCCTGCCGGGGGCGTGAAATTACAGGTTAAATAAGCAACAGGAGTCTGGAGGGTATTCACTGTTTTTTTTCTGCCGACACAATCATCCATCCAGGCGCCGCCGCGCTTTTTCGGACGAGCATATAAATCAAGATAGAATTGGCCTCTTAATTGATTGTCTTTATCCAGGATTTGAAAAAAATGCACCTCTGGATGCCAAGTATCAAAATCTTTAATTTCGCAGATTTTAAGGCCATAGAGTTTTTCAACGACAGCAAACAAGCCTGGCAATACTTTTGTTATCGGGAAATAGGCTTTCACTTCTTCTTGCGACAACTGATAAAAATGCTGACGCATTTTTTCGGAATAATAGCCAATGTCCCAAGATTGCAGGTCGTTAATTCCATAGTGTTCATTGGCAAACGCTTTTAATTCCGCTAAATCCTGCTTGGCTTGGGAGAGCGATTTAGCCGCCAGATTTTCCAGAAATTGTACGACATCCTCAGTTTTTTCTGCCATCTTGGTGGCTAATGAAAGCTCGGCATAATTGCTGAAGCCTAAAAGTAAGGCTTTTTCATGCCGCAAACCCAGGATTTTGCCCATAATGTCTGTGTTATCCCATTGCCCGGCATGCGGTCCTTGATCCGATGCGCGGGTACAATAGGCTTCGTAATGTTCGCGCCTTAATTCCCGGTTGTCCGCATAGGTCATTACCGCATAATAGGATGGGAAGTGTAGGGTAATCATCCAGCCTTGTTGCTTGGCCTGTTCAGCGGTTTGTTTGGCTTGTATCAAGGCAGACTGCGGTAATCCAGCAAGATCGGCCTCATTGGTTAACAATTTTGTCCAGGCATTGGTCGCATCAAGGACATTTTCTTCAAAATTACTGGCAAGTTTTGATAATTCCTGACTGATTTCCTTGAATCGTTGTTTTTTCCCGCTATCTAGTGCGATACCTGATAATTTAAAGTCTCGCAACGCATTGTTGATTATTTTTTTTTGTGCTTCGGTAAAGTTAACAAATTCAGGGCTTTGGGAAATAGCCAGATATGCTTTATACAAATCTTCATTTTGTCCCATTTCAGTGGCGAACTCGCTTAGCTTTGGTAAGCAAGCATTATAGGCATCGCGTAATTCATCATTATTGGCAACTGAATTCAGATGGCTGACCGGCGACCATGCCTTATGGATTTTATTGTCTATGTCTTCTAAAGGCTCAACTAAGTTTTCCCATGTATACGATTCAGAATCAGCCAAGTGTTGTTTAACAGAAGCGCGAGCCTCGGTTAACAACTGCTCGATGGCCGGTACGACATGTTGGGGCTTTATTTTGGAAAATAAGGGCAGGGCTGTTTCTGTTAACAATGGGTTATTCATATGAGTAATGTGATAAATATGGATTGTATTCTAACCAGAAAACCATCATAACAGGCATAAACAACACGGCAAATTTTAAAGCGCCTATGCCTACATTAACTAGAAGAGGAATCAAAAAAAAGGGATGTCTTGGAAGTTAAGTCATGCCAACTGCGGTGTTTTTTGTTCACAAAAATCCATACAAAACCTGTCCCCAAACAAAGGCTGGAAAAGAAAGCTGTGATAAAGCGGATAAGTGCTTGTTTCCAGCTAATAGGACGATTATTTTCCGAGAGCAGTCGGATTTTCCATGTCTTTAGGCCAAGGGTTTGACCGCCATGCGTCCAAAACCAGCCATAATATACAAAACTTGTGAAAATTAAGTACAAGGGATACCAATAGTTTGCTTTTTCGAACGCTTTCCCACCATTTAGGGGCAAAATAATAAACGTTGCGAAAAAGAGAACGGCTATCAACAATAACAAATCATATAGGATAGCCGCAAATAATCTAATAAACCCTGGTTTTGTCATCTAATCCATTAGTAAATACGGATTTCGATGTGATCTACTTAACTAAATTTTTGAATAAGGCTAATTTTTGTCCGAAATACATGCACATAGCCATTAATCCGCCAAGCATCAATAGTGAAAATATGAAAGGTGGTTTATGGACTAACAGAATCAAAAAATCGGCAACGAATAAACTTGTCAAAAAAGGTTGGTCAATCAAAGCCGTGATTATTTTTTTTAAGTTACTTGCGCTCTCAGTCATGTCAGTATCGAGTTAGTTCGAAAAGAAAAGTACAATTCAAATACAATAAACTTGTAGTTAAATGTTTGCTAGAATCGTAATTGATTTTACTATATTAAGATGTTTGATGTAAAAAAATCCCATGTTTATTCTAATGCAAGGGTTCCAAAGCGTTATTCAAAGTTATAATTAATTTACTAGGGACAAACGGTTATTCTAAATTTTCTTAAAAAATTCATTGGCTCGCCCGGAAAACAGGGTAAAACATCAGTGGCGAAATATAAAATTTATGCCCGTTCTGAACATAATATCTCGCGCAGTGGAATTAGCGATAATGCGTTAAAAGTGTTGTATCGCCTGAAAAAGGAGGGATTTGAAGCTTATTTGGTGGGCGGCTGTGTGCGCGACTTATTATTGGGTTATGAGCCGAAAGATTTCGACGTGGCAACTGATGCTGATCCAGAGCAAGTCAGAAAGATTTTCCGAAATTGCCGGTTGATCGGACGCAGATTTCGTCTAGCGCATGTTCACTTCGGAAAGGAGATCATTGAAGTTGCGACTTTTCGTGGCGAAGACCTGAATCAACAAGAACGCCAAGTTCTCAATAAAGACGGCCGTCTGCTCAGGGATAATGTCTATGGGACGCTAGAGCAAGACGTTTGGCGGCGGGATTTTACCGTAAACGCACTGTATTACAATATTAAGGATTTTTCGGTTATCGATTACGTCGATGGCATGGATGACCATAAAAAAGGTGTCTTAAAGCTTATTGGTGATCCGACGACCCGATTTCGTGAAGATCCGGTGCGCATGTTAAGGGCAGTGCGATTTGCGGTTAAGTTAGGTTTCAAAATCGATCCTGAATGCGAACAAACTATTTTAAAGCTGGCTAATTTGTTGGAAAGCATTCCTGCGGCACGTTTGTTTGACGAAGTGCTAAAGCTATTTATGACCGGCTACGCACTGCAAACATTTGAGATGTTGCGCCATTACGGTTTGTTTCAGGTATTATTCCCGGCTACGGAAAAAAGCCTTGCCCAGGAACAAGATGGATTTCCAAAGCTTTTTTTAATCAGGGCTTTGCAAAATTCCGACAATCGTATTGCCGACGGTAAAACGGTGACGTCCTATTTCCTGTTCTCGGCTTTTTTATGGGAACCCATGCAAAGTCTGGTTAAGGAAAAGCTTGCTGATGGTGTCGTTGAATATAATGCTTATCAGGAAGCCGCGAATGAAGTGCTTGGCAAACAGGTTAGAATTACTGCGATACCAAAATTCATTACCACAGCCATGCGCGAGGTCTGGACTTTACAGCCAAAATTTAATGCCAGAGTCGGTTCAAAACCAGCCCGATTATTATCCCACCCAAGGTTCAGGGCGGCTTACGATTTTCTTGTGCTAAGGTCTGAAACTGGTAGTGTTGACCCCGAACTGGTAACTTGGTGGACACAATATCAGGTAGCCGATGAGACAGAGCAGCGCAAAATGACGCAACCAAGTCGTGGTAACACAAAAAAATCAGGGCTCAAGCGCAATTATCGTCGCGGCGGGTCGAATAAGACAAAAGCAAACAACTCTTAACGGGTCTGTTGTCGTCAAAAATGATTAAGGCATTAGGTAATTTTACCGTAGCTTATATTGGCTTGGGAAGCAATCTTAACCTGCCAATTAAGCAGATTCTATCCGCCCGACAAGATATTGTTAACCTAGATGGCGTTGAAGAAATAGCGTTTTCCAGTTTGTATTCGAGTGCCCCGATGGGGCCGCAGGACCAGCCGGATTATATCAATGCCGCAATGGCAATCAAAACGATTTTGCCCCCCTTGGACTTATTACATGCATTACAAAAAATAGAATTGGCTCATGGCAGGATAAGGGAGAGGCGCTGGGGGGCCAGGACATTAGATTTGGATTTACTCATCTACGGCGATCAGCAAATGAACACCCCAGAGTTAACCGTGCCGCATCCGGGCGTTACCGAACGTGCTTTCGTCCTTTGCCCACTGTACGATTGCAATCCTGAATTAGTCATCCCCGGCAAAGGGCTCATTTCTGAATGGGTCAAACAATGCTTTACCGCCAACTTAAATCGAATTAATAATGTTGAATCAGACCTCTGACAAACCGTTAACCATTTTAGATATTTCGGAAATGAAACAAAAAGCCGAAAAAATCGTTTGTTTGACGGCTTATGACGCCAGTTTTGCCGCCATTATCGATAAAGTTGGTATTGAGGTGATTTTGGTGGGCGATTCTTTGGGTATGGTGTGCCAGGGACAGAAAACTACGTTGCCGGTAACAATCAGGGATATGGTTTACCACAGTCAATGTGTAACTCGCGGCTCCAAGCGCGCCTTGATAATTGCTGATTTGCCGTTTATGACGTGCAGCAATTCTGACCTCGCAGCATCGAATGCCGCTCAACTGATTCAGCAAGGTGGCGCGCACATGGTTAAGCTCGAAGGTGCGCGGCTCGATTGCATTAGTTTTTTAGTAGAGCAAGGTATTTCGGTATGTGGGCATCTGGGGTTATTGCCGCAATCTATCTACCAATTAGGCGGTTATCGAGTACAAGGTAAATTGCCGAAAGATGCGGAAAAAATCCTTGAACAAGCGCTGCAAATTCAAGAAGCAGGCGCGGCTTTGCTCATATTGGAGTGTGTTCCTGCAAGCCTAGCCAAGAACATCACAAGTGAGTTAACCATACCTGTCATCGGGATTGGCGCAGGGGTCGACACGGACGGGCAAATTTTGGTGTTGTACGATATGTTGAATATCGGTATAAGCAGGCGTCCTAAATTTTCTAAAGATTTCATGGTGAATAAAGATGATATTGAATCAGCAATTGAAGCTTATTACCAAGCCGTAAAAAATGCCGAGTTTCCAGCCATAGAACACAGTTTTTTATAATCCCAGATGCAAATTGTTAAATCCATTGCGCAATTGCGTGAAATTGTTGGCGCTTGGCGGTTGTCAGGTCTTCGTATCGCTTTTGTGCCAACCATGGGTAATTTGCATGCGGGTCATTTAAAACTGGTAGAAACAGCAAAAATGACTGCAGATAAAGTGGTTGTCAGCATTTTTGTTAACCCGACGCAATTCGGCTTGGGTGAAGATTTTTCCGCTTATCCTCGCACAGAATCGGAAGACTGCAGCAATTTAATTAAAGTGGATGCCGATTTGCTTTTTTTACCTGAAGTTTCAGAAATATATCCCAATGTTGCAGAAACTGTGGTCAGTGTGAAACGGCTTTCTATGTTGCACTGCGGGGCATTTAGAGCAGGTCATTTTGACGGCGTTGCGACTGTCGTGTGTAAGCTTTTCAACATCGTGCAACCAACGACTGCTTTATTTGGTCTTAAAGACTATCAGCAATATTTGATTATTCAGACAATGGTAAATGATTTAAACATGCCAATTGAATTAGTTGGTGTTGATACAGTGCGGGAAGCGAGTGGTTTGGCAATGAGTTCGAGAAATGGATATTTAACAGAGGTTGAATCGGAAAGTGCACCGAATTTATATAAAATTTTATGTAATGCGCGTGATGAAGTCATTCAAGGGGATATCGCTTTTGATAGCATCGAGAATGAAGCCCGTCAAAACTTGATAAAATCTGGATTCCAGCCGGATTATTTCACTATTTGTAATGCGGAAAATTTATTGCCTGCTAAGCAGGATGATCGGAATTTCGTGATATTGGCTGCCGTAAAATTGGGGCGGGCGAGGTTAATTGATAATGTATTATTCAATATCAAGAAACAATAAGTCTAAGAGATTAATGTATACTATTGCCGCATTCTTTAAATTAAAGGATAATTTCTTGTTACCAAAGAGGTTGAGATTGGCCTAATATGCAAACTACCATGCTTAAAGCGAAATTGCACAGAGTGACTGTGACCCGTTCCGAGTTGGGTTATGAAGGTTCGTGCGCGATTGACGGTACGCTTTTGGATATTGCCGGTATTCGGGAATACGAACAAATTCAAATCTATAACATCAACAATGGCGAGCGTTTTACCACTTATGCCATTCGGGCAGAAAACGGTTCAGGTACCATTTCAGTCAACGGGGCAGCTGCCCGTCTTGCTTGTCCCGGCGATTTAATTATCATTTGCTCTTATGTAATTCTGGATCAAAAAGAACTCGCCAACTTTAAGCCAGTTCTAATTTACGTCAATGAAAAAAACGAAATCCTTCGTTCCGCTTCTTCAATTCCTGTTCAAGCAGCCTGATAAAATGCTGTAGGTTAGCTCAGACTAGATTTTCCTCAGTGCAAAATTTTCAATCAAATCAAAATCTAGGTTAACACTGCCTGCAAGATTTTGCTTCTCCCTCATTGTAAGATCAGGGAGAAGCAATGCCGGCTATTGGTTTTTAATTATTTTTGGCTCTTCTGATTTGGCTTTTTCCTGTAAACATTCATAAGCTGCTGCTTCATACTTAATCCGCAACGATTGAGGATGCTCGTGTTCTGAGAGATATTTCTTAGCTTCTTCATCGGTCAAGTCTTCCATGATGAAAGCAGAAATACAATCGCACGCTTTGTTGATTTTTTCAGCATCAGTAATCTGGTTCTGAGAATTATTTAGCTCTCTTTCAACGCACTGGGCGGCGAAGTCATGCTGGAATTTCTCCTTTTGCGATTCGTTGGCTTCTGGTGTCGCATCGGTGGGCGAATCAACGCTAATACCCTCTTTAGAGGACTGAGATGTTGATTGAGTAGCTGATGGTTGAGATGTTGTGGCCGATTTGTCGTCCGAGCATGCAATAATGAAACCGGGAAGGATAAGGCCTATCAATAGATTTTTAGTAAACTGCTTGCGATTTAAAATTTTTTTCATAGGGTTTGTTTAACTAAGTGAATATCTAAAAAACTTCTTTGAAGATCATCGGTGTTAAGTTTTCAGCCTAACACCGATTAAGCGTGTCATTTATTTTTCAGTAACTCTAATGTCGATGCGGCGATTTTGTTGCTTGCCTTCGTCTGTGTCGTTTGTCGCGACGGGATGCTCACTACCATAGCCTTCAGCATCAATACGGCCAGCCGCAGTGCCTTTTGCCACCAATGCTTTTTTCACAGCACTAGCGCGGTTTTTCGACAATTTAAGATTGCTCGCCGCTTTACCTGTGTTATCGGTATACCCCCCGACCTTGATTTTAACTTTAGGATAGGCTTTAAGAATTTCGGCGATATTATTGATTTGAGTAGTCGATTCTTTTCGGATCGTGGCTTTAGCCGTATCAAACTGAATGCCATCCATCGTAAACCAAAGATCTTCACTGACAGGATCACTGCTTTCAATAAAATTAACCAGTTTGCTTTCAATGCCGTCTTTAGCCGCTTTAATAACGTAACCCGTTGATAAATTTTTCTCAAATGCAGAACTTTCCTCGGCAGGAGCTGGCGTTTCAACTTTAGCGGGTTCCGGTGTTGCAGTTGCCGGCACTGGCGTTACCGAAGGTTGTGGAGTTGCTGCTGCAGGAGCTTGAACCGGTTCTTTAACTGCCAATGTCTCTGTCGTGGGTTCCGTTGTTGAGCAACTCTTGACTAATCCCCACAGCAAAGCTAGAGCTGCCAGCACAAGTAGCCAGGGTAGCCATTTGCTGCCGCCTTCCTCAAAAGCGTTGGCGGCGCTTTGGGCAAATTCTTTTCCCTCGTCAATGACCTCCGCGCCATATTTGCTTGCGGTTTCGCCTATGTCGCCGACAACATCCTTCGCGGCGCTCAAGGTGTCTTCAGCAACATTTCCGGCTTTATCGGCAAACTTATCGAGGGCATCCGCCATCGGGTTGGCTGGCTCGTTAACCGCTACGATATCTTCAACATCAAGGGTACTAACGACTTTATCGAAATCACTTTCTTCTTGTCCTGGGGTGCTGGTGGCGGCAGCGAGGCCAAATATTCCACCCTGCAACAAATTACCCAAGCCGGCAGGGAGTAAGTTTTTGATGAAACCTTCCTGGTCTTTTAACAAACTGGTTAAGCCGGCTATGGAGCCTAAATTTTCGAGTTTAAGCGTTTTTCCTATCAATCCCATCACGACAGGAGAGAGAAAGCCCAACAGCGTACTGGAGGATTTACTGCTGACACCACTCGCATTTGAAATTAAATCAGTTACTCCGCTCGCGCTATCACCAAAAATTGTGGTTAACAGTTGGCCACCCGCAGATATCAATTTATCCGTTTCTTCGCCGCCCCGAGTCAATGCCCCCAAGTTGCTGAGCAAACTACCATCATGATTATCATTGGTAATCAGGTTGAATAAACTGCCCAAGGCATTTGAGTCGGAACTTTTACTTACTAGCCCGGCTAAGAGTGAAGGCAATGCATTTTGCAATGCGGAATCCGTATTCTTTGGTGATTCTCCAATTAGTGCGGCAAGATTTGAGACTACATCACCAGATAAATGATCTTTTAATAATTCTAATAAGTTGACAGACATGAATAATCTCCTCGTAATTTATATGACACAGGCTAGTGTTGAAGTGTCAATGCGCAATTTACCAGTATCCGGCTGATTTGTTAACGAAAAAATGCATAGAATCCGTTCAGTGGATATTGGTATTAATTTATGTGTAACATTTATGATGTAATTTTTTCTTAACCAAGTGTTACTGGATTGGTTAATTCATTATATCTAGATCGATCAATGGTTCTTGTTTTTTAACAAATCCCCGGGTTTTGCGGTTAAAAACCATTCTGGCGGCGCTTCACATTCAGGGACGTGTTTTGCCGCCCATAACGCGAGTTGCTGAATTACCGGAACAAGATCGGCGCCTTTTACGGTTAAGAAATACTCATGGCGTAAAGGTTTAATTTGGTAGGGAATTTTTTCCACAATGCCATTATCTTCTAAATAGCGAAGTCTATTTGCCAGGATATTGGTGGGAATGCCTTCCGGTGAGGCCTGAAAATCTCCATATTTACTTTTTTTCATGCACATGTCGCGCACGATAAGCAGGCTCCATTTGTCGCCAATAATGTCGAGCGCTGTCGATAAAGGGCATTTCGATCGATATTCAATCTCTTTAAGGGGCATAGGTCATCGCAAATCTGATTTTACAGAATTGTACACCAGCCCATTTAGGGTTAACACTGAATGATTTTTTTATCACACTTTCGTCAAATAAAAACTTGCAAAAAGAAAGTCACTGTGTAAATATTTTGTTGCTTGTATAAAACAAGTAACTATTTTGGCAACCAGGAGATTTCAATGAAGCTTTACCATTTTCCAATATCACCTAATTCGCGCAAGGTAATTGCGGTTTTACATCATCTAGGATTGGATTGCGATTTGGAAATCGTTGACCTTGGCAAGGGCGAGCAACTTGATATTAGCTTTTTAAAATTAAATCCAAATCATATGATTCCTGCTTTGGTCGATGAGGATTTCGTATTATGGGAATCGAATGCCATTATGCAGTATCTATGCACCAAAGTGCCCAATAACGCGTTGTGGCCGGTTAATAATCCTAAAAAGCAAGCCGATATCAGCCGCTGGCAGTTTTGGCAGGTCGGTCATTTCGGTAGCGCTTGCGGCGTTTTTGTTTTTGAAAATGTAATAAAGAAGTTTTTTAACCTTGGCGAACCAGATGCCCAAGAGTTGGCTAAAGGCGAAGAACGTTTTCATCGTTTTGCTAAAGTGCTGGAACATCACCTTAAAGGTCGCCAGTGGCTTGTCGGCGACTCAGTCACGCTTGCCGATTTTTCGGTAGGTTCTTTTCTGGATTTATCTGAACTAGGAGGGTATCCCATGCAAGCATATCCGGAAATTGCGCGCTGGTACAAAAATATAGAAGCATTGCCTGCCTGGCAAAATTCGGCGCCCCCGAAAGCATAAAAATATTTAGATATTTGATTGAGTCCCTCAACAAGCTCATGACGAACGATATATTGTTGATTTCGTTGTGATGGGCTTGTTGCACTATGGGGTTAAACTGATCAGCGATTTATTTAATTCAAATCGGTATTACCTGAAAGCTGTTTGTTGCTCAGTTGAACACGGATCAAGAGTAAAAAAAGCAAGCTAATTGATGAAAGGGCTATTAGACCTTGAATATCGGTTAACTTAACCGATATTAGTTTGACTGACAAAAATGCATCATAAAAACCGTGTATCGCGCCCGCAATTAAGACGCTGCCAGTGTAAATATAAATACTGCCGAAAATAATTCCCGCCAAAGAAATTAACAAAAGGGCGAAACCCTGTAGATAAAAGATGTTTTGTACATGGGAAAGCGTGAACACCACGCAGCTTATAAATAAGGCGGTACGGTGGTTAAGTTTTGTTTGTAATGTGTTTTGCAAGATTCCACGATAAACCAGCTCCTCACGGAGTCCGGCAAGAATTCCTGAAACGAAAAAAACAGATTGCCATGCCGTTGATTCACCTTCAGCATTAGTAAAAAAAATGGCAAGTAGCAGTAAAAGGAATACTGAAACTAAAAAAAATGGCTTGTTTATTTTGTTAAGTTTAATGTCAATGCTTTTGGCGTAATAATATTTCCGGTAAAAATAATATATGATGGCGATAGAGAAAATGCGAAGAAAAGCGCGAAAAATTTCGCCTTGATACGACCATTGTCCAAATAATTCTGCGAGATAAAAAGAAAGGCTAAGATAGGTTAACTCGATCAAGCCGCTGATTAAATATATCTTTTGCATTCGGTTTTTAGTCTTACATTAAGCTTTAAATTTTAACTTAGCGGAATCATAATTGATTATCGTTTTTTCGAGAGTTGAAATTCAATATTTCATTCACAACCTCAGCGGCATTTTGCCAGGTTTATCAAAAATCATTGGAGCCTATTGAAGCAGGGTTAAAAGAAAATGTGATATTCCATAAAAATGACTGTCTACTGGTTAACAAATGGAGGAAAGGTCATGAGTGATAATAGAAACCGAATTATTTTAATCATCGTTATCGCAATAGGTATTGCGCTTTATTTTAATTATCGTGAGTATTTTTCCCTAGCCCAACTTAAGAACCAGCAACAAGCGATTATTGCTTATCGGGACTCAAACCCGATAGTCACAATTTTGTTATATGGTTTACTATATATAGTAATCACCGGGTTTTCTTTGCCAGGCGCTACGATTCTTACTTTAGCGGGTGGCGCCTTATTTGGCTTGTTTTGGGGCACGGTTATTGTCTCTTTCGCTTCCACTATTGGTGCAGTTTTAGCTTTTTGGGCAGCGCGTTTTCTATTTCGTGAAAGCCTGGAACAGCGCTTTAACGAGTTTTTAAGGACAGTGAATAAAGGAATAGCGGAGGAGGGGAATTATTATTTGTTCACGCTACGGTTAATCCCTTTGTTTCCCTTTTTTTTGGTTAACCTGGTGATGGGCTTAACCCAAATGAAAGCATCTACATTTTTCTGGATCAGTCAAATAGGTATGCTGCCCGGGACGCTGCTTTATGTGAATGCAGGCACACAATTGGCAACGATAAACACTGTATCAGATATTGCCTCGCCACTTATCGTTGGGTCATTTGTATTGTTGGGTATATTTCCATTAGCCGCTAAAAAAATTATCGAGCAGTTCCATCATGAACACCATGCATCCTGATTGGAAGAAACCCAAAAAATTTGACTATAACATTATTGTAATTGGCGGGGGTTCGGCCGGTTTGGTTAGCAGTTACATTGCCGCCGCAGTAAAAGCAAAAGTCGCCCTAATCGAACAAGGGGCAATGGGAGGTGACTGCCTCAATACTGGTTGCGTGCCTTCCAAAACGTTGATTAATGTAACGCGAATGCTCGCTAGGGCTTCGCGTTCGAATCAATATGGAATCACCAAAATGACTGCGGAATTTGATTTCGCCGATATTATGGAGCACGTTCAAGATACGATCAAAACAGTTGCTCCGCACGATTCTATTGAACGCTATCAGAGCCTTGGTGTTGATGTTATCGAAGGTCGTGCTAGATTGATTTCGCCTTGGCAGGTTGAAGTAGAAACAGCTGTCGGAACGAGATTGTTAACCGCCGTTGCCATCGTCATTGCTACCGGGGCAAAACCGCTAATCCCACCTATTCCTGGGATAGAGAATATAGGCGGGTTAACTTCCGATACGATCTGGCAACTTCGCAAATTGCCGAAACATTTGATAGTTTTGGGCGGTGGGCCTATAGGCTGTGAATTGGCGCAATGCTTTGCGCGTTTGGGTAGTCAAGTGACCGTTATTGAAATGGCGCCGCGCTTGTTGATGAAAGAAGATGCAGATATCTCTAAACTGGTTTTGGAACAGTTTCAAGATGAAAACATTGAGGTGTTGCCAAATCATAAGGCCGAACGCTTTGAGATTAACAATGGCAAGAAACTTCTAGTTGCGACGCATGAAAAACAAACGGCTGACATTGAATTCGATACGGTGTTATTGGCGCTAGGCCGCAAGCCTAATCTCATGGGTTATGGACTAGAGGAGTTAGGCGTAAAATTGTCGCCGAAAGGCACCATCCAGGTCGATGCTTTCCAGGCGACAAATTATCCCAACATTTTTGCTTGCGGTGACGTTGCAGGACCTTATCAATTTACCCATACCGCAGCGCATCAGGCGTGGTATGCCGTGGTGAATGCTTTGTTTGGTAATTTTAAAAAATTCCGCACTGATTACTCGATTATCCCGTGGTCAACATTTACCGAACCCGAAGTCGCCAGAGTCGGCTTGAATGAACAGGAAGCGATAGAGCAGGGTGTAAATTATGAAATCAGCAAATACGATCTTGCCGATTTAGATAGGGCAATTACCGATGGTTGCGCGCATGGTTTTATTAAGGTATTAACCAAACCAGGAAAAGATAAAATTCTGGGTGTGACTATCGTAGGTGAGCATGCGGGCGATTTAATCGCTGAATTTGTCTTGGCGATGAAACATAACATTGGTCTTAACAAAATTCTCAGCACGATCCATATTTATCCAACGCTTGCAGAAGCGAATAAATATGTGGCTGGGATTTGGAGAAAAAATCATCAACCAAAGCTTTTGTTAAGTTGGGTTGAAAAGTTTCATAAGTGGCGGCGCGGTTAACCGTCTACAATACTTTATTCAACTAACAACATAAGCCCCTGAGTCCTTTCAGGATTCAGAGGCTTGGTTAACAGAAGTTATTGCTTATACAGCACCAATTTTACTTCTTTAAGGCGTGTAACGGATTCTTGTCGCCACCCAATCCAAGGAGAAATCCCTGGAGGTTGAGCTAGAGACATTGGTTAACCGGACGCGGAAATTGCTATTACCTAATTCGGTATCTGCCCAACTATGCCCCCAAGTATCGGCAGCGCCGCCCAATATAAAGGTTTGATTTCTAGATGACAAAGTTCCGGTCACTTTAGGTGTTGTCCAGGTAACGCCATTATCCCAAGACAGCTGTGCACAAATGATCGGGGTGCCTGCGGTACTATCAGCTTTTGCATTCAACCGAACTTCAATGCCATTGATGACGGCAGCAGGTGGAGCGCTAATGTTAAAGTTATAGAATTGGTGCTTGTCTTTACCTGTGTTGGTACATGCGGCGCTTCCGCTGCTAGTGTTTGTGCCACTGTTGGTGTCCACAGCAAAAAGATTATTAAGGCTGTAGGTATTAGTCGGTGTGGTAGCAAAACCGTTATTATCACCAGAGCCCGTTGTGATAGCCGCATTTGCTGCTGGATTATAAAATCCGGTCGTGGTGACATCACAATACTGCGCTTGTTTACCGATAGCACTGTAAGGACACGCTGCTTGCGATAATAAATAGAGGATGGCATTACGGTTACGTGATATTTGAGCGTCAATTACTTCATCTGGCGGGTAAAATCCACCCAGAGCTGAAGATGTTGGGTACATTTCAAAGGTGTAATTAAGGATGCGATGTGTCCCGTATAACCAATCGTTTATCGAACCGTCAGCTACATAAAGATCGCTTATTTGCTGGGCGGTATAACCATTGCTTGAAGCCATCGTCGCTCCAATCGCAGCCATAGTATTCCTATCATCGAGTGACATATCGGCAGGAACATCGGTTGCCGTATAACCATATGGCCAAAGTATTAACTCAGCGTAACTATGAAAATCAATTGCCGCTGTTATCTGTTGTTTACCATTAATAACTCGACTGTTGACAAAATTACTTACAACAGTGGTTTCAGGCGCGGAAAAACCAGCTGTCCCACGATAAGTTTCACTGCTTGTGCTGCCGCTGCTGCCGCCACAACATGCCCACAGATAATCCCAGTTACGGTTTAAATCCGTGCCAACATAGCTTGAGCCAGCATTGGGTTGGCGGTTTTTACGCCAAGATTGATAAGTGCCGGTGGCAATATCATATTCTCCGCCATCGGGGTTCATGTCAAAAACGATCCAGATTTCACGATTGTTAACCAAATTAGTAATTTGTGTATCTGTAGAGTATTCATCGGTTAACATTTTTAACGTGTACAAGGCTTGTTCTACCGTTAAATGCTCCCTGGCGTGTTGATGATGGGTAAACAAAACTTCCGGTTCATCTTCATCGGTGGCGACATTGTCGGAAATTTTTCCACCCCAGATGGTTCTGCCTTCATAACTGGTGCCCATGTTAACAAGCTGAAAAATGTCTGGATGGTCTAATGCCGCTTGCTGTAATTCAGCTAACATTTCATTGTAGTCATGGTAGGCTGAATCGGACGGTGGGAAGGCTAATGCCTGGGCTTCTCTTCGCGTAGGCGCTTCCGGTACTAACCCCAGTTTAGTAATTTCACGCAATTCGTTTGGAGTCGCCTCAATCAAGATATAGTCATGTCCGACTTCGTCAATTACTGCGCCAGTTTTAGCGACTTTGTTTCTCGTATCTACATCAAAAACGTTATGAATAATATAAACGGATGATGTTCTTTGTTCGGCAAAGCCCACGCTTGAAAGAAAAGTTCCGGCTACTGCAATCAAAAGCATAAGCCATTTGATTATCGGGCAGTGTTTTCGAAAAGCTGATTTCATGTTTTTACCTACTGGAGTTAATAATCGGTAAAATCAAGCGTAGCAATAAAAGTTTTTTGTTTGACGGAATTCGCACTATTTCGCATATAAGTGTGAGCTACTTCACATTTTTATAGGGGGTTTTGTGACTTCAAAGAATATAGATAAGCATTCAAAATGAATAAAATTTTTCAATCTGGTCTTAAAAGTGATTTATCGAAGGCAAATACCCTAAGAAAACTTTGGCAATGAGGATCTAAGGGTTTTGATGTAATTAATATCGGTCATTATATTTAGATTACTGCCGTTAATGTAAGCTTAGCCTGAAGCAGTGCTGGATTTGTTCTATTTGTAGCTTTATGGAATATTTACGTGAGTGCTTATTGCAGCAACAAGATTTTTAAAATTAAAAGCAATTGAATATTAGAGAATTTTCTCAGTAAATAAATTTAGCTATCAAGTAAAACTATTGATTTTTCAGTAAGCTCTTGAAGAATTTTTAGGCCTCCCGACTTGATGGTTTCTGGGTTAACCTGAGAAAATTCAACGGCTATTCGGTCCAGATAGGATTTTGATTTCAAACATTCTTCAGACTGGATGAGTTCTAACAACCGATAGGTCATCGGATTAATTTCGTTAAACTTGATTTCGTCATTGCGGTCACGATAAACGATCAGGCAATTTAATTGTTTTGAGGGGGCATCAGGGATAAATTCTGGCGATATCAAATGCACCGGAAATCGGTATACGAGCGGCCATGCCAGGGGTGATAATTTGATTCGCTGTTCCAATAAATCTGGGATGGTTACGGGAATAATCCTAACTTCTTCTTTCGCAATCGACAGGGCCATTTCGACCCATTCGTAATGCGCCAGCTCTAATAAAAACGGGAAATCGTCTGGGTTATCTCTTTCATTTTCTAAGTAGTCAAGAAACTCTTCGGCAATTTCAGCGAAATAAGGTGTTTTAGATTGATGCTTGTGAAAGAAATCTTGCGCTAATTCGTACCATTGTTCGTCGGACAAGATTTTGCGTATAACCGGGAAGTTACCGGCCAGAAAACCGTCAATATTGTTGAATATCAACTCTCTGTACATTGCCATGCGTTCGGGTTTAACGTCGGCAGGCAGTGGATAGCTAAGAGGATTACGGATATATTGGGTAAATTCGTGTTGTTTGGCTTTAAAATCCACAGACATGATCAAGCCGATTTTTTTTCGTGTTGGACATGCCAAGCGTGTTGAATAGCTTTGATAGTGGCGATCTCTTTTAGCAGATCGGCTAAAGGCGGTAAATTGAAGTCCCGTTCCAGTAAAGTCGGGAATACGCCAAACAGTTCGTAGGCTTTGCCGAGTAATTTCCAGACTGGATCGACAATATCCGCGCCGTGGGTATCTACCAGAAAATCTTCGGCTTCGACATAATGACCAGCGATATGGGCGTATGCAATACGATGCCCTGGCATGGCTTTTAAAAACTCTTCAGCATCGTAACCGTGGTTAACGCTGTTAACATAGACATTGTTAACATCCAAAAGAATATCGCAATCGGCTTGGTTAACGACTGCATTAAAGAATTCAATCTCCTCCATTTCCTGGCCGGGTGCGGCGTAATAAGACACGTTTTCGATGGCAATCCGCTGTTCCAGAATATCTTGTACCCGTTTAATACGGTTAACCACATGGTTAACGGCTTCTTCTGTGAATGGAATGGGCATCAAGTCATAGAGATGGCCGTCTTTGCTGCAATAACTAAGATGTTCGCTATAAAGTTTCATTCCGTGTTCGGCCATGAATCCTTTAACTGCAAGAACAAAATTTTCATCCAGGGGATCGGTGCTACCCAATGATAAGGATAAGCCATGACATACGAAATTGTGCCGCTCTGTCATGGCGCGGAACTCGCGACCGTATTTACCACCGATATTAATCCAGTTTTCCGGAGCCACTTCGTAGAAACTGACTGAATCTGGAGGGGAAGTAACAAAAGCGTTGAGCAAAGGGCGTCTTAACCCTATCCCCGCATCGTTCACTAAATAAGTGTGTTTGGTCATAGAAAAAGATCCCACAGAAAAGGGGAGGGCAAAGCCCTCCCACTAAGCAATTTCTTTGTTACTGTTAGATGAAATGCTTATTTTACTGGGGCTGCAGGAGCCGCTGGCGCTGCTTTAGCACCATCCATTTTCATATTGGCGCCGCAAGAGCCATCTTTACCCTTCATCATTTCTGCGCAGCCTTGCATACCTTCACCGCATCCTTTCATGTTGGCGCCACATGCGCCTTCTTTGGCTTTTGCTGCTTCGCAATTTTTCATGCCTTCCTGGCATGCGGCGCCACATTTACCTTCAGCGGATTTTTTATCGCCAGATTTTTGCATGCCGCATGCGCCTTCTTTGCCTTTCATCATGGCGCCACAAGCACTCTCCATGCCCGGTTTCATTTTGCCGTCTTTCATCATGGCACCGCAGGCACCTTCGCCAGAAGCTGCAGCAGGTTTGGAACTGGTTGAGCCGCTTGTGCTGCCTGCGCAAGCGCCTTCAGCCGTTTTTGTTTTAGGTTCGGGCATGCCCATTGAAGCACCACATTTCATTTCGCCCTCAGCCAATTGCATATAACCAGAGGACATTTCACTCATGGCAAACGGATTGGCCTCAGCATTGACCGCAGTTGCAGCAAATGATGAAATCAAAGCCGCGCCCATGGCGGCGGCTAAAGGGGTTTTATTCATTTTTTTCATATTGTTAACTCCAGGGTTTTAAAAAGTACAAATACTACAAACTTACCGCCTACAAATTACTATAAATGCGCTCAAGTGAATGGAGCATGAATGATTCATTACAAACACCATCCTAACTATACCGCCTTACTTGGTTCTGTGCCAACAGTTAATAGTTCAACATATTTTGTGATCGTATTCACACAAATCGTTAATTATGCACTTGTTACATTTAGGTTTTCTTGCTACGCAAGTATACCGCCCGTGCAAAATTAGTAAATGATGAGCGTCTTTTTTATGGCTTTTGGGTACCCATTTGTCGAGTTTTTGCTCCACTACCAATACATTTTTTCCCGGAGCGATCCCTGTCCGGTTGGATACGCGGAAAATGTGCGTATCGACCGCAATCGTGTGCTGACCAAAAGCTGTGTTAAGAATGACGTTTGCGGTTTTCCTGCCCACTCCGGCTAAAGCTTCCAGTTCTGATCGGGTTTCTGGTACGTTGGCGTCATGTTTAATTAATAATTGCTGGCATAATGTGATGATATGCTTTGCTTTTGCGTTGAACAAACCAATCGTCTTGATGTATTTCTTTAAACCGTCAACGCCGAGTGCAAGAATCGCTTCCGGTGTGTTCGCTTGCGGAAATAAAAGCGCCGTGGCTTTATTGACGCCTTTGTCTGTTGCCTGTGCGGAAAGCACCACAGCAATCAACAACTCGAATGGGCTAGAATAGTTGAGTTCCGTCGTCGGTTTCGGGCTGGCTTCAGCTAAGCGGTCGAAAATAGCTTGCCGTTTTTGCTGGTTCATTAGAGAGATAGTTAACTAATTGCTGCCGACATTTTGCTGTTTTTGCAATAAGGCTGCTTTCTGCTTTCTTAACCGTTCGGCTTTTTCGCTAGCTTCATTTTCTTTACGTTGCAAGCGTGCTTCGTATCGCTTCATGGACAATAATTTACGGGCAGTTTTCTGTTCGACGCTTAATTCAGTGGGGTCTGGAAGCATGACAATACAATCGACAGGACAGGGCGGCACGCATAACTCGCAGCCGGTACATTCGGCAGCGATAACGGTGTGCATCAACTTTGCTGCCCCGATAATTGCATCAACTGGACATGCTGCGAGACACTTCACGCAACCGATGCAATCCTCTTCATTAATTAAAGCGATTTGTCTTGATTTATGCTGGCCATAAACCTGATTCAATGGCTTTAGAGAAACTCCCAGTAAAGCTGCTAACTCCGAAATACCTTCATCTCCACCGGGCGGACATTGATTAATATCGGCAATTCCCTCTGCAATCGCTTCCGCATAAGGTTTACACCCTTTATAACCGCATTCACCGCATTGAGTTTGGGGGAGGATGGTGTTGATTTGATTAACCGTAATAATTTTCACAAAAAGCGGATGGGTAAAAATAATAAGTTAACATAATTGCTAAACCAAGTTACTGTCCGATAATATTGAACGGAGCTTTGCGAATGAGTTATTCCAAATTTGGTATACCGATCTTTTGTATCTTTAGCGCATTGCTTCCCTCCTCATAAGCGAGTAATTGGCCATGTTTTTGCCAGATCCTAAAAGCCAAGGCATAAGACAATACTCTAATCGGATAATCCCGGGGCAGTAGTTGTAAATAAGGCTGAATGGTGATGAAGTCAGTAACCCCATATTTTTTCATAATAAAACGCAAACCGCCATTTGCCGGACCAATGTTGTAAGCAAGCAGCGCCAGATATAGGTCATTATTCATCTCGCCAAGGTAATGTTTCAGGGTGGCTGCCGCAATGAAGGCGTTGGTTCTGGGATTTTCGTATAACAGATTTTCAGTACCTAAACGATCTTTAGATTCCTCAAGCACAGTCTTGGGTACAGCAGTGATTTGAAATAAGCCGTGACCGCCATCCGCACTGTCCCGAGGTTTAAATGATGACTCCGTTGCTGCAATACCTTCCAACAATTCCGGGTCAATATCGTATTGTTTTGCAGCTTCAAATATTGCTGATCGATAAGGCTCTGCACGATGAATCATCTTAACTAGATTATTCGAATTATAACGTCGATAGGCAGCGAATACTTGATGGGTAAGCGTAACTCGTTGGGTTTCTTGTTTTCCACCCACCAAGATACGGAACCGGTCTATCGACTGGTTAAGGTTTTCAATGCCGATTAGAAACCCAAGACTATAAACCAAGCTGATAGCAAAGATTGGCAGCAAAGCCAAAGATCGGTTGTTCAGAAAAGCGCGAAGTTTCCACCAGCCTGCCAGAAAAAGACTAGATGTTAAAATCAGAACCAGGACACCCGCCGCAAAAGGGAACAAATTTCCTAAAAAATGAGTGCCCGTAAACCAGTGCGCTTCATTCCCGAGCACGATAATGATGCCGAAAGTAATGATGGTGATAAGAGAAAGCGTCTCAATAGCAGTAAAAATAATGCGTTGCTTAAAACTGACCAGAGGCATCGTTTCAGCAGATTTTCTTGGAGGGCGTTTTCGCAAATTTTGTTTTTGCGAAGATGTTTTTATATTTCGCTGTTTAGTTACTGTGCCTGATGTTTTATTCATTCCTTAAGTTTTAAAGATTAATTTCCTAAATTTTTTGATTAAACAATAAATCAGAGATACAGGCAGGTTACCCAATTACTTGGTAAGATTTGATTATGGATAAACCAGCCTTATATCATTAAGATTCAAGTTAGGTATTAATATTTTCCAAGACAACGACTGTTTTGTTAGTAACAAAATAATGCTGCTCTTTTACGGGTTTTTGATGTTTTGGCTCCAAGATATCCTGATTTGACGGTAACGAAGTGTCTACTGCAAGACACCATTCCTTTCCCTGAAAATTAGGTAATTCAACTAAGGAATCTTCATCCGACATATTTATGATGATATGTAAATCAGCTTCATTAATATCACAACCAGCCAAAGTAAACGCCAGTATCCTAGATTCTGGTTCATTCCAAAGCGGATTATCAATCTGACTGCCGTGCCAGGAAATATCGGCAATGGTTTTGCCTTCAATATTTTTACCGGTTAAAAATCGTCGTCTCATGATTGAAGGGTGTCTTTTACGAAGCGCAATCATCTGCCGGACAAAATGCAGCATATCGGTATTCTGTGCAGCCTTTTTCCAGTCTAGCCACGCCAGTTCATTATCCTGGCAATAAGCGTTATTGTTGCCTTGTTGGCTATTTAAAAATTCATCACCGGCAAGTAACATCGGTACGCCTTGGCTAAGCAATAAAATCGCAAAAACGTTTTTTGCCTGTTTCCTACGCAACTGCAGAATACGCTGATCTTTGGTATCGCCTTCTATTCCATAGTTAAAGCTGTAGTTTTCATTGCATCCATCCTGATTATTTTCACCATTGGCAATATTATGCTTTTGGTTGTAGCTAAACAGGTCGTTCAAGGTAAAACCGTCATGACAGGTTACAAAGTTAATGCTGCTGATAGGCAAGCGGCCCTGGTGTTCGTAGAGATCGCTGCTACCGCAAATACGAGTAGCTACTTCAGAGATTAGTCCAGAATCTCCTCGCAAAAAACGCCGGATAACATCACGATATCTACCATTCCATTCGCCCCAACGGTAACCGGGAAAACTGCCTACCTGATATAGTCCGGCGGCATCCCATGCTTCGGCAATCAATTTGGTTTTGAATAGTTGTTCGGATAATTCGATTCCCCAGAGTACGGGCGGGTCTTGAAGAACTTCGCCGTTCTCACCTCGGGTCATGGCACTGGCCAAGTCAAAACGAAAACCATCCACATGCATTTCGTTAACCCAATATTCCAGGCAACTGATGATAAAACTTGATACCAGCGGATGATTGGCATTAACGGTATTGCCGCAGCCGGTGTAATCGATAAAAATACTTTTATCGTGTTTATCATGATGGTAGAAAATTTTTCCGCCAATGCCTTTAAAGTTAAGGATTGGGCCCTGTGCGCCGGACTCTGCGGTATGGTTGAAAACCACATCCATAATCACGCCGATTCCAGCCTTGTGCAGGGCTTTGACTAGGTCACGAAACTCCCGTATGTGAGCGCCTTCCTCAGGGTTAACACAATAACCGGGGTGCGGGCTAAAAAAACTGTGCGTGCTGTAACCCCAGTAATTTTTTAGCCCCAGATCATTGGTGTTTCGGGGTACATCCTGTTCATCAAAAGCCATCACGGGCAATAGTTCAACATGGGTGATACTCAATTGTTGAAGGTATGGGATTTTTTCTGTCAAGCCGGAAAAAGTCCCCGGATGGGTCACATTCGCAGTGGCATGTCGAGTGAAGCCGCCGACATGCAATTCATAGATGATCGCTTTTTCACTGCTGATGCGTAGCGGTATATCGCCTTCCCAGTCATATTCGTCGTCAACGACACAACAGCGCATCGCTGTCGAACCATTATCGCCCGGCTTGCAGGCCGCTTTTCGACTCCAGTTTTTCTGGCTGACCGCCCGTGCCCAAGGGTCGATAAGATGTTTTTCCTTGTCGAAGCTAAATCCATGCTCGCGGGTTTGATTGGCTCCGTCAATGCGCCAGTTATACCAAGTGCCCACAGGTAGCCCGACGATATAAACATGCCAGTAATAAAAAGTGCGATTGATTTCTTTTTGTAACGGTATGATCCAGAAAGGATCTTTATCTTCAGATGAATTGAACAGTAAAAGTTCCACATCGGTGGCAAAGCGGCTGAAAATAGAAAAATTGGCACCGCCGCCGTTGTGTTTACAGCCAAATGGATAACAATTTCCGGGTTTTATTTCGTATTCGGTTTTTTGCATTGGATATTCTGTTTTTAATTTACAGTATATTGTAATTGATTAATTACATAATTGACGTAACAAACTAAAGCAGAAGTTTGCTACTGATAAATTGCCAATATTGATCTGAAAGAAATCTAACGATAGCTCAAAAATTTAAGCTAAGTCTGATAATCGTTCAAAATTTCAATATTCTCGGGAATATACACGTCAAATTTTTATAGCGGACATCTATTTTCAAAAGATAATCAATAAGATGCTCTGAAAATATTTATTTCTATGGAATCGAATCAAAGCTCCTCTAATTTTGTTAACATGAGTGATAATTGATGTTATCCCTGAAGGAGATCAACCGATGAAAAACACCAATATCAGCCAGCTGGATGCGGAATCAATCAAAGTCGCTGAAGCCAGCCACCATGATCCCTTTTCAGTGTTAGGCCGACATCAAAAAAACAACCAAACAGTTATCAAGGCTTACCTGCCTTATGCCGAAAGCGTTAAGCTCAATCACAACAATGCGGCTGTGCAACGCATCGAAGGCACAGATTTTTTTGAATACCCGGCGGGCAAAGAACCGCTGCCTCAGCATTATCAACTGTCTTGGCTTGATAAAAATGGTGAATCCCACTTGGATTACGATCCCTACGATTTTCCAGTTCAATTAGCGGAATTTGACCAACACCTGTTCGGTGAAGGTAAACACTGGCATGTATACCAGAAGTTGGGCGGACATCTACACACCGCAGACGGTATTGCCGGTGTATTATTTGCCGTGTGGGCACCTAGTGCCGGGCGGGTCAGTGTTGTCGGTGATTTCAACCGCTGGGATGGTCGTTGCCATCCTATGCGTAGCCTGGGTGGTGGCGGGCTTTGGGAGCTGTTTATCCCAGGGTTAACAGAGGGCTGTCTTTACAAGTTCGAAATTCTTAACCGCTTTAGTAATGAGATTTTGCTGAAAACCGATCCGTACGGGCAAAAGTTTGAGCTTCGCCCCAACACATCATCCATTGTGGTTAGCGAAGATACGTATGGATGGAAAGATGATCTGTGGCTTAACAAAAGGACTAGCAACAACTGGTTGCACGGGCCAATGTCTATATACGAAGTCCATCTCGGTTCATGGAAACTGGATGAACATAGCAATTTCTATAACTACCGTGAGTTAGCCAAACAACTGGTCGATTATGTCAAGCAAATGGGTTTTACCCATATCGAGTTGCTTCCTCTTACTGAACATCCTTTGGATGCTTCCTGGGGTTATCAAACCACAGGCTATTTTGCACCGACCAGCCGGTTCGGATCACCGGACGATTTTCGTTTTTTTGTCGACACTTTTCACCAGAATGGCATCGGGGTGATCCTCGATTGGGTGCCTGCCCACTTTCCAAAAGATGCCTTTGCCCTAGCCCGGTTTGATGGCAGCGCTTTGTACGAGCATGAAGACCCGCGTAAAGGTGAGCATCGCGACTGGGGAACTCTTATCTACAACTATGGCCGAAACGAAGTTAAAAACTTCTTATTGTCGAGCGCCATTTTTTGGCTGAAAGAATTCCATATCGACGGACTAAGAGTGGATGCGGTTGCTTCCATGTTGTATCTGGATTACTCCCGTGAGGAAGGCGATTGGTTGCCAAATCAGTATGGCGGGAATGAGAACCTGGAAGCCATCGATTTTTTCAGGGAATTGAATTCGGTAACTCATGACCAGCATCCTGGAACGGTGATTATGGCTGAGGAGTCCACTTCCTGGCCACAAGTCACCCGACCTACTTATACGGGCGGGTTAGGGTTTTCCATGAAATGGAATATGGGATGGATGAATGACATTCTGGTGTACATGCAAGAAGATCCCGTGCATCGACGTTATCATCATGACCAACTGACTTTCGGGATGCTTTACGCCTTTACGGAAAACTTTGCCCTGCCGTTTTCGCACGATGAAGTCGTACATGGCAAAGGCTCGATGCTCAACAAAATGCCGGGTGACGAATGGCAAAAATTTGCTAATCTACGCCTGTTATATACGATGATGTTTACTTATCCAGGTAAAAAACTCCTGTTTATGGGCTGTGAATTTGGTCAAGGTACGCAATGGAATTTCAACCAGTCGCTAGACTGGTATGTGCTGGATTATCCGCTTCATCAAGGCATCCAAACATTAGTTAAGAATTTAAATACGCTATATAAAGACTATCCGGCACTTCATTATCATGATTTCGATCATCATGGCTTTGAATGGATAGATTGCCATGATTACGAGCAATCGGTGATCAGTTATCGACGCAAATGGAATAACCAGGAACTGATCATCATATTGAATTTTACGCCTGTTGTTCGTGAAAACTATCGGATCGGCGTTCCCACGGCCGGGACTTATAAAGAGATTCTTAACTCAGATTCGGCCGATTATGCGGGGAGTCAAGTTACCAATATCACTGTACATTCCGATGAGATACCCTGGATGAATTTGCCGCATTCCATCAACCTAAGGCTTCCTCCATTAGGAGGCATTGTTTTACAGGTTAGTAGCTCAAACTAATATGAAAAAAATACTTTTTGTCACCAGCGAGGCACATCCACTCATTAAAACGGGCGGGCTGGCGGATGTGTCAGGAAGCTTGCCCAAGTCGTTGGTCGATTTGGGTGAAGATGTGCGAATTATCCTGCCTTACTACCAAGCCATTAAAACCAATGAGCCGATTTACTATAAAAGTACCGTAAGGGTTAACGATTCCGAGGTTAACATTCTGGAAACCCGGTTAGCAGGCTCGAATGTGCCAGTTTGGTTGGTCGACTACCCTAAGTTTTTCAGGTTACCGGGCAATCCTTATCATGATGAAGCGGGAAATCCTTGGGTTAACAGCGCTGAACGTTTCGGGCTGTTTTGCCTTATTGTGGTAGAAATTGCCATGAATCGGGGCTATCTGGACTGGAAACCTGATATTGTCCACTGCAACGATTGGCAAAGTGGTTTGGTACCGGCGTTATTGTCACTGGAAGCAATTCGACCGAAAACCTTGTTTACTATCCATAATTTGGCATATCAAGGCTTATTCCCTAAATCTGTTAACTTTTCTCTCAATCTGCCTACCCAGCTTTGGGATAGCGGCGGTACAGAATTTCATGGCATGCTGTCTTTTTTGAAAAGCGGACTGGCTTATGCTGATCGAATCAATACGGTTAGTCCAACTTACGCCATGGAGATCCAATCAGCCAAATTTGGTTGTGGGCTGGAAGGGCTATTACATTATCGAAAAGATATTTTAAGCGGTATTATCAATGGGGTAGACACCGAACACTGGAATCCTGAAACGGATCCAAGCCTTCCGGCAAACTACAAAACCAATACGTTAACCAAAAAAAATCTCAACAAAACCGCGTTGCAAACGAAATTGTCATTACCGGTAAATGACAAAATACCGATGCTCGGCCTGATTAGTCGTTTGGTAGAACAAAAAGGGATCGACCTTGTGCTGGATTGCTTGCCCGAAATGCTGCAACTGCCTGTGCAATTTGTTGTTCTGGGTAGCGGAAATAAGGAGTTTGAACAACAATTGTCTGATTTCGCCAAAGCTAACCCTGACAGAATGGCGGTGCAGATTGGTTATGATGAAGCTTTGTCGCATTTGATTGAGGCTGGCGCGGATATTTTTCTTATGCCGTCAAGATATGAACCCTGCGGTTTAAATCAAATGTACAGCCAGATTTACGGCACGATTCCGTTAGTAAGCAAGGTGGGCGGTTTGGTCGATACGGTGGTTGATGCACTTCCTCATACGTTAAGCAATAATACGGCGACCGGCATCGTTTTTGATGGTGCATTAGCTGGCACATTGATTGAGGCAATCAAACGCGCTCTCATGTTATACAACCAGCCTAAAACCTGGAAGCAAATGCAAATTACCGGCATGCAACAGGATTTTTCATGGAAGCACAGCGCCGAACAATATCGTGGATTATATGACCAGCTTTAACTGGTTTTAGTTAAACGGACTAATACCAATCCACTGGTTAAGTTTAATAGTACACCCTGAAACAGCGCTGTATTTCTTCAAATTCATACAGATACGGCTTGGCGACTTCGTAGTTGGCCGCAACTACCAACAGGTCGTGAGAAAATACCGAGGTGTTGTACCAGTTAAAGCTTCCCTCTAGTACTATATAGTCATCGATGATGCAGTATTTGGAATGGATGGGCGAATAGGGCACGGGATGGTCGTCTTGTCCGTACACTAAGCCGATAGCAATACCTGCGTTTTTCAGCCGTTGTACGGCAGGCAGCAAAGGCCGGTTAAGTTCGTCATGCATCGACCGCTCCACGCCAATCCGTCCTTGCCTGGCTAAGTGACCATTAAACAAAATATGTACGTAAACGCCGCGATGCTTGGCGTTAATCAGGGCATTCACCACGCTGTCGTGATGGTCGCCCAAGAGTTCACCGATCAAAAATAAAGATACCTTTATCGAATGCCTGGCACGGTTAATTTCCGCCAGTATGGCATGGTGAGGCCGGTAATACTGACCGTTGCTCATGTAATGCCGCCCGAAGGTATACAGCAGATTGAACGGACTTAACGGATCGATGCCATAACGCTGGATCACCCCGCCGCGTTGGCTTTGAAAGATATTATCGAGCAGACGGCACACGCCTTTGGAATGAAAGGTCATGCCCGATTCCCAATTCGCCCACCAGCGGTCGAAAGTGATATTGAACGAACCCAGAATGCAATCTTCATCGTTAAAGACAATGAACTTGGTATGCATGTCCGGTTCGACTTCGATGAGATGATGCTTCGGGCTGCAAAAAACACCTAATAACTCGATTCGGGAACGTTTTAGCCTTGCATAGCTTTCGCTATTAGTCAGCGTCATTTTGCGCCAATCGACAATACACTGAACCCAAACACCCTGTTCCCTAGCGTGGATCAAATGGTTAATGAAATCAGCATCATCTATACAATCGACGCTGACTTTAATGGTGCAAAAACGGTTCGGATCAGCCCATTTGCTGCGAATGACCTTATCGATCAGGTCGTGAATATAACGTTTAGGATGATAAGGATGGTGCAACTGACCTTTGGTGAATTTCGGCACCAGATTAAGTGAGTCGAAATGATGGTTATACCAATCGGCATCGGCCTGTAATTCGCCAGCATTCAGTTCGTAGCTTCGGTAACTATTCGGCGTTGACCAGTCATGGGTAATATGCCGATACTGTGGCTGGTCGTCCTGAAGTTGGTGCCAGTCCATGAAGATATATTCTTTCTCGGATGGAATAGAACGTTCGTCCACATGGACGATAAATGAAAACTTAATGCAGTTGATATGACCAAAATTTTTTGAATAGGGATGAATGTAAAAATCCCGTGTGCTGCGTTTATGCCGGTCCCAATGAATATCGTGGGCGTCTGTATCGACAATGTAGCTCTCCTGGATACCATGTTCCCGATAGACTTTCAGGATGACTTTTAGATTGGCTTGGATGCCAAATGACAAATCGAAATCAATCTTTCCCCAACGGACAAAAAATTTATCATTAAAATCATTAACCCGTTGAAAATACCCGCCCAGATTTCCATGAACCGGCGTGGCGATTTGTTCTGCAAATTGCATTTTTACCTCTAACTAAATTTTTACAAATATTGTTTTGAGCACGTTAAGGAATTTTTGATTAAGGCCTTCGACAAGCTCAGCACCTGGGGCATAAAGACGAAGGTAAGACGTTTATCCCGTTCGGGGTGTACCCTGAAAGGCATAAAAGCTTACGAACCATGAACGGGATCAATTCGATCAAAGCTCCTTTTTAATTCGGCTCAAACGTCATCAAATAACCGCAATGGTCGGAAACCCTTCCGTAATCTTCGTCGGTAAACATTACAGTACCTGATTTCACTGCCAATTGACTGTCTTTGTGCATAAAAATAAAATCAATCCGATAATCATCGGCAAGGTAATTTTGCCAGTGCGGATCGTTAACCTTAAAGATTTTATCAAATACACCCGGCGAATTGGCGGCTAAAAACTGGTCGTCGTACCGGTGTAAGTCGACCACTAGCTGGTAACCTTTCGAACCGGCGGCAATATTAAAATCGCCGCACAATAAAGTCGCTTTTACTTCTTTGGACTGGCTGTTTTCCGCCCATTCGCTCAGGCGGTTAAACTGTTCCTTGAAGCCGTCTTCAATCCAGCTTAAATGGGCAGAAAATACATTGATCAAGCCCAGATAAGGCAAATGGATTTGCGCCATCACTACTTTCCGGGAATGGATACTGTAAGCATCGTGGCTGTCCGACACATAACGTGCCTCATGTTCTGTCAGTGGAAAGCGGCTTAGGATCGCAACGCCTTCACGGTATTTATCGAAACCCAGGTGCGACCAGTCGGTATAAATATGATAAGTCTTTCGTAAACGGTCGTTGATAATTTTTGCCGAATTGCTTTCCCAATCGCCTGCGCCGTTGTTCCAGTGCTCCGCCACTTCCTGCAAGCAAACGATATCGGCTTCCTGTTCGTCAATCGCCTTGGCGATTTGGGTTAACTTGATGTCCTGATCTTCCTCCTGATAACAGTGCAAATTCAGAATCATAACGGCGAGCGGCTTTCGGCTGAGCGAATAATTAAGGCCGCCGTTATTATCCCAAAATGTTTGTTCCTTGCTTTCGCAGGCAATGCAGTATTGCACCCGGAACGCATTGCCGAAATTAAGCCGTCCCGACCAGATTTGCATACCATATTGATTGGGGTTCGAGGCAGCACTGCCCGTCGCTTTCTGCCAGTAATCTTTCTTTAAAAAACAAGGTGTTTTAAACGTGTGCAGCCAGTTATCTTTCGTCCAGACAATGGTGACTTTTTTGGCTGCCAATGAGGAGTTAACCGCGACGGCGACGGGGACAGATTTTTGTACATCGGTTAACCGTTCGGCAAAGCGAACATTCAAGACCGGACAATTACCCGCAATCTTAATGCCAGAGTCCGCTTCGCTTACATAATTACCGCCGTTGTTGTTATCCCAAAATTCTTCGCCGTTAACCCGATAACGCAGGTTGAACTTAATGGTTCCCGGCAAAGGTTTCTTGGCGGTTAGCTGCTGCTTGATTTCGGCAGACCAGAGTTCCTGAGTTTCACCCCGTTTGCTGTGAAAGCTCGCCTCCAAGGTTAACCATACGCCATCTTCACCTGCCCAGAGAATATCAACCTGTTTGTTGAAGCCGATATTTTCAACGCGAATAAAAAAAGTCAGCTTTTGCTGTGTAGACTTAAGCTTACGGGAAATGATGTTTTCCACATAAAGGAGCTGGATGTTAGCCATGCGTTTTACCAGTATGTTGAGGAAAACAGTTTCTATAAAGGGGGATCATTGTCATCAAGTCGTATCATACCAATTAATAAAGTTGTCAACTGGATATTGTCGTATTTACTCGTTGAGGATGACTTTTTGATCTATACTTTTTTTTAATTAATACAATTTATTAGGTTAAATAAGGCTTATACGACAAATTCTATTTTTTATACTGCATTAAATATCGTATAAATTACATTAGATATTTTTGAGAGTTATACATGGAAGTTAGTGAGCGAAAAAAATACAAAGCAATAATCAAAGTCAAGCAAAAAGCCTACATCGACGCTTTGTCGAAAACTCACCGAGAAGTTGTTAATTTCGAGTCTAGATTTAACAATCTTGGAAATAAACTCACGCATCAATTGAGAAAAACAGATGGCTCGGCTAATTCTATGAAATCAATACCTACGATTAGTAGAATTCTCTTTGGGCTGCAAGAAGACATTTTCAGACTCTCTCTGCCGGTCTACGATTTTAAAGAAGAGAAAGAAGTAATAAATAAGTTTATCATTTCGTTCCTCAGTCATAGGCGCGAAACGCAATATAATGGCGAATGCGAATATTACGGCGAAACACTTTTAAATTTATACCTAGATATCTTTATTACTCTCACTTGTCGAAACACACCAAGAAAAATAGAACATAAACCGGGTTTTTTGGTTAACCCTAAAACAGGACAGTTACTTGAGCTTGATATAACGCTGGAGGAGTTTTTACTGGCATTTGAGTTTCAGGGGGAGTCTCATTATCTTGAAAAAAACGAAATGGAGAAAGATGTAGTTAAGTTAAGTAAATGTGCTTCAAATAACGTAATCTTAGTGCCAGTAAACATATATCAGCTTGAATCAAGACGATTGATGCTGCTCATATTAAACTCAATGAAAGATTTTTTGGATAATAAATCTCAAGAGAGCCGCATCTCTTCGAAGGGGGATTCTTCACTTAAAATGAATCCAAAGTATATGCGCCCATACAAAAAGATATGCCAGCGCATATATTTAGCTGAAACTTTATTTGGATCTGCAATTGATTGGCTTGATGAATTCGCGCTAAGGTTCAGAAGTACTCAGGCTAAACGAAATCCTATTTCTAGCACAACAGAAGCTCCGAGAATAACTAAAAATATCAAAGAACTAGATGTGCCGGAATTGTATGCCGGACTGAAGCATGTTTAATACATCTAATATATGTTCAAGCGGATGCGCCTTTTCGTGACCGCTCGTAGCCCGTAGGTTGGGCTGAATGTAATGAAGCTCAACCTACGAATTGACAATCGATAGTACAGCCCTAAAATTATTGCGCCGCCGGTTTTTCTTGGTTAACCTCAACAGGAGGTTGTGTTGTTGCCGGTTGCCCCTGTTGAGCTTCAGCCGCCTTTTTAGCTTCAGCATCTTTCTTTTTTTGCTCAAGCTTTCTTTCTTTCGCAGCTCTTTGTTCTGCGGCATCTCTCGCAGCTGAGCCTCCACTACCACCGAGTTCGGCATGGGCTAATGGTGCGGACAATAGCGCTAAAAGCACAGAAAAAAATAATGGCAATATAATTTTTTTTGATTTGAAATTAAACATAATAACCTCGTGTGTTAAAAAAGTACTTCGAAATTAATGCGAGTCGATAAGATAATCAAAAAATACAAATTACCTTAATAAGCTTTCCTTTAGCCAACACTACCGCAATTGAATTAGGCAAGTCGCAAAAAAGTAGTGTAAGACATTATAAACGCCATTCATAGTCTATCGATTTACCCCTGCCTTGGATATGCGGCAAATTGTCGCACCTTGGGGCAGTTATAGTTGACGCATTTATAATATTTTATTACTTATGCAATTAGAGATTGATAATTGAGCAAAGTTCAGTGGTTTAATCATAGATATCATCTTTCCACATCAATGATACTGCTTAAGGGGTAAAATCCCTAAAATCGATCTTCGGAAAAATGTTATCCATGGTTTCCAGAGCGAGCAGATATCGTTCATTGATATTGTTTTTACGGATGCTGTCGTGCAGATAATTAAAGCGGGCGAGATGGTCGGTAATGCGTTTGCGGGCGTAATCGCGGGTGGTGCCTGATTTCATGATGAACGGCCAGTCTGACGCCTGCGCCAACAATAGTGACCGCGCCGCCTGGTTTAACGCGCGTTCCTGCAAAGGATTAACGGTCAAGCCTTGTAGGTCGGCAGCCAGTTTTTCCATTTCTTCCTCGGCTTGATGCAAGTAAGGGTAAATCCAGTCGTTTTCCTCGTTAATCCAATAAGCGGAATAACCCTGATCACCCCAGGTTGATGCAGAAGGTGTGGCAACTTGATGAGATATTTGCAGTTTTAGATAATCGCTGCAACTGGCGGTCTGCACTCCATTAACGTTTGTCAGCCGTAATACCTGCTCCAGCCACGCCGGCCCTTCAAACCACCAATGGCCGAACAGTTCGGCATCGTAAGGCGCGACAATAATCGGCGGCCTGTCTATATTCGCATTTAATTGCTCAATCTGCTGTTGCCGTTTCTCAATGAAATCCTGGGCATGTTGCTTCGCTTTCCCCAGCGCCAGTTCAGGTTGGTAAATTTCTTTCGGCTTGTCATTCCCGGTTACCCGATGGTATTTGATGCCGGTATTAATCTGGGTCTTGCCATCGAGAATATAAGGTGCAACATAGCTTAGGTCGAGGTCAAAACCGATGTCGCTGTAATACTCGCGGTAATTAACATCGCCAGGGTAACCTTCTTTCGAACTCCAGACCTGTTTTGAAGATTCAGGATCGCGGCCAAAAGCCAACACACCGTTGCCGCAATCCAAAGGGGCATAAACACCATTCCGTGCCGGTGCACTGGCATTCAGGATGGCATGGGTATCGACAAAAAAATAACCGATACCGGCATCGGCAAGCACTGTTTCCAACCCCGGATAATAAGCGCATTCGGGCAGCCAAAAACCAGAGGGCGCAAAATCAAGATTTTCCTTAAAGGTTTCCATGCCAATATTGATTTGGTTGCGAACTGCGGTTGGGCTGACACTAAGAGCAGGCAAAAAAGCGTGTGTTGCCGCAGTCGTAATGAGTTCAAGGTTGCCAGAGGCATGGTGCTTTTTAAACGCCGACAATAAATCGCATTGGTGTTGGTTTTGGTAAGTGTCGAGCACACCCTGGAAAAACTTCTGGTAGAAATTCGCAAGGTTGAAGTATTCAGGCTGTTGCTTTGTTCTAACGATTTCCTTTTCAGCCAGTTCAATTCGCTGGTTAAGATATTTCAGGTAACGTGCGATTAATAACTCATCCTTCAGCATGGAAATCAGCGTTGGTGAGAGCGATAGCGTTAAGCGGTAGCTAACCCTGTCTTCATACAGCTTATCAAAAACGTTAATAAGGGGAATGTAACATTCGGTAATGGCTTCAAACAGCCAGTTCTCTTCAAAAAAACTGTAGTATTCAGGATGCCGAACATAAGGAAGATGTGTGTGCAGAATGATGTTGAGAAATCCATTTTTCATTGTATTGTCTTATTTAACGGCTTGGCTTGAGACATTGTAATGGCTATCAGGTCAATTTTCCTGAGTGGTTGGAGAAGTCTCATATTGGTAACTGCCAGGTAGGTTAACTACATTCTTATTAAGATAAAAATGCTTTTTTACGTTCGGAATGTTAACAAAGTTTGAGGTAGCCAAAGGGGTAAAAATTTCCTCATTGTTCACGTGTCCTATTTCTGCCCGATAGCTATTAGCATCATTTTCCTTGGGCACATGGAGAGTAAGCCGAGTTTGTGTAGGGTTAATTGCAACGTCAAACCAGTCTTTACTATCTGTTAAGTTAACCGTTTCGATTTTTTTGGGGTAGATTCTTAATACTAAATTTTCAGCTTTGATTGCCGGGATTGGTTTGGAACGCCCTAAGTTCCATGATAGATAGACGTGAGTTGGATCAATGGGTAACAAAATGACTTTTGGTGTGTTGGCATTAAGTTTTGGTGAGTGTTTGCGAGTAATCTCTTCGCTGATTTCGAACAACTCATTCGGTGTGAGTGAAATTGTCTTCGCTAAACTAAATGCCTTAGTTGAAATTATAGGCGAATATTTTCGGCTGATTTCCTGGCTGATTTCAAAAATCTCATCAGGCGCAAGCACTAGCTTCGAAATTGTCCTAGATGGCGAAATTGTCATTTTCAGAAAATTATTTAAAGAATAACTTAAGGGTTAAGAACTCGTATAAAATTTTGCAATAGTTTTGTAACTCGAAGACAGATGATGATTCGCTGACTTAATATTAAAATTTTTGGGTTTCCTAATTCCAACATAAATTAAATGTTTTTGAATAGTTTAACCGTAGCAAAAACGAAATAAACCAAAACATCGGGTTTAACCGCAAACATTTTATTTATGGCCAAATGTTGTTAACTTTAGCCTCATTTAAATCTATTTTTTCTGAAATTCCATTTCGCTTTAACATTTCTATAGTGTCGCAAGCTGGTTTTAACAATACATGTTGCCCGTCTTTATCTTACGCTAAATAGTAACAAAAATTTTTATTGATTTAGAAAGATCAATATTTACGCAAAAAAAAGGGAAGTTTCGAAATTTCCTCAAAATCAGGTAACTAACGTTATAAATTCACACTTCTTAACGATTAAAAAAGCGATATTCAATTTACATTGATTAAAATATCGCTGATTGACTGTTTGAAATAGTTGAATAATCAATTTCTAATAGTGTTTTAGCCGTTTACCATTTTATTTTTTAGGAGTTTATTTGAAAAATCCTCTTCTGGACATCGATGTCCTGTGCGTAGGGCATGCCTCTTATGATCTTGTATTTTCAGTGCCCAAACACCCTGCTGAAGATGAAAAAACGGTTGCTGACAGCTTTATAGTCTGCGGTGGCGGCCCAGCGGCAAATGCTTCCGTACAGGTAGCTAAGCTTGACCTAAAGTCTGCATTTGCCGGTTATCTGGGTGATGACTTATATGGCGATAAACATCTCGAAGAATTAATTGCTTACGGAGTTAATGTCGACAAAGTGGTGCGAGGTAAAAATCCCACGCCTTTGTCGGCGGTATTGGTTAAGCCTGATGGGAAACGGGCATTGATAAACTATAAAGGTGAAACTCAGCCGATACCGAAGGATAAGATCGATTTTTCAGATGTTAACCCCAAAGTCATTTTATTCGACGGCCATGAGCCTTTTATTTCCGTTAACTTGGCGGAACGGGCGAAAGAGCAAGGCATACTCACTGTATTAGATGCAGGTTCTGTGCATGAAGGAACATTAGCGCTAATGCATCTTGTAGACCATTTGGTCTGTTCGGAAAAATTTGCCCTACAGCTTCATGGCAATGTTACGAATGCACTTGAACAGTTAGCAAATACAGCGCCAAATGTAGTGATTACCTTGGGTGAAAAGGGCTTGGTATGGCAGTGCGGTTCGACACAAGGCGCTTTATCGGCATTTCCCGTTGCAGCGATAGACACTACCGGAGCAGGGGACGCTTTTCACGGTGCTTACGCTTCCGCTTTAGCCAAAGGAATGGAGTGGCAAGACTTGTTAACCTACGCTAGTGCGGCAGGCGCGTTGTGTTGTGCCAAGGCCGGTGCGAGGTTAGGTTTGCCATCAACTCAAGAACATTGGAAATTAGTTGAGTTGGGCTTGATCAAATCCGTAAAAATTTAGTTGTTAACAACTATCAAAAACTTAACCTTGCAACATCAAATTTATCAGAATTTGCTCATAAATTAACGACAACGTCTCCAGGTCTTTAAGCCCGATATTTTCATTAACCTTATGAATACTTTCGTTGAGCAGGCCAAGCTCAATGACTTGGGCGCCGGTGGGCGCGATAAAGCGTCCATCAGACGTGCCGCCGCCGGTGTCATCCAACGTTTCGTAACCGGTTACGGTTTTAATCGCTTTGTGAGTGGCGTCGATTAATTTACCGCGCTTGGTTAAGAACGGATTGCCGGATAAACGCCAGACGATTTCATATTTAAGCCCGTGTTTATCTAAGATGTGATGGACCCGTTCCTTAATCGTAAGTTCGTCGAGCTCGGTACAAAAGCGGAGATTAAACAACATTTCCACTGTGCCGGGAATGACATTGTCGGCTCCGGTGCCTGCATGAATATTGGACACTTGCAGGCTGGTTGGTGGGAAGTTAACGTTGCCATAATCCCACACTTCCTCGGTTAACTCCTTTAATGCTGGCGCTAAGTTATGGATGGGATTGTCCGCTAAATTCGGATAAGCTACATGGCCTTGTATACCATGCACGGTTAACCTTGCTCCCAATGACCCGCGACGCCCGACGCGGATAACATCGGCGATAAGTTTGTCGCTGGAGGGTTCACCGACCAGACACCAATCGATCTTTTCGTTGCGTTGCTCTAATACTTCCACAACTTTAACCACGCCATTGGTTGCGGCGCCTTCTTCATCGCTGGTTAATAGAATAGCAATCGAGCCTTGGTGATTCGGGTGTTTGGCAATAAAGCGCTGAACTGCGGTAGAAAATGCAGCAATACCACCCTTCATATCTGCTGCGCCGCGACCATAGAGCTTACCTTCGTGTATGGTCGGTTCGAATGGCGGTGAGTGCCATGCGTCTAAGGGGCCAGTCGGTACCACATCGGTATGGCCGAGAAAGACGAATAATGGACTTTCAGTTCCTCGCCTCAGCCAGATATTTTGCGTATCGGCAAAATCCAGGCGTTCATCTTTAAAACCCAACGGCGTTAACCTTTGGGCTAATTCATCCTGGCAACCTTCATCCAAGGGTGTGACCGAAGGACGGTGGATTAAGTCTTTTAATAGCTCTAGCGTGTTGCTCATTTCAATTTGGCTTGATAAAAATCTGGCTTAAAACCCTGGATGATTTCAGAGCCTGTATCTAAAACAGGTCGTTTGATTAGGGTAGGGGTTGTTAACATAAGCTGTAAGGCTTTGTTTTCATCAAGATCGGCTTGTTGTTCATTACTCAATTGCCGCCAACTGGTGCTGCTCCGGTTAAGCATGTTGCTCCAGCCCAAGGCCTTTGAAAATTTTTGTAATTGCTCCAAGGTTAAGCCGTCAACGCGAAAATCATGGAATTGAAAGGTAATAGCATTCGCTTCCAGCCAAACGCGCGCTTTCTTAACCGTGTCGCAGTTTTTGATGCCGTACAGAATCATTTACAGTTGGCTGTTTAATAATTCGTCAAGACTCGGCAAATTTTGATCGGATTTACAGCGGGTTTTGTAAGCATCGACAAATTCCATAAAAGCTTGCTGTAAATCCTCCAGGATATCTTCTTCGTTGTCGCGGTCTTCTTTGGCAATATCGTTAGACGTTAAATACTCCTGCTGCAATGCAACCTCGCTGTTAAGCGCGAGGATGGCGTAAATAATGGCGTTGTTGCTGATATTTTGAGTCATTTGGTTATTTTTATAATTTGGTTAAGGTAAATTAATCGCGCAACAATTCATTAATGCCGGTTTTACTGCGTGTTTTCTCATCCACCTGTTTAATAATCACCGCACAGTACAAACTGTATTTACCGTCAGAAGAAGGTAAATTACCAGAGACCACTACTGAACCGGCTGGAATGCGGCCGTAACTGATTTCCCCAGTCATGCGGTTATAGATTTTTGTGCTTTGGCCGATGTAAACGCCCATGGAAATTACGCAGCCGTCTTCCACGATAACACCTTCGACGATTTCCGAACGTGCGCCAATGAAGCAATTGTCGCCGATAATAGTGGGATTAGCTTGAACCGGCTCTAATACGCCGCCGATGCCGACACCGCCGGATAAGTGTACGTTTTTGCCGATTTGTGCGCAGGAGCCGACCGTAACCCAAGTATCCACCATCGTGCCGCTGTCGACATACGCGCCGATGTTAACGTAAGATGGCATCAGGATAGCGCCGGGGGCGATATAGGAGCCTTTACGGGCAACCGCATTCGGCACAACGCGTACACCGGCGTTGGCAAAATCTTCCTCCGAGTAACCGGCGTATTTGCAGTCGACTTTATCGTAATAGCGGGTGTTTCCACCGTCCATCATGCGGTTTTCGTTGATTCGGAAAGATAGCAACACTGCTTTTTTCAACCATTGGTGAGTTACCCAATCGCCGTTAATGCGCTCGGCGACGCGGGCTTTGCCGCTGTCAAGCAAGTTCAGGGCTTCGTTAATGGCATCCCGTATTTCGGAAGGGACAGCGCTTGGCGAGATATCCGCACGGTTTTCAAAGGCGTTGTTTATGATGTTTTCAAGTTGTGTCATTGTGGTTAAGTTATACAGGTTAGGAAATTTTTAATTCGGTGCGCGGCATCGATACATTCTGCGATCGGCGCAACCAAAGCGATACGGACATGGTTGGCGCCTGGGTTAATCCCATCAAATTCTCGCGATAAATAACTGCCAGGCAATACCGTTATATTTTCTTTAGCAAACAATTTTTGGGCAAATTCGGTATCTGGCAAACTGGTTTTCAACCAGATATAAAAACTGGCGGGAGGTTTTTTTATTTCGCAAATTGTACCTAGAATTTCAACAAATGCCGTAAATTTTTCGCGATATAACTGTCGATTTTTAACAACGTGTGCTTCATCCTGCCATGCGCTGATGCTGGCATATTGCGTTGGCAATGGCATCGCACACCCTTGGTACGTTCGGTATTGAAAATAAGACTTCAGAATGTCGGCGTCGCCAGCGATAAAACCGGAGCGCAAACCGGGGGCATTGGATCGCTTTGATAAACTATGAAATACAAGGCAGCGCTTAAACACCACATTGCCTGACGCATATGCTGTCTGTAACAAACCGGGCGGTGGGTTATTTTCATCATCGTACAGTTCGCTGTAGCACTCATCAGACGCGATAATAAAATCGTATCTTTCTGCAAGGTTAACCAATTTCACCAAAGCATCACTCGGTATAACCGCGCCGCTAGGGTTGCCAGGTGAACATATATAAATGAGTTGGCAACGTTGCCAGATAGCTTCCGGAACTGAGTCGAAATCCGGCAGGTATCCGCAAGCTTCTGTAGTATTTAAAAAATAAGGTTCCGCACCCGCCAAAAAAGCCGCGCCTTCGTAAATCTGATAAAACGGATTCGGCATGATGATAACCGGCTTTTCAGCAGGATTGATTATCGCCTGGGCAATGGAAAAGAGGGCTTCACGCGTACCGCTGACCGGCAAAATCTGGGTTTCAGGGTTTAGTTGCTCGCGAGGAATGATAAAACGCCGGCTTAACCAGTCTGCAATAGCATTCCTTAACTCAGAAATCCCCTTCGTGGTTGGATAGTTGCCAAGCCCTCCAATATGAGCAATCAAGGCCTGATTGATAAAATCGGGCGTGGCATGAGCAGGCTCGCCGATAGACATAGCAATATGATGTTTGCCATGCGGCGGAACAATGCCTTGCTTTAGCAAGGCTAGTTTCTCAAAAGGATAAGGATGGCACGATGTTAAACCTGGATTCATTAATTACATGCAGCGCGGCTGCTTACCCATCGATTGCGCTTGTTGGTAGATCGCCATCGCTTGGGGCATATGCTGTTCAAGCTCCTGAATACGGGTGGCGTGGGATGGGTGGGTTGAAAGAAACTCCGCCGTATTTTTACCTTGGGTTGCTTGCTCCATGCGCTGCCATAAGCCGACGCTGTGTCTGGGATCGAAACCAGCCTTAGACATCAAGTCCACGCCGATAATATCAGCTTCGCTCTCCTGGGTGCGACCCCAAGGCTTAAGTACGCCGTATTCCGCACCAACGCCTAATAAACCGAAACCGAGTTGCCCTAATGCAGAAGTAGGCATGGTCATTGCCCCCAGTATGTTCAAGCCTTGCTTGACAGCCAGTTCTTGCGAGGCACGCTCGTTACTATGTTTAGCTAAGACGTGCCCGATTTCGTGGCCGACAACCGCTGCCAGTTGTTCCTGGTTTTGCACCAAGGTTAACATGCCGGTATGAACGCCGATTTTGTTGCCGGGTAACGCGAACGCGTTGGGGGTGGTGTCTTCAAAAACGACGACTTCCCAATTCCCGCCAACTTCACGCACGATAGCTTGGGCAATACATTGGGCGGCTTGATTGTATCGCGGGTCGATATTGATTTTTTTGTCGCGTTTAAGGGTGTCAAACGCCTGCAAGCCCATCTGGTTCATTTGCGTGTCGGGCATCATGATAAACTGGCTTCTGCCGGTTGGGCTGGTTGCGCAGCCCGCTAGCAAAATTACGAGCAAAAGGGCAGGAAATAACTTCTTTAACATATTAAAATCCTATGATCCTTAAATAGGAGGGATATTTTACTGCAATAGAGAAGGATCAGTTTAAAAATGTAAAAAACCAATACCGTAATTATCTACATCAATTGCACACTACTGTCAAAAAACAAGCATTTAGACCTTCAGAAACGATACCATACCTCCAAAGAAACGCAGGATTTAGGACTTGCGCAAGCAAAGTTGTATGCTTGGCGGGGGGCAAAACGTTGGCAAACAGGACAACCCGGTGAATACTAAAAGTTCTAACAAGCTGAATTGGAAACGCTCAAGTAATCCCGGTCAGGCAGGGCAAGGGAGCCTTTCAAAAATATATTTTATGCAACTCAAAACCTTGCTAGCTCAGCCCTGTTATGTTTGAAACCTAAAAAAGTCGCTTAGTGAATTGTTCATAAAATCAGGGCAATGTCATATTTATTAGCTTCCTTAGCTAAAAACGAAAAACAGCATAAAAAAAGAACTTACCATAAATAGCGAACACCACTTGACCTTTATTTGAACAGTTTGTTGATGCCAAAATGTTATTGCTTTTGTTTTTTCTTGAAAATAATAATTGGTCAACATTTCGCATATCTTGCAATACCAACCGGGCAACGCTCTTAACAACAAAAAACTTATAAGCCCAATGATACCGGCCATTATGTAGAAGACGATAATTTCGGTAACTCTGGGGGTGGTATGGAATAAATGTTCAACAAACACGTCCAAGCTGCTTTCGCAAAACTCAAAGAGGTAATGTGCCAAAACAAGCAAAGCATGCAACGCCGACAAAAACAAATCCCAAAGCATGTCGTAGCAGGTTAGTAACACGCCTACCAAAGTTAACTTTGCCATAAATTTTGGATTTTTTATTGGGTACATATCAAAACCTCAAACAATCTAATAAACTTAGTCTCTACTTTAGAGCGATCACTAAAAAGGTATCATCTCGCATATTGAATTTTCTCTTTCCCTTTCAACTCAATGGTTTCTATCGTAATATTTGCCTCTTCAGCCCCTTGGATGAAATCCTCCAAGGTTTCTAGGATGTCATGATCAATAAATTGAGATCTTCGAGCCATCAATTACGAGATAACTCCCTTCGTCGATCTGATCCAAAAATTTTCTCAAAAGTGCGCGGTTTAGAAAACTGACATCTTTATTCATTCGCAAAAGATAGTGATTATCTGATTGGGTGAGTGAAATGGCGGCATGATGATTAGCACGAATAACATAATATAATCCGACAAGCATGCCGATCAGGATCCCTTTCAATAAATCGGTTATTAATATCGCTGCAATAGTTACCAGAAAAGGAATGAGTTGATTCGTCCCTTTGTGAAAAAATTCAATGAATAGCTTAGGCTTAGCCAGTTTATAGCCAGTTTGTAGAAGAATCGCAGCAAGACAAGCTAATGGAATATAATTCAGATAATTAGCAAAGAACATCACGCTTAAAAGTAGAAGTAAGCCATGTATAAAAGCGGATACTTTGCTTTGGCCACCTGCGTTGATATTGGCTGCACTTCTGACAATTACAGCAGTAATGGGGATGCCGCCGATCAAGCCGCTAATCATGTTTCCGATACCTTGGGCATTCAACTCACGATTGGTAGGCGCGACGCGTTTTAGTGGATCGAGCTTGTCCACAGCTTCTAGACTTAAAAGCGTTTCCAGGCTCGCTATAATTGCGATGGTAACCGCGACGACATATGTGTGCGTATTAAATAAAAAGCTGAAATCGGGGAAGGAAAATAAGTTAACGAATTCTTCTGGTCTTTCAGTTACCGGCAAGGACACCAAATGTTTTGACGAAATTGCCCATTCAGGTTTGTATTGTAATGCAAAGATATTGTAGGACACGCCCCATGCAACGGAAATTAATGCTCCAGGTATTAGTTTGATTAACGGAATGCGCTTAAAAAATGCAGTTTCCCAGAGAATTAAAATGAGCAATGACACTGTGCTCACAATCGCAGCGCCGGGTGAAATAAATTTCATTATCCCCAAAATTTCTTCGATGGTAGATGTCGCAGTTTCCTGCATGTAACTTTCATCACCCTCAAAACTTGCATCGTAACCTAGTGCATGCGGTATTTGTTTCATGATGAGAATTATACCGATGGCCGCTAACATGCCTTTAATCACCGAAGCAGGAAAATAAGCGCTTATTACGCCAGCTTTAAAAAAACCGAACAAAAGCTGTAAAAAACCTGCTAATACAACGGCCACCAGAAAACCAGGAAAACTGCCCAGGCTTTCGATTGCATTATAAACAATGACAGTTAACCCAGCTGCCGGCCCCGAAACACTCAGTTGCGATCCGCTGGCCCAGGAAACAATAATACCGCCAACCATTCCGGCAATGATTCCCGAAAATAGTGGCGCACCGGAAGCTAGGGCGACACCAAGACAAAGTGGTAAAGCAACTAAAAAAACGACAAGTCCAGCAGGAATATCACTTTTTAAATGTCTAAAATAAAAATCTATGTGCTTATGAATCATTGTTTTTTTTCGATAAAAAATTTCTTTTGAATTGGAGGTTTAACCTTGATTAGGGAACGCTTTATTCGATTTTCTCAAAATCATATTTAAAAACTGGATCAATTTCTGTGCCTGGATAGAGTGTGATTAATGGTTTGAGTAAGCCATCAGATAGGCCGTAAACCCAACCATGTATTGTTGGCCGTTGATGTTTGTGCCAAGCGTTTTGAATGATCGAAGTATGGGCGATGATCTGCGCTTGCTCGATAATATTCAGCTCGACCAAGCGGTTAACTCGCTCCGTTTCAGTTGTTAAAGCATCGATCTCAGTTTTGTGGAAACGGTAGGTTTGTTTAATATGCATCAACCACTTATTGGTTATTACTAAATTTGGGCTTTGTTTGGATAGCGCCGCTTTAATGCCACCGCAATTATAATGACCACAGACAATAACATGCTTAACCTCTAAAACATCCACGGCATATTGCAGTACGCTTAAGCAGTTAAAATCGGTAGCAACCATTTGGTTGGCAATGTTACGATGAATGAAAATTTCACCAGGATTTGCGTTAACAATGATCTCCGCCGGTACGCGGCTATCTGAGCAACCTATCCAGAGAAACTCTGGTTTTTGTGTTTGCGAAAGCCGCTCAAAATATTTAGGATCGACCGCTTTTTTTCCTTCGGTCCAGGCTTTATTTTCTAACAATAATTTTTCAAATGATTTCATAAAGTATTTACAGTATATTAGTTTTGAATCGATATTAAGCTTTCGTTTAATTTATAGCACTAACCTTTCAAGAACCTTTCATATCCCTAAATTTGAATGAATATACTGTTAATTGAAGATGATGCCGTGCTGGCAGATGGCTTGATTCATACGTTAACCCGAAGCGGCTATACGGTAGTTTTAGCAACTGCCGGAGCCTATGCCGAGCACTTATTGATGGCGCAAGATTTTGACTTGATTGTGTTAGATTTAGGTTTGCCGGATATGGATGGGTTAACCTTGCTACGCAGGCTACGCCAACAAAAAATCCCTCTGCCTGTTTTGATATTAACTGCTCGCGACAACATCAACGACAGAATCAAAGGCATTGAACAAGGTGCTGACGACTATCTCACCAAACCATTTGAACTAAAAGAATTAGAAGCCCGTATCCACGCTTTACTAAGACGTTGTTACGGTGGATTTCAAAACGATATCATCGTTGGCAGGTTAACTTTAAACACCCGCGACAATCAGATATTGGTAGATGGTTCACCTATGATTTTAGTGCCGCGCGAATACGCTGTATTAGAGCTTTTATTATTGCAGGCCGGTAAAGTCGTATGCAAAGATCGGTTAGCTCAACGTTTATCATCAGAAAACGATGCACTGGGTGACAACGCCATTGAAGTTTATATCCACCGGGTTAGAAAACGTATTGAACCTTACGGCTTGTTAATAAAAACATTGCGCGGATTGGGATATATGTTGGAGGTCAACAATGGCAACCTATAAAAGCCTAAAATCCGGAATCCTCTTTCGTCTGCTTATTCCGATAATTTTATTTATTATCCTGGAATCAGTTTTGTCCTATTTTGTCACCTTGCATTATGTTGATGAAACCTATGACCGTTGGTTACTGGACTCCGCAAATTCATTAGCACAGGAAATTAAAGTCACGCATACTAAAGTTTTAATTGAGCTGCCGATCCCTGCATTGGAAATCGTCAGATGGGACGATCAGGATAAAACCTATTTCAAAATTACGTCAGTTAAAAAAGGTTTGTTAACAGGCGATAAATTTGTGCCCGAACCAGTACAGCCAGTTAACTTTTCCAAACCTGTTTTTTTTTACGCCAACATCGATAAAGAACCGGTCCGCGTCGTTTCCATGCGGGTGGAAAGACCGGATGTGCAGGATACTTTTTTCATCCATGTTGCCGAAACCTTGAAAAAGCGACGCGCCATGATGACGGATATTTTGCTGGCCGACTTGATTCCCCAACTGTTGATGATCATTTTTGCTATCGGAATGCTGTATGTGGGTTTGTCAGAAGGACTCAAGCCATTAAAAATTTTGGCTGATGAAATCGCCAAGCGGTCGCCCCGCGATTTAAGCCCAATTGCCGACACCCATGTATTAACAGAGGTGAAAATACTAACTGATACCATTAACGATTTGCTATATAGGCTGTCCGCTACTATTGCTGGTCAACAACGTTTTGTTGCCAATGCTGCCCATCAATTACGCACACCCTTAGCTGGTTTTTCAATACAGGTAGAACGGGCGCTTCGAGAACATGACATGATTTCGATTAAACCAGCACTTGAACAAATGCAAAACAGTGCAACCCGGTTATCACACACGGTAAATCAACTACTAGTGCTGGCAAAGTCTGAACCGGTCGATGGGATGAATGAATTAAAACAAATTAATATTGTTCCATTAATTAAATCAACTTGCATCGATTGGGCGCCAAAAGCATTACAGCGACAAACAGAATTAAGTTTTGAATGTTCAGAACAGTCTGTATTAGTTGAGGGTGATGAAACCTTGTTACGAGAGTTATTGGTTAACCTTCTGGATAATGCGATTTTATATGGTTATGACAAGGGGCATGTCCTTGTTAGCTTAGTATCATCGCCGACACCTGTGTTGACTATAGAAGACGATGGGCCGGGTATACCCGAAAGTGAAATAACCAAAATATTTGAGCGTTTTTACCGAATACCGGCGAGTCCTGGAAATGGTTGCGGTCTAGGTTTGGCCATTGTCAAAGAAATAGTTGATCTGCACGGTGCCCGGATTAAATTGAGTTGTATGAATGATATAAGTGGTACACGGATATCGATTTTTTTCAAAAATTCAAACCGCTGTAGTAAAAATAAGTCCAATCAATATGGCAGTATAGATAATTTTGAGTAACTACTTTCAAGTTCAGTTAAATATAATCTTATAATCGATACCTCGAATTCAATCACAAATCGATTTAAGGCGGATTTCCAATTCTTGATTGACAAATGAATTCCAGGCCAGCCATTACCGCTTTATAGTCCTTCCAAGGCACATATTTCACTGAATTGCGTACTAGGTGGGCAAGGCAAAGTTGTTCCGGGTTTTAGGGAACATTGCATTAATGGCATCCGGGAAGGCTTTCAAGCTATCCACACTGGCAATAAGGATGTCCTTGACGCTTCGGTTCTGGAGTCCGGTCAAAACCCCCAACCAAAATTTGGCGCCTTCATTTCCAGATACCCACAAGTCCGGCAGCTCCTTACGGCCTTCCACGTTTACCCCTAAGGCCAGGTAAATGGCCTTGTTGAGCACCTGCTTGTCCTAGCGGATTTTGACCACGATACAATCCAGGTAGACGATCGGATAGATGCCATCCAGCGGGCGGGATTGCCATTTATGCCCTTGGATATTCGACCATTTGGGCAATGACGATATCGGTCACCATTGAAACCAGTGTCGCCGCGACACCTCGGCACCAAACAGCTTTTTAAAGGCAGCAACGATCTCCCGAGTAGTCATGTCCTTGGTGTACAAGCTCAAGATTTTGTCTTCCAGCGTGGCACGGGTTTGGTGCTTACTGACCATTTGCGGTTTAAAGCGGCTGGTTCGTAGCGCCCGACTGCTGATATTTGCCCTAGCCTGGATGTTTATCCAATTCGGCGTTTAAGGCCACTGGGACGGTGATCTTGGTCAGCATTTCTGAACGCATTGAGGTTTTTTTCTGTTTTTTTTATGCTTTTCGCCGCCCCTCGGGCAAATGCTTCAAGTTCTGCTTTGTTCATGCAGCTTAACTTGTCCCAATAAAGGAATTAATGATAAGTAATTACACAAGTTAAATTACAGTCTCGAATGCATGTAGTGTAATTAGGATGATAAAGAATAAGATGCTCATATCTACGATAATTTTCGTAAAAAGCAAATAATATTAGAAGCTTAGGGTTAAGTTATAACAAAATCCTTGGTCTTTTGCCCGAACTCGAACCCCAATATAATTTCCTCAATCAAATCCGCATCCCTAAGCTTTCCGACAATCCGTTCACGATCCGCCGCCATTACGCCAAACCACTCCAAGGCTTGTCAACCTGGATTGACCCCCGCAACGGCAACCGCCCTAACAATATTAATATCGCTATCGCCTATGTGCACCTCGGGTAGTCTCTTAAAAATATATGCTTTTTCAAAAAATAACGGATTTAATTGCTGTAATTTTAGGTTAATTTTTTAAAATTACAAACAAAAAGCTTTTGAGATTACTGAAAATTATAAGATAAGTATTGGTACACAAACGGAGATTACTCCGCCTTTGTATCATGCGAAAATTGAAGTCCCAAGTTTGAGTTATTTTAGTAATGCTTTTGATTTGGAACATTGGGGCAAATACAATTTGGGTGTTTATTGCGCTAACCAAGCTTATGCCGGTTCAGGTTCTAATGTGGGGCTGATGATAGGGGGTGGATTTTCCTATCTACTAAGGAAAGATACATTTAATGGCGGATTTGATGAGAGGAAATAATGCTGTCGGCGTGGCTGTTGTTTATTTGTCAGACAATTGGCAACTATCGTTGGGCGAACAACTCCCATCGTCAGATAGCGACAATGATTACGGTATGGTATTTGAAATAACAAATTATGATAAAAACCCCTGACCATTGATTATTTCTTAAACTTAAAACAGATTAACCACTCTATAACAATAAAATTAAGACGAGAGGTGTATTCATGGAGCCAAAACACAAGATTGGCTTGATGGCTAAAGTACTGATGATAGGCGTGTTAATCGCTGTATTAAGTTACTTGTTTCATCCTGAAACCGGACAATTGATGGTAACGCTCAACGGTCAGCCTGTTCCAGAAACTTTAGTTAAGTTGGCTGCGGTTCCTACTTTCCTTTTAGTATTATGCTTGGTCATTGCTTTGTCGGTGTTGTTGTTTTTTGGTGTTGGTTTTTTTATGTTTGTCGGGACGTTGTTCTTTGCTTTGGCAATTTGCATGGTAATGGCTCCCTATTTTTGGCCCATACCATTAATAATATTTCTGGTTGTTTCATTGTCATCTTATGACCATAAAAATAAAACCGACTGAATCGTAATTGGATTAAGCTACAATCATGTTGGTACGAAGGCAGCTTTCATCGTAATGAAATACTACATTACTATCGGGCAAGCATAAGACTTCATTTTTATCCTTATAGTCGAAGCGGAACAAAATGTCCTTGATCACATTAATGCGAGCGGCTTGTTTATCGTCCGCCCTGACGATAGTCCATGGTGAATTCAAGTGGTGAGTACGGACAAACATGATGTTGCGTGCTTTGCTGTAATTATCCCAATGTTTTTGTGCGACTTTATCGATTGGGCTAACTTTCCATTGCTTCAACGGATCTTGCCGCCTGTCTTTTAAGCGAATTTTTTGTTCGTCTTTGCTGATATCCAGGTAGTATTTCGATAGTTTAATGCCCGATTTTATTAGCATCTGCTCGAAATCCGGTACGGTTTCTAAAAACTCATGATATTCATTGTCGTTGCAGAAGCCCATGACCCGCTCCACACTGGCGCGGTTGTACCAGCTACGGTTAAAGAATACGATTTCATCGGAAGCGGGGAGGTGGGGCACGAAGCGTTGAAAATACCAGCTGTGGGTTTCCCGGTCAGACGGTTTGCCCAATGCGACCACACGCGTTTCTCTTGGGCTTAAATACTGGGTAATGCGTTTGATCGTACCGTCTTTTCCGGCAGCATCGCGGCCTTCAAAAATGATCAACACACGCTCATTCTTTTTGATGATATGTTTTTGCAGTTTAACCAGTTCTATTTGCAGCAAGTGCAAGGTTTCTTTGTAATCGATGATTTTAGCTTTTTTAGAATGCTTTTTTGACATCATAGCCTCACGTTAAGTTGATAGTTTTAATGAATAGATTTTAACCAATCGGTAAAAAATATATGTGGCGATCTTTATTAAACTAGGTGTGTTTTTCACAGGTGACAAAAAAATCGTTCAGCACATTAGCTTGGCTCACCCCTGAGCTTATAAGCCAGCTTTGGTTGGTAGGTGTGTAAGCGGCAATTATCTTTCTACAGTTTGTTAACAGATCAGTTTTATTGACAACATAGGGTCGAAAATGCATCATCACTGACCATTTATATTTAACTACTATCCGCCATGAATAACGATACTTTGCAATTACGCCGTATTGCGATTGATACCTATCATGAGAACGTCGCTTATTTGCATCGTGAGTGCGCTATTTACCGTGCCGAAGGCTTTCAGGCGCTTTCTAAAATTCAGGTCAGCACGAATGGTTCAAAAGTGCTCGCCGTGCTTAATGTTGTCGATGACACCAGTATTGTTCTGCCAGGCGAGATGGGGTTATCCGAACAGGCTTTCGCTCAACTCAATGCTACAGAAGGCAGTTTCGTTACGGTTAACCATGCCGAACCACCGAAGTCCATGGATGCGGTACGACGTAAAATTAATGGCGATCGTCTTGATCAGGATGACTTTACCAGTATTACGAACGATATTGTCGATGCCCGCTATTCAAAAATGGAAATGGCTGCATTTCTTGTTGCTACCGGACAAAACAATCTTGATCGTGATGAACTGTTTTATCTGACTCGGGCTATGCTTGAGTCAGGCGATCGAATGGACTGGCATGAATCCCTGGTTGCTGACAAACATTGCATCGGCGGCATACCCGGCAACCGCACCTCCATGCTGGTTGTACCCATTGTTGCCGCACATGGCATGTTGATTCCAAAGACTTCCAGCCGAGCAATTACTTCGCCAGCCGGTACTGCGGATACCATGGAAGTACTGGCTGAGGTTGATCTTATGCCAGATCAATTGCATGACATTGTTCGTCAGGAGCGTGGCTGTTTAGCTTGGGGTGGAACGGCAAGGCTGGCGCCCGTTGATGATATGCTTATTTCCGTAGAACGACCGCTGGGTATTGATTCACAAAGCCAAATGGTTGCCTCTATACTTTCGAAAAAGCTCGCGGCCGGTTCCACGCATTTGCTTATCGATATTCCAGTTGGCCCTACTGCAAAAGTACGGCAAATGCGGCAGGCGCTGGCGCTCCGTAAATTATTTGAATTTGTCGGCGATCGTCTTGATATCCATCTGGAAGTCATGATTACTGATGGCAGCCAACCTATTGGTTTCGGTATTGGTCCTATCCTTGAGGTTCGCGATATTATGCAGATATTGCAGAATGATCCGGAAGCGCCAGCAGACTTACGGCAAAAATCATTGCACCTGGCCGGCAGGATTATTGAGTTTGACCCTGATGTCAGAGGTGGGCAAGGCTATGCCATAGCCCGAGACATCTTGGAGTCAGGTCGCGCCTTGGTTAAGATGAATGCGCTGATTCAAGCGCAAGGAGCAAAGCCGATCGATTTGAAGCCAGGCGCTCTTTGCAAGGAAATCGTTGCCGATAACGAAGGCGTCGTAACGTCTATCGATAACTTTCAGATGGCAAAAATCGCTCGCATGGCAGGTGCCCCAATGATGAAAAAAGCGGGTGTCGATTTGCTTAAAAAGCTCGGCAGTCCGGTTAAAAAAGGCGATATTTTGTACCGCATTCATGCCGAATTTCCCGCCGATTTTAAATTTGCCCAACAACTGGCTGAACACAATAATGGTTATATCATTGGCAAAGACGAAAAAATTATCAAATCGTTGGTCGCCTTTTGAGCGGAACACGCCAACGATATGTTAATTCTTACTTTCCCTGATTATTTAGCTCAAAGTCAGCGCCTCGCCGCCCGCCTTGAGGTTGATCTGGCCGAAGTCGTTCTGCATTATTTTCCCGATGGCGAAAGTTTAGTGCGGTTACCATCATCCCTGCCAGAACATGTGGTTATTTGCCGTAGCCTTAACCAGCCCAACGATAAATTGATAGAGTTGATGCTTTGCGCTAAAACAGCCAGGGAGCTTGGAGCCAAAAGGTTAACCCTGATTGCACCTTATTTGTGTTATATGCGTCAGGATATTGCAAACCAGCCCGGTGAGGCAGTCAGTCAGCGTATTATAGGGAAAATGTTGGCTGATCTTTTCGATGATGTTATTACTGTCGACCCGCATTTGCACCGTATATCTACACTGAATCAGGCGATACCGATCAAAAACGCTATCAGTTTGACTGCAACAAATGAAATTGGTCAATTTCTTAAAATGCGATTCGATCATGCCTTACTACTTGGTCCGGATGGCGAGTCGGAGCAATGGGTGAGCAGCATTGCAAACAGCATAGGATTTGATTATGTAGTCGGACATAAAGAAAGGAGCGGGGATAAAAGTGTGGAGATCACTTTGCCTGAGCATGATTACAGTGCTCATCCAATTGTTATTATTGACGACATAGTAAGTACGGGAAGAACCCTTGGTAAGGCGGCAAAACTATTGCAAGCCGCAAGTCTCCAAAATATCTACGCGTTTGTTACCCATCCATTGTTTTGTAATGATGCGGAAGCGCACATCCTTAAATCAGGAGTAAAGGCCATCTGGAGTACGGACAGTATCAACCATCGGACATCCTTTGTTAAATTGGATACTCTCTTTTCAACAGCAGTTAAAGCGCTGAATTGATAAAAATTCATCCGCTATGAATTCAATTTAAATTAGGTAAGAAATCGTGTTAAGACGCGGGTGCGACAATTTGCCACATTTACAATACATAGTCTGGTTGTTAGTCTTTATCTGCCCGTAAGGTTCATTTAACATCTAAAGCCCCCTTGCTTCGAGATGCTAGTGTGTTTACGGATTTCAACATGCCGCTGCTCATACTAAAGAGCTTTACAAGCTGCAATTAATAATCCAAACAGGAGTTTTAACTATGAAAAGAAGTAATCTTTTATCCTTGAATATGGCAAATAAAATGGAACCTATTTTAAAGCTGGATTGGTTGCCAGCAAATTTACCAATTCTTGTTACTGCTGCAATTATTTTCTCGACAGCCGTTATTGCCACTCAAATTATTCAGGCTAAAAAACCACAGGATAATAAATCTCTTGCCTGGTTTGTCGCCAACCCCAAAGAAGCCTTGGCAACCAATAAAATTTGTTTTGACAACCCCCAAATGAAAACGACTGAAGCTTGTGTTAACTCGCTGCAAGCATTGGAAATGACGCATAAAGGTCCAAATTCTTAAGTTAACCTATAAGAATTTAAATTCAAAAAATAATTTAAGTGTAATTCGTTGGGTTAGGCATGTACTTATCTGCGATTCTTTTTTGAAAATGAGATCACTGCATGTCTAGCCCAATAACTTAAAATAGACTTGGTTTGATGGTGAAATGAATCCAGCTCTGTGGAGTGCCGCTTATTAGCGATGACAAATCATTTTCTTCCGCGGGTCATTTTAAATCTGACAAAAACAGTTTTATTTTAAAGCGACAATGAAACTGCTTGTCATGTTATTAACTGGGAATGAAGTACGATAAATAATATTTTAATCCACCCAATTTAGAGCTCTCGCCACCGCTTTTTGCCAATAATTTTTCAATGAGTTTGCTTGTTTTGCAGTTAACTGTGGAAAGAAGCGTTGGTTAACTTGCCATGTTTGGTTAAGTTCCTCCATGGTCCAGAAACCAATGGCTAAACCGGCTAAATATGCCGCGCCAGAAGCGGTACTTTCTGTATTTTCAGGACGAATAACTTCGACGTTGGATATATCAGCCTGGAATTGAGCCATTAGATTGTTTTGTGCGGCACCACCATCTATGCGCAATTGGGCAATCGGTTTGTCGCAGTCTAAAGCCATTGTTTGTATTAAATCGTCAACTTGAAACGCAATGCTTTCCAATGCGGCTCGGGTGATATGCGCTTGAGTGGTACCACGTGTTATCCCGAAGATTGCTCCCCTGGCATTGGCATTCCAATGCGGCGCACCGAGTCCGGTTAACGCAGGGACGAAATAAACTCCGCCATTATCACTAACACTATGAGCTAGTTTTTCAGAGTCTGCCGCTTGCTCGAAAAATAACAGGCCGTCTCGCAACCATTGCATGATCGCGCCCCCCATAAATACACTGCCTTCAAGCGCATATGTGGTTTTATCACCAATTTTCCAAGCAATGGTCGAGAGCAGCTTATGCCTTGAAGTAACTATTTGTTCACCGGTATTCATGATCAAAAAAGAACCCGTTCCATAGGTGCATTTTGCCATGCCCGGTTGATGGCATAGCTGACCAAATAAGGCGGCCTGTTGATCGCCAGCGATTGCTGCTATTGGAATCGAACCGATTTCGGGGTGGTCAGTGTTGCCGTAAATTTCGCTTGAGCTTTTTACGGTTGGAAGCAGAGCAGGGGGAATATCGAATAAGGTTAACAATTCCGCATCCCAACATAACGTATTGATGTTGAATAATAATGTGCGGGAAGCGTTGGAAACATCGGTAAGATGTAACTGTCCTTGCGTAAGCTTCCAAATCAGCCATGAATCGATCGTGCCAAAGGCTAATTCGCCTTGTTCCGCCCTTTCTCTTGCGCCTGCTACGTTATCAAGCAACCATTTGATTTTTGTGGCAGAAAAATAAGCATCTAATAAAAGGCCGGTTTTGGCTTGAATCAAGGGTTCAATTCCGGTTGCCTTAAGGCGTTCACATTCATCAGCGGTTCGCCGGTCTTGCCATACAATAGCCTTGTGAATCGGCTTACCGGTTAACCTGTCCCAGATGACCGCCGTTTCGCGTTGGTTAGTGATGCCAATGCCCGCAATATCCTGTGATGTCAGGTTAAGATTCTTTAGTGCCTGTTTGACGACGTTGAGCTGGCTTAGCCAAATTTCTTCGGCATCGTGTTCGACCCAGCCTAGTTGGGGATAATATTGTTTGAATTCCTGCTGAGTAACAGCAACGGGCTGTGCTACCTTGTCAAAAATCAGGCAACGCGAACTGCTAGTGCCTTGGTCTATTGCTAAAATGTAGGTCATCTTTATTCAACACAAATAAATACGGTTAAGTTTGTTGCTTAAAATTACTGAAATTATGTTGTTCTAAGTCAATATAATAGTAAAGCAAATTAGTTAAACTCATTAACTAACAATTTAAAATATAAAAATTAACGTTATCCATCCACCACATGGGTTTAATCAGGAAAAGTCTATGACGTACTTAACTAAAAACTTTACTAAATTACAAAATTATGTCGAATTGCAGACGACGAAAATAACGGAAAGTGAAAAATATAAAGCGTTAATGGCTATGCCGCCGTTACAACGTTGGTTAGTGATATCAGGTTTATTTTTAGTATCGCAAGTTATTGTTTTTGGCGTTTTGTATTTGCTTTTTGGCAAACTTGTTGTTGTTGGGTTCGTAGCCAGTATATTGGCAGGGTTGGCAACAGGCATTGGTGCTGTACCAGTGGTGTTTTTTCGCAATATCTCAAACAATTTGTTCTGCAGCTTGCTTGGTGGTGCAGCTGGGGTTATGTTGGCGGCAACCGCTTTTTCTTTGCTTGTTCCTGGAATTGAAGCCGGAAATTCACTTTGGGTTGGCAAAGGTATTTACGTGGTTTCTGCCGGCATGATGCTGGGTGCCTTCTTTTTGCATTATGCCGATAGCCAATTGCCTCATGTGCATTTGGATTCCGCCGTAGACGTGCAAATGAACTCATTAAGGAAAATATGGTTGTTTGTCATCGCGATTACGATCCACAATTTTCCCGAGGGCATGTCGGTGGGGGTTAGCTTCGGCTCGGGCGATATGAAAAACGGCCTGGTTTTAGCGATTGCTATTGCGATGCAAAATATACCTGAAGGCTTGGCTGTGGCTTTGCCGTTGGTGAGCTTGGGCTATAATCGCTGGCGCGCGGTTGGCATTGCGACATTAACTGGTCTGGTAGAGCCGGTGGGTGGTTTGCTAGGCATTACCATGGTCACCTTGTTCCAATCGGTGCTGCCCGTCGCCATGGGGTTTGCCGCCGGCGCCATGCTTTTCGTCATCAGCGAAGAAATCATCCCCGAAACCCATTCCAAAGGCCGATCACGTTATGCAACCTATAGCCTGATGGTAGGTTTCATCATCATGATGGCGGTTGACAACATGTTAGGTTAACTTTTCATAATTCTAAAATTGCTCAATGGATAAGTTACAAAGCTTCTTGAATGATTTGATTATGTTATTAACCACATTTGACTTCTTTAAATATTTTGAAATCGTCAAACAATATTTTGTTGATCTTGGTTTTGAGCGCATTCAGGAGATCTTAACCTCTTCGGCGACCGCTTTTGCCTTGATCGTTGCCGCAGAAATTGGCGATAAAAGCCAATTAGTGTGTATGGCGTTGGCTTCAAAGCATCGTCCCGTACCGGTGTTATTGGGTGCCGTCAGCGCCTTTGCCCTGCTGAATTCTCTGGCGGTGGGTTTTGGTGCTGCGGTGGCGAAATGGTTGCCGGGCTATGTCATCGCTATAGCCGTTGCCGTGTTGTTTGTGATTTATGGTATTCAGGCGCTCAGGACAGAAGCCGATGAGTCAGAAGAGGTCGTTAAAGAAAAAACGGGGCACGGCATTTTTTTTACAACTTTTTTATTGATTGTTGTCGCTGAATTTGGCGATAAAACCCAGTTGGCAGTGGTCGGCTTAAGCAGCACCAATAATGCGATCGGGGTTTGGTTGGGTGCCACATTAGCTTTGGGGTTAACATCTACGTTAGGCGTTCTGGCTGGGCGAAAGCTGGTGCAAAAATTCCCTCTGGAACTACTCCACAAAATTAGCGGCGTCCTGTTCCTGCTATTAGCGTGTGTGGCAACGGCCAAGGCGTATAAAGAGTATTTTCATCTTGATTAAGCGGTTTTTATTAATTTAATGTGGCATGATCACCGCCAGCTCATAGAATAAATCAGTATAACCAACTAAAATTTACGCAAAGGTGGCTGGAAAGATGCGCGATGGTTATTATTTTGCCTTAAATGATTAATACAAATCTGACCAAATCATTCGGTTGGAAATTTACTTAAGCATTAACCATGAATGATGGTCGAAAAAACAAAAAATATGTTGATTATTCAATCCAGTTCTCAATTTCAATTGATGGCTTATGTTAGTATTTGGCCGAAATATCTAATGCAGAGTTATTTTTTCAAAATGGATTAATTGAGTTTATGCCTGCTTATCGTCGATTATCGAATTTTGGGTTCACTTTAATAGAATTGCTGATAACCATCAGTTTAGCTGCTATTCTGCTTGCCTTGGCTATCCCAAATTTTAGTTCGACGATACGTAATACCCGGCTAACCACCAGCGCCAACAGTTTAGTTGCCTCTTTAAATCTCGCTCGAAGTGAAGCGGTAAAAAGAGGGCAAGAGGTCGTGGTCAGAAGGACCAATACCAATTGGGAAGGTGGGTGGGAGGTGTTTGTTGACTTTGATCGCACTCCAGCATCTGATCAGAATGTGTTCAATGACGATGGCGATACTAATCTGTGTGAAGCCAATGAAGATTGTAAATTAAAAGTTTTTCCTGCTTTGCCGACAAATTTTACTTTAAGAGGTGGTAATAACTTGGCTGATTTTATCCGTTATACACCCACTGGCATCAGTAATTATATTCCTGACGAGCAAAGTAATATTGCAAATGATTATTTCGTTATTTGTGATAACAGCGATAACGATGCGACTCCCCAAGCGGAAACTTCCAGGCTAATTGTAGTCAATTCGGTGGGTCGACCACGACTTGCCGAAGATGTTAACCATGACGGAATTCCAAACTTAACAAGCAGTTCCTCTAGTAATGTTACAACCTGCTCTCCTTGAACAAAAGTGATGACTAAATCCTGCGGATTTACTTTTATTGAAGTACTGGTCGCGGTACTGGTATTAGCACTTGGGCTGATCGGCTTGGCGGCCTTGCAAGCCTCCGGGGTCAAGAATATGCAAACTGCCTATAACCGAAGCCAGGCAATTCATCTGGCGCAAGACATCGCTGACCGCATCCGCGCGAATTCCGTTGCCGCCGCAACCTACGTCGATGTTAACGCCAATAGTATTGCTGATTACGGCGAATCGACCGTACCTTCAGGCAATACTACCTACAGCGCGTGCTCAACCTCAACCGGATGTACCATGCAGCAAATGGCCCAGGCGGATGTAGGCAAATGGCGAAATGCAATGACCAACGCATTGCCCAGAGGATGTGGCGTGGTGGTGCGCGGTACCGGTGCCGCCGGCGCCTCACAAAGTAACGGTTGTACGGGAGCAGTTCCCGCAAATTTGGTTTCCGCACCAACTCAGACCATATCCATTGTCGTTAACTGGGATGATAACAATGACGGTCAAACCAATGCGGATGACCCGAATTTCATAATGAGTTTCGAATTATGATCGGGAATAGAGCGAGAAAAAACCGGCAACAAGGTTTTTCCCTGATTGAAATCCTGATTGCCCTCTTGATTGGGATATTTATCACCATGGGTGTAATCCAGATTTTTATCAGTTCTAAGCAAACTTATCGGATGCAGGAAGCTTTGGCACGGATGCAGGAAAGCGGGCGTTTTGCCCTGGATTTTTTAGATCGCGATATCCGCATGGCGGGTTATCGGGGGTGTGCGAGTAGGGGATCTACAACACCAATTTCCAATCTTATTACTAATTCTTCGTCCTACATTTATAATTACATTAACCCTATACAGGGTTTTGAGTCATCATCATCGACATGGTTACCTGCACTACCAACTGCAATAACTAGTGAAACCACCCCGTCTGGTGGAAGTGATGTGATCACAATTCGTCGCGCGGGAGATGACAGTGTAATGGTAAGTATCGCTGATAATGCATCCACTCCCAAAAAAATCAAGGTCAACCGAGATTCAACACCATCTTTTAAGAGTTGTGACGTGGTTTTGATATCGGATTGTTCTAGCTCTGCTTTATTACAGCTTTCAGATGACTATGATCCCACCAATAAGGAAGTTAAATATACGGTCGGTTCGGGTTGTGGTTCTTCCGGTACCGGCGGGAATAGTAAGGCTTTGGAAAATGCTTATGCCGGTGGTAATCTTAATAGAGCTTTAGCTACTAGTTACTATATAAAAAACAACAATAACATCCAGCCGACTCTTTACAGATTGTTGAACGCGAACGACGAAGATGAGTTAGTCGAAGGTGTGGAAAGCATGCAGATTTATTATGGTATCGATACTGATAACGATGGCATGGCGAACAGTTATGTAAAGGCGAATTCAGCGATATGGCAGAATGTGGTCAGTGTCAGGGTTAACCTTTTGCTGAGGACTATCGATGACAATATTACTGCCAAACCTTTACCCTATGAATTCGACGGGCAACAGATTAACAATCCACCGGATAAACGGATGCGCCGGGTGTTCACCTCCACTATCGCCATCAGAAACAGACTGCCTTGATCATGAATAAACTCATGCGTGGAAATTTGATTTGCGCTAACCAACAACGCGGTGCGGTTCTTTTGATCAGTCTCATTATGTTGTTACTTCTCAGCTTATTGGGTACAACCGGTATGCAGGTAACAACTCTTGAAGAAAAAATGGCGAGTAATGCCAGAGATAAAAATCTGGCCTTTCAGTATGCAGAAACTACACTTAGAAGTGTGGAGAGAAGCCTGAGTACGAGCGCTTTACCCATTTTTAACAATACTAACGGGTATTATCTTTATTCGCAGGGCTTGGAACGATGGGAAAACGTGGACTGGACATCCGACTCTTCAACAAAACCCTATACATTGCATACCGGTGCGGTTGTTGCTACTTCGCCTCGTTTTATTGTAGAGGAGTTGCCTGCCGTTGCTGGCGAGGGAGATAGTTTGGAAGGAGGAAATGCCCAAACATCAAAATATTTTCGAGTAACTACGCATGCGGTTGGTGCGACAGATACGTCTGTTGTAGTGTTGCAGTCCGTATATAAAAGATAACCAAAAGGTCATTGAGATGAATAAGTCAACATATAGTTTGCCGTATTGTTTTTTGTTTTGCCTTTTAGTTTTTTCGAATAATGGGCATGCCGCGATTGCGCAATCACCTCTTTTTCTCTCTGTCACCAACGATCCTAATGTCCTCCTCAATATGTCTATCGAAACGCCAATGGGAGGGGCGGCATATAACGACCAGCCGGATACCACGACAGGGTGTGCCGGTCGAGTCACCATAGGCACAAACCAACTTGGGTCTTGTTATTCAAGTTCTCAAGTTTATCTCGGTTATTTCGATCCTGATAAGTGTTACAGCTATGTAACAAATACGACAGCCAGTCGATTTGAACCTGTTGGCAGTGCGGTTAACCATGCATGTGATTCCAAATTCAGTGGAAATTTCATGAATTGGGCGACTATGACCGCTATGGATATGTTTGTTTCCACCATGACGGGCGGCAACCGGATTGTGGATACGACCGCTGAAACGGTAATTCGACGGACACGAAAACAAGACAATGACGGTTGGTTTCCTCACAAGATAGTTTCTTCAACGTACAATGTTGCGCCATCTACGGTAACTCCTTGGAATAATAGCCAGATTTTTATTCATAATACTGACTTTGGTGTGGAGTTTGGTTCAACGTATGGCGGCGCGGATATCGGAACATACAATGTAAACATTAAAGTCTGCATGCAGACTACCGCCATAAACAAAGAAGAAAATTGCGTACCTTATAATAACAGCGCTTATTTCAAGCCGGAAGGCTTAATTCAACACAACGCCGACCATATGCGTTTCGGTGTTACCAGTTACAGCAATACCAATACTCATGAGATGAATGGTGGGGTATTGCGCTCAAATATAAAATATGTGGGAACGCTAAAGCCTAACGGCTCAGGGAGTAACATCGCCAATCCTAATCTAGAGATCAACACCGATGGAACTTTGAATCTTAACCCTAACCCTGATGATATTTCAGCATCGGTGGGTACGACAAATACTGGGCTAACCATGTCAGGAGTCATTCCGTATCTGAATAAATTCAGCGATGGCGGCTATAAATCATATGATCCGGCCTCGGAATTGTTCTATGAATCTATCCGATATTTTAAGAATCTTGGACCTACGGCGGAATTTTTAACTGGAGACAATGGTGATTTTCCAATACTGCCAAAATCCAGGTGGGAAGATCCCATCCAACAACGTTGCCAGAAAAATTTCATAGTTGGTATCAACGATGCCAATCCTTGGGAAGACAAACGACTGCCAGGAACTTTTTTTACCACAAGCAACTTCAATGGAATTGATATTACTAACGATTATGGACAACCGACTACGCCAGATAGTGATATTAATGTTAGAACGTTAACCAATGCTGTCGGCGACCTTCAAGGTATTACCGGAACATCGCAATGTATCGGTTGCACTTCTGCAAGCTGCGATCTTAACCCAACCATCAAAACTATCGATCACCTTGGCGAAGTATTTGGCACTTGCCCGGGACCGGGGAAAAACAATAGTTATTACATCTCCGGCTTGGCTTATTACGCTAACACTCAGGATATACGGACGGGATCAGGTGGAACCACGAATTTTCCTGGAAAACAGACAATATCCACGTTTATGATTGATACGCAGGAATACCAAGCTAACCCCCTTGTCGGTCAAATGAATATGTTGTGGCTGGCAGGTAAGTATGGAGGTTTTGTCGATTCCAATAAAAATAATAAACCCGATTTGGCAAGCGAATGGGATTCAAACAGTGATGGTCAGCCCGATAATTATGTATTGGCTTCGCAACCAAAAATTTTAGTCGATGCCCTCAAGCAAGCGTTTGAAAATATAGAAAACCAGATAGCTTCATTTAGCGCATTATCAGCAAATTCAACCCGATTGGATACTTCAACTTTAATTTATCAGGCAAGTTTTGATAACAAAAATTCAGCCTGGACTGGAGAAATCACTGCGTACAAGTTGGATTCAACAGGCAATTTTAGTGATATTGCCTGGAAAGCCTCAAATAAATTACCTACAGAAAATGATCGGAAGATATTTTCCTATAACCCTGCTCTTACCAGTGCTAAAGGTATTAATTTTGAATGGGCTAACCTTAGCAATGCTCAAAAAACGGCGTTAGACCCTGTTGCCGCAGCGGCATCTGCAACAACTTCGCCCGTTTTGGATTATATTCGCGGAGACCAGAGCAACGAAAACAAAGAGCCTTACTCTTTCAGACGCCGAACAACCGTATTGGGGGATATTGTTAATTCTGATCCTTGGTATGTCGGTAATTCAGAGGACTTTGGATATGCGACGCTCCCTGGTTCGGAAGGGAGTAATTACACTAACTTTCGTTTCTGCAAACGAGACAGAACCGGGATGCTTTTTGTCGGGGCTAATGATGGTATGTTGCATGCCTTTAATGCCCAAACGGGCACAGAAGTATTTTCATACATACCGAATGCGGTTATACCATCGCTCAATAAGTTAACCTCGCCCCAATATGGTTGCAATCGCAGCGGTTGCTCGCCTCATGAATTTTTTGTTGATGGTTCGCCGCGTGCGGGTGATGCGTATATTAAAGTCACGCCCACTTCAACGCCATCCTGGCGCACGCTATTGCTTGGTTCTTCAGGTGCTGGCAACAGCCAGTCGATTTTTGCATTGGATGTGACCTATAGCGTGCAACCAACATCTGCAAGTTGCCCGGCAGATGCCAAAATATCAGATCCGAATACTACAGATAAAGTGCGCTGGGAAATTTCTCCCACCCAGGCGCCGAACTCAACCGATTTAATCGATGCCACCAATAAACCTGGATTTACCAACAATTTGGGTTACACCATGGCGCAACCCACACTTGCCAGAATGCAGGGTGGTAGCTGGGCGGCGATTATCGCAAACGGTTATAACAGCGCCAACAAAAAAGCCGTGTTGTTCATTGTTGATGCTGCAACGGGTGAAATTATAAGAAGCCTCGATACCGGAAAAGGCGGCACGAGCACACCTAATGGCTTGTCAACACCGATTCCTGTTGATTTTGATAGCGACCGCATAGTTGATTATATCTATGCCGGAGATTTATTGGGCAATCTCTGGAAATTTGATGTAAGCAGTACAGATCCGAGTAATTGGAGTGTCGCATTTTCCACGGGTAGTCCGGCTGTTCCAGCTCCATTATTCACTGCATGTTCATCTGCGTGTGACGGTACGAACTATCAGCCGATCACGGTTAAGCCACAGGTTGGTAGGAATCCGGCTGGCGGATTAATGGTGTATTTTGGTACGGGTAAATATTTTGAATCTGGTGACCAAATTGTCGGTAGTTCGCCAAAAATCCAAAGTTTTTACGGGTTAAGAGATACAGGGGCGGTAATTTCTAATAAAACGAATCTTCAACAGCAATCTATTACGGCTGAAACAGCGGTGGATTTGAATACAGATGGTGTCAAAGATGTCGTGCTAAGAGGGACGTCCGATACCGTCGTTGATTATACCGGTAATGCTACAACCACACCGCCAACAGTTGCTAAACAAGGTTGGTATATGAACCTGGTGCCGCCAACGGGAAGTGCAGTAGGTGAAAGGGTTATTAGCACCTCCATTCTTAGAAGCGGCCGAATTATTTTTGTTACTTTAATTCCTTCTATTGACCCATGTGAAGCAGGCGGCTCAAGTTGGTTTATGGAGCTTGATGCGGTGAACGGTAAGCGCTTGAGTAATGTCGGTTTTGATGTTGATAATAACGGCGTTCTGAACAGCTCAGACAAAACCTTGCTAGATACCAATCTTGATGGAACTACTGATTCATCCGATCAAACTGTGGTTGTCAGCGGCAAGAGCAATTTAAATTCTGATGGCAGTTCACAAGGAATTATACGAGGAGTGACCATTCTTAACCGTGATAACGGTAAAGAGCGTAAATATACGAATGATTCAAAGAATAACCTTGATTCATTCGAAGAAGAACCGGGTGAAATAAGGGGCAGACAATCCTGGCGACAAGTCCGCTAACGAGCAAAGTTATGAATGTTACTTTCTATTTTATTACTGGTATGTTGGCTATGAACTTTAGTTAGATAAAAATCCCTTTCGGAGAAAACTTAACAACCGAATAATGTATTTGCTTGGGTTAGGTTTTTCTCTCCTCAATATTTATGCGCTAATGTTGGAATTTTTGTTCAAAGTCCATTACATATACTATCACCGGCTAAGCTGGATATTATGTTGGTGATGAATAAGCTGATGGTATCGAGTACAAATTTACGAGTGGTTATAAAACCATGTTTGAATAAGAGCTAGACAATCCATTGTGTCAGCAATCTTTGGGGCAATCGCATTGGTTTTTGTCATAAAATCCCATACAAATGTTGTATATAGAATACAAATGTTGTATAATTTTAACAAGGTTGAAGTGTTGTATTAGTTTTTTTCTTTAACCGACTGATAATTAAAGTTTAAGTTTGTGAAAGACTTCGTAATTCGCTATAGTATGGAAAAAAACAATTTCCATACTAGAATGCAAGTGAAGTTATGAAGGACATCGACAAACAAGTACAGGTATAGCGTTAGTTACACGAATAACCTATTTATTTTTTTCATTAATATTAGGATAGAAACATGAAAATTAAACACGTAGTTGCCTCGGCTTTGTTTGTAAGCTTAGGCTTTGCCGCCTCTGCGCAAGCTGAGGAAGATTTTTTAGATAACCGCTGGTACGTTGCGCCATTTGGTACATATGTTAAGCCAGGTGGTGATAGAAACTCAGAAAACCCTGGATATGGAGCAGGTTTGGGTTTTGGTAAAATCATTGACAAGCATTTCAATGTTGAATTGAGAGGGTTTTACAATGGTTTTGATGATAAGACTACTCGTTTCCCCCAAAATGACGGTCAATGGGATTTAGCCGGTGGTACTGCAGACCTGCAATACTACTTTTGGCGTGATACCTTCTCACCTTATACTGTCATTGCAGCAGGTGCGATGAATAGCAATGTCAATGGTCAAAGCGGAATTGGCATCCTGGGTGAAGCAGGCGCAGGTTTTACCTACGAACTTCACGATAACTTCCTAATTCGTAGTGATGTGCGTTATCGTTACAACAACAATCTGAACGCTCATTTAACGCAAAATGGTACTGACGAGTACCACGATATGTTAGTAAACGTTGGTTTTGTTATCCCATTGGGACCAAAGCCGGTTGCAGCCGCCCCGGCAGCGCCTGATTGTTCTACCTTAGATTCTGACTCTGACGGTGTTAACGATTGCTTAGACCAATGCCCTGGTACGATCTCAGGCAGTAAAGTAGATGATAAAGGTTGCGCTCTGAGTGTTGAATTAAAAGGTGTCACTTTTGAGTATAACTCAGCTCGTTTAACACCAAATGCGACAGTGGTTCTAGATGGCGTTGCTGAAAGCTTAGTTGCTTATCCGCAAAAAGAAGAGATTGAAGTTCAAGGTCATACAAGTAGCGAAGGTAGCTCTAAATATAACCAACGTTTGTCTGAAAAACGTGCGCAATCTGTTGTGGATTACTTAGGTATGAAAGGTGTTACCAACAGATTATCTGCTCATGGTTTCGGTGAAGAGTCTCCTATTGCTGATAACAGCACAGAAGAAGGCAAATCACAAAACCGTCGCGTTGAGTTACATTGGTTAAATGGAGCTCCAGCAGCTACTTCTCCAGAAGCAGTTCCAGCACCAACAAATCCATAAGCTTTAATAAAAAGCTTATCTTAAGCTCAAATTAAAACCCGCCTGTCGGCGGGTTTTTTATTGCTTGTAATATTGGAGGTAAGTTAGTAGATGCTGAAAAATGTTTATTCAACAAAGCTGTTTTTGTCAGATCACCTGTTGGCAACAGATATCCATCGAGAAGCATAGATAGATAGGGGAATTTCGAAGTTTGGATACCTTATTAAACCTGTCGAAGCAGGCAATAATAAAGGCCAAAAAGCCCTCAACCAGAGCTTTAAGTTCCAGGCAGTTGCGGCCAGCAAGGCATTGATAAGATCCCTTACCGCTTGCGATGCAATAAACCTGGGATTCATATAAGGAATAAATCTTGTCTGAATCCTGTGGCCGTTGGCCTAACACCCGTTCGTAAAACAGAAAGTCCTTCTGGTGGCGCTCGAACAGCGCGATCTTGGGTAAGGTTCTGCGCAACTCCCGGATCAGCGCAGGGGGCAATAGTGCGCAGGTACTAGCGCTTTTTTTGCCTTGCTATGACGCTTGACATGCCTGAAATGAAGCGGGCTCAACCGAAGCCCCTTAACTTCTTGACCGTAAGTGCGCCGTTGTTAGATGCAGTACTCTTTCTCCAATTTGTTTAGGCGATTAATGATCTTGATCGCCAGCTTGCCATCGGTCGGATGGGTGATGTTCTTTTCTTGGACTGTGGTATCAATGTTGACCGTATCTTCCAAGGCCGTCTTGCCTGGAGCAGGACACTTCCTCAAAAATTCGGTTGATGCCGTCAGCACCATCCGAATCCAAAATTTAGCCAGTTCGGAGCTATCGCACGGCGGCTTTAGGCTAAATTCGGTCAAACCGCAAAACGTTTGGTAGTAAGGATTGCGTTTGAAGTCCAACACAACCTCTTCGTCGCTTAAATCTTCCAGAAATCGCAGGTGTCGTTATTGACCGGCGAGATGAATAAAGCTGGAAGTGGTTTGGTCGATCAACTTGACGGGATTAAAGACGAGATCGCTAAAAGCAATAACTCATCACAAAATCCCATCGAGCGTTATCAACAGACGATTGCCTCGCTCAAAGCCGCTGGGATTATTCCATCGGCGAACAGTCAAGGAGTAGCCAATCATGAAGCCTATCAAACCTTCGATAACTTGGCAGGCAATGACCGCTGGAAATCGTCATCTCAGCTAGAATCACCTGAATCCCCTTATGAATTACGCGCCGGATTCGTCATTCCCGGCACTCTTATAGGTGGCATCAATTCCGACAGTCCCGGCCAAATCGTTGCGCAAGTTAAGCAAAACGTTTACGACACCGCCACTGGCCGGCATTTGCTCATTCCATTGGGATCACGGCTGGGCGGCAGTTATGACAGCGATATTGCCCGGTCAGGAACGCTTGCTGGTCGCTTGGCAGCGGATAATCTTCCCGGATGGCAAGGCTTTGGACATCGGTGCAATGTCAGGGGCGGACGGTTCCGGTTATGCGGGCTTCAATGACCAAACCAACCATCATTTTGTCCGCACCTTTGGTTCGGCGTTCTTGATGTTTGCAGTGGTTACGGCGACTTCGCTTTCACAAATAAATAACAACGATTTTGGCGAGAACAACGGTCAATATGCCAACCAACCCACCACCGCCAGCACACTGAACCAGGCGTTAGGCCAACAATTAGGGCAAGTGAGTGCGCAAATGATCGCCAAAAACCTCAATATCGCACCCACCTTGGAAATCCGACCCGGTTTCCGCTTTAACGTCGTGGTCACTAAAAACCTAACATTTTCAAAACCCTACCAAGCGTTCGATTATTCGTTACCGGAGGAATGAAAAAATGAAAACACTACGTATATTTATTGCCTCGATGGTTTTTACCATTTCCACACCAAGTTATGCCATATTTGGCATGGGTGATGTTGTTTATGACCCGAGCAACTTTGCCCAAAATGTCACTGCCGCCATTTCCGAAGTCACCCAGGAATTGAAACAGGTGGAGCAGTACACCACCCAATTGCGGGAATTGATGACGGCGAAGCTGCAATTGGAGGATATGCTGCAAAATACCCAGCAACTCGCCCAGTTCAATTGGGACGATGCCCAAGGCATGGTGTCGCAGTTAGTGGAACTGACTAATACGATCGACTCTTTCAAAAACCAATTGGGCAGCTTCGACAATTTTCTCGGCCAATTCCAAGACATTGATTATTAACGGTTCTTGCCTTGCGTTGGCGGCAACACCTGTACTCCGTTCGACCGCGCCAAACTCGCCGAAATCAACCGATTTGGCTCACAAGCCCGAAAAAAAGCGAACGATGCCTTATTTCCGGGGCATTGACCAGCAGCAACAAACATTGCAAAAGGACGCCAATCACTTAAAGGCACTCCAAAAGGCAGCGCAAACCTCAACCGGACGTTTGCAGGTTTTACAAGCCGCTAACGAACTCGCCAGTGAACAAGCCAACCAACTCTTACAAATCCGGGGGCTGTTAATTGCCCAACAAAATGCTGTTGCTACCCAAATGCAGGTGCAAAACGACAAGGAATCCAGGGCGATGGCCTTAGAGGACAAGTTTAAGAGTGGAGCATATAATCCAGCCAAAAAAGTGGGGTATTAAACGATGAAAACGATTTTCCAAATATTCCTTCAGCATCGAATCATCAGTATTGTTGTTTTGGTTATTTTCTTTTCAGTACTGAGCGACATTTTTGTAGTGCCAAAGAACGAGCCTAAGAGCAAGGATATTGCCATTGCCTTCTATAAGAACGTGCTGATGGTTGGTACCCAGTTGATGGTGATGATTTTAATCGTCGGCATCGGCCAAAGCTTTTTGATGGATTTGATAAAAACGATGTCTGCCGAAGTGGTATTAAAGGAATTGGGAGTCATTTTACTGGCCACCATCACTTTATACCACTCGGCCAACAAAGTGCCGCTCATGGTGGCTTCGATAGTGACGGGCAATATCTTCCAATCGGACTTGTCCCATTCACTTTCGGCCTTCCCGCTGCCAGAAATTAACTTGGCGATTAAACTATCAGCTTCTGATTTAAAAAACTTTTTATAATCTATAGGTTCTTTCGTATTATCAGGTAGTTCTGGCACATCCATCACACGCCCCCAAATATCTTGGCATTCATCGAAGCAACTACGTTGCTAACATGCCCATCCGATAAATGCGCGTAACGCTTCACCATTTGCAGGGTCTTATGGCCTAGCACTTCGGCAATCTCAGCCAATGACGCGCCATTCATGGCTAGATATGACGCGGTGCAATGCCGTAAGTCATGCCAGTGAAAATCATTGATTTGTGCTGCTTTGAGTGCGGTATCAAAGGGCTTGCGTAGGTCTATCGGCTTGGTTTTGTGGACAGTACCAGGAAACAGCAAGTCGGTATCAAGCCGCCTTATCTTGGCATGTTCGCGTAATAGTTCCAGCCCATGCCCTGCCAAGGGTACGCGCCGCCGTTCGCCGTTCTTGGTTTGGTGCAGGATTAGGTAGCCGTCCTTAAGGTTAACGTCCTGCCACTTCAAGCCCATCAGTTCGGCTTGCCGCATTCCGGTGGATAAGGCGAGGATTACGCAGGGGTAAAGCAAAGGATTTGATGATTCCTTGCAAGCCGCTAATAGCTTGATGCGTTCGGCTTCATCCAGAAAACGCACCCGACCGCGTGACTCTTTCGGCTTTTTGACTTTACGCATGGGTGAATCTTCCAGCCATTGCCAATCATTGACCGCAATGGTGAAGGCATGGGAGAGAGCCGCCATATAACGTACTACGGTGGCAGGGCTTCTCTGTGTGCCTCGGTAAGTTTCACCGCTTGCCAATTCATCACGGTACTGAACAATCATGGATGAAGTAATATCGGAAAGCAGGTACGCCCCGATTTTGTCTTTCCACCATTCAAGCTGTTGTTTCTGTTTTACCGCTTGTTTTGGCTTCGTGGGTAATACGTCCTTGATGTACCTGTCTACCAATTCGGCTAAGGTGTGCTTTTTGGCTTCGGCTGTCTTGAAGTGCCTCCCCTCCCTGATTGCCGATTCGGTAGCCGCCGCCCATTTTTTGGCATCGGTCAACCGTTGGAAGGTTGCTGTTTGGGGCGGATAACCCTTTAACCGAATTTTTACCCGATAACTGGTTTTGCCATCTTGGGTTTCCCGTGTCTCAAAGTTTGCCATAATGCCCCCGTGGGGCAATGGCGGTATAATTTGCAGTAGCCATTTGCTTAACCTTAACTGTTAAGTGAATCGGTAGGGTTTGGTGGTGTTCGTCGCACCGCCATGCCCGTTTTTTTGTGTCGATATAATGCTACAACAAGCCGCGATAATTAGCAACAAGTGATAGGTAATCACCCGTCTATATGGCTTGTAATCTAGTTTTTATAGGTTCTAATGGGCTGCAATTCTATTAATGGGACACTTAAGGGGCAGTAAAGAATAAAATGACTCTAAATAATTTGTTTTCAATTGCGCGCTGAGGGGGGTGACCTATATTCAGGTTGATTTAATTTCAAATACTTTAACTAGATATGAATATTGCTTCAATCGCTTTTAGGCTAATCTGCGCCTTCTTTGCAATATGTCCAATTGCATACGGTTCAACGATTAGCTACATATGCAGGTTTCCTGTTGAAGCTACACCAAAGGGGTTAGAGAAACAAAACTCCCCATTTGAGCTTCAGTATATTGCTGACTCTAGCGCAGGAAAGGCCTATGTGATAGGGAATAATGGCTCATCAGAAGTGCAAATAGTGAAACAGGTTAACGGCATCACATTTGTAGAAATTACTAATTCTGGCAACGTAATGGTTACTACTATTGCTAATTCTGGAGATGCAGTTCACAGTCGAAACGGCATTTTGTTTAAAGAACTCGTCCCTAGCCAATACTATGGCAAGTGCAGTTTCCGATAAAATTACAGTTTACCTGTATCTATCTAAATTGGGCATCCATGAGGGTTATGCTCCATGTCAGAGCTAACGTCACGAATAAATTTTATCGCTGTTGTAATTCTTTCTCTAAGCGGATGTAGTGATGAATGCAAAGAATATTCTGATTTTTCCTGCAAAGAAATTGAGGAGGCCACATATAACACGTATTTTTATTATTCTAGTGGCACTGAGGAATTCTTAGGTATCGCAAACGGATTAAGCCAGTGCGGAAATATGTCTCATAGTTTCGCATCATCAAAGAATCTAGGGGGAAACGCCGAGTGGGGTTATGTTTGCTGCATGAAAACCGAGGACTCCGAATGCTATGAAAAGCATAGGTAGTATTACAGTATTTGTGTTGAGAATTGTTGTGTTGATTTATTTCTAAGTGTCCTCGCTAGTGTCCCACGGGGAAAAGAAATAGCTTGATACATTATTAAGCCTTTGATTTATATGGCTCCCCCGGACGGGCTCGAACCGCCGACCTAGTGATTAACAGTCACCCGCTCTACCGACTGAGCTACAGGGGAATATTCAAATTTATATTTGTTTCATGGCGCGCCCGGAGAGATTCGAACTCCCGACCGCTCGGTTCGTAGCCGAGTACTCTATCCAGCTGAGCTACGGGCGCTTTGTGAGCCGCGTATTATGTTGTTATCTGAGTCCTTTGTCAATTAAAGTTAAACCGGATAGTAAGTTTTTTATTATGGCGGAGAGAGAGGGATTCGAACCCTCGATGCGCTTTTGGCACATACTCCCTTAGCAGGGGAGCGCCTTCGGCCTCTCGGCCATCTCTCCTTAAGCTTTTTAACCTTCGGGATTACCCGTATCAGATTGTTCTTTTTTTATGCGTTCGTATATTTCTTCCCTGTGGACGGAAACTTCTTTGGGTGCGTTGACACCTATGCGAACTTGATTCCCTTTAACTCCAAGGACTGTGACGGTTACTTCATCACCTATCATGAGTGTTTCTCCTACCCGTCGTGTCAAGATAAGCATAGTAACTCCCTATTATTAATAAAAACCCACTGCATTGTCACAGCATGTAAACAAGAACCGAAATTATATCAGTTTTGCATCATAATGAAAGCACGACATTTAGCATCACAAGGATTAGCCGCCCTCTGATTAAATATAGCACATGTGGATTTGTAGTTTAGTGAGCTGTTTTTAGTAAAGAAAATGTTGAATCGGTTTTAGAGGTGAGATTATTCAATTTTAATTCGAAGTTCTTGATTATAAGATGGTAGTGAAAAGGTTACTGATTTTCTCACTACCATGATAATTCCTCTTAAATTAACAATTTAATGATGGACAATCTTGGGCAAATTTTTTGCTTCGGCTATCCAATCAGAAACTTGGGATAAAGACGGTGTTGTTTTTGCCAAGTTTTTTTCATCGTTGGTTTTAGCTAAGGCTTGCTGCAGGTTTTCTGCATTACGCTGTGCAAGCTCTGGAACGGTATCCACGCCAGCGGCTTCTAATAATTCAGAAAACTGTCCGGCCACGCCTTTAATACGGAACAAGTCGGCATGGTTAACCCAACGCAGGATTTGTTTGGAGCTAATCCCTGTCTGCGCTGCCAATTCATCGCGGCCTTTTGCCGTAGCGCCTACTTCTAATAATTTTTCTACTGACTTCACGCCTGCAGCCTGAAGTTTTTCAGCGAATTGCGGGCCGATGCCTTCAATATCTTCAATTTGTGCCATTTGCACCTCCTTATTTGTTAAGATTTTGATAAGATGTTGGATTGTATAGCGTGAGTGGAAGTCCCAATCTACTGTTAACAATAGTAGCATCAGTTTAGCCGCTAAGTCGCTAACATTCGAGAATTAACATGCAAGAATGATTGTAATTTATTCAATTTAGCCTTTCAGGCGCAAACCAAATATACGAGTCCAAAAATTTATTATGACCCAAACAGCAGAATCTTTATTTACAGAAGCCAAGAAAGTTATTCCCGGCGGAGTTAACTCTCCCGTGCGATCATTCAATGGGGTAGGAGGCACACCTGTCTTTATCGATCATGCTCTTGGCGCTTACATTTACGACAGCATGGGTAACGCTTATATTGATTATGTCGGTTCATGGGGACCGATGGTTTTAGGCCATGCCCATCCGGATGTGATTGCTGCCGTTAAAGCCAGTGTTGACAAAGGGTTAAGTTTTGGCGCGCCCACCGAAGTTGAAACATTGCTAGCGCAAAAAGTTTGTGAACTGATGCCGTTGATTGGTCTTATTCGTATGGTCAGCTCAGGCACGGAGGCGACCATGAGCGCAATCAGATTGGCAAGAGGCTATACTGGTCGGGATAAAATTGTTAAGTTTGAAGGTTGCTATCATGGGCATTCCGATTCGTTGTTAGTTAAAGCCGGATCCGGCGCGTTAACTTTGGGCGTACCCAGTTCTCCCGGCGTATCAAAGTCAGTTGCCGAAAATACAATCACCTTAACCTATAACGACAGTGATTCGGTTAAACAATTGTTTTCGGAAATAGGCGAACAAATCGCCTGTATTATCGTTGAGCCGGTTGCAGGTAACATGAACTGCGTACCGCCCGTGCTCGGATTTTTGGAAACATTACGGGCGGTTTGCGACCAATATAAAGCCGTCCTGATTTTTGATGAAGTCATGACCGGTTTTCGTGTGGCTTTGGGTGGCGCTCAAAGTTTATATGGCATCACTCCGGACTTAACCACGTTGGGCAAGGTGCTCGGTGGCGGCATGCCGGTTGGCGCTTTTGGCGGCAAGCGCGAAATTATGGAATATCTGGCGCCCTTAGGTCCGGTTTATCAGGCCGGAACACTCTCCGGCAACCCTGTGGCGATGGCGGCAGGATTAAAAACTTTGGAGTTGATAAGTAAAGCCGGATTTCATGCGGAGCTTTCCGTAAAAACCAAAAAACTAGTTTCAGGCTTAACAGAACGCGCAAAAATAACTGGAATTAACTTAATTACAAACCACGTTGGTGGCATGTTTGGTGTGTTTTTCAGCCAAGAGGATAAAATTACCCGATTCTCGCAAGTTATGGCTTGCGACCAAGAATTATTCAAACGGTTTTTCCATGCCATGCTTGCAGAAGGTATTTATCTTGCCCCTTCCGCATTTGAAGCAGGTTTTATCTCCGCTGCGCATACTGACGGCGATATTGAGAAAACGCTGGCAACTGCGGAAAAAGTTTTCTCCACCACCCTGAAAAAATAAGAAAAAATTGAACGCGATACAGTTTTTTCACAGCCTGCCACTTTGGGTCATAGCGTGCTTCGGTGCGTTCACTGGTGGAATGTCGATGCATGTATTCAGTCGAAAAGACCGGATAAAACTGCAACAACTCAAAGTTAACCTGGCGGTAGCAGAAGAAAAACTCAGGCATCTGGAACACACCGAAGCGGAGTTAAGACAATATCAACAATTGTTAACCACCGCAAAAACCAGAAACGCAGAACTTCAAGCCCGCATTGCCGAACAGGAAAAAAGCGCGTTTGAAAAGCTCAGCCTCTTACAAGATGCCGAAGTCCAGTTGAAAACCCAATTTGAAAATTTGGCGAGTAAAATCTTTGATGACCGCAGCAAACAATTTGCTGAGCAAAACAAATCCAATATTGATCTTTTGATTAGCCCACTCAAGGAACAAATAGGCGAGTTCAAGCAACGTATCGAAACGGTTTACGACAACGAAAATAAAGACCGCATCTCTCTGCGTGAAGAAATTGTCTCGTTACGGCGAGACACCGCCAAAATGAATCAGGAAGCTTTGAACTTAACCCTTGCCTTGAAAGGCGATAGAAAAACCCAAGGCAACTGGGGTGAAATGATTCTCGAGAAAGTGCTTGAGCGCTCTGGGTTAAGAAAAGGTATCGAGTATGATACCCAAGGTGCGTTCCGGGATGAAGATAACCGTCTTTTCAAGCCGGATGTCATCATTCGATTGCCGGACAACAAAGATGTCATCATTGATTCTAAAGTTTCTCTTTCGGCGTACGAGCGTTACTGCGCGACAGATGACGATCAGGAGCGTCTACATGCCATCAAACAGCATATCGGTGCGGTTAGGGAGCATATTAAATCTTTAAGCAACAAAGATTATTCCCGATTACACGGCATAAAATCACTGGATTTTGTGCTTCTTTTCATGCCGATAGAAGCCGCTTTTGTGGCCGCTTTTCAGGCCGATGAAGCATTATTTACGGATGCTTTCGAACACAAGATTGTCGTCGTTACGCCGACAACTTTGCTGGCAACATTGCGCACTATCGAAAATATCTGGCGTTATGAGAGACAGAATGAAAATGCCAGAATCATTGCTGAAAAAGCCGGGGCGGTCTACGACAAGATTTGCGGGTTTGTGGAAGAGCTCGATAAATTGGGTAAGCAGCTTAGTGTGGTGCATGGCACTTATGACAGCGTGATGAACAAGTTAACGCACGGTCACGGCAATCTTATCCGGCAAGCCAGCAGTTTTGTCGACTTGGGGGTTAAAGTTAAAAAAACCTTCCCAAAAAATATCAGCAATCAAGCCGGAATAGAGGTAGAAGAAGATTAATTGGGTAAGCCAAATGTGGGCTAAACTTTTAATTAGTCACTCTAAAATGCTTTGATTAAGAAAGCTGGTCTGTTTTAAATAACATTAATTTACTACCTGATTTTTACAGGTTAACCCTTACCAAGATTGGAGATATGAGTGCTTAATTCGGATTTTCAACAGATTGTGGTGTTGTTTGTCATATTTGGCATGATGACCGCATTGTTCAAAAATTGGGCAAAACCAGTGCTCATTTTTTTGGCGGCAAACATTATATTTCTTATGATAGGCATTACTAATTCTGTCGATATGTTAGGCGGACTAGCTAATGAACAATTGATTAGTGTATTGTTATTACTGGTAATTAGTGATGTGTTGAGAAAAAGCGGTTTGTTGGATGTCGTTTTCAAATCCCTATTTCCGCGTGAATTGAGTTACAAGGGATTTTTATTCCGCAAATCGGCAGTGGTTACCTTTATTTCCGGGTTTGTTAACAATACGCCGTTAGTCGCTATCTTGATGCCCTATGTGTACGAATGGTGTCAAAAAAAAGAGATTTCTCCCTCCAGAGTGATGTTGCCGTTATCTTACGCCACAATCTTGGGCGGAACGCTAACATTAGTTGGGACTTCCACCAATCTGGTGGTGAACGGCTTTGTAACCGAGGCTGGATTTAAACCCTTAAAATTTTTCGATTTTACTTTGCCAGGAATGGGTATTGCGGCTGTCGGTGTGTGCTATTTAGTGTTGTTAATGCCGAAATTTTTGCCGGATCGTAAAGGTTTATTGGAAAACTATCAGCAAAGTCTTCGCGAGTACATTGTTGAAACTTATATTGCCGACAATTCACCGCTTATTGATAAAACCATCGAGCAAGCCGGGTTAAGAAATTTAAAGGGGCTTTATCTCGCTGAGATTATTAGGGGCGATGAACTCATTCCTGCCGTGGCTCCCAGCGAGAAAATTAAAGTCGGAGATATCCTGATTTTTGCTGGGGAAACCGCCACTATTGTCGATTTGTTGCAATCAAATCCTGGTCTTTCAGTGCCCGGGTCGATCATGAAGGAAGGCAAAGAAAAAGCCAACGTAGTTGAATGTATTATTTCGGCACAGTCATCGTTAATCGGACAAACTTTTCGTGAATCCAATTTTCGTGCTTTGTTTAACGCCTCGGTGGTTGCGGTGAGCCGTAACGGAGAACGCCTGCGTGGCAAACTAGGCGAGCTAGTGCTGGAACAAGGTGATCTTTTATTACTCATGGCTGGGCATGATTTTGATGAACGCGCCAATGCAACGAATGACATTTTTGTCATTAATCGTTTAAAAGATATCACCAATTTCAGTCCTTTAAAGAGTACGTGTCTTGGCGTGGGTATTGTCGGTGCTTTGGTTTTAAGCGCCATAGGTGTCTTCACGCTTTTTAAAGCCTTGCTATTGATTCTATGTCTGATTGCTGTATTGAATTTCGGTCGTTACACCGAATTAAAAAACAGTCTGGATCTGGACTTGTTTTTTGTACTTGCTCTTTCCCTGGGTTTTGCGAAAGCGATGCATAATAGCGGCTTAGATGCGACCATTGCCTCAGCGATTAAAGAGTCGGCATTACAGCTCAACCATCCGGTAGCTTTATTGTTTATCGTGTACTTGGCGACCAATGTTTTATCCATGCTGGTCTCAAATAAGGCCGGTGTCGCCATTATGTTTCCGGTGACTGTTTCGCTATTGAAATTGATGAGCATTAGCGAGCCAACCCCTTATTTTCTGGCGATTGCTTTCGCTGGTTCTGCTGAGTTCATGACGCCTTATGGATACCAAACTAATCTGATGGTATATGGGCCGGGGGGGTATCAATTTAAAGATTATATCCGTGCAGGATGGATGTTATCCTTAATGTGCTTATTGGTTAGCGTGAGCATTTTAGCGACGGTTTACAAGTTATGGTAATCCTATATTTATTATCTATTTGCTTTGATAATCTTGTGAATTAACATTTCAACATCGTCGAGTTCGCTGTTATAAATTGAGGTTCGGTAAGCGTTGCCTGTTGTTGTAACATTAGAAGAGTTTGTTGGTTGGTCTGATTTGGATATATTGATTCGTGTCAAAGTTGATAAACCCGGCCGCAATGGGTTGTTTTGCAATTCCTTAGGAACTAGGCTTATGCGCACTGGTAACCGTTCTGCAATATGAATAAAATTTCCAGTAGCGTTGTCGGTGGGCAGTAGGGCAAAGGTGCTTCCCGTTCCAGGCGTTAAGCCTTGCACGTTGCCATGATAAATGATTTCGTCGCCGTAAACATCGACCTTAATTTCCGCATTTTGTCCTGGTTTGATTTTCTTAACCTGTGTTTCCAGAAAATTGGCTTCAATCCATAGATCATCAAGCGGGACTATTATCATTAATGACGTCCCTTCCTTGACTGAATCACCAACCTGTATCTTTCGTTTGGCAACTACGCCAGAAATTGGGGCAAGGATATTGCGTCGGCGATATGCAAGGTAAGCTTGACGGACTTGACTTTTGGCTTTTTCCACAGAAGGATGCGTATCAACTCTTACTCCTTGTATTTGGGCTTCAATCCCTGATTTTTCAGTTATTAGAGCGGCTATGGTTGACTGCAATTCGTTTATTTTATCCTGAGTATTTTGCACTTGCTGCGCAGATACGGCACCTTCCTTAACCCCGCCTAAAAAACGGGCTAGGTCGTGCTTTACTTGGTTAAGTTCTGCTTCTTTGGCTAAAGTTTTTTGCTTGATGGTTTCGATGCTTGTTTTTAAGGTAACAATATTGCGCACGGTTTCAGCCAATGCTGCCTGGGCGTGTTGCAAGCCAATCAGCGCTCGGGTGCCGTCAAGTCGAGCCAAAAGTTGTCCGTGAGTAACAGCTTGCGTATTCTCCGCAAGTATTTCAACTACTGTGCCTTCTGTCTGGGATTTCACGGTGACTAGATGCCCAGCAACAAAAGCATCGTCTGTGCTTGCCCAGTCTTTTTCGATATGCCACCAGTAAGCCAGGTAACCGAAAACAGAAAGCAATAATAACAACGTGACTGCCGTCAGTCTGCGATTTCTTTGCCGGATTATCTCTTTGGGCCGGATTCTCTTTGTCATTTAATGTTTGTTAGAAATATCCAAATAACCGCCGCCTAATGCGTTATAAAGTTGAGCGACCGATGTGAAAAACTCGCGTTGCAAGTCAGCCATTTTTAACATTTGGACTTGTTCCTCAGCGCTTGCAAGCAAAGATTCGTTTTTGTCATTAATGCCCTGGCGATAAAGAACTTCGGCAATCCGTCGAGACTCCTTGACTGTGCCCAGAAGCTCCTGGTGTTGTTCTATGCGTGTAGCGACATCTTGCCAGCGAGCCAGCGCATCTACCACTTCCTGAACAGCCCGGAGAACATATGTGTTGTAGTTCTCAACCGCTTCATCATAAGCGGCTTCCTGGTAGCCCAACTGAGCCCGCAAGCGTCCTCCTTCAAAAATTGGAAAATCTATGGAGGGGCCTACGGCATAGGCAAGGCTGGAACCTTGCAACAAAACATCTGAAAGGCTGACACTATGCAAGCCGGTAAATGCGACCAGGTTTATATCAGGATAAAAGGCTGTTTTGGCTACTTTGATCGCTTGGGCGGCGGCTTCCATGCGCAGTCGTGCTGCTTGAATATCGGGTCGGTGGGCAAGCAGATGTAAGGGTAAATCTTTGGGCAAATACAGAGCCGGTTTTGCAAGCGTTTCAACGCGAATCGTTCTTCCCCAATCCGGTCCTTTTCCGGCCAGTATGGCTAACAGGTTTTTTCGAACTTCAATTTCGTAGTGGAGGCTAGCATGTTGTTCTTCGACGGTTTTTACCGCGGTTTGATCAGAAAATAAAGACGCGGTAGAAGTCAGGCCGATACGAAAACGTACTTCTGATAAGTGCAGCAGTTGCATCCGGCAATCAATCAACTGCTCTGTTATCTTAAGTTTATCAATTAAGCTAGCCAAGTCGAAATAGGCTTTGCTCACCGCTGTCGCGAGCAGTAACCGGACATCTGCTAGTTCTGTTTCTGCGGCTTGCGCTTTGCCTATTGCCCCTGCCAAGGCCGTTTTATCCTGTCCCCATAAATCCAAGTGATAGCGAAGTACCAGGGGATTGATCAGCAAATGCCGAAAATGCTCTCCTGCTAGTTTAGCCTGCACACTATTTGCAGAAAAACGCTGGGCACTGAAACTCACATTGGCATCGATAGTGGGATAAAGTTCGGCGGCCTGCGCATCCACCATCGCTTGTGATTGTCGAAGTCGTGCTGCTGCTCGCTTAAAGTCTGGACTATCAGATAATGCGGTCGTGACTAATCGGTTTAATTCAGGACTCTTGAAATCCTGCCACCAGTTTTGGTTTGGCCAATTTGTAATGATTTTTACCGATTTGTTCGCATTGTTTAACGTAACATTGAATGTGGGCATTGAAATAGCTTCGGCTCGCTTGCTCGATTCCGGTAACCAGGCGCAACTTGCTGTTAACAACAACGTCGTCAATCCCATCCCTAAGCGTAACGGGTTCATACTTCTTCCCTCGCCAAAATAGCTAAAGCACGAACTCGGATATTCTGCGACCGGCTGCGGCGGGTTGATTGTTTGGTAGGTTCTGCAAACCAGACGATAACGGCTAAACCGATAAAGACCCAACTGGCAATTAAAAAGGCATCGTTCATCGCCAATACCGCTGATTGTTGTTTAACCAGTTGGACGTATTTTGCATATACGGTTAAGTCGGTTAAGCCAACTGTGCTTAATTTATCTATCGTCTCGTTAAAGTTAGATTCGAATGGTGTAAGGTTTTCGGCGAATCGGGTAAAGTGAAAGGGAGCGCGTTGATAAAATACGATACCCTGAAAACTGATGCCGATAGCGCCGGCTGCAATACGTAGCATCCCTGCCAATTCTATTGCCCGCCATTGCCGCTCTGCGGGTAAGCCATGCAATAACAATATTGTTAGCGGCAAGAAAAAACTTCCCAGAAAAATACCTTCGAACAGCTTAGGCCAAAATAGCTCGCCGTAATCCGAAATTTGATCGAATCGGCTTAACCAATAATAGACTGTGGAAAAACCCAGTAAATTCAGGGATGCCAATGCACGGGCATCGAAGTGTTTAATCGCGAGATGAAAAATGCAGCCAATAGGTTTACCAAAAATCACCATTGGTAAAAATACCAGGGCGGCAAGATAGGATGAATAGCCAAGCGATAGTTGCAACTGGACGATCAGTAAAGATAAAAGCCCTTGAAAAAACAAAAAGCCGATAAAGATCACAATAGTGCCAATTGCGAAATTACGGTGAGCAAAAAGCCTAATATCCAAAAAAGGATGGGGGGTTCCTAGTTCCCAAAATATCCAATAGGCCAAACTGGCAAAAGTTAAAATCAATAAACTTACTAGGTAAGTAGAGTTACTCCAATCCCAGTCGTTACCCTGATTTAGTAAAGTTTGAAAACTAAACATCGTTATAGTTAGTAATACAAAACCAACGGTATCAAAACGACGACGAATGCGTTTGCTGCCGCGTCGAAAAAGCAAAGCGCCAATAATGCCGCTAATCATCAAAGCGATGGGGACATTCACTTTGAATAGCCAGCGCCATCCCAAGTTATCGGCTATCCAGCCGCCAACCAATGGGCCGAATGTGAATGGCGTCAGGGTAAATAAGCTCCAGAGTCCGATCCCGATCGTTTTATTTCGGTCCGGATATTCATTTAAGATCATGGATTGGCCAATCGGTAGCGTGATACCACCAACAAATCCCAAGATAATTCGTGCCGCCAGAAACGCATACAACGAAGAACAACAGGCACAAATTAACGAGGCGATGGCAAAAATAAAAAACGCCCACACAAAGACGCGATATTCTCCTATCCGGCGAGACAGCCAGTTGCCAACGGGGAAGCCTAACGCCAATCCAGTCATATAATCGGTTTGCGTCCAGGTTGAAAAACTGGGCGGAATAGATAAGCCACACGCTATCCTTGGTAGCATTGCTATGTATGCGCCTGCATTAAACAAAACCAAGGCATGGCCTAATCCCAAGCAAGCATTGAACAAGACAAAACGCCAGCCACGGAGTTTTTTGGGATAAATACTAGGCATGGAAGTGCAGTTAGGCGGGTATTAGTGATGCTAGCTATTATTGTGTAATTGGTTAACCTCATGGATAACTGGAATCAATCCGATATCCTGAAAACCTTCGTTCAATAATCGTGTTCCCATTTTTCGGTTTAATGCTTTAAAAGCGACGCCGTCAGGTTGCAGCAATGATTGCGCGGATGCCTCGAATGAATAATCTGCTTGTCTGGTCTTAGCGAGAACCTTTCCGGTATTTGGATCGATAACTTTGATTAAAACTTGTAATGAAAACTGCCCTTCAAATATCCGGTATTGGTTTATACCTATTTCCAGCACCGCATCGACAGGATGAGAAGATAATTGCTGATAATTTGTTTGCGTAGTGTTGCTCGCATACCATTGCTCTATCGCATCATGCCAATGGTTAAGATTTGCCGTGCTAACCGGTAGTGGAAGATAATGTTTGCCTATTGTTGTGTAGAGTTTACTTTGGGTTAAGTTTTCTACTGCTGCCGAAGCCAAGTCAAACGTTGGCATCCATTTATATTGTTGATTAAACAAAGCAGGTCGATTTTCTGCAAACGTTAGTGAGTTTGGGTCGTTTTTTAACGATTCAAGCTCGACGCTATCATCCGAAACTACCTGGCCGGAAATTAAAATCCCACCGGGATAACGGTAAAGTTTCTTTTCTGAATAGAGAGGCAAATCCATATTATAAAAATGCCTGTAGACTGGAAAACGGGATTCCAACAAATCAGGAATTACCTCTAAAGGCGGCGATTCGATGGCTACCACCATGATCGATTTGAAAGATGATGCGGATGAAACAGGAAGCTTAACCGTGGGCATTCCACACGCCATTAGCAGAAGCGGCAGCGACAATATCAGTCGTTGTAAACCACATTGATTCGACTTATCCACCTCCTTTCTTTTTTTATTTGGAGAAGTTAACCAGCAATTTTTTATTGGCTCCAATCGATAGTTTTTAATTTTATTAATGCCAATGAACGCTTTTAAGTTTTTGTTGAACATCGCGTAATTCCTTCCTTTGTATGACAAAAATATTTAACTATTCACCAAAAATCATGGTGAAAATGAATCAAGATCGGTTGGTTAGAGATCAATATCGATCCTAAACTTACGGGTGATACGAAAAACAATTTAATAGGCGAAACTATAGCTTCTTCCTTTTATATTAAACAAACGATATTTATTTGACTTTAATATCGATATATTTAATATTATTTCTAATGGATATTGAGCAAATCAGAACTTTTCTAAGCGTGGCGGCTAATGGCAGCTTTCAAGAAGCAGCAAATCGCTTGTACGTCACCCAGTCTGCGGTAAGCACTCGCATACAACGTTTGGAAGCTTATTTGCGGGTTTCCTTATTCATTCGAAACCGTTCTGGAGCTCACTTGACCCCACAAGGCCAACTTTTTTTGCGGCATGCAAAAGCGGTTTTATTGACTTTAGAACAGGCACGGCATGATATTGGCTTGCCAAATCAGTTTAAAGGTAGCATCAGGATCGGAGCGCGAATTGCCTTATGGGAGGAATTGCTTCCCGGTTGGATCGATTTAATCAGGAGAAAAATTCCCGATATTTCGATACGTTGCGACATCGGCTTTGAAGAAGATTTAATGCGCCGCCTGATCGAAAGTTCTTTAGATATTGGCTTGATGTACTCTCCCCAACACGATCCTGGCTTACAAATAGAACATTTATTTGACGAAGCGCTAGTCCTGGTGACGACCGATCCCGACAAATCCTGGCCAAATGAGGATTATATTTATGTCGAGTGGGGGCCGTATTTTTATGCCCAGCATAGTGACAGTTATCCCAACCTTGAAAGCTCACAGCAAACAGTCAACATTGGCTGGCTAGCGGTGCAACTAATTATCAACAATAGTGGTTCCTGTTTTTTACCCATTCGCATGGCAGCACCCTTCATCAAATCCAAGCAGCTATTTATTGTTCCGGATAGTCTGCAATTCAAATTACCGGTCTACTTGGTTTTTACCAGTGCCAATAATTCGGAATATCTGCCCCAGACGATTGACAGCCTGCGACAGTACATTAAACCCTACAAATTAGGCGGGAATGAAGAAACCTGATTCACGATTGGTTTGATTAAGAGACGTGAACAATTTGCATCAAGCCGCCTATGCTTTATCATTTCACCATTGCTGGGAAGATTTCTAAAGATAACAAAGCATGCGCTTAAAACAGAACATATTTGTTATGCCGCAAAGTTAACAATAAACTGTTATCAAGACTGAAATTAACTAAATTTTGATTTTAATTATGACAAAACCAATTTCCTGCGACTTACATGATTACCTAGAAATTGCCTGCATGTACAAATATTTTGTAAGGGTTGAGTTAAAAGACAAGCAAACATTAGAAGGCAAAGCTATTGATGTTGTAGCCGCAGAAGGTCATGAATACCTTATTATCGAAAACGATCAGCGCCATAATATCGAACTAACACGCTTGGTAAAGCTAAAGGTGCTTACACCCAATGCAAAGTTTAGTGAAGTAAATTTTTAGGTTTTTTTGTCTAGGGCGACTGGGCGCTGAAGCCAAATTAAAATGTCTAGCTAGATACAGCATAGTTAAATCATTGTTCGTAACAGGTAATGACACCTCAACAGCTTTTTAGTTTTTGTTGCAAATATTCACATAAGTTGCTTGTTAAAGATTTGGTTATGATTTTTCTTTTATCTTGTTTGTAAGCCCACTCTCACGATTAATTTTTTTGTTTACGGTTAAAAAAAAGACATCCTTGGCAGCACAAATGTTAACCATGATTTTCCCTCTGGTTATTGCCGTATAAAGGAGCTCTTTACAGAGTACCGGATTAATCGTTTCAGGTAATACGATGAGTACTTCGTCATATTCAGAACCCTGGCTCTTATGGACAGTCATTGCGAATACTGTTTCACAGGATGGTATTTTTGCTGGTGGGTATTGTTTTACGCCTCCATCAGGACGTTGAAAATACACCATTAATTTGTCTTCCAACTCCCGACTCGGCAAACAGATGCCGATGTCACCATTGTATAAACCTAATAAGTGATTGTTCTGCAGAATTAGAACTGGTCGCCCTGGATACCAAGAATTTCCGTTATAACAACCTGATCCATGAAATAAGTTGCGTTCAATCAAATTGCTTATTGCCAGTGCACCTACATTGCCGTGGCGGTTAGCGCATAATACTTGAAAACGACTAAATTCCTTGTAGATATCAATAAAATTCGCACCAATTTTGACTAAATTATCGTATTTTTGCCGCTTGTTAAGAATATGCCCGATCAGGTTTTGAAGGTTTATGATGCCGACATTGCCTGTTTCTGTGGAGAGAATTTCCCAGGCTAGTTCGCCATTCTGTTGGTTAACCGCTTCCGCCAGCGCTTTTATCGTCGAATCAAAACGAAACGAATGGTTAAGTTCGGCGGTATTTTCCGGTAATGCCGTAATCAAATCGGCAAGCACGGAGCCAGATTCTACGGATGTTAACTGATCTTTATCGCCAAGCAGGATCAAACGCGCATCCGGTTTTAATGCGTCAATCAGTTTGCTCATCAAAGCCAGGTCGACCATGGAGGCTTCATCAACAACAATGACGTCATAAGTCAGAGGATTTTCGGTATCATGCTTGAAATATGGCGTTGGCGGTTTTGCTCCCAGTAAACGGTGCAACGTAAATGCCGTTTGAGGCAATTTAGTTTTGATATTCTCAGCGCAATCAAAAGATAACAGGCTATTGCTTATAGCTTCCTGCAAACGCATCGCTGCCTTGCCTGTAGGTGCTGACAACGCAATGGTTAACGGTTCATGTGCAAGTTCCTGTAATAAAGCCAAAATCTTGCACACAGTTGTAGTTTTTCCTGTGCCTGGACCACCCGTGATAATACAGAAGCTATGTAGTAACGCTTTTTTCGCGGCCTCGCGTTGGCTATCGGCTTCTTTATGCGAAGCAGGGAAATATGGGTTTAGCCGTGTGTCTATATCTTCAATAAAATTATTTTTACTGGATAGTTGCTGAATTTTTTTGGCCAAGCGATTTTCGTAATGCCAATATCGATGGAGGTATAACCTATGATCCTCAATGACTAAAGGGTAGCTTTGTATATCCTCAGTCGGGTGATTACTGGTTAACTCTGAAGCAAGCAAAAGTTTTTTTTCCGAATCATTGACTATTACGCAGCTATGACCTTGGTTCTGCTGTTCCGAAAGATTGATTAATATTGTTTTTAACTGTTGCCGATTGATTTCGTCTAAAGTCGACCGCTGGCACAGAAATTCAGCGAAAGCTATATCCAATCGGCTAGCTGTATTTTGGATTTCAAATTTAGTCTCTGAACGCATCATCAAGCCCTGAATAATGCACTTAACGCATCCAATTTTGAAATATCAGGATGGGCATGAAAAACCCCGCTCATCGGCACATCAGGCTGCATGCCGCGCACGAATAAATAACGCACCCCACCAAAATATTTTTCATAAGAGTAGCCGGGCAGCCGTGTTTGCAGATAACGATGTAATACCACGCAGTATAGCCAGTACTGTAGGCCGTAATTATGTTCGCGCATGGCATCGGTTAAGGTTTCTGCCATATAATTTGGCAAAGTATTGGTTTTATAATCCATGACGTAATATCTACCGTCATATTCGCATATCAAATCAATAAAGCCGGTGAGATATCCGCTGATTTTCTTGCTGGTCAAAGGCTGGAATGTAGATTCATCTCGAAGCATTAGGTTGATGTTTTCAGTGTTTGCTGAGGATAGTGACAGATAGAAAGGCATTTCTTTCAAGCACTTATGTTCTTGCAGGTTCATCAATCTAAAGTTTTCATCCGATAACGCTAAAGATGTAGACACAACGTTACATAACAAGTTATCGATGGTTTCCGGTTGGGTTAACCTTAAACCGTAACGACGACTGATTTGATTCCTTAATTCAGAAATATCTGCTTTTCTAGCCAAATCCTTAAATGGAAGAATTTCCAGTAACTCGTGAATGACATTGCCGGTGTGCGCCCCGGACGGCAATGATTCGCCGGATTCTATGGCAAAATCTGGTAGCTCATCGGCTTTATTTTTCGGCAATTCTGGCGTTTCGTTAACGCTAAGTGCGGACAATGCGGTATAACTGCTCATTTGCCAGTCAGTAAACAAGGATCGCTGGAGTTTCTTTGCTAAAAATGTGCTTTCAGGCTTTTTTGCTTGATAGCGGTCAGTGATAGCTTCTGTTTTCTCAAGCAATCGATAACTGAAAATATCCGGGTTGTCAGTTTGCAATTTTTGCAATATGGTTTGCTGGTCATTAAAATTTCGTTCACCCAGTCCCAAAAGCCAAGATAAAGCTGATTGATTGGCAGCATCTTTCGTCCGCACGTCCGCCCAAACAATGTAACACCGATATTTCGCCCGTGTCATTGCGACATAAGCGAGCCTGACATCCTCCGCTTGTTGTTCGAACCTTTGTTGTCCGAAGTGCTGCTCATAATCTGAAGACCCTAAATCGGCAATGGCTTGATAAGTACCATCGATGTCTTTGATATGGCACTGAATAAATGGTTTCTTATTCTTTAAATTGTTTCCTTGCCACAAAAATGGACAAAATACGATAGGGTATTCCAAGCCTTTAGAACGGTGCATGGTGACGATTTTGACGGCATCGGCATCGTTTTCCAGGCGTAACTGATGGTTTTCAGTATTGCCTTTGGATTGTGCATTGATAATTGAATTTTTTAGCCATGCTAACGTTTTATGCAAGCCCAAATGATGATCCAATGACGCTTGTTGGAGTATCTCCAATATATGCTGGATATTGGTTAACCGCCGTTCAGCATATTGCGATTGCGTCATATGTTGAAGTAGATTTTCCTGTTGCAGTAGCGTTTGAAACATAGTCATAACGCCTTTTTGCTGCCATAGCTGGAAATAATTGAAGAATCGGATGCTATAACCATCCATTCTTTGCTCATCACGCAATAATTGATGAAGGGCTTGTCCGTCGCAACCGAACCAGTCCAAAGCCAATGCTTGGGTTAACAGGTTAAGATTCCCGGGGTGCGCAATCGACTCAAGCAGTTTAAATAATTGTGTGGCATCTTCAGTATTGAAAACGGATTCCGTACTGGTCAGAACGGCAGGTATATTTGCTACCGCCAACGTTTGCTGATAATTCCGGGCTTGCTGGTTACTGCGCACCAATATGGCGATATCTTGGGGGGCAATGTTTGTATTGCTCGGTTGAAGGGAAATTCGGCCACTTAATAACGATAATATTTCGTTAACAATAGAGTTTCTTACGACTTCATCGGCTTGATTCCCGTGCTGCCAATATCCGTTGTTACTGTCACTTTCGGGAAGTTGCCATACTTCAAATGGCGCAACGGGTTGATTGTTGTTAAATAGGGTTTCTTCACTGATTGCCGTTGGAGAGATCGCAGGCGTAAAATTAATTTTCTCCAGGAAAAATGCGTTTGATTTGTTAAAAAGTCGGTTAACTCCCGTAACCAGTAGCGGATGGGAACGCCAGTTATTTCTTAACGTGTATTGATATTGAGCGTGTTGCTGGGCGGCGAGATAAGAAAAAATATCCGCGCCGCGGAATTTATAAATCGCTTGTTTGGGGTCGCCGACCAGCATCAAATAGTGGCTCGGCGTGGCGAACAATGTCGAAAAAATCAACCATTGGTCATTGTCGGTGTCCTGGAATTCGTCGATGAGCGCAGCGGAAAACCGGTGTCTCAATTCATCGGTTAACTCCGCTCCTTGCTTGCTTTGCAAGGCTTTGGCAAGGTGGGTGATTAGACTGTCGAAAGTCCATACATTCCTGCGTTCCAATTCTTCGTCTAGTATTTTCCGTAAATCATCAAGAAGTTTCCGGCGTAAAGCGAGAGTTAAGGTAGCCATTGCATCCACTAAGTTATCAAATGGCTGTGTATCAATAGCTAATGAATCGATAAACTCTGCTTTTCTTTCTTCGCCAGTATGCGTTTTTGTGCTTTTAAATTGGGTGCCGTTTAGATTTTCTTTTAGGTATTTACCGGAGAAAATTGCCAGCGTTTCTAAATCGGGAACTTGATAGGTTTGACGGGTTAACCAGTTGTTCAGGTTTAAGCAATTATCTGAAAAATTTTTCTTAAAATTATCCTTAAATACTTTATCTTGAACATGAGGCTCAATCGCCGAAAATGCTTGTGAAAAATGAAAAGCCGCTGCCTGGATGGCTTTATCCACTGTCGATAGTGCTTTTTCAAGGTCGCATTCTTGCGGGTAAACAATCGCATTTGCGTGGATGCCATCAATGCTCTTAAGTAACTCCTCTGGCGTATTGATGTCTTTGGTTAATAACGCTGTCTCCCAGGCGGGTTGATTTTGAATCTCCCGACGCCAGAAATCATCTACACAAGCTTGCTTGATCGCGGCTAAATCGTCTGTTAATTCAGCGTCAAACAATTGCCCACTTGCTAAAGCATGTTCGCTGAGTACACGTTGGCAAAACCCGTGAATGGTGAAAATGCCTGCCTGATCAATATCCAGCAAAGCCAATTCCAGCCGCCGTTGAATTATTTTCGGGGTTAAGTCAAGCCGTTCTAGCCACTCTGATATGGGATTGCCTGACTCCAGGTTTTGGTTAATTAATAGTGATTTCGTTTCCGTTAACCTGTTCCGAATACGCGTCTTAAGTTCTTCTGTTGCCGCTTTGGTGAATGTTACGACCAGAATTTTGTCGATCGGTATATCCAGTTCAACCACCATGCGCAACGCCAACATGGCAATGGTGAAGGTTTTACCTGTTCCCGCACTGGCTTCAATCAGGCTGACGCCTTGGTTAAGTTCGGTGCTTACTGGATCGAAATCGTTAACCGCCATGAGCAGCCTGCCAGATCGGAGCTAGTAAAGTTTCGCAATATCCCCCGAAAGTTTCAGTAATCACCACATTTAAATCTTCGTTGTTGCCGAACAATTGCCTGATGTCGGAATCATATTCCATTGCTTTGAATACCGTTGCAATGGCTGCTTCCAATGGTGTTTTTTTCGCTTTTGGATTCGTTAATTGTTGGACATAAGCCAACGCGGCTTCGGTAAAGAACGTATTCGGTTGACGCAGGCCTTTTTGGTAAATTTCAAGCCATTCGGCTAACAGATCCGTTGGGTATTGTATAGGAGAAAACAGACAGTAAAAATCAGCGGTTAAGAGATGCGTTGATCGGCTTTCGACCAGATTAGTGATCAGGTGATATAGCCAGGCATTGATAAAATCTTTGCCTTTTAAATTCGCATAGCGGTAAATAAGGTTGCCGTTTTGGAAACGATTACCCAATTTGCCAATTAACCGGCAATCGCCAATTTTTGCGTCGATGGCTAAGGCTTCCATTGCCGGACCGATATCAATGTTTCGTATGCGGTTAACAAAGTCAATTACCGCCGACTGGTGACGGTCGAACTCAAGTTCACCGATCGTGCCCGCTAACCAGCGACCTTGCGCTTTAAGCTTATCGACAGAAATGGTTTTGTCGTGCAGTGATTGGGCGATCCATTCCTCAAAAACTCTGTAAATCGGTAATTCATTTAACGAAAAAGGTTCGCGTTCTTCGATATCGGAATATATCTCAGTCAGCTGTAAGCCAACTTGCTTTCGCAAGAAATAGCGCTGTGGATGTTGAAAAAAATTAAATAGGTCGCTGATTTCTATGACTTCTTCGGGGTCAGCTTGAAGATCGCCTTGCCACCAAGCAGAGGTTTCTTTTGTAGGCGTGGCAAGCGATTTGACGATGTCGCAATCAATTTTCGAGAAACTTGCTAATTCTGTCGTGCTGTCAAAATAGCTTGGGCTGAACGCTTGTAGCGGATGATAGGTAATCAAGCCGGTTAACTGGTAAACGTCTTTGAGCACGTCCAGTAATTCATTAACCACTACAGACGGCGCAATCCTTTCATTGGTAGCTTGGGATTGACCAATATACGTAATCAGTAGTTGTTGCCTGGCGGACAACAAAATTTCCAGGAACTGATATCGGTCATCGGCACGACCGGAGCGGTCGCCTTTGCGAAAATGCTGGCTGAGCAGATCGAAAGTAGGATGCCGGTCTACCCGAGGAAATTCGCCTTCATTAATCCCTATTAATGCGATGATTTTGAATGGAATCGCGCGCATGGGAATCATGGAGCAAAAGGTGAGTTTGCCGCGTAAAAAACCGTTAACCGAAATACGTTCGGAAACCATGCCTTCCAGCCACTGGATGACGACTGGCAATTCGACAAGTTCATGATGGAATTCCACCAGGGTTGTCGATAAATCCTGCAAAAGCTGGTTAAGTTCCAAGCGCTCAAGTGTGTCGGTATTGCCGAATAATTGCTCGGCATATCTTGACAGTATTTCACTCCATGCTTTAAGCGATTTGGCTATTTTAAAATCAGTTCTGGCTTTGAAGATTAATTGTAAATAATCGTTAAGTCCACCCAAGGCAGCAGCAGAGGAGCCTTCAATATTTTTGTAAGGCAATACACCTAAGACGAACTGGTCGTCCTGTCCCGACGCATAGCCCATCAATAGCCGCTCGAGTATGTTTTGCCAAGTGTTTTCGTCGAGCGTCGGCAAACCAAGTTCCTGTTTATGCTTGCCTGATTGTCCCCAGCGCACATTGGTGTCTTCGACCCAGAATTTGATTAATTCAAGATCGGTTTCTGACAAGCTGAAGGCGGGATAGACTTCATCACGTTCCAACACGTCGAGCACGCTTTGCCATCCTAGGCGGCTTTGGCTAAGCTCCAGAAAACGGAGGTACACGTCCAGATATTGCTCTTCTTGGCGCAGGCCACGGTCAGCGATGCTATGCTGGATATCATGGAAGACAGCGTTAATGAAGGGTTCGTATAGCTGGATATTCGGCGCCATCACCACTATGTCGCGAAGTTCGAGGGATGCATCGGAATCTAGCGCTAGCAATAATTGGTCTTTTAAAACCTCAACTTCCCGTTTTCTCGAATGACAGGCGTACAAGCTAAGGGAGTTGTCCCTGATCAATGGTTTGGCGGTCAGGTCATTGTTAAGAATGTCGTTCTGGAGTTGTTGTAGATTATTAGGGTTTTCAGTCTGGATAAAACTTTCCGGTTCGAAATCGAACTGGGTAAACTCCAGTAATAATTCCTGAAATTCGCGACCCTGTTGCCCAAGGTTTCTTAATAAAGGATGTCCATTGGGTTCGGTATTTTCAATTAATTGCCGTTTACCCGCCAAATCAGCCCAATAGGTTTGGGCTGGATTCAGCAAATAGAGATGGATTTGGCAATGCCGCGCCAGGCTTTGCAGGTATGATAAAAACAAGGGAGGCATGGTATTGATTCCGAAAATGGATACCCGTTCTGGAAGCTTTCCACTTAAAGCGCCTTCGCTTGCGCTATTTAATTTTGCAATGACATCCAACCATTGTTCTCCGCGATGGGGTTGATCCATTTGATTGGTTAACTGTAGCCAGAGCGATTTCTGCCAACGCTCGGTTTTCTCGCCGTAAAGAAGTTGGTTGTTTTGCCAGGCAGCCAATAATTCCGGTCGCATAATTTGGTACTGGTCGAATATCTTGGCAAGTTGTTTGGCAAGCTGGAAACGTTTTAAAGATGGATTTTGACCGCTTAAGTAATTTTGTATTGGCAGGAAATCTTCGTTATCAAGTTGTCTTAACATGGCTTCAAATCGCCAAAGTAAATGATTGCGGTCGAAGGTTGGCGCAAACGTTTGATTGTCTATGTGTTCGGCGATTTGCGAAAAGAATTTCCAGGGAAAAATAAACTCGTAGTTTGCCCATACGTCAAACCGGTTTGCCATCTGCTGCGATAACCAGCGCTCCAATCCCTGGCTTTGGATGACAAATAGTTCTTTGCTGAAGGGCAAACTCAACGAGTCGTACTTGAGTACGGACACAAGATGTTCGACCAGATTTTCAGTTTTGTTGGAGCTGTGTAAAATGAACATAGCAATTAATTCAATTACAATCCAGCTAGGATAGCAAATATTGACTATGTTGCTTCAATTGTTGTATCAGTCCTAATGTGTGAAGAAAATTGATGAAAACAGGTATGATTGGTTTAGGTGCTATGGGGGCAGAAATGGCGAAACGTCTTGCCGAGGCTGGTTTTTTGTCGGCAGTTTACAACCGTTCTACCGATAAAGCACTAGCATTGGCAGATGAATACGACGTTAATGTGTATGTTAACCCCGAAGAACTGGCAGTAGAGGTTGATTTAATCTTGATTTGTGTATCAGCGGATCAGGATCTGTTGACGATAATTAATGCCATTTGTCGAACGGTAAAACCTGGAACGATAGTTGTCGACATGTCTACAGTCAGCAGTGAAACCGCTAAAACAGCAGCGGCTTTATTAGCAGAAAAACAAGCTGCGTTTCTGGACGCGCCAGTATCCGGCGGCGTGGAGGGTGCGGAAAAAGGCACATTATCCATGATGGTTGGCGGTGATATCGATATTTTGGAAAAAATAAAACCGGTATTGGTCTGCATGGCGTCACGGATAACCTATATGGGGGCAACGGGGGCAGGGCAGGCAACCAAGGCAGTGAATCAAATTATGGCGGCGGGCATCAATCAGGCGGTTACCGAGGCATTAGCGTTTGCTCAGGCGCAACATTTACCTATGGAAAAAGTTGTCGAGGTTATTTCAGCTGGTGCCGCGGGTAACTGGTTTTTACAACACCGTGGATTAACTATGGTACAGGGGAGTTATAAGCCCGGATTCAAAGTAGCCTTGCACCGTAAAGATCTGGCTATATGCAAGGAAATAGCGGAGGCTTCATACGTATCGTTACCTATATGTTCATTAACTTTAACCGATTATGATGAGCTTATTGCCAGGGGGTATGATGATGAAGACATCTCCTCGTTATTCAGGTTAAAAAGAAAAAGTAATTAATCGATGCAAAAATCATCAATATCTTTAAATTCTCTCATAACGTGAAACTTGGACTTTGATGAAGTGCTCAATGATAATTTCGATATTTTTTCCCTCATATTTTTAACAATACTTTAAAATAGCACTATGTTTTTTATAAAACATCGGTTTAAGTTTTCAATTCCAACGATGTTTTTCGCAGCTAAAGATTCACATAGTTTCAGTTTTTTTTCATAAAAACTTACATCACTAAATTTTTTAATACTGAATTAATTGCGTATTTAGCTAGATGCTTGCAATTGATCTAAAACTTAATCCATGAAATATAGAAAAGATATTCAAATACTTAGAGGTATATCTGTCCTTTTAGTCGTGTTTTTTCACCTTGAGATCGGCGGTTTCAAAAGTGGCTTTTTAGGCGTTGATGTTTTTTTTGTAATTAGCGGCTATTTAATGGCGGTTCTATACAATCCTGAGCGAAAGCGAGAGTTTTTTGTGAAACGGGCGCGTCGGCTTTTGCCCGCATATTTTGCAACCATAGTGTCGACATTGCTGGCATGCATGCTGATAACCACACCCAACGATTATGGCTCTGTCGTTAAACAAACGCTGTTCGCCACATTTTTTACTTCCAATATTGGATATTGGATGGAGAACTCCTATTTCAGTAAATCCGCGTTCAATCCATTGTTACATTTATGGTCGTTGGGCGTAGAAATTCAGTTTTATCTCTTGTTGCCGTTTCTGTATTGGGTTTTCTCTAAAATTCGAGGTAGTTATTTTGCTCTCCTGTTAGGATCACTGGCGACCTGTTTTTATGTGGTTGGACTTTCTCCTAAAACTGCGTTTTTTATGGTGCCGTTCAGACTGTGGGAGTTTCTTTTAGGATATGGCATCGCTAAGCTGGTTTTTCGGGGTATTCTAGGCAAGCACGGGGCAGTGCGATGGTTAGGCGTCGCCGGCCTGATACTATTGCTAGCCATTCCCATGATTAAAGTCGATGGGGACGCGGTTAACTTTGTACAAGGACACCCAGGGTTGTCTGCACTTAGCGTTTGTCTGGCAACAACGCTAATACTTGCCGTTGGCTTGCCGCCAGTCGTGGAAAACCTTCGTATTGCGGGTTGGTTGGAAAAATTAGGCCAATATTCCTATTCGATTTATTTAGTCCATTTCCCGCTAATCGTACTTTTTTTGTACAAGCCCTTTTCTGGAACAGTTTTGCATGCAGAAGAAAAATGGCAAACCGGGGTGCTTGGCGGTCTCATTATCATTCTTTCTGGGGTGATGTATACATTTATAGAGACTCCGTTACGATCAAAACCTAATATTCAACGTGGCTTAGTTTTATGTGGTGTAGCTATCCTTATTTTAGGGCCTTTAGGCACGGTTTTTCAAACCATGACTATTCCTGAAAAGGAAATGTTAATTTATAAAGCCTGGACAGACCGAGCAGAATATCGTTGCGGTAAAATCAAACGTATACTTGATCCGTCAGCCATTAGTTGTGAAATTACTGAGCAACTTGATAAACCTAACCGGCGTATCATGCTGGTGGGTAACAGTCATGCCGATTCCATAAAAAATACATTCAAGTCCGCTGCCCAGGCAAAAAACTTATCGGTTCGTTTTATAGTCGATAATTCTCCCTTAATGGAGGGCGGAATAACCCCAGAAAACCTCATAAAAGAAGCTAAATCGCATAAAATCGATACCATCATATTCCATTATTCGCCGGGTTCGATTGATGCATCGATTATTCAAAAAACAGTGTCTCTTGCTGATGAGCAAAATATCTCGAGTGCTTATATCATGCCGGTACCAGTTTGGCGCGACCATATTCCCATGGCGTTATGGAGACATCTGAAGCTCAATGATCCTCTACCCTCAGCAAATTTAACCGATTATCAAATACATAACCAGGCATTGACCCATGGCTTGGCCGCTATCAGCAATAAGAAGTGGAAAATTTATCAAGTCGCGAACTACTTATGTGAGAGTGACTGTAAAATATTGGATGCCTCTGGCAAACCGCTTTATTTCGACGGCGGTCATTTGACACTCACTGGAAGTGAATATTTGCGGAAGGTGTTTGAACAGATTGCCGAAGATATTAGTAATTCATAACTATCGATATATCCAGAGGACATTCTCGTTTTTAATGCGTATTGAATATTATTCACTTTCAAATATTCGGTTTTTTGCATTTAAGCTTATAATATTGAATGAATTATTAAATCTATGGTCTTTACATAAGATTTAAGATTTAAGATTTAAAATTTAATCTTTATCCAATCTTAGGGTGCTCAAGCATTTCGTGTCGAATATAAATTTCCCAACTTCGAAAGTTAACAACGTATATTTTTTTTCTTTTATATGCGCACTTTATTTAGCTGTCGTAAATAATTTTACTTTTTTTACAGCAGCAAATATCGCTGGTAAGCACAATTATGTGTTCAATATCGCTTTGTTCTTTAGCTTAACACTTCTGTTTTTCATCGCTTTTTTAGTGGTAGCAAATTTTAAGCCGATATTTAAGCCATTAGTCATTACCATATTGGTTTTAGCTTCATCGATCAGTTATTTTATGGATAACTTTGGGGTAGTTGTTAACGTTGACATGATTCAAAATGTCATGGAAACCGATGTTGATGAAGCATTTGAGCTCATCACTCCTGGTTTGCTTTTGCGCCTTGGGTTTTTGGGTGTGTTGCCCGCGGTGTGGGTTTACAAAACAGAAATTCATCATCAGCCATTAATCAACGACTTGTTAAGACGTTTGCTTGTATTTGGCGGGACTTTACTCGTGCTGACGGCGATCATTTTTTTCAATTACAAAACGTTTTCATTTGTTTTACGAAATCATCATGAATTGCGCTATTTGGTTAACCCAAATTATCCGATTTACTCCCTGGTGAAATATGTTAAGTCATCAATAAAGCCCCAGCTTGTGGTGCGTGAGTTAGGTTTGGACGCCAAACAAATCATGACATGGCAGGAGCGTGGTAAAAAATCATTGTTAGTGTTGGTAGTAGGGGAAACTGCCCGTGCGGAAAATTTTTCTCTGAATGGCTATGAAAAAAACACAAATCCACGCTTAAGTAATGAAAATATAATAAATTTTCCTAATACCCATTCTTGTGGAACAGCTACTGCAGCTTCATTACCCTGCATGTTTTCCAATTTAAAACAAAGCGGATATAGCGATTCGGAAGTAAAGCAAAACGAAAACCTGTTAGATGTGTTAAAGCATGCTGGCGTTAACGTAGTATGGCTGGACAACAACTCAGGCTGCAAAGGCGTATGTCAACGGGTTACTACGATAAATTTAGAGTCGCTCAAAATTCCAAAATTATGCAATGATGAGGAATGTTATGATGAGATCCTGTTACAGGAATTAAATAAAGTCACAGCTAATCTTCCGGATAATTCCGTTGTCGTATTACATCAAAAAGGTAGTCATGGCCCTGCTTACTATAAACGCCATCCCGAACGGTTTAAAGCGTTTTTGCCTGAATGCACTCGCAATGAAGTTCAAGATTGTTCGGAGGCTGAAATTAAGAATGCTTATGATAATACGATCCTTTACACTGATTATTTTTTAGCCGAGGTTATAAAATCTCTGAAGTCAAAAGCTTCCAGTTATAACACTGCCATGATTTACATGTCGGATCATGGCGAATCTTTGGGTGAAAACGGTATATTTCTGCACGGTTTGCCTTATGCTTTTGCGCCTGAGCAGCAAACGCACATCCCATTCATTCTATGGCTGTCCGATAGTTCCAAGGATAGTTTTCATTTGCAACCGGAATGCTTAAAAGAGCATGGCAATGAAGCCTATTCGCATGATAATTTATTTCATTCGGTTCTCGGGTTGCTTGAAATAAAGACCCATGTTTACGAATCGACATATGATATTTTTGCTTCATGCAAATCTTCTGCCGTTTGATGCTATTTTTCAATAGCGTCTTTTGTTGAATTGAATTCTTGGGTTAAGAAATCAAAGATAATAACCAAATTCGGGCACACGTCTTTTTTAGGGAAAATTCTAAAAAATGAAAACACCATTAGTTACCCGTGAAGGATACGAAAAGCTCAAGAATGAACTGGATAATTTATGGCGTATTGAGCGCCCGGAAGTAACCAAAATGGTAACTTGGGCCGCAAGCCTTGGTGATAGGAGCGAGAATGCGGATTATCAATACAACAAAAAGAAGTTACGCGAAATAGACCGCCGAATAAGGTATTTACAAAAACGCCTTGAGGCTCTCAAGGTGGTTGATTACCACTCCGATCAGGATGATAAAGTTTTTTTTGGCGCGTGGGTGGATTTGGAGAATGATGAGGGGCGAACGCTGCGCTTTAGAATTGTCGGTTATGATGAGATTTTTGATCGAAAAGATTATATCTCTGTGGATTCGCCCATGGCGCGGGCTTTGTTGAAAAAAGAAGTGGGCGACGAAGCTGTAGTTCAGACCGAAGCAGGCCAGTTCGTTTGGTATGTTAACCATATCAAATATGAAACTTAACCTTGCGATACCAAAGACCATCACTTTATCCCGTTTTTTTACATCGTAAATACATCGTCATCTTTGCTGTCTGAGTCAGGAATATTAAAAACTCAGACAAAATAAAGGTAAAAGGCTATGATTACTCATTATTTACACAATTAATTAGGTTAAATATGCAAATTAACAACAATACTGCGGTTTCAATTCATTACACCTTAACCAATGATTCAGGTGAGCAAATTGATAGCACATTCGGCGGAGAGCCTTTAGTTTATCTGCATGGATACGGCAATATTATTTCCGGCCTGGAAAAAGAGCTTACTAACAAATCGGTCGGTGACAAATTTGAGACGCGCATCGAAGCGGCGGATGCCTATGGCGAGTTTAGCGATGACATGATCCAAGTCATCTCCCGGGAAATGTTTGATGGCATCGACCAACTCGAAGTCGGCATGCAATTCCACGCGGCCGTAAACTCCGGAACAAACGTGATCACCATCGTCAAGATAGATGGTGATGATATCACTATCGATGGTAATCATCCGATGGCGGGGCAGCCATTAAATTTTACTGTTGAAGTCATGGATGTGCGCCCAGCCAGCAAAGAAGAAATTGCCCATGGCCACATTCATGGAGCGGGTTGTAATCACCATTAATTAGCTATCGATTGTTAACCTGTTTGGTATCAACAGATTTTGAGCGATTGATTAAGCTGTCTAATACATCGGGAACAAAACGTTCGGCAAAACCTGAAATAAAACTCAGGATTAACAGCTTCGCGGTTTCAGGTGGGCCGAATTGAGCGCATAAAAATTTGTTGATAAATTCAGAGTTTTCCGGATTACATTCCATGTTAAACGGCTTTGGAAGTAGGTCGAAAATATTCAGCCATTGCGAGCGAGACAGCAAATATACCAGTACTGAAAACACCGCACCGCTGACGATCAGTGAAATCATGTAGAACTTCGACATGCCCTCACCGATGTCCGCTGAATTGCTGGCAGAATCGCTGAAGCTGGTGGGAGTGCTAGAAGCTTGTTCGAGCCTTTGGATTAAACTAATCACCGCGCCGGTCATGCCGAAAAGCACCATCAATAAAATTAAATGCCAACTTTGCCCGGCTTTGGAATGATCGGTTAAGCTAAAAATGACGATCCCGCAAATAAACAAAATCATAAATATCCAGATCGGAAATTTTTTCTTGTCGTTAATCGCCAGATTCCTCTGCATTCGGTAATAATTCATGCGTTGCATTTGCCTGGCGAGATTGACTGCATCTTCCTTCAGCATAAGAAGGTAATCATCAGCAACTCCTTGTTTTAACGAATTATCTGTGAGTAAATCCGGCAAGGTATTCAGGTAGTTTTTATAGACAGAATCACCCGCTAGCAAGCGAAATTTCTCCCTGATAATCCAGATTCGGCGTAGCAATTCCTCTTTGGTTAAATTTTTTAAAATAAAAATCTCCATCGACCACAATTGCGGCAAGGTGGCAGCGGAAAAGTCGGGTTTGCTAATGTTTACGTCATAGTTTGAAGAAAACGAATTCTTGCCATCATTGTTTAACAGTAAGTAGTCGGCTTCTATGCCGTGTTTAACTTCGTCCAAATATGCACTAGATGGAATCATAACAATACCTATTAGGCTGAGGGCTTAACTGAATAATTAATTAGGTAGCTATAAACGCAGGAATTCAAAATAATCAATTTCAATTTTACGCTAATACCGTTTGGTTTATTGTGAATGATTACCTTAAATAACGGGGGTTTATGTGGAGTCTAAATCAGCTTGTAATCCCCGATTTATCGATTAGAGAGCAGGATATGTATGAGCGGCTGTTCCAGATGAGCGTGGCCCTGCAAGGCGGAGCCGCCCTGGAGGACAATATCCATGTCGACACCACCGTCCAGGAGAAGAACATCACCTACCCGACGGACGGCAAGCTGGCGATCAAAATCATTAACCGCCTGAACAAGCTGGCAAAAGCCTACGGGGTCCAACAACGCCGTACCTACGCCAAGGACGTTAAAAACTTACGCTTGGCTTTGCGCCACTTCCGCCATGCCAAACGTCGGGGCAAGGCCAAGAAAGCACTGAAACGGCTGCGCACCCTTGCTCACGTACTGATCCGGGAACTGCGCCGCACCTTGCCCAAGTGCGACCTGTTCGAAACCCATCAGAAAAACTTCCTGTTCTACGAACGCGTGTTGGCGCAGAATCCCAAGGACAGCGACAAAATCTATTCACTGCACGAACCTGGCGTGTACTGCGTCGCCAAAGGCAAAGACCACAAGCCCTACGAGTACGGCAACAAGGTATCTATTGCCGCCACCGCCACGGGCAACATCATTGTGGGCGTGGTCAGCCATGAAACCAACGTCTACGACGGACATACCTTGCCGGATATCCTAAGCCATGTTGAAACGAGCCGTGGCAAGGCCGCAAAGGCTGCGGTCTGCGACCGGGGCTATCGGGGTACCAAGTTAATTGGCAACACCAGGATCATTCTGCCCTCCGCACCGCTGAAACGGGACAGCCGCTACCAGCGCGACCAGAAACGCAAACGGTGCCAGCGCAGGGCGGCCATCGAGCCAGTCATCGGCCACCTGAAGTCTGACTTTCGCCTGGCGAGGAACTACCTGAAAGGCGTCGCTGGGGACATCGCCAACGCGCTATTGGCTGCTACTGCTTGGAACTTGAAGCTCTGGCTCAGGGCTTTTTTACTTTGGTTTTGGTCAACCTTGATGGCGTGCCTCAGGATGACGAGAGTTTTTATAACCAAACTCAAGCATCTCACGTCATTACCTTATGCTAAGCAAACACATTCGGAGTGTTTTTCAGTAACGACTACTTATTTGCCGTAAAATATAAATCTATTTTTTGAGTAGATCCCTGTTCTGATAAAAACAGTATTTTCAAATGTGTCTAATATATGATACGAATCCATAGAAATTTTAAGAAATACAACACGATTAAAACTAATCTTACTGATACGCAGTAGAGTGTGAGCGCCTTGCGTTTAGAAGACAAGGCGGTTGATTAGAGTTAAAATGTTTAAATTATTCGAATATTAATGTGCAGGAGTCTAAGTGACTGTATTAACTGACGTACCTAGCCCATTTTGCGGCGTTGGCACGGACGATCTGTCTATCCAGGTTAACGGCGTTACCTTAAGCGTAATCGTCAACGGTTGCGTGGTGAATACGCCGGGTTTTGAACAATCAATCGGCGATGTTAATCCTCGAGTCGCTGGAAAAACTGTCTCTTTTCAGGAGGCTGTGTTCAAAGCGGCGATCCTGTTATCAGATACAAACCAGCCGGCGATAGGAGGATGCGCGACAGATGTTAATGGTATGCGGGCTTTATTGTCATTGGCCGATCGATCCGGCGCAGTCGTGGATAACATGAGCTTTAATGCAGCACGGAATAATTTCCTTGCTTTGCAGGATTCGGGCTGGATGAATACGACCTTGGCGGAAGTTAAAAACCGCTGCGATTTGCTGTTAGTCGTAGGAACTGATCTTGAAACACTTGTCCCTCGATTCTTTGAGCGTTATCTCTGGAATGAGGCGATGTTTTTGGAGGATTCCAGCCAGCGAGAGATTATTTATCTGGGTAAAGTGCCATCGGGTAATGCTTCGACATCACCGAAGGGGCAAGGTGCTAAAGTATTTTCCTGTCCTGATGATGCTTTGCCCGAAGTGGTCGGCGTTCTCAGGGCGTTAGTCAAAGGCCAGCCTATCCGCGCCGAAAAAGCAGGTGATATCGCGATTTCCGATTTGCAAACTATCGCTGATAAGCTAAAAGCGGCAAAATATGGCGTTGTCACTTGGGGCGCGGGGGCGTTGGGCATCAATTGCCATTCCGAACTTATCGTACAGACGGTTTCGGAAATGGTTAAGGACATCAACAACCAAGGCACGCGCTGTTCCGGCTTGCCGTTAGCTGGCAAGGAAGGCGATTTGACCGCCAATCAGGTGTGCGGCTGGACGACGGGTTATCCTGCGCGGGTGCGCTTTGCCCGAGGTTTTCCTGAATACGACCCTTATCTCTACGATACCAACGCCATGTTAGCCAATGGCGAAGTGGATGTTTTGCTTTGGGTGCAGGCGTTTAATGTGAATGCTGTGCCGCCGGTTATCGATACTTCCGACGATTGTTATTGGCCGTTCAGGGATGACGTTTTACCAAAGAACCGGATGTCTTTATTCCAGTCGGCACGCCCGGTATCGATCATGTTGGTCATGCTTACCGTACCGATAACGTGGTGGCGATCCGGCTTGACTTAAGCTGCGTGAATCCGGCATTGCCCAGCACAGCGGAAGTGTTGAACGCTATCGAACACGCATTACAGGAAAATAGCCATGTTAATTAAGCTGACAGGCGGTAAAGTGTACGATCCCGCCAGCGGCATCGCAGGCGTTGTTCAGGATGTCTATTTCAAGGATGGCCGTATCATAGACAAGCCGGGCGATCAGCTGGTGGACAAGGAATATGATTGCCGCGGCAAGGTCATCATGTCTGGCGCTATTGACATGCACACCCATATCGGCGGCGGCAAAGGCAACATTGCAAGGACTTTATTGCCGGAAGACCATCGCCAGGATCCCGTGCCGCGCACCGACATTACCCGTTCTGGCAACGGTCATGCCATGCCCAGCACTTATGTCACCGGTTATCGCTATGCCGAAATGGGTTATACCGCCGGCTTTGAACCTGCCGTATTGCCGATCAACGCCCGTCAAGCGCATATGGAAATGGCCGATATTCCCATTCTGGACAAGGGCGGCTACGTCATGCTGGGCAGCGACGATTACTTCCTGCGCATGTTGACCGCCAAGAAAGACCAGAAAGCCATCAACGATTATGTTGCCTTTACGATCAACGCCGCCAAAGCCATCGGCGTAAAAGTGGTCAATCCCGGCGGCATCAACGCGTTCAAATTCAACCAGCGCAAACTGGATCTGGACGAGCAAAATAGCCATTACGGCGTTACGCCAAGGCAAATCCTGCAAGTGTTGGCGACGGCGGTGAAGGAGTTAGGGATAGCTCATCCTTTGCATGTCCACGGCTGCAACTTGGGTGTACCCGGCAATATGCAAACCACGCTGGATACCATTCAGGGCATCGGCGGCTTGCCCATGCACTTGACCCACATCCAGTTCCACAGCTACGGCACGGAAGGCGATTTCAAATTTTCCTCCGGCGCGGCGCAGATTGCCGAAGCCATTAACAACAATAAAAACATCACCATCGATGTCGGGCAGATTCTGTTCGGGCAGACGGTCACGGCCTCCGGCGACAACATGCGCCAACACGCCAACCACAAATTCGCCAGCCCGAACAAATGGGTGTGCATGGACATCGAATGCGATGCCGGTTGCGGTGTGGTGCCGTTCAAATACCAAGACCAGAATTTCGTCAACGCTCTGCAATGGGCGATTGGTCTGGAAACCTTTCTGCTGGTGGACGACCCGTGGCGTATCTTCCTGACCACCGACCATCCCAACGGTGCGCCGTTCACCAGTTATCCGCATTTGATTCGCTTGTTGATGGACAGCACCTTCCGCAACGACGTGCTGGCAACTATCCATCCTGAAGCGCAAAAGATGACAACTTTGGCATCCATCACCCGCGAATATACCCTGGATGAAATCGCCATCATGACCCGCGCTGGCGCGGCGAAACTAATTGGCCTAAAAGAACGCGGTGGTTTGGCAGCCGGGTTATTGGGCGGATATTACTGTTTACACTGACAACGCCAACCGCGAAGCCATGTTTGAAAAACCGGATTACGTGTTCAAAGACGGCGAACTGGTCGTGGTGGACGGCAAAGTCGTCAAGACCAAATGGGGTACTACCCATATCGCTAAACCCGATTACGATGCGTCGGTCGAAAAAGATTTAAAAGACTTATTTCGACCGTATCTGACGATGAAACTGGGTAATTTCAAAATTAGCGATGATGAGATTACCGAAGATGGTAGCGGGAGTTTGACTGTGCATCCGACTCGGACTGCAATTTAAAATCGATAGATCAATTGATAGATATCGAAAAGCAATGCAAAAACCGCGTGACATAGAAATCGATGAAAACGATCCCTTCAAAAACGACTTATTGGATCGTGAAACCGAGATTAAAAATCTGACACCGATTTTACTAAATTATAACGATCCGCTGGTTTTAGCGTTGGATGCGCCTTGGGGGGCAGGTAAAACAACCTTTGTTCGGATTTGGCAGGCTTATTTAAAACAGCAAGGTAATTGGTGTATAGGTTTTAATGCTTGGGAAACCGATTTTGCCGACGATCCGCTGATTGTCTTGGTGGCAGAATTTAATAAATGGTTTAAAGAAAAACTAAATCCGTCTGAATTTGAAAAGTGGACGGAAGGCGTTAAAAATGCTTTGCCTAATATAGCCAAAAGGGTGACAGTTGCTGCTGTAAAAGGAGCTACTTTTGGTGCTTTAGATATACGTACGGATTTAGAACGCACTGCCGCCGAATTGACTGGAAACATTACGAGCGATATGCTGGAAAACTTCAATAAACAGTCAAATTCTATTAAGCAATTCAAAGAGTTAATTGCTGATATTTTAGATAATTCACCTGTCGAGCAGAAAAATCTAGTTATTTTCATTGATGAATTAGATCGTTGCCGACCTACCTATGCTATAGAACTGTTAGAACGTATCAAGCATTTGTTCAGTATCGAACGGTTAGTGTTTGTGTTATCCACCGATACGACACAGCTTGCACATAGTATCCGCGCGATTTATGGCAATGAATTTGATGGCAAAAAATATTTGCAGCGTTTTATTGATTTGGACTATGCGCTTAAAAAGCCAGAAATTGAGCAGTACCTTGAGAACTTGTTCACTTCGTTAGGATTAAATGAAGCTTTTGAAGAAAGGACTTTAAAAAATGATCGAGATATTACTAAAAGATGCTTTATTTTCATGGCAAATCGTTTTGATTTAAAACCAAGAGACATTAATTTATTATTAATACGCCTTCGTTTAATTTTATACGCAGTGCCTGATAATCATTACCTCGATGTGCCTTTACTTATACCTTTACTTATTCTTAGATGGAAAAATAAATCTCTTTATGAGCAATATGTTACAGATACATCCATAGCACATGATGTCATCAAATTTTTATTTGGGTCTTTGCTTCCTTCAGAAACTAATAATAATGTTAGGGTTGATTATGTAATTTATACAATTATTGGATTTTTGATTGCCCCAAATTACAAAAATAATGAAATGTTTGATTTTTTATTAAAGCCTTATCAGCCCAATAATATTTCCGATAGCAGAACTGAATCCATTATTAGGTATGCAAATGAACCCAGACAAGATCATGGTCAATCTTACTTTAAACATGAAACGACTCTTGAAAGAATAGAGTTTGTTCAAAAGTTTCAAATTTAACTTCAATTATATGAAACGCGATACTGTTATTGCTGCTTTGAATAAGCTTAAACCCGAAATAGAGCAAAAATTCGGCGTAAATCAATTAGCCTTATTCGGCTCAACAGCCAGGGATGAGGCAACAGAGGAAAGCGATGTCGATATATTGGTAAGCTTCGATGGAGTTGCGACTTCATCGCGTTATTTTGGCGTTCAATTTTATCTGGAAGATAACCTTGGTTGTGCGGTTGATTTAGTCACCGATAAGGCAGTGCGCCTGGTTGCGAACCTTTATCGAAAAGGAAGCGAAACTCCGGATGGACGTCGTGGCGTGGCGGTGATGATTTTCGCGATGGGCGGCAAAGGTTTGGCAAAACAATTGGAAACCAGGGCAGGGCAATGCGTCTTGACTTCGCCGACATCGGCCTTATTTGCGGGTATCGAAAGCAATATAAAAATCCCTCTCGGCAAAAATTTGCGTTATTTTGGCGACGGCTTCCAGGTCGGCAAGGTGATCGGCGGCAAGCGTTATTGGCGGATACCGGTGATGGATGGCGAATTCCTTGCCGAAGCGACCACAGGGCAAGTCGATGCGGTCGGCGGCGGCAATTTTTTGGTGCTGGCTCAATCCCAGCCGCAAGCGTTGGCGGCTTGTGAAGCGGCAATTGAAGTCATGAGCAACGTTCCCAATGTCATCATGCCGTTTCCTGGCGGGGTGGTGCGTTCGGGATCCAAAGTCGGTTCCAAATACGCCGCATTGAATGCTTCGACCAACGATGCGTTCTGTCCGACCTTGAAAGGCATGACCAATACCGAACTTTCGCCTGATATCGAATCGGTGATGGAAATCGTGATCGACGGCTTAACCAAAGAAGACATTGATAAGGCCATGCGCGTTGGCATCCAGGCGGTTTGCGAACTCGGCGCGGCGAATGGCATCAAGCGCATTAGCGCAGGCAATTACGGCGGCAAACTGGGGCCGTTCCACTTCCATTTGCAGGAGATAATGAAGTGAATACGACGGGAACTCATTCGTTCATGGTTCGACAAGCTCACCACGAACGGTTTCTTATACTCCGTTCGCACTGAGCTTGTCGAAGTGCGAAGAAAAAGCTTTAATAAGTTATGAATCCAATTACCTTCAATTTGAAAACCAAACCGAAACAACGGGTGGATATGTCGCCTTTAATCCCCGCGAATTTGGCGGAAAAATCTCTGGCGGAAATTGCCGCTATCACTCTACAATGCGGTAAACCGTTGATTCCTGTCGGTGACTTGTTCGAAATCATCGGAGATGACGTTAACAACATTGTTATTAACAACAGTATCGACAAGCTGGATTTTATCGGCAAAGAACTGGATGGCGGTAGCATTACCGTCAACGGCGATGCTGGGGCTTATCTTGGTTTGGATATGAAATCAGGTAGCATAAAAGTTAACGGTAACGTGGGGATTTTTGCCGGTTGCGAAATGAAAAAAGGCACATTGGAAATCAACGGCAATGTCGGCGATTTTCTGGGTGGCGCACTGCCTGGCAATAAAATGGGTATGAAAGGCGGGGTTATTGTCATCAAAGGCAATGCGGGCGAACGCGTCGGTGACCACATGCGCCGTGGGTTGATCTTGATTGAAGGCGATGCGGGGGATTATTGCGGCTCGCGCATGACTGCAGGCACCATTGCGGTCATGGGCAAAACGGGTCGTTATTTAGGTTACGCCATGCGCCGGGGTACTCTGTTATTGTGGAATCAACCGCAATTACTACCTAGCTTTAACGATTGCGGCGCACATACCTTGGGATTTTTGCCTTTACTGTTTAATTCGTTCAAGCAGATTAATACAAAATTTGCCGGGGCATCCGCTGCTTTTAACCGGGTTCAACGTTATGCCGGTGATATGTCGGAAATTGGGCGGGGTGAAGTTTTAGTTAAAGCGTGAAATGCAATGTTTGAGACTAATCAATTTAACTTAACTTAACTTAACTTAACTTAACTTAACTTAACTTAACTTAACTTAACTTAACTTAACTTAACTTAACTTAACTTATAGATTGACCCTATAAAGTTTTAATTCCCGTTCGCCTTGAGCCTGTTGAAAAGCCCGTGTGCTTCGACTAGCTCAGCACGAACGGTTCAAACATTTAAAGACCGAGTCGTCTAAGCCTTTATCAGAAAAATCATCACCTTTGACTTTTGCAGTGCTGATGATTGTTGTGGATGCGCTTACTCTAAGTGATAGGCGGTTAACCTTTCTACTTCGTTTTTTGAACCAAGAATGACGGGTACGCGTTGGTGTATATCCGTTGGTTTAATGTCCAAAATTCTTTCCCGCCCGGTTGAGCATAAACCACCGGCTTGTTCGATAATGAAAGCCATGGGGTTGGCTTCATACATTAGCCGCAATTTGGCGGGTTTGGCAGGGTTGCGGGAGTCTAGCGGATACATAAATAAGCCGCCACGGGTCAAAATGCGATAGACCTCGGCCACTAACGAGGCAATCCAGCGCATATTGAAATTTTTATCCCGTGCCCCTTCCGTCCCTTGTAAACACTCGGTTATGTAACGCTGAACCGGCGGTTCCCAAAAGCGTTGGTTGGTCATGTTAACCGCAAATTCGCTGGTATCTTCAGGAATTCGCATATTACGGTGGGTCAGGATAAATTCGCCGATATCTTGATCCAGTGTAAAAGCGTTAACCCCATGTCCGGTCGTCAGCACCATCATGGTTGAAGGGCCGTACAAAACAAAACCTGCACACACCTGCTCGTTACCTTTACGCAGGAAATCGTGTAAATCAGGGTCGATGCCTTCCCGGGTGCGCAATATGGAAAAAATGGTGCCTACCGCAAGGTTAACATCAATATTCGACGAACCATCTAACGGATCGAATACCACCAAATATTTTCCTTTGGGATAATGACCGGGTATCCTGATGATGTCGTCTATTTCTTCTGACGCCATGCCCGCCAAATGCCCCGTCCAGTTTAATGTATTCACCATAATGTCATTGGTGATGATATCGAGCTTTTTTTGAACTTCACCCTGTATGTTTTCTGAACCTGCGCTTCCTAAAACGCCAATCAATTCGCCACGGTTAACAAGATGCGAAATCTTTTTACACGCCGTGGCAATGTCGTTAAGCAGGGAGGTAAAAGCTCCCGAGGAACCCGGAAATTCTTCCCGCTGCTGTTCGATAATAAACTGGGTTAAGGTGACTTTGTTGTTCATATTTTTGATGAGTTTTTCTATGTTCAGTTTATTTTACGAAACAACTTTTCTCGGCATACGTCTCCGCTTCTTTTAGCTGTTTGCGTAGGTCTTTGGATTGTTTCGGGTCGCGGAATACCGCGCCAGCATCGCCGGGTGTGCTTTTTAACAGGGTAAATGTTTTTGCCGCTTCATATTCGGAAAAAGTAAGCTTTTCGGCAATTTTGTCAATTTTACAGCCGCAAGCGTACTGCGTTACAAAAGTTAACCCTCCATGCTGGGCGACACAGTTCAGCACATATTCGACGCGATCCCGTGTGGGGTAGTCGTTAACCTTAACAGCTTCCGACTGCGCTTGGCCTGCGGTCTTTTCAGAAGAAGTTTTCTCTGTAGTTGAGGCGCAGCCCATTAAGGTCAATGCTGTCGCAACGCTAATGCTTACAAAAGTATGTTGTAATTTTATCATTGTTATCTTTCCTGTTATTAGGGACGTTTGGTAAATCCGGTCGAAAGATTACGTTAAGCGCTTTGAGGGATTTACATGGGTTAACCCCGCAAGAATCGTCCGAAAGCTGGAAAACATAATCGATCCGTCTCAAAAAGTAAATTGAGCGACAAAAGAAGTCATTCAAAGAAACGAATATTGCTACTTAACCAATCATTCTTCTGCCGCAAAATCTACGATACTTTTTAAAATCTTATTCATTTTAACCGAAAACTCATTCAATGCCGCGTTGTTAGTGTCAGTTGGTAGCAAATGTGTCCTGATGACCGTTTTGCCTTGAAATTCGTAGGTTACTACGTTGCACGGCATATGCCGGATGGCTTGCGGCGACATGAGCAGGATCGTTTTTGCTTCGGTCAGGTTGCAAAATTGTATCGTGTCGTATTCGGGAAAATTTTTTGTACCGCGGTCTCGAATGACTTTGCCAACACGACTGTGCCCGGTTATTCTAAAATTGTTTTCGGCAATGGCGACTTCCAGTTCCGCTAGCACATCGCCATAGGGTTTTTTGGTAGTCACTTCATAATAGGGCACGAATTCGCCGGTCACATAATGGGTGGCGCAATTTGTTAAGATTAATAGACTAACGAAAATGAACAGACGATTAAACATGGTTAACTTTGATGGTACGGATAAATAAAGCTTAGCATCATGGGCGAACAAACAAAAGTGACTGGCGTAATTCTGGCGGGCGGATTAGCGCGGCGGATGGATAATCAGGACAAAGGGTTGCTACTTTTTAATGGCCAGCCTTTAGTCAGCTATGCGGTCTCAGCAATGAGCCATGTTGCCGATCAGACGATTATCAACGCGAACCGAAATCTTGATGCTTATCGAAAATTCGGTTTACCTGTGGTTTGCGACCAAACTGCTACGTTCGATGGACCTTTGGCAGGTATGTTAACCGGTATGATTTACTCCGGAAATAGTGAGTTGTTGGTCATGCCATGCGATTCGCCTTTCTTTAAAGCAGAACACTTGCAAAAACTGTTAACTGCAAAAAGAAATCATCAAGTCGACATCGCGGTAGCGTTTGACGGCGATAGATTACATCCTGTTTTTTTAACGATGGATACCCGCTTAAGATTTAACTTGGAAACTTACTTAGCCAATGGCCATCGAAAAGTGGAAAACTGGATAGCTGGGCAAAGTAGCGTGAATGTCGATTTTAGTAACGAATCCGATGTTTTCACCAATATCAATACATTGTCTGAGTTATACAAATTAGAAATTACCTAACCAAAAGTTAACGCATTGCATATAAATGAATTGATTCATTTCCAGTAATCAACTTGTAAAAATTCATTTTTTTTCCGACTCGAA
>CAWBFT010000048.1:0-25373 GCA_963788135.1 uncultured Gammaproteobacteria bacterium
ATTGGAGAACAACTAATATGAAAAAATCACTACTTTTAGTGTTGGCAGTCAGCGTAATAAGCATTTCTTCTTTTAGCGTATTTGCTGCTTCTGACGATAAATATCCTGCCGCAAGTTTCGAACCCAAGGTTACTTATATTGACGAAAGCGTGGCGCAGTCGTCATCCGCATCTTCTTCAAGTTCCTCAGCTGTCGACGAAAAATATCCGGCTTCAAACTTCCAGCCAAAAGTTACCTACATTGATGAGTCTGTTGCCGGCAGTTCGCAATCAAGCGCTGAACAAACCGCCGCAAATTTCGACCCCAAATATCCTGCCGCTTACTTTGTCCCTAAAATCATCTATCCTTAATTTCTGTTAAAGACGTGCATCGGGACCTTGATTAAAGTTAACAAGCCCGATGCACAATTCCCAAGCCGATTAGTCCCGCAGCTAGTTTTACTCGCTGTAGGAAATTCTTTTTTTGCAGCGATAAAAAACGGCTAAAACTTCTTCATTTTATTAAAGAAAACTGAAAATAAGGTAGGTATTCTATGTCCAATTTTAACTACACCATCAACGGAAAAGATTTGCAGTATATTCAAATTACTTTAGATCCAGGAAAAGAAGCCATTGCCGAGCAAGGCGCGATGATGTACGTAGACAAGGATATCCACATCGATGCCATTCTCGGTGATGGCAGCACATCCAGTTTTGGTGTTCTTGGCCGGTTATGGAATGCATTCAAACGCAGCTTGACGGGCGAATCCATGTTTAGCTCGGTTTATAAAAACACAGGCAATATTCCGCAGTCTATCGCCATATCCGCGCCGGGCCCGGGGGAGATTATTCCGGTTAACCTGAATGAAAACGGCGGCACGGTTATCTGCCAAAAAGGCGCGTATCTTGCTGGCGAGCTTGGGCAAAAAATTCAACTGGCATTCCAAAAAAGGATACGGGTCGGGTTTTTCGGCGGAGAAGGTTTTATCATGCAAAAGATCAGCGGGCAGGGCACCGTGTTTGTCCATGCTTCCGGCACGCTTAAGGAAGTGATTCTGGCGCCGGACGACCAGCTTAAAATCGACAGCGGCTGTTTAGTCGGCATGTCGTCTACCGTGCGTTACGATATTAAATATACCGGCAAACTCAAGACCGGTATTTTCGGGGGAGAAGGCCTGTTCTACGCCACTGTTTCAGGCCCCGGCAAAGTATGGATTCAGTCCATGCCCATTAACCGGTTAAGTAATTTATTAATGGGCGCGGCAGTTACCGGCAGCGCCAATCGTTCGTCATGGTTCGGTAAGCTGTATCTGTTTGGCATTATCGCTTTTGTAATTTACGCGCTTATGGTTGACTTGCCAAAATGAGTGAACCTCTTCCGATTCTTTTGTTCGGGCCTGGACTCCCCAGTGGTGGACAACCAAGCACCTGCCAAGTTGAGCATGATTACCTTAGCTTACCTGAGTTTAAACAATCCATCCGGTTTGCCGAGTTAACCGCAAAGGTCGGCAGTTTCGACCATAATCAACTCCAGTTAACCTGGCAATACCAAGGGCAAACCTGGCTATTAATCCCGCAAGACCAAGCATCGCAAAAAAACCTGGTTAACTTTTTGCCGATGGGTGTGGTTGCGGGTTTGGATAAATGGAAACGGTCCACCTTGTCGCAAAATCTGGTTTGGAAAACGGTCATTTATTCTATTTGCTCCCTGGTTGCCGCGGTGTTGCTGGTCATCTGGCAGTACGACGCGGTGGTGACCTGGGTTGCTGGGAAAGTGCCTATAAAAACCGAGTATCAATTGGGCCAATCGGTATTGGCATCGCTCAAGGAAGAAAAAGCACTGATCGATAAAGGCCCTGCGCTGGATGCGGTTAAAAAAATCGGCGACAGGTTAACCAAAGGTTCGCCCTATAAATTCGATTGGCATGTCTCTACCGACCCTGCCATCAACGCCTTTGCCTTGCCGGGCGGCATTGTGATTGTTAACAAAGGCTTGATCGAAAAAGCCGACAACGCCAATGAAGTTGCCGGCGTGCTGGCGCATGAAATCCAGCATGTCGAACAGCGCCACGCCCTGAAAAACATGATCACCAGCTCTGGCCTTGCCGCCGCCGCTTTGTTGGTGCTGGGCGACGCTAATGCCATGATCATGATTATGGCGCATCAGGTATCATCGCAATATTTTAGCCGTCAGGCGGAGTCCGATGCCGATATGAAAGGCATCGAGTTATTGCATCAAAAGAAAATCAACCCGCAAGGTCTCGTCACTTTTTTTCGAAAATTACAGGCCGAGTTTAAAGGCAAGGGCAAAGGCGAAGCGCCGGAATGGATGTCCTCCCATCCGGAAACAGAAAACCGGATTAAGGCGGTTGAAGACTACAACAAAGCCCATCCTTGTTCGGATTGCGAAATGTTGAAATGGGATAAGAAAGGAATTTTGGCGAGTTTGGAGAAATTCAACATCAAATCGAAGTAATTAAGGAATTTTGTTTTTCAAGGTAACGTTTGGTAGTTTTTAACAGAACTTGCGATGGATAACCCATCATTTTTCTTTAGCATATTTGCCGATATTTTTAATTTTTTAACATGTTACATTCATCTTTTCCTTCTTTAAGTAAATAAATGCCCGATTTAGATACATTTTCTGCAGCTTTAAGTAGCTTAAAAACAGCGACTGAAATAGCTAAATTTATAAAAGAAAGTGGTGTAACTCTTGATAAGGCTGAGGTAAAGCTCAAATTAGCTGAATTAACAGGCGCTTTAGCGGATACAGAAATTGAATTATCAGAAATCCAAGGTTTGTTAATTGAAAAAGATAAGATTATTAGAGAATTAAATGCTAAGTATGAATTATGCAGGCAATATCATCTACGAGAAATCGATGTGATTGGAAAAGAGGCAAATGGTTAAAAAGATGGTCCATTTGCCAAAAAGTGTTACGAAGCGGATTCTAAATTAATCGGACTACAAGCGGGAAGTACAACGCTTTATAAGATGGGAAACAAGTCGATGGTATACCTGTAGGGAATGCAATAATTTTTATGATGCGTAATGATGAAACCTGAGTTAAGAACATCAATAGTTAAGACATGTGTTGTGGTTGGATTTCTTCGCATCATGAGACTTATCACTTATCTAAAAGCGTATTTCGGCTTTACCTCATAAAGCAGAATCTTATTAAAACAGACTATTGTCCTTGAACTGTTAAATTCAAAATGACCAAACAAGAAAAAACCCTCACCATGACCGTCCTGATGACGCCCGATATGGCAAATTTCTCAGGCCATGTCCACGGTGGTTCGTTGCTGAAATTACTCGATCAGGTCGCTTATGCCTGTGCGGCGAAATATTGCAAAAGCTATGTAGTAACGGCGGCCTTGGATCAGGTTTTTTTTCGGGAACAGGTTAACGTGGGTGAGTTGGTGACTTTTTTAGCGCATGTGAATTATGTCGGCCGGTCATCGATGGAAGTCGGCATTAAGGTTCTTGCCGAAAATCTTCGTACACATCAACGGCGACATACCACCTCTTGCTATTTTACGATGGTGGCAGTAGACGATGAGGGCAAACCCCAGGAGGTGCCGAAGTTGATTTTGGAAACCGAATCTGAAAAAAGGCAATTTGCTGCGGCGGAATTACGTAAAAAATTACGTCTGGAAACGTTAGAAAAAACCCGCGCCTTGAACGGCAATTTAACAGAAAAAGAGTAGAACATGGGTGTACAAGAAAATTTCGAACGCTTGCCGTTAAAGGATTTTGCCGAAAAAGCGTACCTGGATTATTCCATGTACGTCATTCTCGATCGCGCCTTGCCGCATATCGCCGACGGCTTAAAGCCGGTGCAACGGCGTATCGTCTATGCCATGTCTGAATTGGGGTTAACCGCGTTAGCCAAGTACAAAAAATCTGCCAGGACAGTCGGTGACGTACTGGGTAAATACCATCCACACGGCGATTCAGCGTGTTATGAGGCGATGGTGCTGATGGCGCAGGACTTTTCTTACCGTTATCCCTTGATCGACGGACAGGGTAACTGGGGTTCGCCGGATGACCCGAAATCCTTTGCCGCCATGCGTTACACCGAATCAAGGTTAACCGCCTATGCCCAGACGTTGCTCAGCGAGTTAGGGCAGGGTACGGTTGACTGGACGGATAATTTCGATGGTACGATGCAGGAACCGGTCTTGTTGCCGGCGCGACTGCCGAATTTATTGCTGAACGGCACCATGGGCATCGCGGTTGGTATGGCAACCGATATTCCGCCGCACAATCTAGTGGAAGTCGCCAGCGCTTGCATCCATCTGCTAGATAAGCCGGATGCAACGCTGGGACAGCTTCTGGAACATATCAAAGGACCGGATTACCCGACGGAAGCAGAAATCATTACGCCCCCTGATGAAATCCAGAAAATGTATGTCAGCGGTGGCGGTTCGGTGAAAATGCGCGCCAAATATGATCAGGAAGACGGCAATATAATTATTACTGCGTTGCCGTATCAGGTGTCCGGTTCCAAATTGATGGAGCAGATTGCCGCGCAGATGCTGGCGAAAAAGCTGCCGATGATCGAGGATTTGCGTGATGAATCCGACCATGAGAATCCCACCCGTTTGGTTGTTATCCCTAAATCGAAGCGGATAAATGTCGATGAAGTCATGTCGCATCTGTTCGCCACGACCGATCTGGAAAAAAGTTACCGGGTTAACATGAACATGATCGGCCTGGATGGGCGACCCAGGGTGAAGGATTTGCGTGAAATCCTGGTTGAATGGTTAACCTTCCGTACCGAAACCGTTAGAAAACGTCTGCAATTCCGTTTGGATAAAGTGCTGGCGCGTTTGCATGTGTTGGAAGGTTTGTTGATTGCCTTCCTTAACATTGACGAAGTGATTGCCATTATCCGTTTTGAGGATAATCCCAAGCATGTGATGATCGAACGCTTCGGGATTACCGAAATCCAGGCCGAAGCGATTCTGGAATTAAAGTTAAGGCATCTTGCCAAACTGGAAGAAATCAAGATTAAGGGTGAGCAGGCTGAACTGGAACAGGAAAGGGCGCAACTCGAAGCGACGTTGGGTTCTAAAGAATTGTTAAACAACTTGATTAAATCCGAGCTGGAAGAAGATGCGGAAAAATACGGCGATGATCGCCGTTCGCCGATCGTTGCCCGCGAAGCCTCGCAAGCCTTGGATACCACGGCCTTGATTGCTAATGAACCGTTAACCGTGATTTTGTCGGAAAAAGGCTGGATTCGGGCGGCAAAAGGCCATGATTTCGATGTGGAAAGTTTAAATTACCGATCCGGTGACAGCTATCTTGATTCGGTCAAATGTCGTTCAACACAGTCCGTCTATGTGCTGGATTCCACAGGGCGGGTTTACAGCAGTACTACGCATGATCTTCCTTCAGCACGTAGCCAAGGCGAACCGTTAACCGGTAGGCTCAACCCGCCGCCGGGTGCGTTATTCAATTATTTATTGGCAGGAAATCCGGACGACTGGTATCTGCTTGCCAGCAGCGCAGGTTATGGTTTTAAAGTTAAAGTTGAAGAACTTTCTTGTAAAAATAAGGCTGGCAAAGCATTGTTAACTTTACCAGATAAATCCACTGTCGTTAAACCAGCCCAAATTAGCGCTAATAGCGATTTACTTGCTGTTGCGACCTTGCAAGGCCGATTATTGATCTTTCCGATTAACGATCTGCCAGAATTGGTAAAAGGTAAAGGTAATAAAATTATCCAAATCCCCGGCAAGGATTTAAGCTCAGGCAAAGACCGTGTTGTGGCAATAGCTGCTTTGTCTTCAAACGGGCAATTGGTTGTGGCCTCGGGTAAAAGACAATTAACTTTAAAAGCAAGTGACATTGAGCATTATTCGGGAAGTCGTGCTAATCGAGGTTTAAATTTGCCCAAAGGATTTCAGCGGGTGGATTCAATCTTTGTTAACTAGGAAATTTGGTTAGAATTATATTTTTTCAATGGAATGCGGGCGTAAAGTAGAAAGCAAATTTGTTCGAATGGCCAATATAGTTTGGGGATGATTTATTTTGCTCCCTTTTTGGATGCCTTTTATTCATTGCTTGCCTTGTATTTTGAAAATAATGGTCTATTTTCTAGATATGTTATTTGAATGATATTAGTTCAAGTAGCATGTCTTAAGCACTAGAGCGGTTAATCAATTTTTTATCAGCAAATAACAAAAAATCTCTCTGAATGAAATGGCTTGGATTCATCCTCAGTTATTTGCATCAGTTTGGCTAACAATAATAAGTGATAAAAGGCTTACCAGGCGAAGTTGTCTTAAGTTTATTTTTTAAATAAATTTTGTTCACTTTTTATTATATTTAGGAGTTTGTTAGATGAAATACTTATTAGTAGTATTGGGGTTTGTTTTGTCGAGTTTGTCATGGCAAGCTAACGCGGCAGCGGTAGATTTAGGTTTAATTAACGATACTGCGACATTCGAAAACAATCATCTGTTAGGAAAATTTGCTGATACGTATACTTTTACTGTACCTAGCAATATTGGCGCTAGCGCTTTTGTCGGCAATACTTTTAAGATTGCCAGTCAAAAAATAGCTGATTTTCAAGCAACATTAGACGGTGTTTCTTTTGGAAGCGCTGTTCTTATCGGCAAAAATCAATTCTTGACTAAAGAATTCGATAGCCTTACAACAGCCATAACGCATACTCTTGTAATTACAGGGAACGCGCTTAAATTGACTGGATATGCCGGCCATATCGATATTGCTGCTCAAACACCAATCCCTGCCGTAGTTTGGTTGTTTGGCTCAGCTTTAGCCAGTTTAGCTTGTATTAGACGCCGTAAAGCATAAATTTCAACAGTTTAAAGATCGGAATCAATTACTTGGTTTTTGATTCCGATCTTTTTTTTTGCGGTTAATTAGCTAGATCAAATCAACCCGCAATGCATTGCCATAACGGTTAACTCTGCCAAATCTTCAGCATCCATTTTTTCCATGATTTTGGCGCGATGCACATCAACAGTTCTGTTGCTAACATTGAGCTGCCGAGCCGCCTCTTTATTGGAAAGGCCTTTGACAACAAGCACCATCACTTCATGTTCTCTTGGCGTTAAGGTGTGAAGTCGTTTTTTTATTTTACGCTTTTCAGCATTCTGAAACCGGGTTTCCAGATCTTTACGAATGGCTTCCTGCATCCGGGTTAACAGGGTTTCACTGTCGAACGGTTTTTCCATGTAGTCCACCGCGCCGGCACGGAAGGCTTTGGATGAGTCTGGCACATCAGCGTGACCGCTGATAAAAATAATCGGTATGCTAAAGTCACGGCGCGCCAATTCTTCTTGCAATTCCAATCCTGTCATTCTTGGCATCCTAACATCGAGTATCAAGCAACCCGCTTGCTCAGGGTCGAAGCCATTCAGGAATTCTTCGGCAGACTCAAAACATTTTACCGCTTGTCCAGTCGATTCAATGAGCATACTTAACGAGTCCCTGACTGAATAATCATCGTCGACTAAATAGACCAATGTTTTAGGTTTGGTTTCGGCCATTGTGCGTACTCTCCGTCGGTAAAGTAAAATAGAACGTCGTGCCTTTGTCTTCTTTGCTATTGAAATGCAGTGTACCGTGGTGCGCCTCAATTAACGAACGGCTAATTGACAATCCCATGCCCATCCCAGACGATTTGGTAGTGAAGAAAGGCGTTAAGATTTTTTCGCGTTGTTCTGGGGTTAAGCCGGGACCGTTATCTTTCACCCTGACGACAATATAGTCGAATTCGTTCAAGCTGGTTTCAATCGATAATTGTCGTTGCGTGAATTGTGGCAGTTCCTTCAGGGCGTCAATACTATTCCTGATCAGGTTGAGGATAACCTGTTCAATTTGAACCCGGTCAATAAAGACGTAAGGCAATGTTTTGGTCAACTCAAATCGCATGGCGATGAGGTGTTGTTTAAAATCGGCGTCGAAGATTGAAATCGCATCGTAAATCAGTTCGTTAATATCGACGGTAGAACGGTGGATTTTTCGCGGTTTAACAAACTCGCGCATGCTATGGATGATTTGCCCAGCCTTCAACGCTTGCAGATTCGCCTTTTTTAAAATTTCCGTAATTTTTGCCAGATCTGGTGTATCGCTTTTAATAAAATTTAAACAAACTTGAGTGTAGTTAACAACTGCAGAAAGCGGTTGGTTAACTTCATGGGCGATTCCAGACGCCATTTCACCCATTAATCCTAAACGGGTGACGTGAGCAAGTTTTTCCAAATGCTCTTTTTCCTGCTGTTCTTGTTGTTTGCGCGCGGTAACATCGCGAACGATACCGCTGTAATAATGTACGCCATCAATAGGGAATTCGGCGAGCGTCATGTCTAGCGGTACTAATGAACCGTCTTTACGCAAACCTTCAACTTCGCGTATTTGACCGATCGCCTTGGGGACAAAAATTTTCAGGTATTTTTCCAGATAATATTCCTGCTTTTTGCGCATTGCCATTGGCATCAACTGTTTAACACTAAAGCCGATCAGTTCTTCAGCAGTATAGCCGAATATTTTTTCCACGGCGGCATTGACTGAAACGACTATGCCTGCAGTATCTATAACGATAATGCCTTCAATTGAGGCGTTAAGTATTGAATTGAGCTTGGCTTCTCTTTCTAGTAACTGACGACGTGCGTAATTCAGTTCATCAACCGCTCTGCTTAAGTTCTTGTTGCTTTCCTCGAGATCATCAGATTTTTTAATTACCTGATGTTCTAATTCAGCAATAACATCAGGTAAATTATCGGAGTTTGGGGAAATCTCTTCATTCTTGTGGATCAATAAATAAGTGATCGGGCGATCTTCATGAGTTTTACCAATACAGCCTCGGCATTTAACGCTGACTGTCTGGTCATTTTCGATAGTTAAGTTCAATACCATCGGTTCCTGATGAGTTAACCCTTCAAGCAGGTCACTTAAGTAAGCTTCAAAATGACTAATTTCAGCATGGCGAATAATGTTTTTGAGCGGTTTTTGACTCAATTCTTTTGGCATGCAGCCCAATAATTCAGCCGCTGCCTGATTAATGTGAATGATATTTCCAATCGCATCAAGAATGATATAGGGCCTGGGCAAATGCTCAAGCAAATTGGTGCGGGATTGTAGAGAAGTCTGCAGATGACCATTTTGCTTTTCCAAGATGCGCTGACGGTTTTTTAGATCAGCAATGAGGTTTTGCAATTCGGCAATGCTCAATCCGCTAATTGGTTTCGAATCAGCTATCATTTCAGTTGTGATACCGTTGTCTGGAGTTTCTTGTGACGTTAATTTTTAAAGTGACAAATAACTTAAAGGTGGATGATTTCAATTCAAATCGTCCAACTATATCATTAATAGTTCAAGGTGCTTTTTATTTGTATTTAACAATCATAAACCATATTTTTCTGGTAAGTATAGAACTAATAAGCGACTTTGTTGATATAAGTAATTGTAATTATGTGATTTAGTCATCATATTCATGCTGATTTAGCTTTTATTATGATGACTTCGGTGATGTCAAACTTATTTATGGCATTACATTAACGGTATGAGTTGTTCCAACAACTTGCCATTGGTCGCCAATATTTGATTTGGAAATATTCCCTTGTTGCCTTTGAAATCGGTAATTGTTGCGCCCGCTTCTGCAGCTATTAATGCGCCAGCGGCAATATCGTATAGATTCAAGTCTTGTTCCCAAAAGGCATCCACCTGACCGTCTGCAACCAAACATAAGTCCAGAGCGGCTGAACCGAAACGGCGTTGTCCAGTAGTGTGTTCAGCAATTCGGCAAAACCGTTGTAAATTGTTGTCTTTAGCAAAAGCCCGCACGCAGGCAAATCCTGTCGAGACCATCGCATCAGCTAGATTTTCCTCGTTGGATACAAAAATTCGATTTCCATTTTTCATAGCGCCATGATTTTTTTCAGCATGATAGTAATCATCCAAAGCGGGGGCATAAACACTGCCAAAGACGATGTCTTGATCAATTTCCAAAGCAACGCTCACAGACCAGAAATATTGGCCTTTGGCAAAAGAATGAGTGCCATCGATAGGGTCGACTATCCATCGATTGCTTTGGTTTCTGGTTTGGCCGCTTTCTTCTCCCCAAAATCCGAATTGTGGATATTCGGCACAAAGTGTTGTCCTGAGATAAGATTCTACGGCGACATCGGCTTCAGTCACAAAATCGCGGGGACTTTTTTTTGATATTTTGAGCACCGGTAAATTTTTAAAATGTGTTAGAGCTATCTCTCCTGCTTCTCGAACAATTTTTTCGATATTATTGGGATTTACTGTCATGTAATGGTTTAGCTAAAAAATGTAAATTGCGATCACCGTGATTGGGTTACATCTCATATTATTTAGGTCTTTAAGGTTCAATCGATAAGTAAGTGAGATTTTTTCGATGGTCAATTAAAAAGGCATGCAAGAAAGTGATAATTTTCCTTTGAGTTTGCAGTTGTTAAATTGGATTTTGATTGTATTTAGTAAAATATATTATATTTTGGGTTAAGTCAGGGGATGTTGTTAGATAACCCACTGGTCAAGTTTAGTCGCCAATTAGCAAGCGGGTAGATTCCGTTCGTTTAATACTGGTTTACCCAAAAGTGAAATAAACTCGTTCAAAATTCTAATTAGTGCATAAGTATTTGCAATATTGTATCGTTATTTTCATCACATTATCCTTGTTGTTTGGTTGTGCGGCTGAATTTCCTATATTATCCAAACAGTCACAGACCAGCCATGCCACTCATGGTCGTAAACGCGCTTACAATCGACCTTACCGCGTAAACGGAAAAACTTTTTATCCCATGGATTCAGCCGAAGGCTATATAGAAACGGGAATTGCTTCTTGGTACGGCCCTGAGTCTGGAAATACAACCTCGATGGGACAGCGGTTCTTGCCGGATGGTTACTCGGCTGCACACAGAACGCTACCATTGCCAAGTCAAGTTAGAGTCACCAATTTGGTCAATGGCAAATCTGTCATTGTTGTGGTAAACGATCGTGGCCCGTTTAAGCTGGACAGGTTAATTGATTTATCGCGCGGCGCTGCTAAAAAAATCGGCTTAAATGGGGTATCAAAAGTGAAAGTTGAATATCTAGGAATCAGTAATCCCTGACCGAGAAATTATAAAGCTTTCCCATACATAATTATCTTTTTTGCAATCTTTGCTAATTATTTCTAACTATCTGAAATAATCTACTTTTCATCGTTTCGTCCTCCTCATCCCGCCAGTTAACATTTACCTCCATCATTGGAAAGCTTTGGATAGAGCTATCCTAGCTTGCGAACAATAAAGCAACCTTTCATTTAAACTTTGAATTATTACAGTTTGATGAACGTTTACGTTTTTCATTGGAATAGACAGTCATGTTGATTGATTTGATGTTGATTTCAGTCAGGTAAATACCCGATGGATGTAAAGAACGGGTGATTTTCAACAAAACATTGAGCTTGGCTATGATAAACGGAAGAAAGAAAAGGAAAATTGTTGTTTACTCTCATGACACCTTCGGCCTTGGCAACATCAGGCGCATGTTAGCCATTGCGAAAGCACTGGTGGAGAACGATCCTAATGCGTCCGTCCTGATTTTATCGGGTTCGCCTATGCTGCACGCATTTCGAATTCCTCCGCAAATTGATTACATCAAGCTGCCGTGTTTAACCCGGACAATGACTGGGAGTTACGAAGCTAAATTTCTTGATTTAGACTACGAAGAGATTTTGCGTCTTCGCAGCAATATTATTCTTAGCTCAATTATCGATTTCGATCCTGACTTGATTCTGGTGGATAAAAAACCTTTTGGTGTCGGGGATGAATTAGCTGGCGCCCTCAAGGAACTGCAACTCAAACGACACCGTGCAAAATTAGTTTTATTGCTCAGGGACATTTTAGATAGTCCAGAGCCAACCATCCGTGTCTGGCAAAAGAATGGTTATCATGCCGCGATTGAAAAATTCTATGATCAGGTTTTAGTGGTCGGTACTCCTGATATTTTCGACTTGCGTAAAGAATATCAATTTCCCAAAGAAAGTTACCAAAAGGTTAAGTTTTGCGGCTATCTGGCGCGTGAACAAGGTCGTATGCCACGCCAACAAATGAGGAATAAATTAGACTGCCGCGACAACGACAAATTAATTCTGGTCACTCCCGGGGGTGGCGAAGATGGTTTCCAGCTACTTGTATGCTATATCAACGGTTTGAAGATGAATAAACTTATGGATGGCGTCAAAACGTTGATCATCTGCGGCCCAGAAATGAAAGCCGATCAGCGTGAGCATATACAAGCTGCGATCAAAGACCGATCTGATATTCAGCTCCAAAGTTTTACTGATGACATGATGGCTTGTATGGATGCTGCTGATCTTGTGATTAGCATGGGGGGATATAACACGGTATGTGAATTGTTAACATTGAACAAGCGCGCAATTGTGGTTCCCAGGGTTAATCCGGTGCAGGAACAATGGATTCGTGCCGAACGTATGGAGAAAGTAGGGTTATTAAGGGCTATGCATCCTCAAGAAATGACGCCAGCGAAGTTGATAAGGATGGTGCAAGAGGAACTATCTAACCTGAACGGCAAAAGTATTCAAGCGAACAGGGTTAAGATGAACGGCCTGAATGATGTTTGCAATTCAATAAACCATCTCATCTGTCACGGGGTTACGCAAGATAAGCCCAAGTTAAGCAATGTGCTTAGCATTTATCCCAATCGACAACACAGCATATCAACATCTCCTGTTGTAGGAGCATTTCCTTTATGATTAACAACGTACATCTAAATGATCAGGAAGCGCAAATTGCATATATTTTAAAAGGCTATCCTCGAACATCGGAAACTTTCATCACTAACGAAATCCGACTGCTGGAAAAAATGGGAGTAAAGCTTTCTATCTTTTCAGTAAAAAAGCTGGAAGGTCAAAAAAACCACGCCATGGTAAAAGAAATCAATGTGCCGGTCATTTATCTACCGCAAGCCGATCCATTAAGCGAAACCCGTTTCAGTAAATGGCTGGTTGATAATGTGCCGAAATTTTCGACCAGCCATGCCCAGTTATTCAAGAAAAAACCGTTCGCGTATTTAAAGGTATTGGCCGAATGCCTGGTAATGAGTATCCGTTACCGGTCAAGTTTTTGGGAATTGCCACGGGAAGTATTTGCAAAAGAATTTCTCCAGGCTGGTTATATTGCCAATGCAGTGCTGGAATCAGGACAGATCCAACATTTGCATGCGCATTTTTGCCACGGATCAACAACTATAGCCATGTTTGTGAGCGGATTAAGCGGTATCCCCTTCAGTTTTACCGCCCACGCCAAAGATATCTATTTAAAAGAGTTGAATCCCGGGAAATTACTTCAAACTAAAATGCGCAGGGCTGAATTTCTGGTGACTTGTACTGGAGCAAATGAGGCGCATTTGCAAAAAATTGCCCCGCCGAATACCAAAATCCACAAGATTTATCATGGCCTGGATACCAATCTATTTGCCGATCCGAAACGGGATGAAGCCAAAGAACAAATACCGACAATTCTTTCAGTCGGACGATTAGTTGAGAAAAAGGGTTTTGAATATTTAATCAAAGCCTGTGCAATATTGAAAGAAAAAGGCCACCAGTTTAAATGCCAGATTGTTGGCGGAGGGGATGAATACACCCAAATTTTAATCGATCTAATCAAAAGCCTAAATCTGCAAAATGAAGTCGTTTTACACGGTGCAGTGACGCAGGAAGAGTTGCGGGGAATTTATCAGCAGGCAACCCTATTCGCTTTACCGTGTTTGGTGGTGAATAACGGGGATCGGGATGGTATTCCGAATGTATTGGTTGAAGCCATGTCCATGCGCATCCCCGCGGTTTCCACTGATATTTCAGGCATCCCGGAATTGATTAATAATGACATTAACGGACTGCTCGTGCCGGAAAAAGACGCAGTCGCAATGGCTGGCGCTATCGAACGTTTGTTAACCGATCCTGAGTTACGTGCCTGTCTTGGCAATGCCGGACGTGATCGGGTTTGCCAGGATTTCGATTCCCAACAAACCACGATAGAATTGAAAGATCTGTTTATTGCCCAGCTGGCGAAAGGATGTGAGGAATTGCATGAGTGCTGTGCCGGTCATTGATGGGCTTAAAAAAAGTGTTAACGGAATATTTCAGCCCGCTTTTGATACATGGACAAGTGAGGAAATATTAGCTTATTTTCAGTCGCGTAGCGAAGTCAAGTATTTTACTATTGCCGATAAAGATCAAGTAACTAGGGAGAAAATTGATGCCATTTTAACCAATCAATTCGATTTCAACGGCGAGATATATCATTTTGAGAATGAAGTTGATTGGTTAACCAATCCGAGCCCCGACATCGAATGGGCGATTATGCTGCACAAGTTTTATTACTCGGTTGGCTTGGGGATGGCCTACGAGCAAACCGGAGATGAGTGTTATGTTAACAAATGGATGGAGTTGACCCGTCAGTGGATTGATTCTGTGCCGCTGGATTTACTATCCGCCGATGTCACGGGGCGACGCGTACAAAACTGGATTTTCGCCCATTATTATTTTGTCACTGTATGCCCGTCGAAATCGATCACGCCGGATTTCTATCAATTATTTCTAAATTCCTTACACCAACAGGTCAGTTATCTCTGTGAAAATTTAACTCCGGCAAGGAATCATCGCACTTTGGAACTTTACACTATATTCCTGGCGGCGGTGGTTTTTCCTGAGTTAAAAAATGCGGATAGCTGGTTGACGTTCTCGACTGACGAACTCGTCAAGAATATTAAAAACGACATCTTGCCGGACGGTGTCCATTGCGAGCTTTCAACCGACTATCACCACATCGTTTTACGGAACTTTCTCGCGGTGAAACGCTTGGCTCTGCTAAATGATATTGCATTGCCTAACGAAATGGATTTGTCCATAAAGAAAGCCCTGGATTTTTGCGCCTACATCCATAAGCCCGACGGTTTTATCCCTTCATTAAGTGATGGCGATGTCGCCAGTTTTCTTGATTTGTTGACCCAGGGATATGAGTTTTACAGAGAAGAAACGTGGCGTTACGTGGCGACATTCGGCAAGCTAGGGATTCCACCTGGGCAGCGTTGCAAAGCTTTCGAACAGGGTGGCTACTACGTGATTCGCAGTGGGTGGGGCGAAAGCGGGGAAACTTATTCTGATCAACGCTATCTGGTATTCGACTGCGGTCCGATTGGCGCCGGGAATCACGGCCATCTGGATTTGTTAAGTTTTGAAATGGCCGCTTACGGGAAGTCACTTATTGTTGATCCAGGCCGCTATACCTATGATGAATCGGGAGAAACCAACTGGCGCGTGCTATTTCGCGGAACCTCCTATCACAATACCGTAACGGTTGATGGCCTTAACCAGACCCGATATGAATTCCACAAGCAGAAATTTAAAATTACCGGTCAGCATCCTGAATTTGAACTGAAATCATTTGTTAGTCAGCCTGGATTTGATTTTCTTCATGGCGTTGCTGTTAGCCAAGAGTATCCGGTCAAACATGAACGCAAAATAATTTTCGTCAATGGCGAATATTGGGTAATCTTGGACGAGTTAACCGCTCAGGAAAATCACCAGTACGACGTAAATTTTCATCTTTCCGATATCGCCGAGGGAAATGTTAACCTTAACAAGTCTGAAAACTGTACGATTGTGAGTTCTCCGCATTTACTTATTGCGCAGCCTCTCTACAATGCAACGCAGATTTTGGTCAAACCTGGTTTTATCTCTCAGACATATGGCATAAAACACGCGGCACCGATCGTAAAATTTAGCCGAGAAGATAGTACTTGCAGTTTTTGCACTGTACTTTACCCGTTTAAAGATAATGCCCCCAAGCTTTCGATTGCTTGTTTGCCTACGCCAAAAGTATCCCATTCATCGGATTCACCTATTGGACATAACATCGATATTAAAATCGAAACTAATCATGGTGCTTATCTGGATCGAATTTTTATCGCCAGTCAATCCAGTGAGAATCCAGCAAGGAAAGAGCAGTTAACTGAAGCTGTAACTTTAGAACGGATTTCTGATCGAACCAGTTTTTCAGTTCGATAACAAGTTAACCCCGCAATCTCACTTGTCTTATTAACAGGTTGTCACGGGATGAATCATTTAGCTTATCGATGGCAGAATAATCTGTTTACGCAATCTTACCGGCATTTATCCTGGTCGAAATTGCTTGAATATTACCGGAATAAGCCATCCGGTGATTATTTTCCTTTGTCAGCAGGTAAAGCCAAACATTTGGAAAAGGCCAATGAGATTCTGGAAAATCGGTTTAATCTGAACAACGAATGCTACCAATTACCGGAAAAATTTGACTGGCAACAAAATCCGAGCGCTGATCTTGAATGGCTGATTCTGCTGCACAAATTCTATTACTTGAAAGAACTAGCGTGTGCTTACGATTTTACGCGAGATGAAATCTATGTCCGTAAGTGGGTAGAGTTGATTGATTCCTGGATTGACCAGGTGCCAGTGGATTTTATTGACACTCAGGTTATCGGCAGACGCTTACAGCAATGGCTGATTTCTTACCGGTATCTCGTTGGAAAATGGCAGTCACCCAGCGTAATGCCGGATTTCTTCGCGCGATTTCTTGAGTCGGTAAATTCGCAGACAGCTTACCTATGCGAACATTTAACGCCCGAAGGTAATCACCGAACGTTAGAGCTGTATGCCATTTTTATGGTTGCGGTGACTTTCCCAGAGCTGGCTTCGGCAGAATATTTTCTTGAGTTTTCCAGCAAGCATCTACTGGAAAATATTCAGAAGGATTTATTGGCCGACGGAGTACATCGGGAACTATCTACCGATTACCACCATACGGTATTAAAAAATTACCTGCGCTTTCGAGAGTTGGCCGGACTTAACCAAATTGCTTTACCAGATCAGTGTAATCAGCTACTGCTTAAAGCGCTCAAGTTTTCTTGTTTTGTCCACAAGCCGGATGGTTTTATTCCGGCGATTAACGATGGCGATTGCAATAGCTATCTGCCGTTATTAAAAAAAGCTTTTGCCATTTACGCCGATCCACATACTCAATATGTGTTAACTCAAGGGGTACAGGGAATTGCGCCACTCCAGAGATCCATTGTATTTCCGGACAGCGGTTATTGCATTTTACGTAGCGATTGGCAACGACGGCCTTATCAAGATGCCCATTACCTGTTTTTTGATTGCGCGCAATTAGGCTTCGGCAGTCACGGGCATTATGACGCCCTGAATTTTGAAGTCGCCGCATACGGTCGTTCATTAATTGTCGATCCGGGGCGTTATACGTACTGTGAAACAGGACATGAGGATCATGTTAACTGGCGGAAATATTTTAAAGGAACCGCTGCGCACAACACGGTGATGATCGATGGTTTGGATCAAATTAATTACCAATGCGAGCGTCCAATTGATCGCGAACCGGATGTCCGTTTAGATTTTTTCCTTACCCACGAAGGTTTTGATTGGGTACAAGGGAGGGTAATCAGCCATCGGTATCCAGTTATCCATGAACGCAGTATTTTCTTTTTGCATGCGGAATATTGGATTGTAACCGACAGGTTATTGACAAAGAGTCAGCATGATTATGATCTACGCTTTCATCTTTCCCCATTCGCGCAAGATCAAGTCGAACTGAATAACAATGACGATGCTTTTGTTATAAGTTCGCCCAATTTGGTGTTGGCTCAACCAAAACAGGTAGGCGTTAACCTGTCAATCAAACCCGGTTTTGTCTCTCCTGAGTACGGAATCAAACAGCCCGCGCCGATCATTAGTTTTTCCAAAGAAAATTCGGATGCGTCTTGTTCCATACTCTTATCTATCCGTATAAGGATGCGCCGCCGGTGGTTGAGTGTCCACGCATCTTCCAGTTTTAACGAATGGCAATGTTAAAGATGCTTTTAATGCGACGGCCTTAAAAATAGAGATAAATTCAGGTTTATCGGTCTATGAGGATATTTTCTTTATCAACCATAATGATGATAAGCAAAATTGTAATTTTGCGGGTGTGGAATGCTCCTGCAAGATGCTTTTTTTACGGCGAAATCAGGCTGGAAAGTTAATAAATCTGGTGGCTGAGGGTGTCGATTTTATCAATGTCAGCGGCATAATTTCGTTAACCCATCTTGATGGATGTGGGCGCGTTAGTTTTCGTGATGACAGTTTCTCGATGACGCATAGCGGAACCGACCGTTCAATGACTTTGTCGGGCTTAAAGGATTTTCCTGCCTGGGATGTTTTGTCTGAATTTTGGCAACCCAAATGACCCTTTCAACTATCGACCCGGCATTCCCGCAGATCCCTGAAATACTATCGCCCGACTACATGAAGGCGTTACTACAGAAGCAGTGGCTTAAGAATGAGGAATCCGCAAATTCATTGACGATTAAAAATTGCGTAATCGGTGAAAAACGGCATAAACCGGGAAAAAAATTTCAAGTGTCGTATCACCTGGATTTATTTAACCGACAAACGCAAACCCACTGCCAAAAAGTTCTGACTGCCAATATTTTCATTGCAGGGCAAAATATTCCCTCCATTGGTCCCAACCCGGAGGCTGCTCTAAGGATGATGCTCGCTTTTATTCATCCTGTTCTTGCCAGAGCTGAACATGATGTTGTGGGCGTTTCCATATGACAAGCAATTGGTTAACCTGCCTTCGCTGCATGATACAGAATATCTTACGAACTACTTCAATAACAGGCCTGATATTGTCAGGTTATTTGAAAAAGAAAGAGTCGATTCTGTTGATTTTAAGGTAATGCATTATTTGCCGGAAAAATCCTGTATGACCCGATATAACCTGATTATAGAAGATTATATTACTGGAAATAAACGTCATCTTCAGGTATTCGGAAAGAACTACGCAGACGATTGCGCCATACAAGTTTATGGCATCATGACCCAACTTGTTGGGCAAAGTGGATATTGTGCTCAGCCCTTGTTTGTCGATGAACATATGAACACCTTATGGCAGTCGCATGTGCCGGGAATTCCTCTGGAATGGCGGGAGGAGTTTGTAGATTCATCCGAACTCATATCAAATATTGCCGTATGTATAGCTGGATTCCATGGCAGCCGCTTAACGTTAGCACAGCCCTACAACGAATCTGAAATTTTCAAGCAATTGCAAACAAGTTACGACATGGTTGTCGTTGTGGATCAGACTTTGGCAAATCGGGTTTTATCCATCGTGCAAGGATTAACAGACAGATACTGTGCTGACGGGGTCAGCGAGATAGAGACGCCTCTCCATATGGATTTAAAAATGGGTAATTTGCTTGTTGAAGAAAATCGCGTAGCGCTCATCGATATGGATGGCGTTTGTCTGGGAAATCCGCTAGTCGATATAGGAAGTTTTATTGCAAATGTCTATTTAAACGGTTTGCGAGCGAAAGCAAATCAGTACAGCATCGATGCTTTTATTAATGAATTTATTCATAACTATAGCCGGATGGTTGAATGGCAATTGGACAGGTTTAAACTGGACTGGTATGTCTCGGCGGCTTTGATTCATGAAGTCATACGGAGAAGCTTCAGGCAACAAGATGGTGAGAAAATGCTGTTGGCTAGCGCTATAGTCGATGTTAGCGAACGCTATTTGCAGCGTGTTATTAATCATGAATCCGCTTGAAATAATGAACCAAAACGGTTTGACAAAAATCTTTCTTGCACGGCACGGTGAAAGCGAGGCGAATCAGAAAAAACTCATTTCCGGTCAGCTCGATACGCCGTTAACGGAAAAAGGCAAACAGCAGGCGCAGTGCCTTAACGATGTGTTACAAGGCGAACAACTCACAGCGATTTATACCAGCACACTGCAAAGAACCATAGAAACCGCCATGCCTACAGCGCAATCTCATGGCCTTGAAATCCAAGCGCACGCCGAACTTATGGAAATGAATTTTGGCAGACTGCAAGGCAGAAAACATGATCAATTCAATTCTGACTATCCAGCAGTTTTACTAAACCAAAATATTGACGGTCAAGAATCCGATGCCGAAGAAGCTCGGGTTTTTGAGTCGAGAATCAATCGCTTTTTAGAAGAAACCTTGAAGAAATCCAAAGGTGCAATCTTAATTGTCGGGCACAGAAAAGTTAACGAGCATATTTTGGCGAGAATACTTAGGTTTGAACCTAATTTATTATTTAGTAAAAGCGTCAATATCAAAAACAAATACCTTTACCAGATTGAGCTTGGCGATAATCCTTCTGTATGTACCATCCGCTTGGGCGGTGAATTCCATGGTAAAAAATTTGTGGGTATTAAAGATGATTAATATGCCGCAGGAGCTTTCAATATGTATGGATTCTGAAAAAATGAAACGCCTGTTTCAAAATCATCTGCCTAGCGTTAAAAACATCGAACTGAACAAATGTACGATTCAACATCCACGATATAAGGCATATCTCAACCCAGCATCATCCCACAAGTCATTTATTACTGCGGTTTACCATTTGTACGGTAGGCATACAAAATTAAATTCATCGGTAAATCAAATCGTTTATGTCAAAGCTTATCTGGCTTCCAGAAGCCAGGGTATTTATGAACAGGCTCTTCTCGCTGACATAAATAAAGATTTTCAGGAGTATGTTATACACATAAACGATCATGACATGGTGGCGTGGTTGTTCCCTTACGACCCTGTGCTAACATGGTTGCCCAAGTCACTGGATGAAGAAAATATCCGTCGATACTTTAGCAAACTGCTTTTAGCAAATTCTTCTGATAATCCTGTGGTAACTAAACATGTGGAAACTACTGTTGTTAACTATCGACCTGAAATCCGGTGTACTTGTCGACATGAAATTCATCGGTTAACCAAACGCATCCATACCATCTACAGCAAAACTTATGCTAACGAGCAGGGTAGGGGCGTGTTTCAACGCATGCTATTTTGTTATCAACAGTTTGACCAAAGGCATCAGAGTTTCGTTACAGCCTTGCCATTGGGTTATGAAGAAATCCTGCATACAGTCTGGATGGAAGGTATTCACGGCCAGCCCGTTATAAGCGTATTAGATATCAAAAATGCTGATTCTGTAATCTCGATTCTCATAGATGCATTGGTCGATTTTCATACCCTGCAAATTGAAGGCTTACCGATGATTACCGAGGATGATTTATTGTCCGAAACCTGCAAAAAGTTAACCAAGCTAACCAAAGCATTTCCGAAGTTCACGGATTTAATAGTCGAATTAGTGAGCAATTTAAAGGCACAAAAACAAATGTTGCCGACGAGTCCAATGGTGGTGATTCATGGTGATTTTCATATTGAGCAATTATTGTGGCTGGACGATGAACGTATTGCTTTGTTCGATTTTGACGAATTGGCTTTAGCCTGCCCGCTTGTTGATGTCGCGAATTTTTGTGCGGATTTATATACCCATCAGTTGGGTGAAATATTCATCGAAAAACTCATAGGCCAATTCTTTTATTACTACCAAAAAAAATCTCCCCTGCGATTGAACGTAAGCCAGTTTATTTGGCATTTACAGATACAGTTGTTAACCCGTGCTTATCGGGCTTATATCCAGCAAAAACCGGATATGGAAAACTTTATTTTGCAGATGTTAAATGCCGCGCTAACGAAAAATCATGTTTATCAGAAAAAAAACGGGCAGTAAAAAAAATAAGGCAAATTCACATCGAATTACTCCCTTTAGCAAAATTGTCCGTACCCATTTATTTAAAGTTTGCAAAGACTTGTCCTTAGCCAGTTTTTGTATCTTAGGCTCGACCTTGACTACATTGCTGTTGCCTTGGCCGATGAAGCTGATATTCGATAATGTGTTGGCGGACAACCCGTTTCCTGTCGTGATCATACCGATTCAAGGTTTATTAACCCAAAATGATGTACAGGCACTCATTATTCTTTGCGGCACCATGGTTGGCATTGCCTTGATCCGGGGCGTCTTTGCTTATTACCAGTTATTTTTAACCTCACGAATTGGTTACTTACTGGTTTATACCTTACGAAGCGAATTATTCAATCATGTCCAACGGTTATCTTTATCGTTTCATCATAAAACCCGTAGCGGTGAACTGTTAAACAAGTTAACCAGTGATACCAATACATTAAAGGATGTGTTTGCGGATTCCTTGTTAACGTTTGCCACGCATTTACTTACTGTCACTGGAATGCTGGTAATGATGTTCAACCTTAACTTGCAGCTTGGTTTGGTGGTCATTATCAGTTTTCCAGTATTGTTTTTTTCGATTTATTTTATTTACAGCCGCGTTAAATATTCCGCCAGAAATCAACGAAAAAATGAAGGCCAGTTAGCCTCCCGGGTGACGGAGATATTAAGCGCCGTTCCGTTAATCCAGGCCTATGGTATGGAAGGCTATGAGCGTGAACGTTTTGATGTGGATAGTACGCGCTCGATGAGCGAGGGCATCCGTATTTCCCGTTTAGAGGCGGCGGCAACGCGTCTTGTCGAGATTATCAGCGCCTTTGGCACGGCAATCGTGGTGTTGTTCGGTTGTCTGCAAGCCATCGCTGGCAAAATGACCCCAGGCGATGTCCTGATATTTGCCTCCTATATGTCGCAAATTTATCAACCGATACGACAAATAACCCGGTTATCAACCCGTTTTTCGAGAGCCACAGTCAGTATCGAACGCATCAACAGCATTCTTGAAACTGAACCGGATATCCAGGATGGGCCAGACGCAATCAGGGTACAAAACCTTAATGGCGACATCGAATTCGATCATGTCACGTTTGGTTATAACGAAGACAAAAAAATCTTGAACGACGTTTCCTTTCGAATTAAACCCGGGGAACGTGTCGCCTTGGTGGGGGCATCCGGTGCTGGTAAGTCGACAATTGCAAACTTGATTATTCGTTTGTACGAACCGCAAAAAGGCGCGGTGTTAATTGATCGGCAAAATATCAAGCTATATCAGCGGTCCTCATTGCGTCAGGAAATTGGAGTGGTATTGCAGGCACCAATTTTATTCGGCACGAGTATCAAGGAGAATATTTCTTACGGCAGGCCGGATGCAACGATGGAGGAAATTGTTGATGCCGCAAAACAGGTGCACGCCCATGATTTCATTGTTAACCTTCCAGACGGTTATGACTCCCTGATGGCGGAAAGCGGAAATACCTTGTCCGGCGGACAACGGCAAAGAATTTGTCTGGCGCGCGCATTAATCAGGCAAGCCTCAATAGTCATCATGGATGAGCCGACTTCGGCTGTCGATGCCGAATCCCAGGCATTGATACGCGATGCCATGAACCGGTTACATCATGGTCGAACTATCCTGCTGATTGCCCATCAATTTCACACCATAAGGGATTTTGACCGTATCCTCGTACTGAAGCACGGCAAAATTGTCGAGCAAGGCAGTCATCAGCAACTCATGCAACTCGGTGGTTATTATTGTGAGTTGTATAAGTTGCAACATAGCAGTTTAAAGGTGGCCTGATGAATCAAAAGCCTGTCCTTATGTTTTATTGCCAACATTCTTTAGGGATGGGGCATTTAATACGTTCGTTAACCTTGGCAGAGGCACTTGCCGGACGATTTGAATTAATTTTTCTTAACGGTGGCCGCTTTCCAGACCATACCAGTCCGCCATCAGAAGTGATCGTGATTAATTTGCCGCCATTGGGCATGGATGAGCAAAACCAGCTTTATAGCCAGGACGAACGCTATAGTTTGAAAGCCGCCCAAGATGTTAGAAGGCAGATGATATTGGAGGTATTTGATAAATACACTCCAGATGCCCTATTGATTGGATTATGCCGTTTGGCCGAAAGAAATTTGCGTATGAGTTATTGCCCTTATTGAAGGCTGCCCGCAAAACAGCGACAAAAAAAATACAGGTCTTTTGCAGTCTTAGGGCATTATGGTGAGTGCTCGCAAGGATCAGCTTCGTCACGATAACCGGGCAAGATGGTTGGTCGATAGATATTTTGATGGTGTGTTGGTGCATTCGGACCCTAAGTTTGCCCGCCTTGAGGAATCATTCAAACCTTCAAAACCCTTAAAAGTGCCTGTTAACTATACCGGTTTCGTCTTGCCTTCAGATAAGGCTTTACATCATCAGGACAGGCAGCGAAAGCTTGTAGTGTCTGTAGGTGGAGGCATGGTGGGGGAGGTCCTTTATTAAAGCTGGCAGTGCAGGCTCAAACGGTGTTGTGGTCAAAATTAAAGCTGTCGACAACTATCGTCGCCGGACCCTTTTTGGCCGAGAACGAATGGCAGGAACTGAAAAGTCAGGCGAAAGATTGCCTAGGGTTAACTTTACTGCGTAATGTTCCAACAATGACTGATTTATTGAATAGCCATTCAATTTCAGTAAGTCAATGCGGCTACAACACGGTCATGGATATTTTAAAATACCGGGGATCGCCGCGTTAGTCGTGCCTTATTCGGTAGGTCAGGAAAACGAACAGGCTAACCGGGCAGAACGCTTGCAAAAATTGGGTTTGTTGAGGGTTGAAACAGCTGAAAATCTGGATTTAGATCGATTTGTTACCGAAATAGAACAGTTATTTTTATTCATACCGAATCAAGTTGGCCTTGAATTGGGTGGCGCAGTGCGATCAGCGGAACAAATCTATAACCAGGTTGTTCGTTAACATGCTTGCGCCTGTTTCTAACGCTTACAACGTAAAGCAGGCGGCTCATGTCTAATTGGTTAGATGTTGTTCGAGAAGCCCTTGATGATTCTTCGGAGCCTGTAAAAATTTTTTTTCGTGATGATGATGCGGGTTGGGCAAATAGCCATCTTTGTAGATTGCTGGATGAATTCGCCAAAGCTCAATTGCCAATAGATTTGGCTATCATTCCTCATGCACTGGAGCAAAAGCTAGCTGACGAATTATTATCACGTCAGCAACAAAACAAGCAATTACTCGGTCTGCACCAACATGGTTACGCCCATGTTAACCACGAAACAGATGGACGAAAGTGCGAATTCGGCACTAGCCGCAACAAGCTTCAACAAAAAAACGATATTGATTCTGGGCAGCAGCTTCTGCATGCATTTCTAGGTGATGCCTTGGATTCTTTTTTTCACCCCACCCTGGAATCGATGTACGAAATATCAGTGAGTGTTTGGAAGAATTTGAATTTAAGCTCTTGTCAAGAAATGAAACGGCACAAAAACTTAAATCCACAAGTCTGCAAGAAGTGCCCGTTCATGTCGATTGGAACAAATTTTTTAAAACCTCAGTTAATGTGTTAGCCGACCTGGGGAGGCTATTGCCATAAATCTTAAAAATAAACCCCTCACCGGCATCATGCTGCATCATGCCGACATGGGGTCTTTTCATATAAAACCACTCGCAGAATTATTGGCTGTTATCGCTAACCATGGTAATGCGCAGGGATTGCTGCTTCGAGATACTGTAGGA
>CAWBFT010000049.1:0-561078 GCA_963788135.1 uncultured Gammaproteobacteria bacterium
GTTACTAGACGTATTCCCGAAAGGCTACGCTTGTGTTAGCAACTTCGTTATGACCGAATGGCAACAGTTCGTCGATTTTGCTGTTCGGCCAGGTGGGGAGTTTTTCCAGGGTATCTTTCAGCCAGGCCGCCGGATCAAGGCCGTTGAGTTTAGCGGTGCCGAGAAGACTTTGGATGGCGGCAGCGCGTTTACCTGCGCGTTCGGTGCCGACGAATAGATAATTTTTGCGGCCTATAGCAATTGGCCTTATCGTGTTCTCGCAGGCATTGTTGTCGATCGGCAGGTGACCGGTGTCGGCGTAGCGGATGAACGCTGGCCAGCGCTTTAAGGCATAACTCAGAGCTTTGGCGGAGGCACCGCCCGGCGCGGTCTTGGCCAGGGTGTCCTGAAGCCAGGTGTGCAGCTCGTCAAGCAAGGGCTTTGGCTTTGTCCTGCCGCACTAATTGACGCTGTTCAATGGCTAAGCTTTTTAGCTTGTGTTTCGATGTCATACAGGTCGGCAATCTGTTCCAGCGCCGCTTACGCCATCGGGCTTTGGTTGGCTTGGTAGAGGTCGAAGAATTTCCGGCGGACATGGGCCAGACACGCCAGTTCGATGCAACCTGTGTTATTCCCATCACCGGCAAACAGCGCCTTATAGCCAATATAGTCGTCGACCATGAGATGGCCCTGCCAAGCGTCCAGGAAATTTCGGGCATGCTGGCCGCTGCGGTTACCTTGGTAATCGAAGACAATGATCCGATGCCCGGGTTGTAGATCATTGCTACGGTAGGCCCAAAGGTAGGCTTTCTTGGTTTTACCGCTGCCCGGATCCAATTGCGGCATGGGGGTCTCATCAGCGTGCAAGGTATTGCCTTGCAAGAGATGCCAGATGAGCCGGTCAACTAGGGGCTGCAACGCCACCCCGACTTGGCCGACCCAATCGGCCAGCGTTGACCGGGACAAATTGACACCACTGCGGGAGGCAATCTGTTCCAGCCGGTATAAGGGAAGGTGATCCAAGTATTTGCCGGTTACCACCCAAGCCAGTAATCCAGCGGCGGCCAAGCCGCCGTCAATAATCGCAGGCGGTACCGCTTCGGCAACCACTGTTTCGCAGGCCCGACAGGCATACTGCGGCCGGATATGCCGGTGGACAAAGAATTTGGCCGGTTCGACATCCAACTGCTCGGTAATGTCATCCCGGATATGGGTGAGTTTCCCACCGCACTGCCCACAGGTGCAGCTTTGCGGTTCGTGACGGTGTTCGATGCGCGGCAGATGGTCGGGTAACGGCTGACGCCCACGGCGCGGGGAACGCGGCGCCGCCACCGTTGACCTCGGCGTCGCCTTAAGCGATTCCAGCTCGGCTTCGATGGCCGCCAAGTCGGTTTCCACGTCTTCCCGGAACAGGTCGCGCTGAAGGCCGGCCAAGGCTTCGGTTTTCTGGCCGAAACGAATCCGCTTGTAATACGCCAGCTCATGGGTGAGCGCCGCAATCTTGGTGTCTTTCTCGGCAATCATCTTTGCGCGTTGTTAGCGGCGGCTGACCGTTTTCGGCCAGCTGCAGAGCCGTCGTTGAACAGTGACCACATTAACGTCGACAACTGGACTTGACCTCAGGGTCAAGCTTGAATCGGTCAAGTTCAGCCAGCGCATCCATAGCTGTTATTATATCAGGATTATCCTGCTGAATTCGCTTGCTATGACTGCGTTTCAGCCGAGTTCAGCAGCCTTCTCAAATCTGCCAATTCGGATTCGGCAAACGCGATAACCGTTGCCAATCCACCCCCGACACCAGCCAATCCCATTGCGCTCCGGCTGAGGCAATAACTGGCATCGCCCACCTTCGGCCAAACGAAACCGCCCCGGTGCAAACGCCGGTGGCATAACCACACCCCATTGCCGTCCCAAACCAGTAAGCGCAACCGGTTCCCCGACCTTGTTCCGAAACACAAACGCCATCCCGAGCACGGCGCCTGTCCCAAGGCTTCCTGAACGATCATCGACAAGCCGTCTATGCCACGCCGCATGTCCACCGGCATCACTGCCAACCAGATTTGCGAAGGTTCGCCGATCAAGTCAGACCGCTGCAACAACGTCGACAACCAGCTGCGCCGATACCGTCTCCGGCAATTCCAGCCAGTGCCCCTGCGCACAGTGCAGGACGATCCTCTTAGCTTCCGGATTTAATTCACCTGATGACGGGGTTACCGTTACCGGGATTAGTACCGGCTTATCTTCGCCAGTTTCTCGCCGATGTTCCGATAATCGTGCCGTAAAGGTCCGGCTATTCAACTGATGTTGACGGCAATACGCTGCCTGGGTTAAACCGCTGCCTTGCCAGGCTTCAATGTGAGATCGCCAATGATTTGTAATCGCCATTTTTCATCCTCACTCCAAATAAGTAAGAATGACGAATCTCATTTATCCCGTAAATGTGACCGTATCGGACGCTTACGATGGAGGCACGATTCTCCTAGATGAAATTGGCTGCATGTCCCTTTCGGGGCAGGCCAAGTTACTTCGTGTTTTACAAGAGCATGAATTTGAACCTGTAGGGAGTTCAATTACGATACCAATCAATGTCCGTGTGGTTGCTTCGACCAATATTGATTTGAGCAAGGCCGTAAACGAAGGTAACTTTCGTGAAGATTTATACTATCGTCTCAATGTTTTTACTATACCTTTGCCTCCCTTACGTGAGAGGAAAGAAGACATCTTTTTGTTAACCCACTATTTTCTAAGCCAACATAATCGCGTATTAGGTAAAGAAATTCAATCCGTCGCCCCTCAAACTCATGCATTGTTGGTTGGGCATGACTGGCCAGGAAATGTCCGTGAACTGGAAAATGTGATTGAACATGCCGCCATTGTGGAAAAAGGAAAGATCATATCGCCCTCCAGTCTTCCTATGAATATATCCAAATCCGATAGCTCAAAAAATGACGCTGAACTTTCAGCTATGTTGGGATTACGAGAAAAATTAATCCTACTCGAACGACAGATTCTCTTGGAAACGTTGCTAAGAGCTAACGGTGTAAAGAAAAACACGGCTGTTATGTTAGGTATCGACCCTAGAAATTTGCCCTATCTCTTACGGAAACATCATGTGGATTGAGGTATTCTGACAATTCTTACCGCTAATCCTTGTTTAAACATATCGATTCTATCCGTTTTTAAATAATCGGTTTCATAAATGGAATTGGCCTACGGTCGTTGACCGTCCGCTCTAAAGGTTTTCAAAGTATAAATGTGAAAAATCCGATGGGCTGGTTATGGCCGATCTAGTATGCGTTGGTTGATTTGAGCCAATGACCGCTATAGAGAAGCAGGGGTAAATATCAATATCTTATTGAAAATATAGGATAATTTGTTATTGTGCAGTCATGGAAGCTTGTCTTCCCAATTTTGTCCGCCATAGAACAAGCGTAGGATCGTTACACGGTCATCATCCACTGCAAATGCGATAGTCACTCGCCGCTCGAAACCTACGATTCGTAGGCCAGGGCTGATATCGTCACGCCGACGCCCACGTTCTGAGGCTAACTCAAAACCTAAACAGTATGCCTCAATGCGATCTATATAAGTGATTGCAATTTGGGGACTTGCTTTTGCCGCAATCCAATCGTAAATTTCAAACAAGTCATTCCTGGCTTCCGGTGTGAACACCACCTGCCGACAGTTCACGAATTATCCGTTAACCTGGAAGCATGGTGGGTTCGCAAGTCATCGAAAACCTTTTTGGCTTCAATCCCTCGGCTGGGATTGGCTCTTATCGCGTCGTAGGCAGGAACAACTTCCTCCCGTAACCAGCGTTCGATGGCCGCATCACGTTCTTGGAGCGCCCTTAAACCGGCACGGATGACTTCGCTTCCCGAAGCGTAAGCGCCCGAAGACACTTTTTCGTCGATAAATGCTGTATGTTCTGAAGGTAGACTAAAAGTTCGTTTTTCAGCACTGGCCATAATAAAACCCCTGAAAGTTAGAAAACTGGTATGACTAAATCATACCAAATCAATTCATCCCTCTCAAGGGCTTTAAACATTATTTTGTTTACTATGGGGCTAAATCAAACTTCCGTTTGTTCCGCCATCTCCAAGGCATCATCGACTTCAATTCCAAGGTATCGCACGGTGCTTTCCAGCTTGGTATGCCCTAGTAGCAATTGCACTGCCCGAAGGTTCTTTGTCCTTCGGTAGATTAATGACGCTTTAGTTCTTCGAAATGAGTGTGTGCCATAGTCGGCAGGGTTAAGACCGATGCTGGCGACCCATTTTTCAACAATCCGTGGCATATTGCCGGGTGGTGATATGGGGTGAGCCATGAATCCTGCTTGGAAACAAAAAGTCTTCGCTTTTCAGTTTGGCTTGCTTGATCCAGTCCATTACCGAAGTGCGGGTTGGCTCAGTGATTTCGAATTGCACCGGCTGATGGGTCTTCTGTTGCATGACCATCGCCCGTTTCGTTATCTGGTCGCCGTGGGCGACATCCCGGACTTTGAGCTTTACCAGGTCACAGCCCCGCAGCTTGCTGTCGATGGCCAGGTTGAACAAGGCGAGTTCCCGTAAGTCGCTTGCCAAGTTGCAACCGGATGCGGATTTCCCAGACTTCCTTTAGTTTCAGGGGCGGTTTCTGCCCCATCAACTTGCCTTTGTTCCAGGGTTCTTTGGTGCTGGGTTTCCGCTTTGTTTCTGCTTGTGGATTGAATTGGGGGTCGAGCGTAAGTTCTGTGTTCATGGCACATACTCCATTTTGGTTGAGGGAATATGTTTGACTTGATTGCCTATTCAAATGTTCTCAATACCGGACACTCGGCATTTGCATATTTTGCTTAAAGCATTTTAGGATAAACCGACCCTTTGCGGCCTGTAGTGGCACCATCACAATTTTCCAGTTATCAGACATTGGGCTAAAACGATTTTTTAAGCCATTTTAACGTTGATAACCTAAGAACACACGGGGTAACTGGAATGGAGATTGCTTATTGATTAAGGGCATTACGATAGCGCCGCTATTTTTGCGAAAGATTTTTCCGGGCATCCTGCTCGAAAAATCGGCAAAAATCACGCGGCGGCTCTTGCCTTCGGCGGCCCCAGCCGTCCTGCTACGCTCGCCACATCTCTATGTGGCTTCGCTGCGCAATGACTGGACGCGAGTCGTAAAGCTTTGCAATTTCACTCTGCGCCAAATCGCCCAGCCCTGATCGCTCCTGGGGACTAAAAATCTTCGCTACGTTTTACTCCGCTTCTAAGATTTTCAGCGCAAGAAGGTATGGATAGTATCTTAAAAAATTTATTAGGGATTATTGTCAAGATTGACAATCATGGATCATACGCAGAAACTAATTCAATTAGAAATTGATCTTTCAAAGTAATAGTAGGAATAAATATACAAAATACTAAAATTGAGTCATCTCCTGATTCGTTGATGTCGAAGGTTGAACTACCTACAATTATTGACTTAATCGTAAGTCAGCAGAACCAATACTACACCTTGTGGGGCGTTTATACCGTAGTCCAATTTGCTGCAGGAAGCTATGGATATGGCCAACCATTATCCTTAGAGCTTGGATTAGCCGTATTTTTTGGTGTATGGGCATTTAATTTAGGCCATCTCAGCTTTCTGTTAAGTTGTGCGGATCAACTCGATAAATTAAAAGTTTTAATTGATTAATGCTTTGGAAAATAAAAATGAAGAATATCAACAAGCACTAACCATTACATTCAGAGATATGAGCGAAGTTGGTTTGTCTACGCAATTTAAAAAAGGCTTTAACTTTAAAACTTTTATAAACATGACTACATTTGTGCATTTATTTATAGATATATGTGCGTCGGTTGCATTACTTATTCGAGTAGCCTAATGGGTGCAACTTCTTTTTAGCTCCTAGCAGTATCTAGCAAGATATCAGCAATAGACTAAGGAAAAAAACGAACTTTCCTTAAATGCCAAATGCGTCTTTGAAGTAGGAAACTTGTACCTTTATGCTAAAACTCTATATGTTCAAAACCATATTTGCTTTAAACAAGGCTATTCAAATCCTAGCTACGGATACGAAGTCACCCCGCCTATTGCCACCCTTTATGCGGGAAAAAAGACATATTTTCATGATAAACATTTCGCAAGCCGAAGTCACTTCCTACACTTGAGTGCAAACAGATAAAATCATTCCGCCTGTATTTATCAAGAGGTCTATTGCCGGATGGCTTACAGGTTAGTTCCTTCGTCGGACCGCATTTAATGAATATCGTGGAATATAATCACTGATAGCCCAACCTTTAGATCGGGATTCGTGCAAATCCAATATAGAATCCGATTCTAAATATTCTGATAAAGCTATGCTTTGACCAGTTTGATTTAATAGTAGGCCTGAATTACTAGCTTCCCTTAACCGTCAGTGGTTGAACCCATCGATCCAATCCAGGGTTGTCAGTTCAACGGTTTTCCTATTTTTCCAGGAGTGCCGATAAATAACTTGCGTTTTACAAGCTATTAATCGTTTTCGCCTAGGCGTTATCATAAGAATCACCCACGCTACCGACCGACGCCTAAATACCGGCGTCAGCCAAACGATGGGTATAACGGATTGGCAGGTATTGTACGCCACGATCACCGTGGTGTATCAAGCCACCATCGGGTTTTCTGGCATATAACGCCTGCTCTAGGGCGTCCAGCACGAAATCGGCACGGGCAGAAGTCGAGACTTTTCAACCGGACGATAAACCGGAAAAAGACGTCTATCACGAAGGCAACATAAATGAAACCTTGCTTACGTGGAGACATCGGTAAAATCGGCCACCCATGGTGAATTTGGACGTTCTGCCGCGCACTACGCCTTGCAAGCCGAGCTTGTGCATCAAACGCTCGACCGTGCATCGCGGGCGACGTTTTTACCTTCACGCCGCAGTTGCAGCTAGATCTTACGGGCATCATAAGCCTGAAAATTCTCTTCCCAAATCCGCCGGATTTGGTCGCTCAAGCCTTCATCACGCTGGGCACGGGCTGAGCGTAAATCGGGACCGGCTTTGCGCGCAGCATGCAGGTAATGCGTTGAGGGGGCAATCGGCAAAACCTTGCAGATCGGCTAGACCCCGTAAGTCTCACGATAATTATCAATGAATTCCTTCATCTTTTGGTGGGGCGGTCGAGCCTCCGCTTGGGCAAAATAAGCGGACGCCCTGCACAAAATCCCATAGGTTTGCCTCAATTCCCTGATCCAACGCCGAAGCGTTTCGGATGTGCAACCAATCTTGCGGGCAATTGACTAAATGGCTGCTATTCCGATGGATATTCGCTTTGGTGATCGTTTACCATACGAACTGCCCGCTCCCGAATTTCTGGTGAATAATGTTTTGCCGGTTTGAGTTTCATCACTCCATCTTCTCATATGTTGGAGCCCCCGAAAAACCCGGGGCGGTTCACAAATGCTAAATTGGATTGTAGTATGTTGCTGGATGTTGCCAGTGGCAAACGCAAATCCAAGCAAGTCGGTCGCCAATTCCAAATCCGGGGTTATTGACTTATTGGCCTGATGTGCCAAACAAGCTGCCGTTGTTACTGATATGCACGCCGTCATGGACGACTGCATGGATGCAGAGGTAAAGCAATGCAGGAGCAATTGCCGATGATGGGACTGGCTTCTACCATGAACAGGCTACAACTGGCCTTGTTTGATTCCGGTTTTACCGTTTGCATAGTTAATCCCGCCTTTATGCCCTCGGGTGCAAGTCAAGGACTTTGGCCGCAGCCTGGGCGTCCCGCACCAATACCGACAACATTGATAGCCTGATACTGTCCAAATACGGTGCTTTGCCCAATCCTAAGCCCTGGTCGCCACCCACCCCCCAAGAAGCCCGTGAATTGCAGGCGCTCCTGTCCCGGCGTGACGCGGTTACCCAAGATTTGCAGAGGGAACGGAACCGCTTGGAAAAAACAGAAGTCACCGAATTACCACCAACCCGTCCAACAGTCTATCCTCGATACGATCACATTCCTGGAACAACTCATTAAGCTAGAACAAAACATCGACTAACATATCAATAATCATCCTAACCTCAAGGAAGATCGGGATTTACTTGTCAGCATCCCGGCAGTGGGTGTTCAGGTTGGCAATCACATGCTGGGGCCATCCGTTCCGTTCTGCCGAGCAATTCGCGGCTTATTTGGGCTTAGTTCCGGTGGAGCGACAATCTGGTTCCTCCATTAAAGGCCGCCCCAAGGTTATCTAAAACCGGGTCAGCCCACATCCGCGCTAAGCTTTATATGGCGGCGATAGGCGCAACCCGGCACAATCCCTTTGTATCAACGCTTACAAGCCAACGGCAAATCAAAAATGTCCGCACTTGGCGCCGTGATGCGAAAACTGGCACACTTATGTTTCGGTGTGCTAAAAACCCAAACACCTTATCAGCAGAACTATCCTATTTTATGTTGTCTTTTAAGACGGTATCTTAAATCCTGGTGGCTAGTTAACCCTTGTTACCGACCAAAAACAATGGTGGATTGGGTTTTAAGGTCATACAGGTGGGGGCTACGTCTGTAATATCGAAAGTATTCAATACATCATAGGGTGTCAAATCGCATGGGTTTTGTACCCTCAAGGGCTAAATAACCGAAACAATGGGTATTATCCGCAACGTAATAGCCGTACTTCCTCGGAATCCCTAGCAAATATAAAGGGATCATTAATCTCGCTATTTTATTGTAATTGGCGCGTAAGTTGCTAATGCCATTTGTTTTAAGGCTTACTTCTATTTGCTGCCCAGACAAAAGCAGATTGGGTTATATCTAGACGGGTTAAGTACCGTATTAAAGATTAGGAAAAGCTTTTTGGTATTGGAATTTATCCGGAAATCAGCTTAGACCAAGCACCCATAAAAAAGCCCTTGAACTCGTTAAAAGGGAAAGTGTTAAGCTTTCATGGACGTATGAAAACATGGATGCGGAGTGGAAATGTAGTAAAGGTTTTTAGTCCCCAGGAGCTGTATCTGGGCGATTTCAGGGGCGCGGCAAGGGCAAAGAGTGAAAGTGTAAAGCATTCCGAAATCTCTACCAGTCATTTGCGCAACGACTTCACATAGATATGAGGCGAGCGTAGCAGGTACGGCTGAGGGCAGCCTAATGTATTGTGGCTGCCGCGAGATTTTTGCTGATTTTTGAGCAGATTACTTAGAAAAATTGCGGCGCTATTATGTTTTTGTCAATTGATAACCGTTAATAGTTTGATGAATCGTTTTATAACTCGAGGGTGAGAACTTTAACGAATGAAAAAATCTTCTTAGAGTATAGTAGTGATCTATTTCAATTCATCTATCCGTTTTAATATATTGCTAGTTTTTTATAAACTATCAGAATTAACAATTACATAATTAAATGTCATTGCTATGCTAAGCATTTCTTCTGCCAAAAAACGATTCTTAATATCGAAATTAAAAAATGTCATGTCATTCATCATATGAAAAAAAAGTCACCAAAAGCTCCCTCTTTTAATATAAAAAAAGACCCCTACCTCAACAGAGAATCTGAAAAATATGAGCAGCCGATTGCCAGTCGCGAACATATTTTGCAATTATTAATCCATGAGGGAAAACCACTGCGGCGTTCAGAAATTGCGGAGTTTTTTGCCTTAACTAACGATGATCAACTGGAAGCCTTGCGTCGCCGGTTAAGAGCGATGGAGCGCGACGGGCAATTGCTGTTCAACAGAGCGCAGCAATATTGCCTAGTTAACAATAAAGACTTGATCGTCGGAAGAGTGCTTGGTCATCCCGATGGTTTTGGTTTTTTGAAACCGGATGACGGTTCGGATGATTTGTTCTTATCGCCTCGAGAAATGAATCCTTTGTTACACAATGACAGAGCTATGGTGCGGGTTGGGGGAGTCGACCGCAAAGGTCGGCGTGAAGCTGCTGTGGTCGAAATTTTGGAACGAAATACCCATCAGATCGTCGGCAGAGTACATAAAGCAGAAGGTTTTGTTTATGTCGTCCCAGAACAACGGGCGATAGCGCAATCGGTGTTGATTCAAAAAGGCGGTATCGGCAAGGCGAAGACGGGGCAAATGGTAGTAGCTGAAATTGTCGAGCAGCCCACTAAATTTCGCCAACCCATTGGACGTATTGTCGAATTACTGGGCAAGCACATGGCGCCTGGTATGGAGATTGAAGTCGCCATTCGGGCGCATGATTTACCGCATCAATGGCCGGATGAATTGCTGGATGAAATCAAGCCTTTAACTCTTAATGTGCCGGAAGCTGCAAAAACAGAGCGTGCTGACTTACGGCTTACACCGCTGGTAACAATTGATGGCGAAGATGCCAGAGATTTTGATGATGCCGTATATTGCCAGAAAACTGCCAAAGGTTGGAAGCTGCTGGTAGCCATAGCTGATGTTTCGCATTATGTTCAGGTTAATACTGCTTTGGATAAGGAAGCTCAAAAGCGTAGTACATCGGTTTATTTTCCCGAACGTGTGATTCCCATGCTCCCGGAAATTTTGTCGAATGGTTTGTGCTCCCTTAATCCTGAAGTGGATCGTTTGTGCATGGTGTGCGAGTTAACCATTGACCAAGAAGGTAAAGTCGCCCGTACCCGTTTTTTCGAGGGGGTAATGCGTTCCCATGCCAGGTTAACCTATACGGAGGTCGCTAAAATATTGGTTGATGGTGATCAGGAAACCACGCAACGTTATCAAAAATTAGTCCCGCATCTGCAAGATTTATATGGCTTATACAAAGTATTCAGGCGAGGTCGCGAACAGCGCGGCGCCATGGATTTCGATACTCAAGAAACCCGGATCATTTTCGGTGCTGATAGAAAAATCGAAAAAATTGTCCCCACTGTGCGCAACGATGCCCATCGGTTAATCGAAGAGTTCATGATAACGGCAAATACAGCGGCTGCACGTTACCTTAACACCAAAAAAATGCCGAAATTATTGCGTGTTCACGAAGGGCCAACGGTGGACAAGCTTCTGAATCTGAAAACATTTCTCGGTGAGTTAGGATTAAGACTGGGCGGCGGTGACAAGCCAACCCCGCTGGATTACATGCATTTGGTCGAGTCGGTAAAAGACCGCGCCGACAATCATTTAATCCAAACTGTTTTGCTGCGATCGATGGCGCAAGCTGTTTACAGTCCTGAGATCAAAGGTCATTTCGGGCTTGCGCTAGATGCATATGCGCATTTCACTTCACCTATCCGGCGATACCCTGACTTACTGGTACATCGGGCAATAAAACATTGTCTGCAAGGCAAGAAGCCGGAGACCTTCGTATATGGGTTTCCTGATATGGTTAACCTTGGTGAACAATGCTCCGCCAACGAACGCCGCGCCGACGATGCCACCCGTGATGTAGTCAGTTGGCTTAAATGCGAATACATGATGGATAAAATTGGCGATGCATTTCCTGGCATCATATCTTCCGTGACTTCTTTTGGCTTGTTTGTTGAATTAGCGGACATTTATGTTGAAGGCCTTGTGCATATCAGCAGTTTGGGGCAGGATTATTATCACTTTGATCCTACAAGCCATCAGCTTAAAGGCGAACGGACCGGCAGCAAATTCCGTATAGGTGACAAAGTGACGGTTAAAGTGGTGAGGGTGGATTTGGATAGTAAGAAAATTGATTTTGAGTTACTGGTTAAGGTTAAAACAACCAAGAACAAGAAAAGTGAGGCTACTACCATCAAGTTAACTAGGAAAAGACGCAAGAAATAATACTAATATGCTAAATAGGCTTAACTAATTTTTAGCATAAGTAATTGTGTATACAGCGCGTCAAACTATCCTTAACAAATCAGAATCACTGCTAAGCTATTTTTCAATTACTATCGGAAACAAATTCCTCTTAATTGGCGTTTTGTAAATCTTAACAAACACGCTTGAATTTTAAATGCTAGGGAAAACCTAACATATAAACAATACGTTTTATTCCATCTCTTAATGCAACCACAGTTTATCCATTTAAAGCTTCATACTGAATACTCATTAGTTGACGGCATCGTCAGGATTAAAGCCCTGTCAAAAAAGCTGGTCGATCTAAAAATGCCGGCAGTCGCGGTCACTGATTTTAGTAATTTGTTCGCCTTAGTTAAGTTTTATAAGACGGCGGTGAGCCAAGGCATCAAGCCGATTATTGGTGTTGATGTTCTGGTTTTTAATCCGGAAGAAATTGCTTCACCACATCGGTTAACTTTACTGGTTAAAAACCGGACAGGTTATATCACCCTGATGGAACTTATTTCCAAGGCGTATCAGGAAGGTCAGCACCAAGGCATTCCCATGCTTAAATACGAATGGCTGGAATCCAATCATGATGGGTTGATTGCACTTTCTGGCGCGATGCAAGGCGATATTGGTAAAGCACTGGTGGTCGGCAAAAAGGATAGCGCTCAGGAGCTTGCCCGCAATTGGAAAAGCTTGTTCAAGCAAAGTTTCTATCTTGAATTACAGCGGGTAGGCAAGCCGGATGAAGAATCATATATAGCTGCAGCCGTGGATTTGGCGATAGAGCTGGGCTTGCCGGTAGTGGCGACCAACGATGTCCGTTTTCTACATCAAACTGATTTTCCGGCGCATGAAGTCAGGGTTTGCATCAACCAGGGCCGAGTGCTGGACGATACCCGGCGTCCTAAAGATTATACCGAGCAGCAATATTTGCGCTCTGAGGAAGAGATGCTGGCATTGTTTGCGGATATACCCGAAGCGCTGCAAAATTCAGTGGAAATCGCCAAGCGCTGCAATTTGCAGATGGAGCTGGGCGAAAATTATTTGCCTGATTTCCCAGTCCCTGCGGGCATGACCCTGGCTGATCTAATGGCTGAGACCGCACGCGCTGGGTTAACCGAACGCTTGACGCAACATCCTGCTGTAGGTAAAGGCACGTCTCAGGAAAACCGGAAGGTATACGATCAACGCCTGCAAGATGAGTTGCAGATGATCACCCAGATGGGTTTTCCCGGCTATTTCATGATCGTGGCGGATTTTATCCAATGGGCCAAGTCTAATGGCATACCGGTCGGGCCGGGACGTGGTTCGGGGGCGGGCTCGTTAGTGGCTTATGCGTTAAAAATTACCGATCTTGATCCCATCGAATTTGAATTACTGTTCGAGCGGTTTTTGAATCCTGAGCGCGTTTCCATGCCTGATTTCGATATCGATTTTTGTATGGATCGACGCGATGAGGTTATCGATTATGTGGCTCGTAAATATGGTCGTGATCATGTCGCGCAGATCATCACTCATGGTTCGATGGCGGCGAAAGCGGTAATCCGTGATGTCGGCAGGGTATTGGGGTTTCCGTACGGTTTTGTCGATAGCCTGGCAAAGCTTATTCCTTTTGAAATCGGGATGACGCTGGACAAAGCGTTGGAAGACAGTGCTGAACTCAAGCAGCAATACGATAACGAGGAAGAAGTCAAAAATTTGATCGACATGGCGAAATCCCTGGAAGGTCTTGCCCGAAATGCCGGTAAACATGCCGGAGGCGTGGTAATTTCGCCCACCAAGTTAAGTGATTTTGCCCCGCTGTATTGCGAACAAGGCGGCGGCAACTTGGTAACCCAATACGACAAGGATGATGTTGAAGCGGTCGGCCTGGTTAAGTTTGACTTTCTTGGCTTGCGTACCTTAACCATTATCGATTGGGCGCTGCAAGCCATTAACGACAGGCGGCAACTTGCTGATATGTCGCCCATAGACATCAACAGTATTCCCCGCGACGATCCGGCAAGCTATGAATTACTCAAGGCTGGCCAAACAACGGCTGTTTTCCAGTTGGAATCCCGTGGGATGAAGGAGTTAATCAAAAAACTTAAGCCCGATTGTTTTGACGATATTATCGCCTTGGTGGCCTTGTTCCGCCCTGGTCCCTTGGAGTCGGGCATGGTCGATGATTATATTCGGGTTAAGCATGGTGCAAAAGCCGAATACGCACATCCCATTTTAGAGCCCATTTTGAAGCCGACCAACGGCGTTATCCTGTACCAGGAGCAAGTCATGCAAATCGCCCGTGAAATGGCGAGCTACACTCTTGGCGGCGCCGACATGTTGAGGCGGGCGATGGGCAAGAAAAAGCCCGAAGAGATGGCGAAACAGCGTGAAACTTTCGTCAGTGGGGCGATGGGGAATCAGGTTGACGAAAAAATCGCTACCTATGTATTCGACTTGATGGAAAAATTTGCCGGTTATGGTTTCAACAAGTCACACTCTGCCGCTTATGCATTGGTCGCTTACCAGACCGCCTGGTTGAAAGCCCACTATCCTGCCGAATTTATGTCGGCGGTATTGTCGTCGGACATGGATAATACCGACAAAGTAGTTACGTTGATTGAAGAATGCCGGCTGATGAAGCTGAAGATTTGTCCGCCGGATATTAATATTTCCAAGTACAAGTTCACAGTTAATGATAAGCAGCAGATTGTTTATGGATTAGGCGCGATTAAAGGTGTAGGAGAATCTGCAATAGAAGACATTATCCAGGAAAGGTCAACCAACGGATTCTATTCTGGTGTGTATGACTTATGCAAACGTGCCGACTTACGCAAGGTTAACCGGCGGGTGTTGGAGGCATTATGCAGGGCAGGGGCATTTGATGTTTTCGATGCCAACCGGGCGGTACATTTGGCAGAACTACCTATGGCAGTTAAAGTCGCCGAACAGCATAGTAAAATGGCGGATACAGGACAGGATGATTTGTTTGGGCTAGGTGAAAACCAAACAAGCGCCACTTCTGCTCCTCAAGGGTATGCCTCAACAGTCCAATTGTGGACTGAGCAGGAGAAACTGGCCAACGAAAAACTCACCTTGGGACTGTTTTTAAGTGGCCATCCTATCGACCAATATGAGTCGGAACTAAAATATATCACCAGCGGTACGATTGCCCAGCTGCAAGCCGAAGCAGAGCGGGCGAAAGGCAGGATGGAAGCTAAAGTGGCGGGTTTGGTGGTGGAAATTCGCACCCGCCAGACGAAACAGGGGAAAATGATGGGGTTTGCCACGATTGATGATCGCACCGGACGAATGGAAATTGCGGCTTTTAGCGATAATTACGAGAAATTCCGCAGTATTTTTTCGAAGGATAAGTTGCTTGTGGCTGAAGGCGCGCTCTCTGTTGATGATTTTTCCGGCAATTTAAGGTTAACCATAGATAATCTCTATGATATCGAGCAGGCAAGAGAAAATCATGCCAAAGAATTAAAATTAAATTGGCAAGCCAATAGCGAAGACCAAACGTCCCAAAGGTTTATTTCTGAACTTCAAACAGTTTTATTGCCTTTTAAAGGCGGCTCCTGTTCAGTAGGAATTAGTTACATATCACTACAGGCAACGGCTAAATTAAAGTTGGGTGATAGTTGGAGGATTCATCCAACGGATGAGCTGTTAACAAGGCTAAAGCAACTGCATGGGGTGCAAGTAGAAGTAAGATATCAGCATTAAAGAAATAAGTTAATCGGGCAATTTGGTTTAATTTTAATTACTAGAAGTAAACTTAAATCAAGCCATATTTACTTAGAGTATAAGCATTATTTATGCTTGCGTATTCAATGAATAAATCAGCTTAAAATAAAGTAAAATATTTGCTTTAACATTCTTACTAATCACTTAATACGCTTATAGTTGTATCCTGTAAGACGTAGGTTAACCTTAGGAAAATAATGAAGCATTATAAAATTGCAGTTTTAGCCGGTGATGGTATCGGACCGGAAATTACCCAAGAAGCGATTAAAGTACTTAAGTTGGTAGAACAACGTAACCAGGTTAAATTCGAATTGATGCCAGCCGCATTTGGTGCGTGCGCTTATTTCGAATTTGGCGATGCGTTTCCGCAAAGCACCATCGATATTTGCGATCAGGCTGATGCTATTTTAAAGGGGCCGATTGGCTTAAGTCATGAGGAATCGAAGAATATACCCATTGATAAACAACCGGAACGCGGCGCTTTGTTGCCTTTACGTCGGCGCTACAATACCTATGCTAATTTTCGTCCGGTGTTTTTGCCTAAGTCGTTGGCGCATTTTTCGCCGTTAAAACCAGAAATCATTGGCGATGGCATCGATCTGATTATGGTGCGTGAATTGGTTGGTGGTTTATATTTCGGCAATAAGGAGTCCGGTATAAACGAACAAGGCTTGCGTTATGTTAAGGAAACCCTGGAATATGATGAATTACAGATTCGCCGTATCATGCATCAAGCGTTTAAACTTGCAATGAAACGCCGAAAGTTATTGCATAACATCCATAAAAGTAACGTTTTGAAATCCAGCGTTTTGTGGAATGAAGTCATGGAAGAAGTCGCCAAGGAATACCCTGATGTCAAAGTTGTGAATTACCTAGTGGATGCGGCGGCGACGGCCTTATGTCTGAACCCCACCCAGTTTGATGTAATGGTTATGGAAAATATGTTCGGCGACATATTGAGCGATCAGGGCGGCGGGATTTTGGGTTCGTTAGGGTTAATGCCTTCAGCTTGTTTAGGTGATGACAAAGCGTATTACGAGCCTTCTCATGGCTCAGCACCGGATATTGCTGGAAAAAATATCGCCAACCCGTATTCCATGATTGGTTCAGTCGCCATGATGCTGGAAAACAGCTTCAATATGGACAGGGAAGCCAAGAATGTCTGGGCTGCGATGCAAGGCGTATTTGGCGATGGATTTTCAACCGCTGATTTGTCTAAACCGGGAATGGGAGTAACCATGATCAGCACACAGGACTTTGGTGATAAAGTTGTAGAAAAATTGCGCGCTATGCCAAAAGCCGATATTGGAGATTAGCTAAAATTTGCATTCATACAGTAAGTTAAGGTTGCTTATCCCTGAGCAATTGCTATAATGATGGGTCTTGAAATAACTAGATTTCAGGCGCGTAGCTCAGTTGGTTAGAGCACCACCTTGACATGGTGGGGGTCGTTGGTTCGAGTCCAATCGCGCCTACCAAGATTATAAAGCACTGCCAGGCAGTGCTTTTTTGTTAACGCAGATTTTAAAAAATAGAAAGATGCCAGTTGTAACGCTTCCAGACGGTTCCAAGCGCGAGTTTGACCAAGTGGTCACCGTGATGGATGTCGCGCGCTCGATTGGTTCAGGTTTAGCGAAAGCTACTTTGGCAGGCAAGGTTGACGGTGAGCTAGTCGACGCTAGCACGTTGATTGATCAAGATGTTAACCTACAAATCATTACGTCTAAAGATGCCGAAGGTGTAGGTGTAATCCGCCACTCTACAGCCCACCTATTAGCTTATGCGGTTAAGGAATTGTTTCCGGAAGCACAGGTGGCCATTGGTCCAGTTATCGAAAACGGTTTTTACTACGACTTTTCTTTTTCTCGCCCTTTTACTCCCGAAGACCTGGAAGCCATAGAACGCAAGATGGTCGGGCTTGCCCAGAGGGATGAGCCGGTAGTGCGCGAAGTCTGGCAGCGCGATGAAGCGGTCGAGTTTTTTCACTCAATTGGTGAGAAGTATAAGGCGGAGATCATTGCATCAATTCCTAGAGGCGAGGAAATCGGTTTATACCGGGAAGGCAAGTTCATCGATTTATGTCGTGGCCCGCATGTTCCCAGTACAGGTAAGTTAACCGCCTTTAAATTGATGAAGATCGCTGGAGCCTATTGGCGCGGAGACTCCAATAATGAAATGCTACAACGCATTTATGGCACAGCATGGGGTGACAAAAAAGATTTGCAGGCTTACTTGCATCGCCTGGAAGAAGCTGAAAAGCGTGACCACCGTCGTTTGGGGAAAGCCTTGGGTTTATTTCATACCCAAGAAGAAGCGGCTGGTATGGTATTTTGGCATGAGAAAGGCTGGACGATTTATCAACTGATCGAACAGTATATCCGCAATAAATTGCGTTTTCATGGTTACGGCGAAGTTCGGACACCGCAGATTGTTGACCGCTCCTTGTGGGAAAAGTCAGGGCACTGGGAAAAGTTCCACGCGGGTATGTTTACTACGCATTCGGAAAATCGGGATTACGCGATCAAACCGATGAATTGTCCTTGTCATGTCCAGATTTTTAACCAAGGTTTGAAAAGTTATCGCGAATTACCGATTCGGTTAGCGGAATTTGGCTCTTGTCATCGCAATGAACCTTCGGGTACGTTGCATGGTTTAATGCGAGTGCGAAATTTTGTGCAGGACGATGCGCATATTTTTTGTACTGAGGAGCAGATTCAGGCTGAGGTATCGGACTTTATCGATTTGTTGTTTGATGTTTATAAAGACTTCGGTTTTGAAGAAGTCATCATTAAATTATCGACCCGTCCCGAAAATCGGGTGGGTGACGATGCCAGTTGGGACAAGGCTGAGCAGGCTCTCGAATTGGCTTTGAATAACAAAAGCTTAACATGGGATTTGCAGCCAGGTGAGGGCGCATTCTATGGTCCAAAAATTGAGTTCTCGTTAAAAGATTGTATCGGTCGAGTCTGGCAGTGCGGCACTGTCCAGGTCGATTTTTCGATGCCGGGACGATTGGGGGCAAGCTATATTGCCGAGGACAGTTCCCGCCAAGTGCCGGTTATGTTGCATCGTGCTATTTTAGGTTCACTAGAGCGCTTCATAGGTATTTTGATTGAACAACACGCAGGGGCTTTTCCGCTTTGGTTGTCTCCCGTGCAAGTAGTCGTGTTAAGTATTACTGACAGACAGTCGGAATATGCTCAAAAAATCACACTTAATTTGGAAAAACAAGGCTTTAGAGCGAAATTTGACTTGAGAAATGAGAAGATCGGGTTTAAAATCCGCGAGCATTCTATGCAGCGGATTCCTTATCTGATTATACTAGGCGATAAAGAACTTGAAAATCAGTTAATTACGGTTCGCTCACAAAATGGCGAAGATTTAGGTAGCCTATCAATGGATGACTTTATTCAAAAATTAAAGGTTCAAGTTGAAGGCAAAAAGTAAGCTTGAAGGTGGAGGAATAAAATATCGCTGCTAAAAAAGATGAAATCCGTCTGAATGAAGAAATCACCGCGCGTAAAGTGAGAGTAATCGGCGCAGATGGCGAGCCAGTTGGAGTTGTACATATCGATCAGGCACGACAATTAGCCTACGATGCGGATCTTGATCTTGTCGAGATCTCGCCTAATGCGGATCCACCGGTTTGTAAAGTTATGGATTTCGGCAAATATCAGTTTGAACAAAGCAAAAAGCTGCAAATTGCCAAAAAGAAACAAAAACAGATTCAAGTTAAAGAAATTAAATTCAGGCCAGGCACGGAAGAGGGTGACTATCAGGTTAAGCTGAAGAGTTTGATTAAATTTCTTAATGAGGGCGATAAAACCAAGATAACCTTGCGTTATCGTGGGCGTGAGATGGCTCACCGTGAATTAGGCATGGACGTGCTAAAGCGTATCGAAAAAGATTTGGAAGAATTGGCTACGGTTGAGCAATTTCCAAAAATGGAGGGTCGTCAGATGGTCATGGTGCTTTCACCCAAAAAGAAGAAATAAAAATAAATTTTATGATTTTTATAGCTTTTGCAAAAGCTAGGCGCAATCTAGGATTGGATTAGCGGAGCAGTGAGTAACTGTCGATAATTTTTCAGGGCCATGCATTTTGCCTTGTTGGGTTATATCTCAGGGATTTTTATTACTTGTATTGGAGCAAACAAATGCCAAAAATAAAGACAAACCGGGGTGCGGCCAAGCGCTTCAGGAAAACAGGAAACGGCGGGTTTAAGTGTGGACAATCGTTTAAACGTCACATCCTGACTAAAAAAAGCACGAAAAGAAAACGTCAATTGCGTAGACCTTCACATGTCCATCCTTCCGATCAGCGTATGGCTGAGCGTATGATGCCTTATAGCTAAACGGGAGAATAGAAATGGCTAGAGTTAAAAGAGGCGTCACCGCCAGAGCAAAACACAAAAAAATCCTGAAACTGGCTAAAGGTTACTATGGTGCCCGTAGTCGAGTTTATCGAGTCGCTAAACAAGCTGTGATAAAGGCTGGGCAATATGCTTATCGTGATCGCCGTCAGAAAAAGCGCCAATTCCGTGCATTATGGATTGTGCGAATTAACGCCGCTGCACGCCAATACGGTATTTCTTATAGTCGCTTGATTAATGGCTTAACCAAAGCGAATGTGGCAATCGATCGTAAAGTGTTGGCAGATATAGCCGTACGCGATATCGAAGCATTCGGTGAAATAGCAAAAATAGCTAAAGCCAACCAAAGTCCGCTTTGATTAAAAATGCTCCCCATCCGCAATTTAGTTTGTGGATGGGCGTTTCGTAGCTTCGTTTCTTAAAATCCCGTCATCATCATTAATTCAACCATGACAGTAAACTTGGATGAAATTCTTAACCAAGCGGAAAAAGCGCTGAATGAAGCTCAAGATCTCAGTTATTTAGATCAGGTGCGCGTTCATTACCTTGGTAAAAAAGGGCTTTTTACCCTCCAGATGAAAGAGTTGGGTGCTTTAGAACCAGAACAGCGGCGGGAGGTTGGTCAGGTAATCAACCAAGCGAAAGATAAATTTCAGGCGCAGTTTCAATCTAGAAAAGAAACTTTAGAAAATCTTGAAATTGAGCGTAGATTGGCGAGTGAGCGTATTGACGTTACCCTGCCGGGCAGGGGGCAATCGGTTGGTGGATTACACCCGGTCACCATTACACTAAGACGCATTGAAAAAATCTTCGCAAGCGTTGGCTTTCGCGCTGTAGAGGGGCCAGAAATTGAAGATGATTACCATAACTTCGGGGCGTTGAATATTCCTGAGCACCATCCAGCCCGAGCCATGCATGATACCTTTTATTTCGACGCACATACTCTGCTAAGAACACACACTTCACCCGTGCAAATTCGGGTGATGGAATCTGGTCAGCCACCCTTTAAAGTAATAGCGCCTGGAAGGGTTTATCGTTGTGATTCTGACTTGACCCATACCCCTATGTTTCATCAAGTCGAGGGTTTTTTGGTAGACACCGATGTTAGTTTCGCTGATTTAAAAGGCGTCGTTTACCAGTTTCTCCAAACTTTCTTTGAAAAAGCTATTCAGGTTCGATTCCGCCCCTCTTATTTTCCCTTTACTGAGCCTTCCGCAGAAGTCGATATCGAATGTGTCATGTGCGAAGGCAAGGGATGTCGAGTATGTGGACAGACAGGTTGGCTGGAAGTCATGGGCTGCGGCATGATTCATCCTGAAGTTTTTAAAGCGGTTAATATCGACAGCGATCAGTTTTCAGGTTTTGCTTTTGGCATGGGCGTGGAAAGGCTAGCGATGCTGCGCTACGGCATTAATGATTTAAGGTTGTTTTTTGAAAACGACCTTAAATTTTTACAGCAATTTCATTAAGTTTTTACGAAAAACACCATTATGCAAATAAGTGAAGCCTGGTTAAGGGAATATGTTAACCCAGCCATCACAACCGAGGAGCTTGTCGAACAATTGACGATGGCAGGCTTGGAGGTTGATTCCGTTGTGCCAGCAGGTGCGATATTCAGTGGTGTAATCGTCGCAGAAGTGATATCAACTGAACAACATCCGAATGCTGACAAGTTAAAAGTTTGTGCCGTTAACGTAGGGATCAATGAAACCCTACAGATTGTTTGCGGCGCCAGCAACGTTAGGGCGGGGTTGAAAATACCTGCGGCCATGATTGGCGCGGTTCTGCCAGGTGATTTTAGAATCAAACAATCCAAATTACGGGGCGTAGATTCTTTCGGAATGCTTTGCTCGGAAAAAGAATTAGGTCTGGCGGAAGATGCGCAAGGACTCATGGAGTTGCCTCCGGATGCGCCTATTGGTCAAGATATTAGAGAATATTTAAAACTTAACGATAATATTATCGAAGTGGATTTAACGCCTAATCGCGCCGATTGTCTCAGCGTAGAAGGCATTGCCAGGGAAGTTGCATTACTTAACCGGCTCGATTGCAAAACACCCTCGGTTAACCCTGTTGTCATTAAACATCAGGATGTATTAGCAATTGCTGTAGCCCGAAAAGAGAGTTGCCCACGCTATCTGGGGCGGCTAATAAAAAATGTTAACCCTGCAGCGGAAACTCCTTCATGGATGCAGGAGCGATTACGCCGTTCTGGTGTCAGAAGTTTAAGTCCAATTGTGGATGTGACCAATTATGTATTGTTGGAGTTAGGCCAACCCTTACATGCATTTGATGCCGATAAACTAGCTGGCGGTATTACCGTGCGTGCCGCTCAGGTCGGCGAGTCCCTGGCGTTGCTGAATGGACAAACAATTGAATTAGATCCTGATGCCTTGGTCATCGCTGATAATGTTAATGCTCTAGCATTAGCAGGCGTTATGGGGGGCAACGATACTGCGGTTAGCGATGCTACGCAAAATATTTTTCTAGAATGCGCATTTTTTGCTCCAAAGGCTGTTGCTGGTAAAGCCAGAAGTTATGGCTTGCATACCGATTCTTCACATCGTTTTGAGCGTGGTGTGGATCCTACTGTGCAACATCGGGCGATAGAACGGGCGACTCAATTAATAATTGAATTAGCTGGCGGTAGCGCAGGGCCAATATCAGAAAGTACTGGTGATTCCAGTTGGTTTGCACGAGCATCGGTAACCCTCAGAAAGCAGCGAATAGAAAAAACACTTGGTATCGTCATAACTGATGAACAAGTGGAAGACATTTTCAAACGGTTAGGAATGAATGTGCAAAGCATTCCTGCCGGATGGAGTATAACTCCTCCTGGTTTTCGTTTCGATATTGCAATTGAAGCGGATTTGATTGAAGAACTGGCAAGGGTTTACGGTTACAACAATTTGCCTACTCGTAGTTTATTACTGCGCGCTGAACCTGCTACCGCTACGGAAACGGCTTTAACTATCGATCGAGTCAAAGATCTTTTCGTTGACCGGGGCTACCAAGAAGCGATTACTTATAGTTTTGTCGATGAAGAAACTCAAAAGGCGCTCGTTCCAGATAATAACCTGATCAAGATACAAAATCCTATTTCATCGGATTTATCTATTATGCGGAGCACTTTGTGGTGCGGTTTATTAAAAGTGGCGGAGTATAATCTCAATCGGCAACAAAAAAGAATCCGATTATTTGAAACTGGTTTACGTTTTTTGTTTGATGGTAAAGAAATAAGACAGCAGAAAACTCTATCTGGTATTGTTATAGGTAATATTGTTCCTGAACAATGGGGTGAGAAAAGTCGAAAAATTGATTTTTTTGATGTTAAATCCGACGTCGAAGCTATATTTTCTTTGGCTGGTAAATCAGTCCAGTTTGTTCCTGTAAAACATACCGCATTACATCCGGGGCAAACTGCTGAAATGTTGTCCATCGACGGGCAACGCATTGGCTTAATAGGGATGTTGCATCCTAATCTTGAACATCAAATCGGATTTGATAGTCATGTTTTTCTTTTTGAGCTCGACCAGGATTACCTATTAAATAAAAAAGTTACGTGTTTTAAACCACTGTCTAAGTTTCCATCAGTAAGCCAAGATAGGGCTATAATTGTAAAAAGTGAAGTAACAGCAGCAGAGATTATTAACTGTATAAAAAGTAGTGCGGATAACACTTTGCAAGAAATTGTGCTGTTTGATATCTATCAAGGCAAAGGCATTGAGGAAGGTTTTAAAAGTGTCGCGTTGAGCATGACGTTACAAAATTTTTCACAAACCCTTACGGATTCTGAAATTGATGCTACATTTAACAAAATATTGAAAACATTGGCCACAAAAGGTTGGCGCAAAACTGAGGGATTAAATTCATGGCATTAACAAAGGCGGATTTTGCAGAGAAGCTTTTTGACGAACTTGGTCTTAATAAGCGTGAAGCTAAGGAGATCGTGGAATTATTTTTTGAAGAAATAAAAACTTCCTTAGCTCGAGGTGAGCAAGTTAAGCTTTCTGGCTTCGGTAAGTTTGAACTTAGAGACAAAAGTAGCCGTCCCGGACGAAACCCAAAAACTGGCGAAGAAATTCCTATCACTGCCAGACGTGTGGTAACATTTAGATCTGGTCAAAAACTAAAAGCACGAGTAGAAACTTATGCTGGAACCTAGTAACAATAACGAATTACCTGTTATTCCTGCCAAACGATACTTTACGATTGGTGAGGTCAGCGAATTATGTGCAGTTAAACCACATGTGTTGCGTTACTGGGAACAGGAGTTTACCGAGTTAAGCCCGGTAAAAAGACGAGGTAATCGGCGATATTACCAGCGTCACGACGTATTGATGATTCGGCAGATTCGTGCCTTATTGTATGAGCAAGGCTATACGATAGGTGGTGCTCGGGCGCATTTGTCTAGCGACAACGCCAAAGAAGATTCTCTGCGAACTAAACAACTCATACATCAAATGATTGGTGAGTTAGAAGATATTCTGGAAATATTAAAATAGCCTTCCATTTAGTTGAGCGAATATTGTAAAATTAGCACCTTAATCTTCCTTCCTAAAGATTGCCATTCATTTAGCAATTTCATCAATTATTTAACACTATATTGTCGGGGCGTAGCGCAGCTTGGTAGCGCACTTGCATGGGGTGCAAGGGGTCGCAGGTTCAAATCCTGTCGCCCCGACCAATTAAATCAATATATTAAAAAAATCAGTGTTTGTTAAAAGCTGAAAATATCGTTTTCGGGATAGCAATCGGGATAGCAATTGAAAGTTATTATTGTGTTTTGAGATGGATAGAAGCCCTCAAAATTCTGCGTTCTTTCATGGCTCACTTAGCTTAAATGTTTTTTTCTGCCATTACTTTCATAACAACCCTTGTAATTTCTTCGGTATTTGGATTGCCAGTTGCACGAGGCGATTTTAATTGCTTCATAATCTCACCCTGTCGATGTTCTTGCACCTCGCCATAGCTATAGAAAGTCGTCAAAACTCCCTCATGGCCTAAATTTTGGCTCCAAGCCTTAAATTCTTCGGGTGATTGGCAGATCGTTTGACCTAGAGTGACCAGCGTGTTACGAAAACTGTGCGGATTGTAATAAGGTAAATCTGCCGCAGCAAAGGCATCACGGAAGATTTTACGTATGGGTGAAGCTGTACTCCAATGCTCTTTTTTCAAGCCCGATGCCTTAAACATCCTGTCTTCGCCAACTGTCACATCCGTTTTCGGGAACAACGGATCACCATTACCCCAGAGTAATTCTTCTTTCAAGTAACGCACCCAGTCATAAACAATTTGCTGGATATGATCCCCGACCGGAAAAAAATAAGTTGTGAAGGTTTTGCTGAATTTAGTTTTCACTTCCCTAGCATCCTGAAAGACACTATTCCCAACCACATCAAGATGCTTTAGTTTCATAGATGCAATGGCATTATCCCTAGCCCCGGTCAAAAGGGTAAACGCGATTAGGCTAAGGTTTCGTCGCTCTATTGCCGACTGACTAGGCATCGTATTAATCACATGGATAATTTGTTCCAGCGTGGGAACAGCCGTTTTTCTTCGCGCCGTTGCAACCCGAACTTCCTTTTCCGACAAGTTAAAGTATTCTGTATCGGTATAACTAATATGCGACTTATAGCCAGCTTGCATCGCCAACCACTGGAAAAACGCCTTCAATTGCCCAAGTGAAGAATGTAATGTTGCCTTGCTTAAGGGTTTACCCGTTTGCTGGTTAGTTTGTTTGGCAAGATGGCTTTTAAAACCGACCGCTTGTTGATAGTGGAAAGCCTTAAAATCCTTGAATTTCGTATAGGATTCAAAGCGGCTGATCGTTATTGTCACGCCATCAATTGAACTCTCGGATTGACGCTTGGCTTCTTTCAAAAAAGTGAAATAGTTCCGCTTGACCCGTTCATTATTTGCATTGTGTTTTTTCATGATTTTAACTCAATTGTTGAAGTCACTGATTACGGGGGGAGTGTTACTCTCGTTTATGTGTTCCAGTGCCTTCGTAAATGTGATGTCTAATTTGTCCTTAATTTTCTCTAAATTGGTCAAATTACAAAATTTATTGATGATGCCATCGCAGGACGGACACAGACCAATCATGCAGCCCATACTGCTATTCATAGGCTTAAAATCAACCATATTCAGAGCAGGTAATTGAGGCGAACGGCATCGGACACAATAAATCTCAAAAGGGTGGCATTTCCGCTTTTTGTTTTTCCTTTTCGACTGTAAGAATTGCTTTAAATCAGAACCCAGGATCAACAACGGTCTTTTATTGTCATTTGTTTGCAAACCGTCTTTAACCCACAAACGCACCGTGTTTTTATGGACTGAAAACAATTCAGCCACTTCCCCGACCGTATAACTACGGTGGATTTTTGCCCGATTAGGATTTGGTAGCTTGCTCATTTATTTGGTCTTCCGGCTGGCCTCAATTTTTTCAGCTAACCAATTGTTGATATCTTCTTCAAGCCAACCAACCGCCCTTGCCCCCAATGAGATAGACGGGGGAAATTGTTTATTAGCAATATGAAAGTAAATGGTACTGCGTGATAAGCCTGTTAAGTCCTTTACAGCTGGAAGTCTTAATATTTTGTGTGACATTCTCGAACCTCATAAACGGTTAATGGAAAATTCGAGAAAAAGCTTAACTGTGCGATTTGGGCGATAAAACTTTTCATTCGCCTATGAGAAAATTTTTAATTATATATAAAACAGATGGTTATAGTTTTGATAAGGTATTTTAGTAACCTAGATTGAAAAAACTTAGAAAGAAAAAAAGAGGAAGCAAAAGAAATAAATCATTAAATCAGAAGGTTATGAAGGGCAATTTTGGGCGAAAAAATTCCGCCCAACTTTTTTCACTTAACCATATTTTTACGGATAGTTTCGGCATCCCTGCCTTTGGCAATTTCCATCTTTGAAATTTTTTTGGCTATCCAAGGATCAGACATTCTGGGATGCTCTTCACTAAGCCTTAAATAAGCATCCTTCCAATCTTGATACATCGCTTGTGTTAGAAGTTTTCTGGCTTCGCGTTTAGTTGTTGAAGGTGTGTATCTTTTGCCCTTGTCCAACGACTCACTATTTACTAGATCGTAAATACGATTTTGATCAACAATCAATTCTATATCGTCAAAAAACAAAACCTCATCAAGGGGAATAGGATTTTGGTTAATTTCAAGCGATAAATCCGCACTGTTCAACGTAACCCACCGCCGACCTTTTTGAGAATTTAGCATACCCAATTGAATAACGGCTTGATCGGCTTGAAACATAATCTTATCTTTTAGCCCCAATAAATCGGCGATAACCTTGGCTAACAGTTTTACGCTTCCCTGCCATTGCTGCAATCGAACCAAGGGGACTTTCACCCGCCCCATTTGGCTTTGCATTTCAGCATCTTCACAAACTATAAAAGTACGGGTAAAGGCAGGATCATCGGTAAGCAGCGTAATAACGTCCATAAAGCAATGATTCTCACACCCGTTACACTCGATTGATTGCGCGGCGGGTGCAGGCGTTAGCAAGCCAAGCCGCAAGAACGAATCTAATGCGCCTTCAGGCCATTGTTGCACCGCATCCCAGCTTATCGTAATGGCCTTGTTATCAGCGCGTAAGTGTGCCAACAGTTCCAATAAGACTTCATTGAAGGTCATCCTCTGCTTACGCTAAAGCCTTTGGCTCAAGCCCTGATTTTGCCAGTATGCTACGGATTTTTAAATCATCCCCATCATGGCCTAATGAAAGTGAATTAGGGTAAGTGATATTGAATGACTTTGTTCGGGCGCGTTTGCCTGGTTTCGGTTCAAAAGTTACTCTTACACGGGCTTGAGTAATGTAAAAAGGCGGCGGATTAAGCAATTTCAACAAGTCATAAACCGCACTGGGATCATGTTTAGTGTCGGCTTCCAAAGTAATGCGTTTTTTTGCACCATGCTTTAGAGTGAGCTTTAATTGTGTAATTTTAATAATTTCAATCCCAGATTCAGGCTCTATTTGAAACTGAAATTCGGCATCCGCCAACGGGTTCAAATCGTAAACGCGCTTATCAACCGTACCGTCTGGCAGTTCATCCAAGTGCAGAATAGTTTTTGCAAACAGCGTCTGTAATTCCGATATGGCCTTGGTATTTTTGGGTGCGTAAATATCTAACGAGCCTTCCGCTTCGCAGTAAACAAAAATGATTTCAAAGGCGGGATGTCGGGCGCGATTTTTTAAATTCTTTCCAACCCATTCCACGGTTGATAGCCCAAAATCTTCGGGATAAGCAAAGAAATATTCCTTCTTGTGGCGGCGATAAGGTTCTACCTTACAATTTTTACCTTTGCCTTCTGTTTTATTGAAATAAGCGCTGATAGCATCGGCTAAGGCGTTGATTGCACTATCTTCAACATCAGGCGGCGTATTCGGAATATTATTCCGCTTCTTCCAATAAGAACTGCTTACGTTATCGGCATGTAAGAATAAGCTCGCGCCTTGCCATAAATGACGCTGCTCGATGAAAGTCCACATCACTTTGGCATGAAGGCCGTCTATCGTAGAAATCGACTCGACAAAAGCATCATCCTTATGAAAAGCCGCCTCATCAATCAAAGCCTGAATGCCGCCATCACAGGCCATTGCATGAATATCTTGAAACTCAGCTTCAATGGCTGTTTGTTGGTCTTCCGGTAAGGCCGTAAAATCAGCAAACAGACTATCAACCTGTTCGATGTTGAATGTACTAAAGGAATCTCTGAACAACTCAACGGAAAACTTACCGTTTAGTTGGAAAGCGCCAAACGGCAACAAAAGTGTCTTCATTCCCATTTTGTTACGCCCCAAACTCGGATTTGTTCCGATTTGAGGCGTTTAGGGCGCAGTTATCCTGCAACCGCCGACAAAGCACCTCGGGCTTGGTACAGGTTTGCCAAGGCCATCAGCGAAAATACCTGCGCCGCGTTCTTGGCGATTCCTTTATAACGGGTCTTGCGGTATCCGAACTGGCACTTGACGATGCGGAATACATGTTCCACTTTCGCCCTGACCGACGCGGTGCTTTTTGTTCCGCTTGCGTTGCGAGGCCGACAGCTTCCGGTTGCGCTTGGCCTTGTCCAGCACCGCCCAGTACACACCAGCCTTTCGTGCTGCCTGCTTAATTTGGTCGTTGTAATACCCTTTGTCGCCAAACACCGCGCGGTCGTCCTCCCTGACCAATTCGCCGATGACGCTGCTGTCGTGGTCGCTCGCCGTGGTGATGCCGACGGTGTGGATGAGGCCGCTGTTGGCATCGACACTGATATGGGCTTTCATGCCAAAATGCCAGGTGTTGCCTTTCTTGGTCGAACTCATCTCAGGGTCGCGCTGCTTGGCTTGGCTTTGGCGACGGCGGCGCATGGATGATGGTCGCGTCAACGATACTACCCCCAGCCAGCAATAGGCCTTGTTCGGTCAAGTACGCCTTGACCGCCTCGAACACCGCATGGGTCAGGTTATGCTGTTCCAGCAAGTGGCGGAAGTTCAGGATCGTGGACTCGTCTGGGATCACATCTTCACCCAATTCCAAGCCAGCAAAGCGGCGCATTGATTCCATGTCGTACAGCGCCTCTTCCGCCCCAGGGTCGGGACAGGCCATACCATTGTTGCAGGCAGTAAATCCGCAACATCACGTTTAACCCCATCGGTTGACGGCCTTTCCCGGCCTTAGGGTAATGCGGTTCAATCAACTTCAGCAACCGTTCCCAGGGTATGACTTGTTCCATTTCACTCAGGAACTTCTCTCTGGCTTGGTGCGTTTCTTCATCCCTTCAAAGGTCAACGATGCTAGGCTCTGTTGCTTCATGGCTTGGCTACCCTGATGTTATGTTGATAGTAATATTAGCAATTTCGGGTGACTTAATCAGAGATTCCTAAAATCAATACCTAAATCAATCCCTTTTGAATCAAAATAACTGGTTAATTGGCTAGGGGGGATTTTCCTAAAAAAATGCTTGTGCGAGTATGGGGTAGGCAAATATTGTCTCCAAAAAATCCATAGGAAAGAAACTAGTGTTATTATGCCGGATGTTATTGGAATTAATAGGAAATATTTGCTATAAATTGCGTTTGCCTACTATTAAAAACGAAAATCGGATTTGATTTCCTAAAAACAGCTATAGTTTTGAAGAAATCAAATAGGGTTGTCTTACTTTTATTGAATTCACTCATCAATCTTTAAAACATCAATAAAAATCAAATAAGGACACATGAACCATCAATCTCTTTCTGCCTTCATCTGGTCAGTCGCCGATCTGCTGCGCGGCGATTACAAACAATCCGACTATGGCAAAATCATCTTGCCATTTACCGTGTTGCGCCGTCTGGATTGCGTTTTGGAATCCACCAAAGCCGCTGTGCTGGCGGAACATGAAGAAAAGCAGAAACTCGGCTTAAATGCTGATCCCTTCCTGCTCCGCAAAGCCAAGCAAAGCTTCTATAACATTTCGCCCTTGGATATGAAGAAGCTGATGGGCGACCAAGACCATATCAAGGAAAACCTGTTTTCCTATATCCAAGGCTTTTCCGAAGCGGTGCGGGATATTTTCGAGCGCTTTGAGTTTTATGCCCAGATCGACAAACTGGCTAAATCTGGGCTTCTGTATCAAGTCACTGAAAAATTCGTCAATGTCGATTTGCACCCCGACAAAATCAGTAACTGCGCAAATGGGGCTGGTGTTTGAAGAACTGATCCGCAAGTTTGCCGAAATCTCCAACGAAACCGCAGGGGAACACTTCACCCCGCGTGAAGTGATCCGCCTGATGGTCAATCTGCTGTTCATCGAAGATGATGAAGTGCTGGCAAAAGCGGGTGTGGTCCGCACCATTTACGACCCCACGGCAGGAACGGGCGGGATGCTGTCGGTCGCGGGTGAATATCTGGAAGAACACAACCCCGAAGCCCGCCTCACCATGTTTGGGCAGGAACTCAACCCAGAATCCTATGCCATCTGCAAAGCGGATATGCTGATTAAAGGGCAGGATGTCGCCAATATCGTCTTCGGCAATACTTTTTCCGAAGACGGCCACCCGCATAAGAAGTTTGACTATATGCTCTCCAATCCGCCGTTTGGTGTGGAATGGAAAAAGGTCGAAAAAGAAGTCCGCAAGGAACATGAACAACAAGGCTTTAATGGCCGTTTTGGCGCTGGCTTGCCGCGTGTGTCTGATGGTTCGCTGCTGTTTCTGATGCACCTGATCAGCAAAATGCGTCCGGCCAACTGATGGCGGTAGCCGCTTTGGCATTGTCCTCAACGGTTCGCCCTTGTTCACGGGCGGCGCGGGTTCGGGCGAAAGTGAAATCCGCCGTTATGTGCTGGAGAATGACCTTGTAGAAGCCATTATCGGCTTGCCGACCGATATGTTCTACAACACGGGCATTTCCACTTATGTCTGGATACTCTCCAACCGCAAGCCGGAGCACCGCAAAGGCACGGTGCAATTGATTGATGCCAGCAGCTTCTGGCAGAAGATGCGCAAAAGCCTTGGCTCGAAGCGTAAAGAACTATCGGATGACCATATCGCTGAGATTACCCGCCTGTTCGGGCAATTCATCGAGGCCAGCGACGGCAAAAAACCGATTTCCAGAATCTTCAAGAACAGTGATTTTGGCTATCGCACCATCACCGTTGAACGTCCGCTAAAAGACGAGAACGGCAAAATCATTCTCGGTGAAAAAGGCAAGCTGAAAGGCAAGCCGCAACCGGATTCCAGTTTGCGCGATACTGAAAACGTGCCGCTCAATGAAGACGTGGAAACCTATTTCAAGCGCGAAGTGCTGCCCCATGCACCGGATGCGTGGATAGACCATGACAAAACCAAAGTCGGCTATGAAATCCCGTTCAACCGGCATTTCTATGTGTTCGAGCCGCCGCGTGAACTGGCCGAGATTGATGCGGATTGAGAACTTGAAGCAATGCACGACCGTATCCTGACCATGATTAAAGGGCTGTACGGCATGATTGTAGCGCAGTTGGCGGCTCACATCGCACAGACCCAGCCGGGGTTGCGGGGTTTACTCGTCGGAACTTGTTCCGGATGCGGCAATTTTACGAGACGTATCAGGATGATGAGAAAGTGTCAGCACTGCTGACACAATTGTCCTGGACAAACAACCTCATTATTCAGCCAGAGCAAACGCCAAGAAGAGCGAGAATTTTATTTACGCAGGGCTGTACAAGAAAAATGGTCAAGCCGTGAGCTGGAACGCCAGATCAAAACCGCCTTGTTTGAGCGTATTATCCTCACGCCACCCAAAGTGTCATCATGGTGACACAAACACACCCTGGCGCCCTGAGCGTCTTCAAAGATGCTTATTTGGTCGAGTTTTTAGGCTTACCAGACAGCCATGCCGAAGCTGATTTACACCAAGGCTTGTTAAAGCAGTTAAAAGACTTTCTGATTGAACTGGGACGCGACTTTTGTTTTGTCGGCTCGGAATATCCGTTGCAGGTTGGTGGGCGGGACTTGCACTCGACCTGCTGTTTTTCCATCGTGGGCTAAATTGTCTGGTGGCGATTGAATTGAAAGTCGGGCGGTTTGAACCGGAGTATCTCGGCAAACTGGCGTTTTATCTGGAAGCCTTAGATCGTGATGTCCGCAAACCCCATGAACACCCCGCATTGGGCGTGTTGCTCTGTGCCAGCAAAGATGATGAAGTGGTAGAGTACGCCTTAAGCCGTACCCTTTCCCCGCTTTAATTGCGGAGTACCAAACGCAATTGCCGGATAAAAAACTGCTGCGGGAAAAACTCCATGAGTTTTATCTGCAGAACGCCCGAAGAAGAGGGGGAACTATGAGTTCCGCGTTACGAAAGTTACAAAGACAGTGGTGTGGAATGGCTTGGTGATGTGCGAGACATTGAGTTTGCACAGTACGGAGACTGTTATCAGTTCCACTTGCAAATGGAATCTGAGCAAAGAGACTTGAGACGGTCTTGGTGAAGCTTTGATGTTGTATCAACATGACTTCTAGATGCTTGACGAGTGTTCATGAGCAATTACGTATCAGTGTTACCTGGATTGTTTTGTGCGCATAAACGAAGTTGCGCTGTTGTAGTTCGGGAATTATGCATTTGTTGAATGCAGTTGATACGGCGACCAAAACATTCAACTGTCGATTCAGAATTGCAGCTATCTACTGAACTCTAATTACGGCTAAGATGATTGTGCTAGATACCTGACACAATTGCCAGAAACGTTTTATCAACCATTCCACCTCAGTTCCAGAACAACAAACCATCGCCGCCTTCCTCGACCGCGAAACCGCCAAAATTGATGCGCTAATTGCCGAACAGCAACGGCTGATCGAACTGCTCAAGGAAAAACGGCAGTCGGTTATTTCCCACGCCGTCACCAAAGGCCTAAACCCCAACGCACCGATGAAGGATTCCGGTATCGAATGGCTGGGCGAAGTGCCGGAGCATTGGGAAGTTGTACCAAGCTTAAGCATGTTCGCTAGATATGCAGGCGGAAAAACACCAGTTTGAGCAACCTTGAATACGGAAGCCGATAAATTCCATGGGTATTCCAGAAAGCTGTGAAAATGGAGTATTATGAGTCTGCAGACGAATACATTACGCAAATGGTTGAAACAGCTATTCCACTTTGGCCGTCGGACAAGTTCTAATGGTAGCTCCGTGTAGGAATACTAAAACGGTCAATTCCAGCTAGCTATAACGAACTGATAGTGGCACTTAATCATGATGTGACAGCACTAAGCTTTCTGATAGTTACATGTTAACTTGTTTTGTATGAGATGGCTCAAGGTAATGCTTTACTGATACTGGCATGGCAAAGCACGGCGCAACAGTCGATAAGCATTGAACATAATATCTGACGGAATCAGTTATTCCTTTACCACCACTTAAGAACAACAAACCATTGTCGCCTTCCTCGACCGCGAAACCACCAAACTCGACACCTTAACCACCGAAGCCAAAACCGCCATTACCCTACTTCAAGAGCGCCGCACCGCCCTAATTTCCGCCGCCGTGACCGGGAAAATTGACGTGCGTGGGCTGGTCTCAGCTAAAACGGAAGTAAAAGCGGAAACCGTGCCTTGTTAATTTAGCCGTATTAACTATAATACCTATATTAGCTAATTGGAGAAAAAAACCATGCGTACCATGACCTCTGTTGAAGCCCAAAACCGTTTTGGCGAATTGCTGGATACAGCGCAACGCGAACCGATAACCATTACCCGCCGTGGACGTCCTGTGGCGTTTATGGTTTCCTGCCTGGATATGGAGGAACTCATGGAAATCCGTAAGCAGCGTTCCAAAGCGGTGGCGGCTTTCGAAAGTTTTTTCGCCGAAACCGATAAAAAATTAACACCGGAAGCGGATGCCTTAACCGTTGAAGCTGTCAAGCAGTTGGTCAATGAGCTTCGTTAAACGAATTGTCATTGATACCAGCACGTTGATCAGTACATTGTTAAAGCCGCAGTCAGTTCCCAGGCAAGCCTTCAATTATGCCTTGGCAACCGGAACGCTTTGCGTTTCGCCTGCTACGCTGGCTGAGTTGGAAAGCGTTTTGCTGCGCGATAAGTTTGATCGTTACCTTGACCGGGAAAGCCGCCTGGGTTTTTTACAGCTTTATCATGCCGCAACCGCTCTATTTCCGGTCACTCTTGACGAGGAAAAAAACCTAACACCGCCATGCCGGGATTCTCGCGACAACAAGTTTTTAGCTTTGGCATTGCATTGTTCGGCACAGACTGTGATTTCAAGCGATGAGGATTTGCTTATCCTGAACCCTTGGCATGAAATTACAATTGTTAGCCCTGCCCAATTTTTGTCATGAGCGATTTACATAAGGAAATCAATTTCGAGGGTGAAATCTGCGATCATCTGGCCGCGAACGGCTGGCTGTATGCGGCAAGACGATGCGGCAGGTTACGACCGGGCGCGGGCGTTATTTCCGGCGGATGTGCTGGCTTGGGTGCAGGATACCCAACCGAAGGCGTGGGAAGCCTTGCAAAAGAATCACGGCGCACAAGCGGCGGATGTGTTGCTAGGGCGGCTGCGGGATTCACTCAACCAACGCGGCACGTTAGACGTTTTACGCCACGGAATTGAACTGCTTGGGCTTAGGCAACCGCTCATGCTTGCCCAATTCAAACCCGCTTTGGCTATGAACCCGGATATTCTCGTCAAATACGCCGCTAATCGGCTGCGGGTTGTGCGGCAATTGCGTTATTCGCTGCACAATGAAAATGCGCTTGATCTTGGCCTATTTCTGAACGGCATTCCGGTTGCTACGTCGGAATTAAAAACCAACTTCACCCAGTCGGTGGAGGATGCGATTGATCAATACCGCTTTGACCGTGAGCCGCGCCCAAAGGGGCAGGGCAGCGCTGAACCGTTATTGTCTTTCCCCAATGGGGCATTGGTGCATTTCGCGGTCAGTAATAGCGAAGTGCATATGACCACGCGGCTGGAAGGTGCGGCAACGCGCTTTTTACCATTCAACCGGGGCGATAACGGCGCGGCGGGTAATCCACCCAACGAACAAGGGCATCGCACCGCTTATTTATGGGAAGACATCTGGGCAAAGGATAGCTGGCTGGAGATTTTGGGCCGGTATCTGGTGACGCAGAAGGACGAGAAAAAACAGATTAAGAAAATCATCTTCCCGCGTTTTCATCAGTTGGATGCAACGCGCAAGCTGATGGCGGCGGTGTTGCAGGAAGGCGCGGGCGGTAAATACTTGATCCAGCATTCGGCGGGTTCAGGCAAAACCAATTCAATTGCATGGTCGGCGCATTTTCTGGCCGATTTGCACAATGCCAGCCATGAAAAACTGTTTGATACCGTGCTGGTGGTTTCTGACCGCACTGTGCTGGATGACCAGTTACAGGAAGCGATTTTCGATTTTGAGCGCACGGCTGGCGTGGTCGCCACGATCAAAGGGGAGGGCGCTAGTAAAAGTGCGGAATTGGCGGCGGCGCTGTCCGGTGGCAAGAAAATTGTGGTTTGCACCATCCAGACTTTCCCTTTCGCGCTTAAGGCCGTGCAGGAATTGGCCGCAACGCACGGTAAGCGCTTTGCTGTAATTGCTGATGAAGCGCATTCGTCGCAAACCGGAGAGGCGGCGGCCAAACTGAAAGCCGTGTTATCGGCGGAAGAATTGCAAGAATTGGCCGACGGCGGGGAAATCAGCACCGAAGACATACTGGCCGCGCAAATGGAAAACAGGGCGGCGGAAAGCGGTATTACCTATGTGGCCTTTACCGCTACACCCAAAGCCAAAACCCTTGAACTGTTTGGACGATTGCCCAATCCTGATTTGCCAGCCGGTGCGGACAATCTACCTGCGCCATTTCATGTCTATTCGATGCGGCAAGCGATTGAAGAAGGCTTCATCCTCGATGTGCTGCAAAATTACACGCCTTATAAGCTGGCGTTCAAACTCGCGCATGATGGCAAAGAATTGGATGATAAAGAAGTCGAGCGTAACGAAGCCCTGAAAGGCATTATGCGCTGGGTCAGGCTGCATCCTTACAATATCAGCCAGAAAGTGCAGGTGGTGGTTGAGCATTTCCGCGAAAATGTAGCCCCACTGCTGAACGGCAAAGCTAAGGCTATGGTGGTGGTCGGTAGCCGTATTGAAGCGGTGCGCTGGCGGCTGGCGATTGATGCCTATATTAAAGCCCAAGGCTATAAAATCGGCACGCTGGTGGCGTTTTCCGGTGAGGTCAACGATAGCCAATCAGGCAGCTGAGCCGTTCAGCGAAACCAGCAAGACCATGAACCCGAACCTAAAAGGGCAGGGTATCCGTGAGGCTTTCAATACGGACGACTATCAAATCCTGCTGGTTGCCAACAAGTTTCAAACCGGATTCGATCAACCCCTGTTGTGCGGGATGTATGTCGATAAACGGCTGGCAGGTATTACGGCGGTGCAAACCTTGTCTCGCCTCAATCGCGCCCATCAGGGCAAAGATACCACTTATGTGGTGGACTTCGTGAATGACCCCGAAGAAATTCTGACCGCCTTTCATACCTATTACGAAACCGCAGAATTAGCCAACGTCACCGACCCGCACCTGGTTTATGACTTACGCATGAAGCTGGACGCGGCGGGTTTTTATGATGAGTTTGAGGTCAATCGTGTGGTTGAGGTGGAGTTTAACCCGAAGGCCAAGCAAAGCGATCTGGCCGGAGCATTAGAGCCAGTCGTCTCACGGATTTTGCATCGTTATAAAGCGGCACAGGAAGAAACTGAAAGCTGCCATTGCCAAGGAAGATAGCAAAGCAGCCGAAGATGCACAGAACGAAATGAACGCGCTTATCCTGTTCAAGCATGATATGGGCGCATTCCAGCGTATGTATGCGTTCCTTTCCCAGATATTCGACTACGGCAACACCGCCATTGAAAAACGTTTTATCTTCTACAAACGCTTGATTCCATTGCTGGAATTCGGGCGGGAACGTGAAGGCCTTGACCTGTCCAAAGTCGTGCTGACGCACCATAACCTAAAAGCCGAGGGAAAGCGCACGTTAGCCCTGGTCGATGGTGAATACCCAAAACTGACACCAATGGAAGATGCTGGCAGCGGTCAGGTGCAGGAAAAAGAAAAAGCCTATCTGGCGGAAATCATTGCCAAGGTGAACGATTTGTTTGAAGGCGATTTATCCGATGACGATCAGCTTATTTACGTCAATAACGTCATCAAGGGTAAGTTGCTGGAATCGAAAACACTGGTTCAGCAAGCCGCCAACAACACCAAACAACAATTTGCCAATTCTCCTGACCTATCACACGAGTTGATGAATGCCATCATGGATGCTTTGGCTGCCCATAGCACGATGAGTAAGCAAGCCTTGGAATCCGAAAAGGTACGGACAGGGTTAAAGGATATTCTGCTTGGGCCGGCGCAATTGTATGAAGCTTTGAAGGAGCGGTCGGAAATAAGGGATGGGTGAATTATTTAAGGACACGTTCGATAAGTTATTCAGTATAGCGCTGTATGATCATATTCGATTCAAACCCGTCCGCCAAAGTAATAAATTAATTTTCCACAAAGCGGACTGATAAAAAATGCTGCCTACCTGTAGGAGAGTTAACGTGCTTTTTAAGGTATATACTCTTATGACAGCCTGTTCTGATGTCATAACGGACGGTCAGTCTTTGTATAGTTAAATTTTTAATATATATGCAAGCAGACGTTCAATTTTTCAAAATCCTCGTGCGTTAACATCAAACCTCAGTCATAATTATATTCTTAGACAAAATACGCCATAGAGCTTACTTAAATTCTAATCAATTTAAGACACGCCACATTAGTTGTATTGCTTATACGTGGATATTATTTAATCCCTCCAAGGATTTGATATGGAAATTACATTACTCGTCGAACGCCGAAAACAACCTCGGCGTGAAATAGACCAAGCGTTAGATGATTTATACAAAACATTTTCTACCTCACATTGCCACGAATGCTTGCAAAAATGGAATGATGGCGTGTTGTTGCTGAATCAAAATAGGCAAATTGTTTACATTACAAAAACAGCGGAAGATATCATTGGCAAAAATAATGCGACTTTTACCCTGATTCCAACATTTGATTTATTACCGACTGAGCATAAATTGTTATTTGCCAATTTTATCGGCGCAAACACTGATTCAACACAATCCATCACTCTTGTCCTTGAAAACAATGGCGAAGATGAAAAAATCATCATGACGTCTGCATTTCTACCTCCCCCTTCTATCCCAAACTTAAATACCGCCCGTTATTTCATTAAACTGCGTTACTTCAGCCGGTCTCAAAAATTCAAATGGCAGCTTTTTGCCAGAGACTACCGGTTAACCGCCGCCGAACTGCGCCTGTGCCGCAATTTAGCCCAAGGCTTATCGCTAAGAGACTACAGCGCACATTGGCATATCACGGTGGGCTCGGCGCGCAGCCAATTACATGCGGTGCTGAAAAAAACCGCTACTAAAAGTCAAAGCGACTTAATGCGCCTGATCTTTTCCCAAACCTAACCGTCGCCTGGGATGATTTTATCTATCATTTGATAGATGGTAATTGTCAGGTTTGTTGTCTAGGCTTCTTATCGGAGAATTTCGAATTTAGATTAAGCAATTGTTAATAACATTAAACTCTAGAATAACAAGTAGGTTTTTAGTTTTTTATTTCGAACTTATATGTTAAATCGAAACTTTTTAAAATTAAAAGGAGCGTTCATGTATAAATTTTGTAAATTTTGCTTTTTATGCATCTTGTTTTGTTTTTTGTTTCCTAATATTGTTTTTGCAGCAAATTGCCCTCCTGATCCTCCTGAAGCTTGCACGTACAAGTTAGGAATTGATATCTCTAGCAGCAGGATACGAATAACACCTCAAGCCATTAATTTTTCAGAGGAAGACATTATTAGCGGTTTTAGAACAACATTTAATGGTACTATTTCTCCAAGGCTAAACTTAAATTTTCCTATTGATAGAAATAATATACGATCGGTTTTTGATAGTTCTTTTATTAATCTTTCGTTAACAGCGAGTCCAATTGACAGAAGCTTTGTTTGGAAACCAAGCTTAGAAGCACAACTAAGAGCAGAAATAATAAATAGTGAATGTCAAGTAAATGCAAGTGCCTGTATATTTCTTAGGCCTAACAACCAAGTAGAAATTAAAACTGGATATGAATTTATATATACAGATAGAAATGGTTCTGAAAGTCAAGGCCTTCTTTCTTTGATATATAACATTCCGGATTCGCGCAATCGGATTCAATTATTTTCCCCGCTTCCAGATGCTACTCCATTTGAAGTTTCTATTTCAATAACTGCTACACCAATCCCATCTACTTTTTGGTTATTTGGTTCAGCGCTATTCTACTTATTTTTCTTAAATAAAAGAAGGATATTAACCAACTGTAACCAAAGGGGTCAGACGGTTCTGTTGCATTAGCAAAAACATCGACAAATGATTAAACTGACAACCCTACTATTCAGAAAACCTTATTGACCGACATGATCAGCTTCACAATCAAAGGGGTCAGACTCCATTAATTAACCCCTTCTAATCCAGTAAACTGTCACCTTTCCCTATCAGAAAGGTGACATGGCACAATTACCCCGTTTTATAATCCCCGGCCAACCGCAACACGTGATTGTCCGGGGCAACAATCGCGCGGAAATTTTCTGCGCAGAGGCAGATTACTGTTTCTATCTGGAAAAGTTGAAAGCGGCCTGCGATAAACACGGCTGCTCGGTGCATGCGTATGTGCTGATGACTAACCATGTCCACCTGTTGGTGACACCCCACGCCGAGCCAAGCATCGGCAAAGCCCTGCAAATGCTGGGGCGTTATTATGTGCAATATTACAATTATTGCTACCGGCGCACGGGCACGCTGTTTGAAGGCCGCTACAAGGCGACGCTGGTTGATTCGGAAAGTTATTTGTTAACCTGCATGCGGTACATCGTGTTGAATCCGGTGCGGGCAGGGATGACCGACGATCCCGCCGGTTATCCTTGGTCCAGTTATCACTACAATGCGCTGGGACAAGCCGATGAATTGGTGGTGCCGCATGCTGAATACCAGCGCCTGGGCGCAGCAGATGAATCCCGGCAAGGGGCTTACCGTGCCTTATTCAACCATCAACTTTCCGAACAGTGCATCACCGACATCCAGGAGGCCACCAATAAAGCCTGGGTACTGGGCAATGACCGCTTTAAGCAACGGATTCTAGAACAGCTTAACCGACGAGTAACACCTTCGGCGCGGGGCGGGGATAGGAAGTCGGAAAAGTATAAGGCATTGAAGCGGGACAGAGATTATCCGAATTGAGCAGTCCAATCATTTAAATTAAAAAGCCGAAACGATTTTTGGCCTCTTATTTGTCTATCATTTGATAGATGGTCAACGCTAAGTTTATTCGCTAGACTGTATTAGCTTACTTTACGATTCGCTGTTTCCAAATAATAGTAATAACTTACCGACTTCAATTCAAAGGATAACTGAGATGAAACATAGGCTACTACCCGTTATAACGTTTTTAGGCGTGTTGATTTATTCATGTCAAGTTAGTGCTGCTTCACTACTTGGCCAACAAGTGTATGGTTGTTTGGGTTCATCCTTAGTAAAAGATTGCAGCGCCCCCCCTCTGGAAGGCGGCAATACTTTTTCGCCGGATACCGTTGTTATCAAAGAGCCTGGGGTGGAGTTTTTTGATCAAACACCTGACCCTGATTTTACGAATTCAGCAGATTTTGGGGCAAATAACCTTAAATTAACGTTCGGATACAATGGCAAAGGCTTAGGTGGAATGTTAACTGGATTCTGGTTTTTTAAATTATTAGACCACGATCTAAAAATTACCGACGTAAAATTGGTTAACTCCAATACCGTGATCAACGACCTGTTATTCACCGATAATAGTATTTCTGTTATTACTGACACCATTACAATCAAAACGGGGGAATCTCTGTTTTGGGATTTTGAAGTAGATGTTCAACCGGTTCCGGTTCCAGCTGCACTCTGGCTCTTTGCTACAGGTCTGGCAGGTTTATTTGGAATGATTCGTTGTGTAAGAACAGCAAAGCAGGTTTAGATTAATTAAGCCATCGATTAGCCTTGTTTCCCATTCTAGTTTGGGTGACTTATATGCCACGTCTCGGCACTCCAGGTTTACTTACAATTTACGCTGCCTTTGTATTTGGGCTGTATTCTTTAACGGCTGGGGCTGGCGAGACCAAGTTGGTGAGCGTAAATTCTAATGGAACTCTTGCCAACGGTCCCAGCGGTGGCGGCAATGGCGATGGGGATTATTACGGTGGCGGTATGAGCGCTGATGGGCGTTTTGTAGTTTTTGATTCTGCTGCCAGCAACCTAGTTGCCGGTGATACGAATAATGAAAGCGACATATTCGTTCATGACCGCCTAACCAAGCAAACCTCTCGGGTCAGCATTTCCAGCTCAGGCAGGCAAGGAAATAGTTATAGCCATGGCCCCCATATTAGCGGTGATGGCCGGTATGTTGTCTTTACGTCTGGGGCTAGCAACTTAGTACCTGGTGATAACAATGGTTTAGCAGATATCTTTGTCTATGATCGTCAGACCAAGCAAACTTCGCGGGTTAACCTTGCCTCAAACGGAACACAAGCAAATAATTATTCTGGTCATCCTAGCCTAAGTGCCGATGGCCGTTTTGTGGTATTTGATTCTGGAGCTACAAATCTGGTCAAGGGCGATACCAACAAGAAGAGTGATGTTTTTATTCATGACCTTCAAACTAAAAAAACCTCCCTGGTTAACATCACATTGAATGGTTCACCCGCCAATGGTCATTCAGGGATCCCCGTCATAAGCGCCGATGGCCATTTTGTGGCGTTTAGCTCTAATGCCGATAACCTTGTCGCTGGAGATACTAATCAGGCATCGGATATTTTTGTCCATGACCGAAAAACTAAGCAAACCTCACGGATTAGCGTCGCCACTAACGGCAGAGAAGGGAATTCGGTTAGTTTTTCTCCTCACCTTAGTGCCGATGGTCGGTATGTTGTCTTTGAATCGGCTTCTTCCAATTTGGTCAATGGCGATACCAATAATGCAACCGATATTTTTTGCTATGATCGCCAAACCAAAAAGATTTCCTTGATAAGCCAATCCAGTTCTGTTCATCAAGACAACGCATACAGCTCAACACCCGATATTAGTGCCGATGGGCGATTTATTGCGTTTTTGTCTAATGCCAACAATTTGGTTGAAAACGACACTAACGAGGCCGAAGATATTTTTATATATGACCAGTTAACCAAACAAACCTCACGGGTCAGTACAGGCCCCAATGGTCTACAAGGAAATTTCATAAGTGATAATTACCCCCATCTAAGTGTTGATGGCCGGTATGTAACATTCATATCTTATGCCGACAATCTGGTCGCTAATGATCTTAATCAGGCCGGTGATATTTTTGTTCATGACCGGCTACTTGATAACCTTCATGCCGCTGATTTGAAGATAAAACTGATTCATACACCAGTAAATTTAAAGGCGAATAGCATAGGGACTTACCAGTTTACGGTGACAAACCAGGGGCCGGACATGGTAAATAACCTGCGCCTTACTCATCTGGTTTCCAATGGCTCTCAAGTTTTGGACTTTATACCTAGCCAGGGCAAATGTAACCGCTACTCTTCTACCAGTTTATGTCAATTTGGGAAGCTTCTGCCTGGTAAAACGGTGTCGTTAGTTGCGGTCATTAAAGCGTCGAACAAACCAGTTATTCTGGAGCTTAATGTCAATGCCAGCCCGGTTGATAAAGTACCGGGAAATAACTACCTAACCTTGAAAACGAATGTCATTCCCTAATGTCTGGTTTTGAGAGAAGTTGATGCTCATTTATTTCGGAATGACCGGCTGGTTTCGTTTCTTTTTACCATTTCAAATATAGTCGATGTATGCACTAATCCTGTGGGTATGCTGAAAGTTGAGATTTATTTGAATGTCTGTATAAACTCGTTTGAACGTCCATTGTCTATATCCTCGATTGGTCGGTTCCCGACTATTCTGTCATGACAAAGAATAACTATTTTGAATTCTAAGGAGTAAAATTTATATATTAGCATCAGGGTTAGTTCGAATTTTTTGGTGTAGCAAAACAACATTAGAATTATCCATATTAACCAGCAAATTTAGGTGATTACCTAACACTTCCCATGCTTCTGCCTGTTCCGATTTTAATTCTTGCCGCTGATAGATTCGTTTAACTTTATTTTCCTCAGTGTGGTTAAGGCATTTTTCAATCACATCGGGTGCAACCTTCAAATTACCCATAATCGTAGCCCCGGTTCGTCTTAGGTCGTGCGGCGTCCATTTACCACCCGTTAAAACTAATGCTTGAGAGTTTTTTGTCCGGTTGCTGAGGATGGTCTTAGCTTGTCGGCCCGTAATTTGAACGGTGATGGATTTGTCGCACACATGACCGGAATTTTCACGATTAGGGAAAATCCACGTTTCACTTTGGGCTATCTGTTTTAATTGTTTAAATTGCGCCAACGCAAAATTGGATAGATAAATCGTGTGGGCTTTGCTGTTTTTGCTGTTGGTTGCTGGAATCGTCCAGGTCTTCAAATTAAAATCGACATCCGAAAATTTGGCTTTGGAAAGCTCGCCGATACGGCAAAGGGTAGATAGTGCAATCCAAATCGCGCATTCGGTTGATTTTAATAATTTTGCTTCGGGCAGTTGCCGTGCCAAAGCCCTGATTTCAAGTTCGCTTAAAACCCTATCCCGCTCTACGTCCTTGCCGCCAATCTTGTTTTTGCGAATGCTGGCGGTCGGGTCAAATTCAATAATGCCTCGGTCTACGGCAAACCGAAACATCTGCCGCATTAGGGCAAGCATCATTTTTGCCATGCGTTTTACTCCGCGTTTTAATAACGCATCGGTGACTTGGGTGATATGGCCTTTTTTGACATCTTCAACAAATAAGTTTCCCAAGAGCGGCAAAACATCCTTTTCAAACATCCTCGTTACTTCCTTAACATCCTTTCGATTAGTTAAGTCTGTATCCCGCCATCGTGTAAATAAATCGCGAACCGTAATTCGCGCTTCAAGTTTGATTAAAGCTTCCTGTTCTGCAAGTTGTTGTTGCCGGACACGCTCTTTTTGCAGTTTGGTTTCTAGACCAGGGTCAATGCCGTCTTTTAACATTTGCGAATAAAGATCGCGTTCTGTTCTAGCCTCTGGGAGTTCACTAGCTTTAAGGGTTAGCCATTTTTGTTTACCTTCAAAACGATAGAAAAACCGGAATGATGTAGCTCCGCCATCTTTAACGGGTCTAATCCGAACAAACAAATTACCGCCGTCGGGTATTAGCTGTTCTTTATCTGTTGGTTTGAGGTGTTTAAAAGACAGAGGTTTTATTCTGTTAATAGCCATAAGTACAAAATTTTTCTTTGAAAGGGCTACTCATAAGAAGTGAATAAATTTTATTTCCGGGATAGCATCCGGGATAGCATAATCTCTAAATTTTGTTGAATGCTATTGTATCTCTTAGGACAAGGAAAATAAATAAACATTTGATTATATAATCAAAATTTTTGTTAGCAAGTCATCGCTAGACCTTAATAAATATATATTAACCTATATGGGGTGCAAGGGATAGCATGTTCAAATTCTGTCGCCCCGACCAATAAAATCAATTAGTTAAAGACACAAAATTTATAAGAAAATAAAAAACAGGCTTTTGGGTACCCATATGTGTACACTTTAGCCATCGCTAGATTTTAGAGTTTCAAGGGTGACGCATAAGTTAATGTTACGCTATTGTCATTTTCAGAATCCGAAATTGGTCGTAAAGTGTTTTTTACATGTATATTCAAAAAAAACTTCTAGTCTTTTCTAGCCAATATCAAGAAATAATTTCCAGAGCTTGCAAATGGTAAATACGAATAGGGAGGCTATGATTTCATTAGGACAGATAATACGATGCCCATTCAGTTGGGAAACATGATTAAAGCATTGGCTTCGGGAAACGTGTGAGCAGGGGAGGTAGCTGCTTATCTCGGAGCATTTATATGATACCGACATCATGTACAGATGATCGAGGACTTGGAATAATCAATCTCGTTCCACAAAGGGCAAATTAGCTAGTCAAGCAAAGAAGTTTCATTACAATCGCCCCATCCCTTACAACACTGTTTGTTAGCAGCTGCTTGTTAAGTTTGTGATTGAGTTTTTTGTTATTTACAAAACTTTAAGTAACATCTAAAGTTAGTTGGAAATTGAGATGTTAATTCAATTTGTTAAGCAAAATAGCCTCATCAAACCATCAGCTTTAATTTGAAAAAAGTAATTCAAAATTTGATTCGATTAAAGGGAATTTATATTGGATAGCAAAGAAAAAAAGGCTCTAAACGAAACCGATATTTGTGATTTACTTATTACCCCAGCAATTCGAGATGCAGGCTGGGATGCAATGCGGCAAATCAGGCGGGAAGTCACCTTAACACCCGGCCCAATCGTCGTTAGAGGCAATTTATCCTCCCGTAACAAGAAATTAAAAAAGTTCGCTGATTATGTGCTTTATTGGGAGCCAAATGTACCTGTAGCGGTTATTGAAGCGAAAGACAACACCTTCAGCGTTAGTCACGGCCTGCAACAAGCCTTGGGATATGCCGAAATCCTGGAAGTCCCCAGTGCTTTCAGCTCCAATGGCGATGCTTTTGCCGCCCATAATAAAATGCCTGCCGACGGCGAAGATATTGAAACCCAATTCCCCCTCAAATCATTTTTACCCCCAGAGCTACTTTGGTCGCGTTACAAAACTTTCCGTGGAATAGAAGATAAAGACCAAAAGCTGGTCGTCCAACCGTATTATGAAGACAGTTCCGGCAGGGAAGCCCGCTATTACCAAGTAGAAGCCATCAATCGTACCATCGAAGCCGTCGCCAACGGCCAAAAGCGCGTTTTGCTGGTTATGGCAACCGGCACGGGTAAAACCTATACCACCTTCCAAATCATTTGGCGCTTATGGAAGGCCAAAGCCGTTAAGCGGGTCTTATTCCTGGCAGACCGTAATATCCTGGTCGATCAAACCTTAGTGAATGACTTCAAGCCCTTTGGTTCGGTCATGACTAAAATCAAAAACCGAAAACTTGATCCATCCTACGAAATCTACCTCGGCCTCTATCAAGCCATTACCGGTACGAGCGAAGAAGAGAAAATCTTCAAGAATGTCTCAACCGATTTTTTCGACCTGATTATCATCGACGAATGTCACCGTGGCAGTGCCGCCGACGATGCCGCATGGCGGGAAATCCTGGACTATTTCACTAACGCCATCCAGATTGGGTTAACCGCAACGCCCAAGGAAACCAAGTATATTTCCAACATGACCTATTTTGGCGAGCCGGTTTACACCTACAGCCTTAAACAAGGCATCGAGGACGGATTTCTAGCGCCTTATAAGGTTATCCGAATCGATATCGACAAAGATGTACTCGGTTGGACGCCGCCTAGCGGAATGACCGATGACCTTGGCAGGGAAATCGAAGGCCGCACTTTTAACCAAGTTGATATGGATCGCATCCTGGTGCTTAATCAGCGCACCAAGCTGGTGGCCAAACGAGTTATGCAATTTCTGCTAGCTACTGACCCTTACGCCAAAACGATTATTTTCTGTGAAGACATCGACCATGCCGAACGCATGCGATCCGCCATCGTGAATGCGGCAGGCAAACTGGCGCTGGAAAATCCTAAATACGTCATGCGCATAACCGGCGATAGCGTGGAAGGTAAGGCCGAGCTCGACAATTTTATCGATCCCGAAAGCACCTATCCAGTAATTGCAACCACCTCAGAACTATTATCCACGGGCGCCGATGCCAAAACCTGCAAGTTGATCGTGCTGGATAAATCCATCAGCTCCATGACCGTATTCAAACAAATCATTGGCCGTGGCACCCGTATTGATGAAGACCATAACAAATACTTCTTCACCATCATGGATTTCAAAAAAGCCACCGAACTCTTCCGAGACCCAGATTTCGACGGCGAACCCGTTCTCATCTATGAACCCAATGAAGACGACGACCCCGTGCCGCCAGACCCAGAACCTGAAGAGGGTGATGAAGGCGAAGAAGAAGGTGAAGAGGGCGGCGTTACAAAAATTCGTGTCAGTGGCGTCGAAGTCCACATCATCGCTGAACGGGTCGAATACCTTAATGCAGAGGGGCAATTAGTCACCGAATCCTACCGTGAATTCTCCCGTAAGCAGATACGCACTGAATTCGCTTCACTTAATGATTTCCTCCAACGCTGGCAAAGCTCAAAGAAGAAACAAGCCATCATCGATGAACTGGAAGAATACGGCATCGTGCTGGATCATCTGGCGGCGGAAGTCGGCAAGGATTACGGCGACTTTGACCTGATCTGCCACATCGCTTACGATCAGCCGCCCTTAACCCGAAAAGAACGCGCCAATAACGTGAAAAAACGCAATTACTTCACCAAATACGGTGAGCAAGCCAAAGCCGTGTTAACCGCCTTGTTGGATAAATACGCCGATGAAGGCATCAGTACCATGGAAAGCGCTAAAGTGCTTAAGCTCAAACCCTTTAGCGACATGGGTACGCCGGTTGAGATCATCAACCAGGTGTTCGGCGGCAAAGACCGATACGAACAGGCCATCCAGGAACTGGAACAAGAAATTTACCATCAGGACGTCTCCGCATGAGCAATGTTTCCGGCATCATCAAATCCATCCAGGACATCATGCGCAAGGATGTCGGTGTGGACGGCGATGCCCAGCGCATCAGCCAATTGGTGTGGCTGTTCTTCCTGAAAATCTTCGACGACCGCGAAGCTGAACTCGACCTGATAGAAGATAACTACGAATCTCCGCTACCCGAACATTTGCGTTGGCGGAATTGGGCAAAGAATCCCGAAGGCATGACCGGCGATGAACTATCCGATTTTATCAACTTGCAATTGTTCCCCACCTTAAAGGATAAACTGCCCTTGCTTGGTTCTGCGAGTAAGCGCATGCGCGCGCAAGTCGTGCGTGATGTCTTTGAAGATGCCTACAACTACATGAAGTCCGGTACTTTAATGCGGCAGGTGATTAACAAAATCTGCGAGATCGACTTCAACAACACCGGCGACCGCCACACCTTCGGCAGCATTTACGAACAAATCCTCAAAGACCTGCAAAGCGCCGGAAATGCGGGCGAATTTTACACCCCGCGCGCCGTCACTCGTTTCATCGTCAACCAGATTGATCCGCAATTACATGAAACCGTGCTTGATCCAGCCTGTGGCACCGGCGGCTTCTTAACCTGCACCATCGACCACAAACGCGACAACTACCGCAAAACCGCCGAAGACGAAGAAACCCTGCAAGCGTCCATACATGGCGTGGAAAAAAAAGCTCTGCCGCATATGCTGTGCATCACCAACATGATCCTGCACGGCATCGACACGCCCACCAACATCAAGCACGATAATACCCTCAGTCGTCCTTACAAGGATTACAGCAACAAAGATCGCGTCGATGTTATCGTCACTAATCCACCGTTCGGCGGCATGGAAGAAGACGGCATCGAAAACAACTTTCCGTCCCATCTGCGCACCCGTGAAACCGCCGATTTGTTTATGGCGCTGATCATCAAGCTGCTTAAGGACAAAGGCCGCGCTGCCGTCGTCTTGCCGGACGGCTTCCTGTTTGGAGAAGGCATGAAAACCCGCCTTAAACAAACCCTGCTGGAAGAATGCAACCTGCATACCCTCGTGCGCCTGCCCAACGGCGTGTTCAACCCCTACACCGGCATAAAAACCAACATCCTGTTTTTTACCAAAGGCCAGCCCACCGAACAGGTCTGGTATTACGAACACCCGTATCCCGATGGCGTCAAAAGCTACAACAAAACCAAGCCCATGCGCTTTGAAGAATTCCAGCCGGAAATCGACTGGTGGGGCGATGCCAGCGATGGCTATGCCAAACGTGTACAGACCGAACAAGCTTGGAAAGTGTCGGTAGACGACATCAAGGCGCGTAACTACAACCTGGATATTAAAAATCCGCACATCGGCGAACAGATCAGCCACGACCCAGATGAATTGCTACAACAGTTTGCCAAGCAGCAACAGGAAATCGGCAAATTGCGGGATCAGCTTAAAGATATTCTGCAACAGGCATTAGGAAATAAATAATGACTGAGGTGATCACCAAGCATATGGATATCTGGACTTCGGCGCTGATGAATAAAAGCACCGCTGGGCGTGGCAGTAACGGCAAGCAAACGGCTTATGGTATTAAAAAGTTGCGTGAATTGATTTTGGAATTGGCAATGCAGGGTAAGCTGGAGCCTCAAGACCCGAATGATGAGCCAGCAAGTGTCCTCTTGAAAAGGATTACGAGAGAAAAAGTACAACTGGTTCAAGAAGGAAAACTTGCTAAACAAAAACCTTTGTCACCGATCAGCGAGGATGATAAGAATTTTGCTCTACCTGATGGATGGGAGTGGACTAGGTTTGGGAATATCTTTGAACTTGAATACGGGAAAAATTTGCCAGAAGGTAAAAGGACAAATACTGGCGAGTGTCCAGTGTACGGATCAAACGGCGTTGTTGGATCACATGATTCATATTGCGTTGATAGCCCGTGCATAGTTATAGGGCGAAAAGGATCAGCCGGAGCATTAAATCTTTGCTTAGATCAGAAGTGTTGGGTGACGGACGTAGCTTATAGCGTCATTCCTCCGTCAGACTTGGATTTACAGTTTGCTTTCAAGCTTTTTCAAACATTGGAACTCGACAATCTGGGCAAAGGTATCAAGCCAGGTTTAAATAGAAATGAGGCAAATGTACTGCCGATAGCGATTCCACCAATTAGCGAACAACACCGAATCGTCGCCAAAGTCGATGAACTGATGACGATGTGCGACCAACTGGAACAACAACAAACCGACAGTAACGCCGCCCACCAAACGCTGGTGGAAACCCTGCTCGGTACGCTCACGAACACAACCGTTCGTGCTGAGCTTGTCGAAGCACGCCCTTCGACAGGCTCAGGGCGAACGGAGTTTGAAGAAGCCTGGCAGCGCATCGCCGAACACTTCGACACCCTGTTTACCACCGAACACAGCATCGACCAACTCAAACAAACCATCCTCCAACTCGCCGTCATGGGCAAACTCGTTCCCCAAGACCCTAACGACGAACCGGCGAGTGTGTTGCTGGAAAAAATTGCGAAGGAAAAGGCTCGCTTGGTGAAAGAAGGAAAAGTCAAAAAGCAAAATCCACTTCTTGAAATTATTGAATCGGAAATGCCTTTTGAGCTTCCGTCTGGGTGGTGCTTCGTCAGACTTGAAAATTTATGTAGCGTTATAACAAAAGGTTCTTCGCCAAAATGGCAAGGCGTTTCTTACACAGATGACCCAGCAGATGTATTGTTTATAACAAGTGAAAATGTTGGTAGTTATGAACTATTGCTTGATAGTAAAAAATATGTCGAACATAAGTTTAATGAGATTGAGCCAAGATCAATTTTGAATAATGGCGACTTTTTAATGAATATTGTTGGTGCTTCTATTGGTAGAACTGCAATTTATAACATAGATGAGTTAGCTAATATTAATCAAGCTGTTTGTTTAATACGTTTAGTGTCCCCTCTAATCAATAGTCAATATCTTCTGCATTTTTTCAACGCAGAAACATGTGTTAATTATATGTTTGATAAGCAAGTCGATAATGCAAGAGCAAATTTAAGCATGGGGAATATTGCAAAATTTGTTATGCCCATTCCACCGCAAGCCGAACAAAACCGAATCGTCGCCAAAGTAGATGAACTGATGGCGCTCTGCGATGCGCTGAAAGCCCGCATCAACCAAGCCCAAACCACGCAAATCCATCTGGCCGATGCCATCGTCGAGCAGGCAGTGGCCTAAGCACATTTATGTTGGATCAAGTCGATGCCTTCTTTTCTTTATTGGAACGTTTTAAAAAATATTACCGGGCATATCGTCCAATATCTAGGGAAGCTACCTTAGCTGACCGGTTTATCCGCCTGTTTGAAAAACACAGTATTCAGCGCAACCAGATTCCGCGATATTTCGGCCACGGCATTACTCTGGAAGATGTTAATAATTCGGATAAGCTAATCGCCAAATTGAACCACGAGATTCTGCAATCCGCCTGCGACCTTTTCGCCGTCCGCTTGGAATGGTTGGAAGGCGCGGATGATAAGCTTTATGAAGTGCATCATTTTTATAAACAGCCTGCGGCTTATCGGGATTTTCTTTCCCAACTGGTAGCAGCAAATCCACAACAGATTTACGCCAAGTTAGTATTATCCGTTGATAAAACCTGGACTGAAGATGCCCTATTGATTCTTGAAGAACAAATTAAATTAAGCGGCGACGAGCCAATCTCCCGATACCATTTATGCGGTGGCTGGGTCCATAAATACTGGAAGTGCCGCGCCGAACTTACCTCTTGCATCGCGATGACGCTAAATTTAAACGTTCCGATCAAGCAACAGCGAACGCCGGTAAAAATAGATGGCTTTTGCCAAGGCAAAGGCTTTGTCTATGATTTGTGTTCCTTGCCCTTGGCGTTTAAACGTACTCGTTTTGGGCGTCGCTTTTATCAAGATTGGCATCCTGACCAATGGGTATTTGATCCCGATTCTTTTATTTCAGATATAGCTGATGGTGATTTTGGTAAGGCCAATGCCTTAGCAAGATGGCTGGAATATTTTGATGAAGGGTTGCTGGAAACAGGGTATCACCGCAGCCATGCCCGTGCCGAATTTGCGGCGGAACTGGAAAAGCTTAAAGTTTAATATTGTTCTCACAGTTCTCACGTCAAGTGCTTTTTCCACATTTTAATCTTCTATTTGGTTACAGAATGTAGAGTCGTCTCAATGATAGTTTAACCAAGGTTTCAAAAGACCCTGATCTTGTTACTTATCTTTTGAAAACTGGATTAAGCAATAAAACTTTTTTATAAGTTTTTAATCGCTTATTTATATTTGGGTTAAAGCTATTTGGAGAAAGAAATGAATACTTCTAAAAAACGCGGCTCAGAAAAGCTGCTGGCAGCATGGAAAACCCGCACCCTGACTGAAGAGTCTGTATTTGAAATTGCCAAGGCGCTTGACGAATCAACCGCACGTGTTGAATCTGCCAATGTTGTCGGCGGCGCGAATCCAACGGGTGTGCAATTGGCATTAAGCTATTCTGGCGATGATGTACCCATGTGCGGCAATGACATCTTATTTTGGTTAAGATGGCATCTAAAACACGGTGGAGAAGTAAAGCCACCCAGAATCATCATCAATGGCACACCTTTTCCTGATTTAGTGCGGATGGAAGTTGACTTCGGTCATGGTGGTGAAGCCCCTGTAAACCCTGGTTTGGTTAATAGCCAAGTTAAGCAGGTTGTATAACGTGTATTACAAGAACCCTCTCGGCATTGCGCCGGTTATTCAGGTACATCCTTTACGCCGATGCAATATTGCGTGCAGTCATTGTTATACCTCATCAAGTCCTTATCAAAGCCAAGAGCTTGAGCTTGATCTATTGAAAAACTGTCTTGACGATGCGTTTTCGCTTGGCTACCGACAAATTGCCGTTTCCGGCGGCGAGCCGCTGTTGTACAAGCCACTGCGTGAACTGTTACGTCATGCAAAATCTCTGGGTATGATTACTACGGTTACGACCAATGGAATGCTGATTACGCCGCTACGCTGGGAGGGTTTATCTGAATTAATCGATGTTACTGCCATTTCTATCGATGGAACGCCAGAAGAACACGATTTTCTCCGACGTCATAACGGTGCTTTTAATCGTACATTAGCTAATCTTAAGGTATTGCGGGATTCCGGATCAAGATTTGGATTTATCTTTACTTTGACACAGCATAATGTAAGTAGCCTGGAATTTATCGTCCGGCTTGCGGCAGAGCAGGGCGCACGTAGCGTTCAAGTCCATCCGTTGACATTGGTTGGCCGTGCCGCAGATAAGTTGACGGATGCTTGCCCTGACCATATCGAGTTAACAGCCGCTATCATAGAAGCATCCCGATTGGCAGAAAAACTCGGGGTTGTAGTTCAAGTTGATGCGTTGGAGGTAGACCAGCTTAAATTATTTCGGAATTGCTTTGTGCCAGATTCAACCATGGATAACTTGTCTGATATTGTCCCTACGTTAATCGTTCAAGCAGATGCGTTGATTGTGCCGTTGTCCCATGAAATCAATCCATCGCTCTATTTGGGGTCATTGCTGAATGAGAAACTTAGTGCATTAGCTGACAACTGGATGAACAGGGGATTGGGAAAACGTTTGACTGAGGTAAGCGAAATTACCTGGAACGAGTTGGTTAACTTGGCTACCGGATCGGCAATGACTTGGTTTGATGAGGTTTCTCTTCGATCGCACCATATAAATTAATTGAAGCCTCCTTTAATAAACGCCTGCTTGGAGCCATCTGCTTGCAATTGCCATTTGTATTATGAGTTGGCTAAGTCGTATTAGGTGCGCGCCTATTACACCCATTGATTAGAGCTTATCGGTTTTTTCACTAATGCTAAAAAGTGAGTTAATGTTTAGAATTGAGTTGTCCACAGGCGGCTAATACATCATCGCCCTTAGTGCCTCTTATCAGGGTCGGGATTTTAAACGTATCTAACACGGCTTTAAACCGTTCAATGGTATCTAAATCGGGACACTGGTAATGTGATTCTGGGAATGTGTTAAAAGGGATTAAGTTAATATAAGCACTTTTACCAGCCAGTATCGTACCCAATTTTTTAGCATCCTCTGGCGAATCATTAAAATGTTTTATCAGAATATATTCATAAGTAATAAATTGTTTTTTACTTAAAGGTATCTGGTCAACAACTTTCAGCACCTCATCTAGCGGATACTTTTTATTAATGGGGATCAGTTCATTCCGCATTTCTTCAATGGGTGAATGAAGCGATAACGCAAGGTTTACCCCAGGAATTTCCTGGCGCCATCGTTTAAGTCCAGGAATATAACCTACCGTTGAAATAGTGATTTTTTGAAACCCTATTGAAGTGCCGTGTTGTGATAAAAAGATTTCACAGGATTTTTTGACGGAATCAAAATTATGCAGAGGTTCGCCTTGTCCCATAAACACAATATTTAAAATCCGTTCTTCTCCAGGTCTATTTTTCGCTAACCAACGCCAAGCCTGTAAAAACTGACCCACAATTTCACTGGTCGTCAAATTTCTTTTAAGCCCTTGTTTTCCAGTGAAACAAAAAGAGCAATTCATGGCACAGCCAACTTGCGATGACAGGCAAATAGAATATTTCTTATGAAACGGAATTAGGACGGTTTCAATTTTATGAGAATCTTTAAGCCTAAACAGAAATTTTACACTTCGATCTTTGTTTGACTCCTGAACGGCATCAATTTCGGGTAGTGTAAAGTCGAAATTATCTTGAAAAAAAGCTAATGAATCTTTTGCAATATTAGTAATGCATTGCGCCTTTTCTTTCTTTTTATAATGCCAATTAAAAAGCACTGACGCTGTAGAGTCGTTTAAATCATTCTGACGTAAAACCGTTTCTAAATCAGAAAAATTTAAATCATAAAAAGATTGTTTCAAAAAATGTCTCCAAGGAATCTCAATATCTTAACAATAACCAATCGTTTGAAATAGTAGATTTGATAGAGTAATGATATCGAACCTATGGCTTTTATTGTGAACCTCCGTAATGAAACGTTAGCGGGCGTTCAGGATTGATAGTTTGAAATAAAAACGAAAGAGGCTAACAGACCCAAAACTGTCTTTCGAGCTTGGTTTAAATATTCCTGGCAGCGGACATTCAGTATTAAAACAAAGTTTTTTAATAATGGGCTGTTTGAAAAAACAATTTTTCTTTATCGTGCAAGAGTCTACTGACTTAAAAAGAAAACATGGAAAGGTTGAAAAATATGCCATCATCCTGAAGATCGTGTGAGGCTCTGGGAACCGCTTGACGGATATCATGGGCGTAGTAAAAATCCGCCTTGAAATGTTTTAATCCCTGCCAACTCATACCGATACCGATAGCATTTAAATAATCGGCGTTATCTCGGTCATTCCAGCCTGCACCAACATCTATAAACGGAAAGACTGTCAATTGATTGGCATAAGTTCCCTGCATTGCAAACAGCGGGTAATGGAATTCGATGCTGCCGCTATAGCCGTTATCGCGTACCAGTTCGTTTTCACGATAACCTCTAACACTGTAAACACCACCAACTGCGATACGTTCCTGAGGAAGCAAAGCTTCATTGCTGAGTTGCAAATTTCCTCGTAAATCGTAATTGCGCCCCGTTATCCATGACTTTCCACGCATATTGCATTTGTCCTAACCAAGCGAAATAACGGCTATCCGGCCCTTCAGAATCAGCTTGAACTGGTCGAACCAAATACCCCGCCTAGGCCGACGCTGAAGCTGGAGCGTAGCTGCAATAACGTGATTTTCAAAACGGCCGCTGTAATCCTGGTTAAAACGTAAAGCGACGGCTTTACTGCGGCCATTATCAAGTCCAGGAATAAAAGGGAAACTGGGGTCGTTTAATAAGCCGGTCTGGTTAAATCGGCTTGCAAAACTGACGCCCAAGGTTAGGTTTTGGTCAGCGGTTAGGTAGACAGGGTGGCTCAATGTCCAGTTAAAGTTGGTCACTTGGCTGGTGATATTGATTTTGTTCAATGGCTCTTCTACAACAGAGGATCGACCGGTTTCAAAGTGAAAATCGAAGACAGTACCGTACGCATTGAGCGGCATCGCCAAACCGCCTGCAAAAATATCCGAGCCACGGCTGGTATCGAACCGGAAATCGAATTTGTCTCCCCAGCGGGTCAGGTTCCTGACCCAAGTTTCTACTTGCAATTGTTCCGTACCGACACTAGGCGGATTATAGTTGTTGAAGTGCAAAGCTAATTGGTAAGGCCGGGCGCGTGTTACCTGCAAATCAAGCGCACTCTGACCCAACTGCGGCAAAGGTTTAAGGCTGCCATTGAGCTGTTCAATTAACGGATCATTTAACAGCCGCTGATAGCGATCTTGAAAGGTTTGTGTATTGAAGGGCTTATCGTCTATCAGGCGCTGACGGATATAGTCAGGATGTAACCAGCCGTTGCCGTCGATATTGATCTCGGATAACTTGCCTTCAACGATTTGGATGTTGAGGGTGTTGTCTTTAAAGGTTTGTGTGGGGATAATTGCACCGGAATTGACATAGCCGTTTTTAACGTACTGCTGTGTTATCTGGTAACGTAATTCTTCCAGGTCGCCAACATCGATGGTATGGTTTAAAAAGGGCTTGGCTAAATTTTGCAGTACGTCTTCGTCGAAAACACTATGTCCCGAAAACACAACACGTTTAATGGTTACTTTAAGTCCGGTGTTAGTTGAATGAGGTTTGATTTCTTCAACCGGCGGCAAAACGAACGGTTTTTTCTCCGTATCCTCGGAAAATTCTGGCAGTGTTTGCTTTTGTTCGCTAGGACGACTGGAAGGGTTATTACGGGCTTCACACGGTGTAAAAATTATCCACAAAATGAATAATGACAGGATTGGCAAAATTTTGTTAGGCATTTTTAGCCCGCTTGTTTCGTTAGCATTTTGTGGTCGTGTATGCTTTGTTTTGGGTTGGCAATCGTGAATATCGGGTAAGGGCTTTGATTGGTAAGTCGTTTGCGATGGCCTATCTTGCTGTTTTGGGCAGCAAGCGATCTATGGTGTAAGCATCTTGGCCTTTGTTGAAGTAAGGGATGCCGCCTTTGCCCAGTTTTTTCATGGTGCTTTGTTGTACGGTGCTGGAGCAGGGATCGTGGCCTACGCGATTCAGATCAAGTTGAGGCGTATTAAGGCCGGCCAATGCGCCAACGATATTAAGCTGTGGCGCAGTGTTGGTTATATTGCCGTTAATGCCGTCCGGCGCTGCGGCTTGAATAACATTTATACCGGAATCGGGTTTAAATGTTAACGGCGTATTGCCTCCGCTTTGCAAGTTGCCGCTACTCGCAACCAATTGTTTGACATTAAGATTGATGTTGCCGCCATTGGCGTTTGTTGCATTCGTGTTGGCTTGGATAAACCCGGTATCCAGCACTAACACATCGGTGTTTATAGTAATGTCGCCGCCGTTACCAATGTTTGTCCCAAAAATTGACATCGTCACTGCCTACCGAGGTGGTAATTTGACTGTTTTTGAGTTGCGCCCAATCGTTGGCATTGATGGTGATTGGGCCGCCATCGCTCTGGGAAGCGGCGGTCGTGATTGAGCTGTTGTTATCCATGCTGAGTCGTGAGGTATTAATTTCAATCGGGCTAGCGGGCAGTGTGCCAAAGGCTTCGGCAGAAATACTGCTGTCATTGCTCAGGTTTAGTTGAGGGGTAGTAATGGTCAGTTTTGCATTTGCTGTTTCGGACTTAGTTGAAAACTCTCCCGAACTGATATTGATATCGCCCGCATAAACAGTTATAGATTTAGTGGCAGTGACATTGACGGAGCCAGGTTTGCCCGTAGAATTTTCCGCTGAAGCCGAGGTGATGCCTGTCATAAAGTTGGCATTATTTTGACCTTTAATAATTATAGTTCCAGCATTAATATTTATTGCTCCAGCATTACCTTTGCTGAATGAATTAGAAGATATTGAACCCCTATTTAGAAGTTTTAGTTCAGTTTTAACGCTTACGTTCACTGTACCGGCATTTCCACTAGAATCTAGAATTGTATCTACAAATATACCTGTTGGAAATATTGATTCTTTGCCATCTATTACCATTTTTCCTGCTTCAACGACTACATTACCACCTTTACCTTTCCCTCTACCTGCCGCCAATGAAGAAACGTCACTGCCGTCCATCACTGCCAGTTCCTTTTGTGCGGAGATATATACATTGCCGGCATTTCCATCTGAACCTGGGTTTGCATCCGAACCAATGCGTGTAATATTGTTTGAACCTTGACTGTCCAATAATATATTTCCTGCTTTGACGGTCACGTTTCCGGCATCGCCTTCGGCAAGGGTAATAGAAACTATAGATCCTCCTTTAAGCAGTGCTACTTCTTTTCCTGATTCAACGGTCACGTTTCCGGCATCGCCTTTGCCGAATGTATAAGCACTTATTCGTCCATTATTACGAACAGTTAGCCCTTCTTGTGCATTAACGTTGATTGAAGCAGAATTTCCAATGGAACCTGAGGCTAATACCGACCCAATACCTGAATTTTGACCATCAATTTCTATCTTTCCTGCCCGGACAATCACGTTTCCGGCATCGCCTTCACTTCCACCAAGATTAGAAGAAGATATTGTGCCACCGTTAATTAATGTCAGTTCCTTTTGTACGTCAACGTTAACTGTACCTGCATTTCCGGTAGAGCTTGAGGTCGTTCCTGACCCAATACCAGTGGGTAATGTTGATACTTGACCATTTATATGTATTTTTTCTGCCTTGACAGACACCATACCGGCATCACCTTTGTCAAAAGTAGAAGAAGAGGTATTTCCACCGCTAAGTAATGTTAGTTCCTTTTTTACATTGACGTTTACATTGCCAGCGTTACCTTCATCTGATGAATTGCTTGTTATACCAGAATGATTGATATTTAAGTTACCAACCCGCATATCGATTCCTTGGTTTGCAGGCATATCCAGATTACCCACATTATTCGCATTAATTTGGCTATTGAGTGCCTTCACATCGCCCGCCCGCACCGAAATTCGTCCCTTACCATTACCGGATGCATCCAATATCGTATTCGTGATGGATATATCGCCGGGTAAAAAGTGATTGGGCAAGGATTTGACTCCCACATCCTGTTTTGCAGTTCCTACTGAGATAAGTCGCAAGTCCATGCCTTCGCCGGTCAGGCTTGCGCTTTTCCATAGTGATCTTACCGGCACTCAAGTGTACCGACGCCCCCGGTTTAAACACCAAATCGGCACCCTTTACCGCCATCGTCCCGGTTTGTTTGCCCAGAAAGCCAAACGCTTCAGGTGCAGCCATGCTTAAGGTATTGCCTTGCGGGTTAGTCGCACTAAACTTGGTGCCGTCGGCGAATTTAAGCTCCCCAGCCGTGCTGGCGTAAAACGCCCCCGGCACATCCACTTGGGCATGTTGACCAAAGACAATACCGGCAGGATTAATGAAATAAAATGCCGCACGGCCGATCTCCGATTTTAGTTTGCCATCTATAGTTGACAGCGAACCGCCGGTTACCCGGCTGATGACATTTTGGATACGGCTATTTCCTGTAAACGTCGCGCTTTCGGAGCTGTTGAGGTTAAAACGGCCAAAACTATGGAACAAGTTATTGCCTCTCAGCGATCCCAGTTCCTGGCCGATATGATAATTGGGACCCGATAATTGGCCTTTCGGCCCAACGGTACCGTCGGTGGTGATTTCGGCCAGACCGGGTGTCGAGACAGTCAAGAAACTGATGAGTGTTATGACAGTGTTATTATTCATCTTCAGTCCTGTTTTAAGATAGGCGGCTTGACCTAAGTCGCTATAACGCTTACAAGCCATTGCCAACCAAAATGAACGGTGCCCAAAAAAACGGGTTTTCCATCGTTTTACTTTGTATTAAATCGATCTGCGCACGTTGTAGCGCTTTTGCCTTGGTTAAGCCCTGATTGATAAAGCCATCGTAAAACCGGAGCATGAGCTTAACGGTGGCTTCGTCATTGATCGGCCATAACGCGCCTAAAGCGTTATTGGCTTTTGCTTTTAGAGCTACCCCGCTTAACCCCAAGGGAGCACGGTCGTCGCCTTCCGCAGTCTGGCAGGCGCTCAGAACCAGCAAATCCAGTGCTTGCCCCTGCCCCCTACCCTTGATTAAGGCTTCTAAATGATCAATGCCTAGTACCTTATCGTAAGTCAAAATAAAGCTATCTTCTGAATTGCTGCCAAAAAAACCGTGCGAAGCGATATGTATAATGCTGTAATCCGCTTGTTTCGCGGCATGGTCGAAGTTATTCAAGGTGTAATCGCGGTTGAATAACACTTGATTAGGTAACGTGGCGGATAAACTGTCAATCTCCGCTTTAACGCCGGGTAGCGCCAAGCTTTGAGCAATTTCTTGCAGGTGATCGGCATTTGGAATTTGTTGAAGAAAGATTGCGATAGTGACTTAATTTCGCCGCGATCGACCTTAATTCAACGGGATTGCCGTTGCTGACCAGTCCCCGGCTAATATCGGATTCCCCCAGTAGTTTATTGAGCAACTTGACTGAAAGCTGGCCCGCCACCTCAAGGCTCGGTTCGCTCAATCCTGCCAGCAAGGTTTTATTCACGCCTTTGTTTAGCGCCGGAGAAATCAACGCTAAACTGGGGGCGGTGACAACGGCATAGCGTTCTATGAAATAGTGTTGGCCGTCATAAAAGGCAGCTAAGGGTAACAATCGTAACGAACCATCGGGTACATATATAACTGTATCTATGGCATTCGCCTTTAAAAGCGGCTCTACGGGGCGAATCAACCACTCATAAAATTGCCGTGCATCCTTTTGAAAATTTTGTCCGTAACGCAATTGTCCGGCAAAGCTTTTGATCTGTTTTTCGAACAGTTCGCCTTCGATATTAACGGTGTGCTGGTACAAACGATTGCCGATACTAATTAATAACTCGATGCGATCATCCAGCATCACCGGGTAAAATATCGCGGTCTCATTGTTTTGAATATTGACAGGGTTGTTTTGAAAATCCGTCAATAAGCACCGGTCCTTGAAAAAGTCCTCCAATTCCGTTTGTTTTAATTGCTCCATTAAGCCGAGAACTTCCGCCAAAAACGGATTTTGGCTTACTGTTCCGTTAGCTTTCGATGATTCTGATAGTAAAGAGATCGCGCCACGATACAACGGACCGAATAAGTGTAAAAATGATGATTTGCCGTTTTGATAAGTGACCGGAATATCCTGCCGAATAGTTTGCATGGCGCTAATCGCGCGGCGATAACTGACAATTGCGGCCTCTCTTTGTTGTAGTGCTGTATAAAGGCGAGCGACTTGCCAATTATAGAATACCGTTAAATCTTCGGCGTTGACCGTTTGTAAGTGTTCTAGTGCGGATTGAGTAAGGGTCAGCGCTTCTTTGTACCGCTGCTGGCTTTCGTAGACATGGCCTAATAACCCGAAATACCGGGCAAGTAAACGATGATGCTCGGCGGGAATGTGCGAATAAGCCAGCGTCAGTTGCTGATACAGGATGGCAAGCCGTTGATCTTGAGAGCCGTTCGCAATAGTTAAAGGAGGTAATAGCGGATGGTCAAGCCATTGTTCAGCCAACATCAGACGTAATTCACTCGTTAATGCCGGGTCTGTCATCGAATTAATGCTGGTAAGCGCGAGTTCCTGATGCTGTTTAAACTCAGTAAGCGTACTTGCCATTTGAGCAATCGCCAGATGGCAGCGCGCGACTAATTCCTGATCATATAATTGCGTTGCTGAATTTAAAGCGTGTTGCAGGTATATTTGCGCTTGTTCATTTTGATTTCTGCTTTGCGCTGTCAAACCACTGTAATACTCGGTAACGGCCACTAAATCGAAATTTTTGCTTTGTTTTGCCATGCTCAAAGCTTGTTCCAACAACGGGGTGGCTTGATCCGGGCGATGCAGCAAGTAGGCAATATATCCGAGGGCGCTTTGCGCAATCGCTTGTTCTTCGTTATCTTTTTGTTGTTGCGCTGCAAGCAAAGCCAATTGATACGCTTTCTGTGCTTCCAGATAAAAACCGGAGCGTTGATATTCGCTGCCTTGGCTCAGCAAAGTTTCAACGTTGGTAGCTGAGATCAATTGACGATTGGAATCGGCATAACCATGATTCAGGTTAACAAAAAGGGTAATCGTTAGAAAAATGAATACTTTCTTCATCTGATACCTGGATTGCAAAATTTGAAAGCTAATAAAAAATGTGAAACTAATGTCCGAAAAAATGACAAGGTAAAAAGAAAGTTATACTACAGGTTGAGCCAAGCATCCAGGATAATAGACTCGGGCTAAGGAGGCGAGCTTTGGTAAAATTTTTGTAACTATTCTGTGTATTTTGTCATTCCGAGCGCAGCGAGGAATCTTAAGCCTCAAATTCATAGGTCAACGCTCAAGATTTCTCGGCAACTGCTCCTGCGTTGCTCTACCTCCTGCTTGAGCCACAGGGATGTGGTGAATGCAGATATTACAGGAGCAATATATCTGTCCATGCAGTCGTCCCGTTGGTCGAAATGACAGTACAATCAAACCCCTGGTGAGAAATCATTGAATAGTTACAAATTTTAAAAGATTGCCAGCTTTTCTGTCGGCCTCCGGATTAAAGAACGAGATCATTCTTAGTAAGAATGATCAAAAATACCAGATTTTTGTTGCCATTCCTGTTAAAAATTACCTTGCAATAATTTATTTTTTGAACTCAAAACAAGTTTGTTACGACTACCAGAGATAAGAACATGGGTTTAACGGAAGATCAGATACTTTCATTACTTGATGATATTGCAAATCGAACCCCAAAGTCGATCAGCGAACAGGCTATATCAAGCTTATACCTTGAATATCATCGTTCTGTCAGGAATTACATTTTTAAAACGTTTACTCAGGATGCCACTGTGATTGAAGAAGTTGTTCAAGATACATTTTTTGAAGTTTGGAAACGACCGGAGCGATTCCGTGGCGAATCCAAATTCAAAACATGGCTACTTGGAATTGCCCGACACAAAACAATCGACCGTCTTCGAAAAAATGTAATCAACCAGATTCCCATAGAAGAAATCGAAGAAACCCTGCCTTCTGAGCAAATACCCGTCAGCGACCTGATTCATAAAGAACAAATTCAACAAGGCTTAAAATACTGCCTGGAAAGCTTATTTTCTGCGGGAAAATTATCTGATGCGCATCGAGAGGTTTTACATCTGGCCTATATTGAAGACCAAGATATCCTTGAAATTGCACAGGTTCTCAACTGTTTGGAAAGTACTATTAAAACAAGATTGCATTATGCCCGTCTACGTATTAAGAACTGCCTCAAAAAACGCTTAATGGGAGGGATTGATCATGATGACTGAACACGATCAGAATAAACAATTTAATGACTGGCTTCTTTTATATGTAAACGGTCAATTGGATGACATCAAAACAGCCTGGATGGATCAGTATGCAGCCGAACATCCATACGCGGCAACAGAAGTTGAAATCGAACGGACACTAAAAAACACCTTAGTTAACGAATTACCTGATTATCAACCGGATTACGGTTTGAATACTTTAATGAGCCGGATCCGAGCCGAAGAAAGCCTATTAAAGCCAGCTACTCCGAATAGGCGAAACAGCATCATTACTCGGTGTATGGACGCATTAAGCGACTTTTTGATGAATCCAAAATGGGCCGTTGCGGTGATGACTTTGCTCCTGCTACAAACCGGAGCGATCACGACTTTGTTATTATCGCGTGATGGCACTACTTTACCGGAACCTTACCAATGGCGATCAGTGGCGCCCCCTTCTCAATTTCAGGGGCCCGTGTTAGAGATTACCTTTAAATCAGCTTCGACAGAAGCAGATATCCGATTGTTATTAATCAAGATTCGCGGGTCGTTACTCGGCGGGCCAGGCCAGCTGGGTAAATACCTGGTGAAAGTCCCGGAAGAAACGATAGCTGAAGCGCAAAAAGAAGTCATGAATTCAAAGATTATTGAGTCCGTACAAATCCTGCCGGAATTACCGCTCGATCGCTAATGAGGTTACTTTGATGAACACAACAGGTATACGGCTATCCTTTAAATTGCTGAAAACAGTTTTAATCGTATCGATACTGTTAGTGAGTGTTGCTTCTGCGGCGAATAAGCCTACTTCCAATGTCTCCATAAATACGCATTCAAAACGGGTTGCCTTAGTGATCGGCAATAGTCGTTACAACATCGGAAACCTCAAGAATCCAGAAAATGACGCACAAGCAATCAGGAACGCCCTCGCCGATTTAGGTTTTGAAGTGGATTATTTTACCAATCTGGACCAAAAGAGCATGGTTCAACGGGTCTTCGATTTTTTCCATCACAAAGCATCCAAAAGCGAGTTGCGCCTAATTTACTATGCCGGCCATGGCGTTCAGTTCGAAGGTCGGAATTACCTGATACCCACCGACGCTAACCTGGGCTTGCCTTCGGAAATCCCGCATACCGGTTTTATGCTTGACGAGCTAAGGCGAAGCCTGGATGAGTTACAACAGGGCGCCAGCATTATTATTCTGGATACTTGTCGGGTGACCTTATGTCCGGTTGGTCAATGCCGAGGCGTGATGAGCAGTTTAGGCCTAAGTAATGAACGCAAGTCCAGCGGCACATTGATCGCATATTCGACCGGGCCAGGCCAATTAGCGAGTGACGGTGGTGAGAACGAGCACAGTTTATACACGCAAGTATTGCTCGAACTCCTATCAACGCCAGGGCAACCCGTGGAAAAATTATTTCGAAAGCTAACCGAAGAAGTCTTTCATCGTAGCGGTGACCTTCAAAAGCCCGAATTTGTTGATGGTTTGATGGGTGCTGAAATCTGTTTAAAAAGTGGTCCGCTTGAGCAATGTCCTTTAAATTAAGTTAAATTATCAATAACTACTTCCATGTATTAATTCAGGCTTGATGATCAAGGCCAAGCCAAAAAGTACAAACCTAGAATGACTACTTTCTGGTTTCTGAGGATTGTCCTTTTTTGTTCAGCAAGCAATCGACTTATTCACCACTCAATTTATCTTTAATCCCTACCAGATGTAATCAGCCTTTATCTGTCGAAGTGTGTGTTATGTCCTTTACCTAGACACCTAGGTGCAAAAACACTGCTGGATAACCTGTCAATTAGTTAATTCGGCAGATCCATTCAGTTCTTACAGAATTTCGAAATATCCATTCAGAACAACAATAACTTTAGTTAGGGAAGTGCTGATTAAATTGTCATTTCGAGTGTAACGAGAAATATTGACCGCCAAAATATATATTTTATTTCAATAACTTATTAATATTTATCCCGATGGCCGGAATGGCAGCGTGCATTTAATCAGCACTTTTTTAGGGAGAGATTCCTTCAACTAATCTACATTCCTCGCGCAGCGAGGATTCTTAAGCCTCAAATTCATAGGCCAACGTTCAAGGTTTCTCGGCAACTGCTCCTGCGTTGCTCTACCTCCTGCTTCCATGCAGTCGTCCAGATGGTCGAAATGACAGCCAAATAAAGCTTCTTGTGAAAAACTCAGAATAGTTGCACTGAGTTTATGTTTTTTTGAACCCATTTAACGCAACAAACGACTCAATTATTGATGGTGAATATTAACAAACCATCCTCACTTACGGCTAACTCGTAAATGAGTTTTTTTAACCGAATCATATATTAATTGTCGGCATAGCTGACATAAGGAGAATAGATCATGAAAAAATTACTAATATCCGCCATTTTCGTTCTGGCATTATCTCAGAATGTGTTTGCTGGCACGGCTGGCATCGGCCTTCATAAAATACAAGGTATCGGGATTATAAATACAACATTCTTTGGACATTTTGTACCAGGTGTTATGGGAATTAGAGTATTGAATGGTTTCACACTACCCCCCGGGGTGGTTTGCGATACCAAATTCATTGATACCCTAAAGTCAACTGATCCTGATAGGGCTTTGTTTAACTTGTTGCGGGATGCGAAAACTCAACGGAGAGACGTATTGTTGTACATAACTGATGATCCAGCGAAAAGAGCAAGCCCTGGAAAGTGTAGCCTTGTAGCGGCAGAAGTACTCTAACTTAAGACATCTGTGCGTATTAAAAACAGCTGGGTAGAGTATTCAATCCAGCTGTTTTATTAACCAATTAATCGTCAGCTTCGCTGACATAAGGAGAATAGATCATGAAAACAATTATACGTAAAAACGCCCGTCTGGCGATCTTAGCTATTGCGGCATCAACTAACATGTCTGTGGCCTTGGCCGATATATATTTCGGTCCTTCGGTATTCTTGAACACAGCCGGATTTGCGACCGACGTTTATGCACTAAGTTGTCCGATAGGGACTGCCAAGGTTATCGCTGAAGTTGGCAACAAAACCGGGGGTGTAGCGGAGTCGATCAGTATGCAAGTCATTTAGCAACGTAGTAGAACCTTACGACATAAACATGGACTGTTTCGATAAAAATAACAATAATTTTCCCGGCATCCAGTCGACACTGGTGCAGAATCAGTAGCGGGTAGTTTAAACAATAAGGCCGAGTCGTCAGGACAACGACTCGGCCTTATTGGCCCACTTTACTTAGCATTGATAGATTTTACTTTGGGTGGGGTTAAATTAGCGCTTACATTTCTCCATAAGTGCGTCGATTGTCTACCCCATCCATCTTGAAAATTTCCGGCTTGTCTGACTAAGGAAGCTTTCCTGGCAAGTTGTACAACTAAACGCCGAAATCCCCAAGAACTAGGCACAAAAACACACCTGGGATAACCCACCAATTAATCAATTCTGCACTGCCAGCCAGTTTTCTTACAGAATTTCGTAGTCTTATCCAGAACAACAATCACTTTCGTTAGCGATAGCTTACGTCAAGTAATCTGCATACATCGGTTTAGGTTTTTTAGTTCACTGAATTTACGCCTAAATCTCTGTGATTAGCTCAATGGCCTTGTTAAATGACAATAAAAAATTTTCTGAGCAATATTTTTTGAACCCATTTAAAGCAACAAACGACTCAATTACTGATATTGAATAATTAACAAATCATTGAGGAATTAGCCATGAAAACAACAGACGAAGACATCCAAACATTAACGAACCAGCTTAAAGAATGGAGCGTTCAGATAGCCGTTTTAGGTGTAAAACAGGACGCTGCCATCGTAACGGCAAAACAGTTCGCCCAGGAATTGGATGAATTACGCACCAGACATCATGCTGCAACCCAACAATTACGCGAACAGGAATTGCATGAGAGCGGAATGTATATGTGGGAGAACATCGGCTGTGGCGGGTAACGCCTGAAAAGCCTGATAACTAGGCTTTTTATTTACGGAAAAATTAACATCTTTAGCAAACATTAATCACAAATTTAACATCCAATACAGGAGAAAGACCATGAGAATATTACTTATATCATCAGCCTATAATGGCTTATGTCAACGCGCCCATACCGAGTTGGAATCATTAGGCCATGACATCTCGATAAGATTGGCGCTAAATCCGGACTACATAAGGGGAGGTGTCGCCTTTTTTCAGCCGGATTTAATTATCTGCCCGTTTTTAAAAGAAAAAATACCGGAAGATATTTGGAGTAAATATACTTGCCTTATTGTTCATCCGGGCATTATCGGCGACCGGGGGTCTTCCTCCCTGGACTGGGCCATCATGAACGGCGAACAGGGATGGGGTGTTACTGTGTTGCAGGCTACAGAAGAAATGGATGCCGGCGATATTTGGGCGACCGAAACCTTCAAAATGCGGAATGCCAGCAAAGCCAGCCTCTATCGCCGTGAAGTGACTACAGCCGCAATTAAAGCAATGTTACAGGCCGTCAAACGGTTCGAATCCAAAACCTTTACACCCGAGCAGTTGGATTATTCGAAACCTGGGGTACATGGCGAACTGCGTCCGCTCATGAAACAGCAGGAGCGCAAAATCGATTGGGAGATTGACGATGTCGCCACCATCATCAAAAAAGTCAATGCTGCCGACAGTGCGCCTGGCGTACTGGATGTTATCGATGGCAAAGAATACTACCTGTTTGGTGCCCATCAAGAAAGTTCTATATCTGTCTGGAAACGTCTTTTCCAGGGCTGGCAGCCCGGAGAGATCATTGCCGTACGCCACGGTGCCATTTGCCTCGCCGCCATTGACGGCGCTGTCTGGATATCGCACCTGAAACGTAAAAAAAACGAAACAACCCCGTTCTCCAAACGTTTTGTGTCTAATGAGAAACAGTTTGACTTTAAGCTGCCAGCGACAACGGTGTTGGGCACTGTTGTCGATAAAATACCCGAGTTTCCTATTGATCCTTTATTTGTGGGAACGGGACTTACCTTCAAGGAAATCTGGTATGAAGAGCGAAATGAAGTCGGTTATTTACATTTTGATTTTCATAACGGCGCCATGAGCACTGAGCAATGTCAACGTTTATTGGAGGCTTACCGTTTAGCCTTGTTACGGCCTACCAAGGTGTTGGTTCTTATGGGAGGAAAAGACTTCTGGTCAAACGGTATTCATCTCAACATAATTGAAGCTGCTGATAGTCCCGCTAACGAATCCTGGCGTAACATTAACGCGATAGACGACTGGGTGTTGGCGATCCTGACCACTGAAAACAAATTAACCCTGTCAGCGGTATGGGGTGGCTGCGGTGCCGGAGGCGCTATGGCGATATTGGCAGCGGATAAAGTCTGGGCCCGCAAGGGGGTCATTTTTAATCCGCATTATAAAGCCATGGGCTTATACGGCTCGGAGTATTGGACCTATTCGTTACCCAAACGGGTTGGTCCAGTAAAGGCTCTGGAATTAACGCAAGCCACATTGCCCATCGGCACAAAAAAAGCCAAGGCTATCGGCTATATTGATGACATTTTACCGGATGATTATGATCTTTATCTGGAGATGGTTCGACATCAAGCTGAAGTGATGGCAGCTGATCCTCTGTACGAGCAGATGCTCGAAGCAAAGCGTGATGCCCGGCAAAAGGACGAGCGGATTAAACCACTGGCTACCTACCGCGCTGCCGAATTGCAAAAAATGAAAAAAAACTTTTATGGTAAATGTTTACCCGGTGAAGTGAATTATCATCAAGCCCGCTACAACTTTGTATATAAAGTGAAGCCAAAGGAAACCGGCGCTTGTTTGGCCAGGCACATGCCCCATGACATAGCCAAGCTGAGCGAATTAAGACAGGCTTTAGCTTGCTGAAAAGGAGAATTGAAATGTTAGGTATCAGGAAACACAGGTCACTAAATAATTTATGACAACACGAATCGCATCATGTAGCTGCTGGCAGCTTACCGCGACAACCGTTGACGGCCCAATCCGGATATCCGTATGTCACTGCTTTGCATGTCAACGTAGAACAGGTAGTGTGTTTGGTACGCAAGCTCGGTTTTTCAGAAATTGCGTAAAAGTGGTTGGGGATTCAAAGAAATATTTGCGTACAGGCGATGGGGCAGCAAGATAACGTTCAGCTTCTGCCCCAACTGTGGCGCCACGGTGTACTACGAAGTGGATGATATGCCAGAAAGTATTGCCATTCCGGTTGGCGCATTCGCGGAACCAAGCTTTCCGCCCCCATCGTTCTCAGTCTACGAAGAACGAAAGCACCCCTGGGTCGCCCTGCCTGAGAACATCGAACACATGGCTTAGACCATAAACTGACAATTGAACAAAACGATGGCCATCACAAAAAAGGGGGAATTATGCTTGAACTCAGACCAACCTGCGAGCATTGCAACAAGCCGTTGCCGCCCAATTCACTTGAGGCACGCATTTGTAGTTATGAGTGTACATTCTGTGCTACCTGTGTTGATACCATCTTGGGCAACGTTTGTCCGAACTGTTGCGGCGGCTTTGTGCCTAGACCTATCAGACCGTCTAAAAACTGGAAAGGCGATAATTATCTTGGGAAAGACCCCGCGAGTACAACAGTCAAGCACAGACCAGTTGACGCTATAGCTCATGAACTGTTCGCGTCCAAAATCATGTCAATACCATCAGAAAAGAGGTAACTTGTACGTAGATTCGCCGATAGGCCGTCAGCCTAAACGAAGCGAATGAAGTTGGGTGTTATACTAAGGAATGGGTCGCTTTTGTGGCGAGTTCCTCTGAACTAAATGTCGCCGTCTGATTTCGGCAATAATTTCCATCGCTAGCACTCCAGGTAACTCCGGTCAAAAACCGGATAATCTCACATTAACGGAGTGGCAACTTTTCAATGCTGTTTTCCCCGGTTACCTGGTAATTTTTGCGCGCTGTTTTACAATATAAACCTGAAAATCAAATAATTAACATGCCTATTTTGTTGCTTTTTAGTTTAAAAGATAGGTTGGTTGCGTCTTGCTGCACTGTCGAGTTTAGCAGACAATGGGGAATCCCATATCAAACACATAAAACAGCAGGTCATGACCTTACCACTAATGATGGTGATTGGGTGATACGACAAATCAATAATTTCCATTTATCTGATTCATAAGTTTTGTTCAATCGACAACTGGAAGGAATTGTTAAATTGTTTTCTGTAATCTTCAGATGGCTGATTTTTCTTCAGTAGGAGTTTGATCAAAACTTTAGGAACAGTATTCACCACATATCTCTATAAACGTTTGCTTTATAAATGGGCATAACGGCGCACCATTTCCGCTGACTCCCATATATCCAAAACAATGCCTTCGAGTGAGTGGCTCCGACATTCTTTGTCTCTGTGGCTTTGCTATCTCAGAATGCATCCTTTTTGTCAGTCGTACTTAGCGTTACTGCAAATTATGCGACTGAATTTTTTAAGGGCATGAGCGGAAGCAATGAAGTTCAAATGGATATCGTGGTGGAGCGATCAAAAAGCAAAATTTGCAAGAAGATATCTTATAAAGGATCATCTGTAGAATTGAAGGATTTGCCAGAAATTATTAGCGCCGCTTCTCATAAATTATACTCTTCCGCCTTTTGTTACCTTGTTAAACGCGAAGGTCAAAGAAGCTGAAGTATTCCTTTCGATAGCTAGAGACTTCAATAATATATCCGAAGAGCCACCCGCGTATATATAATTAAATCTACTTAATTCTTAAGTGGACACTAATGGTCTGTGGCTAAAAAATTGATGTAAAAAAATATTTGAGAAAAAATATAATTTTTGACATGTTAATCTAAAAATCTTCTTTGACTAAGTATGTTACTGCTCTCAAAAATTAAGAATTTACGTAACAAACGCTGAAAATCTTGGAAGCGGAGTGAAACGGAGCGAAGATTTTTAGTCCCCAGGAGCGATTAGAGCTGGACGATTTCACGTCCGTGCCAAAGGCGCAGACTGAAATTGCAAAGCATTCCGACATCGCGTCCAGTCATTTGCGCAGCGACGTCACATAGAGATGTGGCGAGCGTAGCAAGACGGCTGGGGCCGCCGAAAGCATTGGCTGCCGCGTGATTTTTGCTGATTTTTCGAGCAGGAGGCCCGGAAAAATCTTTCGCAAAAATAGCTGCACTATCGCATACTTCTGACTTTGGATTAAATATGCTACTGCAAGTTCATAGACGGTTAATTTTTTAAAGTTAACTCGGTCTTTAATGGAAAGATCTAGGAGAATTCAGCTCTGAAAATAAGCTAATCAAAATAACGATACTTTATTTGCAAGTAGGCGGCTAGAAATCAAAAATATAAAACAATTTAGATCAACTCTGCTGTATTAAACTGAACGCGTATTTTCATTTCTTAACTCGGGTTATTAGTTTATTCAAGCTAAAACAATAGGTTTTATTATGCAAAATAAACTGTTACGCCTTTACCCTCCAACGAGTAGAAAATATGCTGTTTCTGGGTTGTATCTTTCCCATCAAATCCTCGCATTAGGTAGCAATGAACATCCCTTTGTTTATGCCAATTTTTTGTCCAGTCTGGATGGGCGAATTGCCTTGGAAGACACAACTCAGGGCAATACTTATATTCCTAAACATATCACAACCGTTTCCGATTTCCGGCTATTTAAGGAACTACAAGCACAGGCAGACTGCGTAATTACACATGGTGGATACATGCGGGCACTTAACACAGGTCGCTTAGGAAATATTTTACAAATTCGAGATAATGATCTGGTTGAATGGCGTAACAATAATGGATTAAATTCTCAACCAGCTATTATTATTGCCAGTGCCAGCTTGAATTTTCCTATGCCCAAAGATATAAAAGAATATGGGCAAACTGTGTATATCGCCACAGGAAAAAATGCTGACCCGGATCGTATCAGTTATTGGAGAAAAATGGGGCATCCAATTCTAATTGCCGGAAATGATCGAATGGTTCAAGGCGCAGCATTGATTGATGCGTTGAGTGTATTGAACTATAAAAGCATATATCTCATGGCCGGCCCCCAGATGCTGGATACGATGATTAGAGACAGGCAGTTATTCAGATTGTATCTTACGATAACCCATCAACTAATAGGTGGCGAAGATTTCCGCACATTGCTAACAGGCCCCAAGTTGGGAGATGAAGGAAACTTGATTCTTAAGTCACTGTTCTATGATCAGCATTCACCGACCGGCTCTGGCCAGTTTTTCATGCAATTTGATTTAGCTCATTAGATTAAGAGATAGAATTTCTTAACCAAAAAATTCTTAACAAAAGTAATTGATGATGCGTTGATGAATCATTGAACTAGCTGTTTTCAATGACTACGCTAAAAATTTATGACAGTATTTTGGTTAAGATTTCTTTCCCTTGGGCGCAATCTGTAAGAGCCTTCGGATGTGGCGTTCTGTAATAAATGCCAGAAAAAAAACGATAGCGCCGCTATTTTTGCGAAAGATTTTTCCGGGCCTCCTGCTCGAAAAATCGGCAAAAATCACGCGGCGGCTCTTGCCTTCGGCGGCCCCAGCCGTCCTGCTACGCTCGCCACATCTCTATGTGACGTCGCTGCGCAATGACTGGACGCGATGTCGGAATGCTTTGCAATTTCACTCTGCGCCTTCGGCACGGATGTGAAATCGCCCAGCCCTGATCGCTCCTGGAGACTAAAAATCTTCGCTCCGTTTTACTCCGCTTCCAAGATTTTCAGCGGTTGTAAGAAATTATTTGCTTCAATTATGTCTAATCCGATTTTTTAGGGCACCAATTCTTTTCGTGTATTAAATAACTTATCCCAAAATGCCAAGACGATGTCATAGTTGCTGTCGTGCTCACTTTGCACGGTGGAATGATGGGTAAGATGTATATAGGGTGTTATGATAAATTCTGATAACAGTTTTTCATGAGTGAATGAAATATTGGAATGGTGAAAGAATATAAAAAACAACTGGATGGATTCCATGACTAATACCAGATTTGCATCAACACCGACAATGATAACAAATAGGCATTTGTAAAGTATTTCTAGAAATAAATCAAAAACATGAAAGCGAAAGCCAGTTGAGGCGTTAAAGCTTTTGTCGCTGTGATGTACCTTAAGGAAACGCCAGAGAAACTCGAGTTCATGCCACGCATATATCGAAAAATCATGCAATAAAAAGGTAATTACCCACTTAAACGGATGATTATTCACAGCACACAACAAGCCAAGATAAGAGAATTGTTGCGCCACAAAATAAAGGGAAGTTGCTCTGAGAGATGTCAGGATTAGGTTGTTAAACAGAAATGTTGTTGTGTTGGTGACAACGCTTTATCGATATTATCGGTGAAATGCCGATAAGGGTTTAACTTTTCTACAACCACCAAAGTCACAAATACGACAATTGTCAAACCAAACAAAATTTGACTTGATGTAATATCGGTCTTGTCAATTTGCATTTAAACTTACCTGCAAAACAGATTTAACTAATAAAGCTAATTTTTTCTATTGGACAAATAAATGATAAATAAATCCATTTGGTTAACTAAAAATCTTTGAACAGATTTTGGTTAAATTTATTACCGAAATTTGGCATTAAATTTCACCAACAATTAGCCATCACTGTTTGACAATAAAAAGGTATTACCACCGATAGCGGCAGTATTAGTAGTTATCGTCTGTTCTACAGCAAAGCGCCGCAAGTAATTCGGACCACCCGCCTTCGGCCCTGTGCCGGACAGCCCCATGCCACCAAAAGGCTGCACACCGACTACAGCGCCGATCATATTTCTATTGATGTAAACGTTACCCACTTTTGCGCGTTGCTGTATCAACTTAATATTAGCGTCAATCCGGCTGTGGATGCCTAAAGTCAAGCCGTAACCTGTGGTATTGATAGTGTCGATAACCTGATTTAATTCTGAGGAGCGATAGCGGATAACGTGCAATATTGGCCCGAATATTTCTTGGCTAAGTTGGGATAAGCGCCTTATTTCAACTAAGGTGGGCGGAAAGAAGCTGCCATTCACCAGGCATTCATCCAACGGTAGTTGATAGAGAAGTTTCGCATCTTCCAATAGCGATTCCAGATGCGCATGTAAAGGCTTTAAAGCATCTCGACCGATGACTGGACCTATATCAGCCTGATAATCGCTGGCATTTCCGATAGACAACTCCCGCATTGCGCCAATTAACATCGCTATCGTTTTATCGGCAATGTCCTCTTGCACAAACAAAACCCGCAATGCCGAACAGCGTTGCCCCGCACTGTTGAATGCCGAAGTTATGGCGTCCTGAACCAGTTGCTCCAGCAAGGCGGAACTGTCGGCGATCATGGCATTCTGTCCACCAGTTTCCGCAATCAAGGGAATGATGGCTTGTTGATGCCGGGCTAATTGCTGATTGATAAAGCGGGCGGTTTCGGTGGAGCCTGTGAAGGCAACTCCTGCGACTCTTGCATCAGACAACAGATAATCACCGATCAAACTGCCACTGGCCGGTAAAAATTGCAATACAGTCTTCGGAATTCCAGCTTCATGTAATAACTTTATGCACCGCATTGCGGTTAATGCAGTTTGGCTGGCCGGTTTTGCAATCACCGTATTACCAGCGACGAGCGCGGCCGTGACTTGTCCGATGAAAATTGCAATCGGGAAGTTCCAGGGGCTGATACAAACAAATACACCACGCCCGTAACGGTAAAGCACGTTTTCTTCGCCTGTTGGCCCCGGCAGTTTTAAGGACTCGGAGAACAAATCCACTGCCGATTGCGCGTAATATCGGCAGTAATCCACGGCTTCCCTGACTTCCGCCAGTGCGTCTTTAAGCGTGCGCCCCCCTTCACGAATACATAAAGACAAAAGTTCCGTGCGATGCTGTTCTAGCAGATCAGCAGCTTTCAACAAATAATCGGCACGGGTTGCTACCGGACAAAGCCGCCATTCAGTAAAGCTAATTGCAGCACTATTTATTGCTTGTTGGATAGCTTCTTGATCAGCAAAAATGACATTGCCAACGGTTAACCGGTTATCGCTGGGATTGATTACTTGCTGCGATTCTCCTGGCATCGAATTACCGTCGATGAGTGGAATTGCTTGCCATTCTTTTGTGCTTAAGTCGTTCAAGTCTTGTTGGAGTCGCAAAATTAAATCTGTATCCGATAAATTCAAACCTTGAGAATTCAGCCGTTGTTTCCCATAGAGCGCGGAGGGTAAAACGATACGAGGTTTGGGATGTAGGTTTTTTTCCAACGTTACAGGATCGCTGGTTAGTCTTTCAACATTGATGTCAGGATCATCGAGTTGATTGATAAATGAGGTATTCGCGCCGTTTTCCAATAGGCGCCTGACCAGATAAGGCAATAATTCATGATAATGACCAACCGGGGCATAGATACGGCAAGGAATTTGCCATTTCTGCTGTTCAATGATTTCGTTATAAAGTGCTTCACCCATGCCATGTAAGCGTTGAAGTTCATAGCCGTGATGTTGTCTGTCGCTGTCGTAAATCGCTGCGAGGGTATGTGCGTTATGGCTGGCAAACTGTGGATAAAAAACATCAGGGCGGGATAAGAGAAATTGCGAACAGGCAAGATAGGAAATATCAGTCGCAGATTTGTTCGTAAATACGGGATATCTGCTTAGACCGTTTTCCTGCGCGCGTTTAATTTCGCTGTCCCAATAAGCCCCCTTCACTAAACGCAAGGGAATCCTTTTATGCTGAGTTTCAGCCAATTTCGCAAGCCAATGGATGACCGGCAATGCCCTTTTTTGATAGGCTTGCACAGCAAGCCCTAAGCCCGGCCAAGCATTAAATTCAGCAGTCTTAAATACGTTAGAAAAAATAGTTAACGACATATCCAGGCGTTCCGATTCTTCGGCATCGACGGTGACGGAAATATTAGCGGCACTAGCTTTTTGGGCTAGCAATAGTAATTTTTCAGTTAATTCCTCGGTTGCCCCGACATGATGTAATGGCTCGTAACGTGGGCTAAGTGCCGAAAGTTTAATTGAAATCCCGGGGTTAGCATAAACATTATCGAAAGATGCGTAATGGGACAAGGTTTCAATCGCTTTTTCATACGATTGAAAATAACGATCCGCCTCATTTGCGGTTAAGGCAGCTTCACCCAGCATATCGAATGAATAGCGGTAATTGGGTGTTTCTTTACTTCGCGCAATAGCCTCTTCAATCGAATCTGCAAAAACAAACCGTTCGGCCAAGTATTGCATGGCTTGTTTTAAAACAGTCCTGATCACTGGCGCGCCCATACGAGACAACAACTGATCAAATACAGGAAACCAATGCTCGTCAGGTGGCGGGGAGTGTTTTTCAAATAGCCGGGTTAAACATAGGGCCTGGCTGGAAAAGTTAACCCAGAAAGAATCGCTATGTTGAAGATGATCCCGCCAATTGGCCTGGGTTAGTTTTTCCTGTAAAAACAGATCCTGGGTATGGTTGTCGGGGATACGCAGCAAAGCCTCAGCGATGCCCATAAGCACTATGCCTTCTTTGGAGCTGAGTTGATATTCCCGCAAGAATGCTTCAATAAAAGTTTGGCTGCTATGCCTTTTCCTGACTGCATTAACCAAGTCTTTAGCAATGCCACTCACAGCTATTGGATCATACGCGTCTAGTTGACCCAATAAGCTGGGCATAATTTCGTCTTCAGCCGCTAAATATGCCTGATTTATATTTTTTCGTAATGTGTTAAGTGATTTGTCAAGCATTAGAACTTTCTAATTATGTACAAATGTAATCCGGAACTTAACCTTATTTGAATATTTCTATTTGAATATTGTCCTATAAGACAAAATCATAATAAGCAAGTTGCAGAACTCAATGACCAGAGGATGTTAGATTTGAGGCACCGATAAAAATAACAAATAATTCCAACATAGGTGAGGAGATCGTTATGACTATTACGCGCCGTGAGTTTTTAAAAAGCGCCAGCGCCGTTACTGCAGGTCTATCATTTCCGGCGTTCGTTGATGCTAGCAAAGAATCTGCCACAGATTTTAAACCCGATGACTGGGAATCGGTACGGCGTCAATTTAATCTTTCCAGGCAACACATCAATTTTGCTTCATTTTTTATTGCTTCACACCCCAAGCCTGTGCGCGATGCGATTGAGCGCTTGCGCCGACAAGTGGATGAAGATCCCTTTCTCACCGTGGACTACGGAATGTTCGGGACAGACAAACAAAATATGCAACGTCCGGTACGTGAGGCAGCCGCCCGTTATCTCGGTGGCAAGCCGGAAGAAATCTGTTTAACCTCAAATACCACGACCGGACTGGCACTCATTTACCACGGGCTATCCTTGCGACCTGGAGATGAAGTGTTGACGACCACGCATGACCATTATGCTCATCATGAATCAGTCAGGCTAGCAACGATGCGTGCTGGCGCTTCGATGCGCAAAATCCCTTTATATCATCCCCAGGAAGCTATTTCGATTGAGCAGATCGTTGCCCGCTTGCGCGATGCGATAGTGCCCAATACGCGCGTGGTCGGCGTCACTTGGGTGCATTCCAGTTCAGGACTCCGCCTGCCTGTTCGGGTAATCGCCGATGCCATCGCAGAAATTAACCAAAAGCGTACGGATAAAAACCGCATATTACTGGTAGTGGACGGGGTACATGGTTTGGGTGCTGTTGATGATACTGTAGCAGAAATTGGCGCGGATTTTTTTGCCTCAGGCACGCACAAGTGGTTGTTTGCGCCGCGCGGCACAGGGTTAATCTGGGCTAAAGAGGAAAATTGGGCACGCTTAACTCCGCTTATTCCAACATTCTCAGGGCGGGAACCCTATGAAGCATGGATACGCGGTCAAGCTCCGAAAGGGTCGGTTAAAGCCGACTGGATAACCCCCGGTGGATTTTTGGCGTACGAGCATCAGTGGGCGATGCCTGCCGCTTTTACTTTTCACCAGCAAATAGGCCGCAAGCGCATTGCCAAGCGTATTCAATCCTTGAACGGCCATATCAAACAGGAGCTGGCAAAAATTTCAGGAATTATGGTTTACACGCCGAAAGATCCAAGTTTATCGGCAGGCATTGTAAGTTTTTCGGTGCAAGGCAAAAAGAACGAGGAAGTCATAAACTACCTTCTTCAACGGAATATTCTTGCCAGTATCAGTCCGTACAGTAACGCTTACTTGCGGCTTGCGGCCGGAATCATGAATACGCATGAGGAAATTGATAGTGTTCTTAAAGCACTTAGAGCGTTAAAGTGATTCAAAATAGTTTGGCAGTTATGGTTAAATTTAGAATAATTTATCGTGTTGGTTATTTAACGGGTTGATTACAAACCCAATAAGCCACAACGGTTAAGGAGAAAATCATGGATACATTACAGTATGACTTGGCTGTTGTAGGTGGTGGAGTTGCCGGATTATATTGTGGCATGCATGCTCCGCCTGGATGGCGCATAGGGTTATTTGAGGGTAGCCATCGTTTTGGGGGTAAACTGGAAACAGTTTCTATGTGTGGTTTCGATGCCGAATATGGCGCCATGCGATTTGATCCTGTGCTCCAATTCCGGATGGGTGAACTGATAGATGAATTAGGCGTTAAAACTTTACCATTTCCTGAATATTCAAGCCCACCCACTCAACAATACAATTCACCCTATCAACTTGCTGAGGATGAACAGGGATTAACCACTTTGGAGCTTTATAAACTGGCTATCCAACGTGTACTGGAAGTCTCCGAGGCGGAAATGCTGGCAATAAGCGAAGAGCATTTAGAGTCAATCCGCCGGGAAAAAATCATTTTTGGCAAGCCATTATGGGAGCAAGGCTTATGGAATGTACTCAGCAGGGTTATCAGTCACAACGCCCTGCGCTATATTGTGATGGAAGGCAGTTTTTTTCATTTTATCCATGAAAATCCGGGCGCAGCCGCCTGGATGCTGACTTGGGTCAAGATGCTACAAATGAGCCCGAATCTGAAAACGATCGGTCATGGCATGCAAAAACTGACCGATTGCATGCATTCAAATCTTGAACAACAGGGGGCAGGTATTCATCAGGCTCATGTGCTGACGGCATTGGAAAAGTGCGATCATGGACAGGTTCGTTTATATTTTAGTGAAGGTCAAACATGCATTGCCAAACATGTCGTATTAGCTTTGCCCGAGCATTGTTTAATCCGCATCCAAGGGCTTCCGCCAGGAATCCGAACGTTATTCGGATCGGTACTGGATATCCCGTTGCTTAAATGTTTTTTTGTGGTTGATGACCCGTGGTGGGATGAAGATATTCCCCATCTGGATATGCCAAACCTGCCAGCAAGGGAAGTCCATTACCAAAAGCGAGATGGCCTGGGTTTGGTTATGGTCTATGCGGATCGGCCCTATCTTAACTTCTGGAGCCAATTTCTTCGCAAAGGCTATGAATCACGGGCTGAAATTAATGGTGACCCGGGGTTGCCGTTGGCATTTTCCCGTTTGATGGGAATCGATCCCAAACGTATTATCGGCTTCGGAATACGCCATTGGGGGACAGAGCCCTATGGCGCAGCTTGTCATATATGGAAACCGGGAATCAAATCATGGGCGGTAGAGGAAAAAGTGTCCGTATTTTCTCTGGAGCGTAACGGACATGCAAACATACATATCTGCGGAGAAGCGTTTTCTAATTATCAGGGCTTTATTGAAGGCGCCTTGCGTACAGCGCATAAGGTAATGGGAAAAATTGTAATGGTTAACTAACTAAGTCTATATGATTAACCGGTTAACCTAACTTCACTATTTATGCTTTACATATATCGATAAGGAGGCAAAAATGACAGAAGATCAAAAAATAAAATATCTTGGTTATGCTCTACGGATAATCGGGAGTTTTTTTATTGTTGGTATTTACCCCATGATGATGTGGATATGGCCCGAAGGTTGGGGTTGGGAGCCTCGTCAACCAGAGTATGAGTGGATGATTATGGGGATATATGCCACCTTGGGTATATTCCTACTCCTGGCCGCAAGAAATCCAAAGGAACAGCTGAGTCTTATATGGTTTACTATCTGCTCAAGTTTTGTACATGGCGGAATTATGCTTGTTCAGGCGATTGTGGACGAAAGTGAACGGGCAAATCTTCTGGGTGACGTACCCGCGCTATTCCTGGTGGCTATTGTCTTATGGATTTTAATGCCGAGGAAAATCGGGGCGTAGTCAGTTAGGAAAGGTAGCTGTGTTATTTGAAATAAAAAACCGATGAACTCACTCGTATGTAATTGAAATAGTCAAATTTCGAATGGAGTTCAATGTTTCTCTGATTGCTTAAGTAATCATTGCTTTTTAGAGGTGAAAAATGAACAGACAATCAAATCTTGAGTACTTGTCCAACCATGAATTTTTTAGTAGCCTCAACGATGAAATGCTTCAATATTTAAATGAGTGTTCTAGTACGCACGAAATAAAAAAGGGGCAAATTTTGTTTTTACAAGGCGAAACTGCTGACAAATTCTATATCGTCCTAAAAGGTCATATTTCAATACAGGTTCCGGCAATTATAGGGCCGATCCTTGAAATTCAGGAATTGGGCCAAGATAACGTACTCGGCTGGTCGTGGCTGATATCGCCCTATAAATGGAGTTTTCAAGCCAAGGCCGTGGAAGACTCTACTTTGTTAATGTTTGACGGTAAAGCCATTTTAAATCGATGCGAACAGGATCCGAAATTCGGTTACGAGCTGTTAAAGAAATTTGCCGAATTAATGTCTGTTCGACTGGAAGCGGCACGTAAGAGGATTATGGATGAATGGAATCCCGAAGGATTTGCTTAAATTTCGGTCGAAAGTACTTTGCAGCATTGATTATGCGCTTGTTAACACAAGCTATTTAAAGGTCTTCGATCATTTGGTAGTTTTTTGATTATCACCACCTTTAAATCATCCTAATACTGAGTTCCTTCAGCAAAACTCAATAACCCAAAGTTATGAAAACATTAGTTCATCTCGGCACACTCAAAATTGCAGTGCAGTATTTTTTTGAAGGAAAATGTTGTAAGGGGAAATACAAGCAATTAAGCGGAATTATGTAGCAACAGCACAATACCCAACGACTGAAAAGCCTATCATACTTCGCAATAACTTGTTTTATCAGTGGGATAAACGGACAATATTAACGATGTGCCATGATACGTTCTAGTTGGTTCGAATCAGAGTAAGAAGGTTTTTTTACTATATAAAGGAATTCAAGCTCTAACAATTTTTTACCAAGTATTCTTGTACCAGGAAAATTTCCTTTTTTTCACTAATTAGCTGACACCGCAGGAAGAGATTTCATCAATCTTATAAAATGAAATCATAGTTAGGTAAAATCAGATTCCATCAGTCATCACATTAACTAAATAGTTTTGAATAATATAGATAAAAATGCCACGAGAAATTTAATTTTGAGCACTTTCATGATGTGCTCTAGTATCTTTAGTATTGCTGTTAGCGCAGCAGACCAAGAGTTGAATACTTGCATAAGTCATGTTCAAGCAATTAAGCCTGGTTATATTCTCAAGTTAGAAAAACTAAATTTCTCTGGGAAAGGGATCTACGAATTTGAAATTGTTGAGCCTAACCTGAGCCAATGGGAATTTTTGTGTGAAGCGAAAACAGGAAGGATTATCGAGCAGGAAAGCGAAGTTGCTGATTCCAATCATCAATCATTTAAAAAAAATGTAAACATATCTGAGATAAACGCTGCTAAGATTGCCCTCAAAGCCTTTCCAGGAAAAATTGTAGAAGTGGAATACGAAATTGAAAACAATGGCAACTCCACTTACGAATTTGATATCCTTAGCAACAAAAACTTAGAAATAAAAGTCGAAGTTGATGCTGCGACAGGAAAAATTATCGAATCCGCCTTCGAGGATTGGCAAGTTGGCGAAGAAATAGGAGAAAGACTAAGGTAGAAACATAGGTATAGTTGCTCTGATCTCCAAACCCTTTCCCTCCTGAGTTTGAATAATAAAACTTCCCCCCAGACTTTGGATTCTTTCTTTCATACCTAAAAGGCCAAATCCGTTTTTCAACTTATCGGGGGCACAACCTTTACCGTTATCTTTGACCGAGAGAAACATTTGATTGATTGGGTGAGTTTGTCTTACAAGTACAATAAAGGCTTGATTGGCCTCGGCATGTCGTACAATATTTGTTAAACATTCCTGAATAACCCTGAATAACTGGATCGAAATGTTCTGGCTACTTTGGTCTACTTCATCATGACAGTCAAGTATCAACTTGAGCGAGGGATGTAAATTTGACCAACGTGCCACCAAATCTTCTAATGCAGCCTTTAAGCCTAGCTCTGTAAGGACCAATGGATGCAATTGGTGCATCATTGTTCTAACTACATTTATCAGGTTTTCGCATATAGTTTCTATAGCTTCGGTCATTGGCTTTATTTCACTTGGTTTGCGATTAGCGCTTACGGCCATCATTTTGATAGCGGTAAGCGATTGTCCCAATTCATCATGTAATTCTTTAGCTAATTGTTTACGCTCTGTTTCCAGAATTTCTAACGAATGCTGTGTTAATGAGCGGTTCTCCTGTTTAGCCTTCTCGAGCTCTGCCGTCATATGATTGATGGCTTTTGCGATATTATTGTATTCCGAGATTTTAAAAAGAGGCAGGCTCTCCTCGTACCGACCGGTTTCAATAGTTTGTAATGCAATAACTATAGAGTTTATCGATTTAATTGATTGTTTCAAAGCCAGATAAACTGAGAAAAATGTTAGTATTGTTAACCCTAGAATCGTACTAAAAAACCCAAGACTTTCTTCCCATACTTCACGAATTTCATCGAGCGGATTGGCCTGAATTGATAATAAATATTGCTCACCGATTGAGCTGGTAATTTGCTTTTCCATACTCGCTTTTTCACCGCCGATCAGGCGTACAAACCAGATAGGTGGTGGATTTTTCTCAGATACTTTTTTATCTTTGTGGCCAATTTCTATAATTTTGCCATCAGGGGTTTTTAGCTCAATTTTTAAATGCCTAGTTTCTTTTAATGAGCTGATACAGTTTAACCAAGCTACATCATTAGACGCTTTTTGCGATAGACCGCAAGCAATAATATGAGCCGTCATACTTATCGAAGGATCAATCTCGTTATTAATTGCAGTTCTGGCGTGCCACATTGTAATCATAGCGCCAGCAAACAATATGACCAGAGCAGATAAAAGGATTCTGATGTTAATCTGATAACTTAAACTCATTAATTAAACTCTTTTTTGATTTCTTGTAATAGATGTAATGACCAGGTCATTTGAAAAAATGAATTTATCCTAAGAAGAAAAAGGAAACTTACCCTAAGGTAATTCAGGTGGTCTTTCCGATAATGACTTTTTTACATTCAATTAAAAATCAAATGAAAATTCTAAAACTGGCCATAATACTAAATCTTTTTTTACCGACATTGTTACTCGCACATGGTCCAACACCACAGAAGGCAAAGGAACGTATCACAATTAATCTACCAGTTGAAAAAGTCTGGGAATTAGTTAAGCATTTTGACAGAATTTCTGACTGGCATAGCGACATTAAATCCAGTTCAGGCGATGGAAAGCTAGAATCTGGCGGTATTCGTACTCTGACGTTTCAAAATGGGGAGGAACTCGTTGATGAACTGGACTCCTTTAGCGATAAAGATCATGAATACAGTTTCCGAATCAAAAAGGAGAATGTGAAAGCCCTCCCGGTCAGCTCTTATTCCGTAACATTGCAGGTCACCCCAGGCGAAAACGAGAATACCAGTGTGGTTAACCTGAAAAGTCGCTTTTATCGTGGCGATACCGGCAATACACCGACCGACAATCTGAATGATGAAGCAGCTGTTAAAGCAATGACTGATTATTTTAAAAATGGTCTAGATAACTTGAAAAAGAAACTGGAAAAGTAAAGTTAACAAGCATAAAGATTATTAGTTATTGTTCTAAACCGTTTGGCGTTGGAGAGTTAAATAAGCCTTGCCTTGTTGCCAGCAAAGAGAGTTCGGACAACGTTTTAAATCCAAGCTTTTCTTTGATGGCTGTCGTATGGTTACATACTGTTTTATAGCTTAAACACAGTTTTTCCGCTGCATCTCTTGTCGACATACCTTCAGCAAGTAAACAAAATACATCAAATTCTTTGGGGGATAGGCATCGCAAAGGATCGTCATTAACTTGATCGGTCGCAACATTTACAGCCATTTGCTGGGCAAGCGAAGGATCAATGAATGTGCCTCCGGCAGCGACTTGGCATACTGCATTAATCAATGTTTCGGGGCTGCTATTTTTTGTTATGTAGCCCTTTGCGCCCGCTTTTATGGCTCGAGTGACGTATATCAAATCGTTATAAATACTAAAAACCAGTATCTTGCAATTCTGTCCCCGCCCCACTAATCTTCTAATGCTCTCGAAACCACCGATGCCCGGCATAGATAAGTCCATTATCACAACGTGAGGGCTATATTGATTGTAAAGCTGGCATGCCGTTTCCCCGCGATCAGCTTCGTAAATGGTTCTGATCTTTTCAGATATTGACAAATAAGCTTTGTATCCAGCGCGAACAACAGCATGGTCGTCAACCAATAGAACATCAAACTTATCGCTCTCTTTACTCATCCTGTATTTCCACAAATAAAGACATAATGCCAACATTGATAAACAAATGAAAAGGGAATTATTCCTATTTTTTTGATTTAAATGAGAGAGGAAAATTTCTTTTTCAAATTTAGAAGCATTCCCGATCTTTTCAGGCTTTATTCCGTAACGGTTATAAAGCCTGCTTCAGTAACATGCTCACAACGTAGGTCTGACCGCTATTTTTTCTTTATGCGTCTCGATCAAGACTAGCTTTTCATATGGTTTGATTTATAGGCGGTTAGACCACGTCCCCTTAAATCAGAACAAAAACACACTGGAGGAACTATGCAAATTAAACAATTTGCACAACAAGCTGGAACAGCCGTACTTCTGTCCGGTTCTTTGCTGGGACTTTCCCAAGTAGCCAGCGCTAATACCGATTTGGATAAACTATCCAAGCAAAACACCAATTGGGTAATGCAAACCAAGGATTATAGTGCAACACATTACAGCGAGATGTATGACATAAATGTAAATAATGTGAAGAACTTAAAAGTGGCTTGGTCTTTTTCAACTGGTGTATTAAATGGACATGAGGGCGGTCCCTTGGTGGTCGATGGCGTTATGTATGTACATACGCCATACCCAAACAATATATTCGCATTGGATTTAAAAGAACCTGACAAAATTCTTTGGCAATATAAACCTAAACAGAACCCTGCCGCCCGCGCTGTGGCATGCTGTGATGTCGTTAATCGTGGTTTGGCTTACGCGCCTGCTGGCGACGGTTACCCGGCAACTATTTTCCTTAACCAGTTAGATGGGCATATCTGTGGCGTTAAACGCTAAAACCGGTGACATGCTTTGGAAAATGGAGAACTCGGATATCGCAATGGGTTCAACCTTGACAATTGCTCCTTTCGTAGCCAAGGATAAAGTTATTGTTGGTACTTCTGGTGCGGAGTTAGGTGTGCGTGGTTACGCTACCGCTTACAACATTAAAGATGGTAAACAAGCTTGGCGGGTGTATGCGACAGGACCAGATGAAGATATCAAACTAGCAAATGACTTCAATAGTGCCAATCCACATTACGGTCAATTCGGGTTAGGGCAAAAAACCTGGGAAGGCGACGCCTGGAAAATCGGTGGCGGCACCAACTGGGGTTGGTATGCGTTCGATCCTGAACTCAACATGCTTTATTACGGATCAGGCAACCCTGCACCATGGAATGAAACCATGCGTCCTGGCGACAACAAATGGACGATGACCATTTGGGGCCGTGATGTTGATACCGGTGAAGCGAAGTTTGGTTATCAAAAAACACCGCACGATGAATGGGACTATGCCGGTGTGAACTACATGGGCTTATCCGAGCAAATGGTGAATGGTAAAAAGACCAAATTGCTAACCCATCCTGACCGTAACGGCTTGGTCTACACCTTAAACCGGGAAAATGGCACATTGGTCAATGCCTTCAAAATTGATAACACCGTAAACTGGGTTAAGCAAGTTGACCTGAAAACTGGCCTGCCAGTTCGCGATCCTGAATATTCAACCCACATGGATCATGAAGCTAAAGGCATTTGCCCATCGGCTATGGGTTATCACAACCAAGGCATCGAATCTTACGATCCCGCCAGGAAGCTGTTCTTCATGGGTATCAACCACATCTGTATGGATTGGGAGCCGTTCATGTTGCCTTATCGTGCAGGTCAATTCTTCGTCGGCGCAACCTTGAATATGTACCCAGGGCCGAAAGGCACATTAGGGCAAGTTAAAGCGATGAACTCTGTAACAGGCGAATTCAAATGGGAAGTCCAGGAAAAATTTGCAGTTTGGGGTGGAACGATGGCAACGGCTGGTGATTTGGTGTTCTACGGTACTTTGGATGGTTACATCAAGGCACGTCATTCGGAAACCGGCGAAGAGTTGTGGAAGTTCAAACTGCCTTCTGGCGTAATCGGCCACCCAATAACCTATAAGCATGATGGCAAGCAATATGTCGCTATCTATTACGGCGTTGGCGGCTGGCCCGGTGTTGGCTTGGTGTTTGACCTGAAAGACCCAACGGCTGGTTTGGGTGCTGTGGGTGCATTCAAGGAACTCGCACACCACACCCAAATGGGCGGCGGCGTGATGGTATTTTCTCTGTAACGAACTAAAAATTATTTGGGTTAACTGGTTTAGTCCAGTTAACCCGATTAGCAAAAGAGAAAAATATGTCATCAAAAATAATGTTATTTCTGCTCGGTTGCATAGGCCTTAGCGCTTGCGGGCAGGTACCTGTGGTTGAAGCCAGACAAGGTTCGCCATTGAAAGTGTGTTCGGCGGAAAATGAAATGCCTTACTCCAACAGTAAAGGCGAAGGCTTTGAGAACAAGCTGGCTGAATTCGTCGGGAAAGAATTGGGGCGGAGGATCGAATACGTCAGTTGGAAAGATCCCCGTTATTTCATCCGCGATATGCTGGACAAGAAACAGTGCGACTTGGTGATGGGTCTGGATACTGGCGATCCTCGCGTCGCCACCACTGAACCTTATTACCGCTCGGGTTATGTGTTTATTACTAAAGAGCAAGATTCCGATGCGGCGCAAAACTGGGATGGCGAGTTAATCAAAAAAGCTAAAAATATTGCTTTCATGCCCGGTACACCGGCGGAAACCATGTTACGGGCAATCGGACGTTATAACGATATGTTCAACTACCTGAATGAGTTGGTTGGATATAAATCCCCGCGCAATCAGTATGTGAAATACGAAAATTCCAAGTTAGTTTCGGAAGTCGCATCTGGTAAAGCTGAAGTTGCCGTACTCTGGGGGCCTGCTGCTGCGCGTTATGTTAAGGAATCGTTTAGTTCCTTTAGCCATGACGGTCATTCCTGACAATAACGTCCGTGCCGATGGCCATAAAGTACCGCATCATTTCAGTACCTCAATGGGCGTAAGAAAGGATGACCGTGAGTTGTTGACAGCCTTGAACGGGATTATTAAATCAAAGCAGGATGAGATAGACGATATTTTGGAGAGCGGAAAACATTCCGCTTTTGCCGAACGATCAGTCTGCTTTGGCAAACAATCAATAAGGAATAAAAAGATGAAAGTTTCAAAAAAAATGACCGGCATAAGTTTGGTTTTAGGCGTTGTGCTGGCTAGCCCGTTGGTTTCTGCTGAGATTACCTTGCGCAATGCTTTGACTGGTGAAACGCTGGATATGAGTTTTGCTAAGAAAGGCGGCGATACCGATATGTTTAAGCAATTTATGCAAAGTGGTAAAAACCCCTATAACGGTAATCAGGAAGTGATAGAAAAAGGCAAGAGCCTTGTTTATGACCGGATGTTCAGGCTGTCACGGCCATGAGGCAGAAGGCAAATTAGGGCCTGGCCTAGCTGATGACTACTGGACATACCCAAGGACGGCCACAGATCAAGGCTTGTTTGAAATACTGTTTGGGGGTGCAAACGGCATGATGGGGCCGCAATACGTCAATTTTAATACTGACGAAATGTTACAAATCATGGCCTTTCTGCGCTCGATTTATACCGGCGATAAAAGTAAGGCCGATTGGTTAAAACAATAATGAGGACATAATGAATGAAAACTTTACTGACTAGCACATTTACTGCAATTACATTGAGCCTGAGTTTTCAAGCGATGGCTTATGACGGCACCAATTGTAAAGAACCAGGGGTTTGCTGGGAAGCCAAGCCAGGCTATCCAGAACAAGTCGCTGGCAGCAAGTACGACCCCAAGCATGACCCTAACGAACTTAATAAACAAGCCCAGTCGATCAAAGAGATGGAAGCGCGTAACGAAAAACGCTGGAAAAACCTCTCCCAGACCGGCAAGTTTGTTTATGAAGTAGAGGGAAATTAGTTACTTCCCTTTTGACATGGACACGGATAAATAGACATGTCACCCACTGGAAGAAGCAGATCTCCTGTCATCTTCCTAATCTTGTAGTAAAGACTAAAATCCCCTTCACTCCGGCCATGCCATGCGCCGGAGTTTTTTTACAAAAACTATGACTGTAGAACAGCAACTTAATGATTGGCGTCAATAGGCGCTTTCAGTTTGAAGAGCAGGTTAAACAAATGGTTATCGGAAGAAAGCAGTTAGTTCGTCAAATTTTGATCTCGGTATTTGCCCGTGGCCATGTCTTACTGGAGGGCAATGTTGGAGTGGGTAAGACCACGTTGCTTGCGTTCAATTGCTCAGGGATTAGGGGGGAGTTACCAGCGGATTGAAGGCACTATCGACCTGATGCCTGCAGACCTTATTTATTACACCTATCTTGACCGAAATGCCAAGCCTTGTGTCGATCCTGGGCCTTTACTTGCCATGGTGAACAGCTTTCGACTTTCTTTTTTAACGAAATCAACCGTGCCCGTCCGCAGGTGCATTCTTTACTGTTACGGGTCAATGGCGGAACGTAGCGTATCTGCCTTTAACACTGAATATCAACTGCCTTATGTCCAAGTTTTCGCCGACCGCAACCGGGTCGAACGAGAAGAAACCTTCGAACTACCGGCCGCGGCGCGTGACCGCTTCTTGATGGAAATCGGCATGGATTCACCGAAGACGACATATTGCTCGATCAGTTGATGTTCGATCCCCGATACCATGATGTCGACAAATTGGTTGCTGAAATGTGAACCTGGTTTGATTCCTTATTATCAACTAAACGAGATTGCACAAGATGTGCAGACAGACAGTCACCGCCAGCCCTACTTTACGGCAATATGCCTTGGCACTATGGAAAGCGACATCCTTACCCAAAGAGTATGGCGTTTCTTTAACCGATGTCGATATGGCGCACTTGGTTCAGTCAGGTGCCAGCCCGCGCGGTATGAGTTACTTGATCCGAGCCGCAAAAGTGAGGGCTTGGTTGGAGAACCGTGTCGTCTTGTTTCCAGAAGATTTACAGAGTGTCTTTAAGCCTGTCCTACAACACCGTATATTTTTACAGCCCATGTATGGATACCGCAGTGGCGAGCTAGTTCCAGCACTTATCAGTGGCATTTTAAGCCAGATTGCTGCTCCCTAATAAGCTTAAAGTTATTTATAAGGCAAATAGCATGAATACTCGAACAAATGTACTCGCCAGACCTGATTATTTGAATATTCTCAGGTCGTTTGGCAAACGAATGATACCCAAAGCGGGCATCAATCATTTTATCGATACCTACCTCACCTGGTTTACCGTTGGCTTTATCAGTTCTTTTGTTGCCGGTGCTTTAGACCACTATGCCGGGGCGGTATATGCCTCATACTACACTGGGGCGGTTAACGAAGCAGTAGGTTATCGGTTCTGGGTTTTGTTGTCTGTAATCGGCATCCTTTTATTTTGTTTGGGCTTACCTGTTGTTTATATCAGTAACCGATTCAACAAATTTACCGGCCTGGTTACCCGATACCGACAATTCACCTATACGTTTTTTGTTGTTGGCTTTGACGAAGGAGCTCTCATGATTGGGATTCTGGTGGCTAACCTGTTAAATGCCAGCGACAGAAGCACTTTGCTGGCTAATAAATCGTTTTTATTCAGTGATGTGAATGTATTTCCCATTGTTGTTTTAGCTTTCCTCAATGCATTACTTTGGTTGCTGGGCGAGTCGATTTTTAACCGTGACGACAAATCCTATTCCGGTGTGGTTGATATGATCCTGACAATACCTTCACGCTATTCAATTCCTGCTTACTTCATGTTGACCGGTATTATTTTTTATTGCGTGATTTCCCAATAATGACGGACGTAATAAGACCTTTCCAGTACAGGATTTCGCAACTAGGCTATCGCCCCCTTCCTGGTGTTCATACTGGCGATATGACTGGCTCCGGTCAGTTATTCAAACGTCATGACTCCTTGCTTGCAAATCCTGATCCACGACGGTTGGATTTACGGGCTACCTTATTGAATCCCTTTAACGAATATCGGGTTAAGGTTTACCAGCAGGCCAGCCGAGTTTCGGTTTATATTATTGCCGATCTGTCGGCTTCCATGAGTTTTACTGGCAGCATTTCCAAGCAGAAAGTTTTAGCGGATTTTGTTTTATCAGCGGCTTATTCGACCATGCAAACAGGTGATCGTTTTCATCTATTGGGTTGCGCTGACGTATTGGATAAACAATTGTCTCTGCTTGCAGAGCAAGGGTTTGGGGCAATGCCGGAAGTATCAAAGAAACTGGCTATCGCCAAACTTAAAGGCTGTGCTGACAGCCTGATGCAGGTTCGAACCTACTTACCCTCAAAACGCAGTTTAGTGTTTTTAGTTTCCGACTTCCATTTCTCCAATGAGCGTGTCAAAGAATTACTTAGGCGGCTATCAGGCCATGCTATAGTGCCTGTAGCGCTTTGGGACGAAGCCGAATATAAGCAGTTGCCGGAATGGGGCATCTGGAAAGTTAAAGACCTAGAAACCCGGTCTACAAGGACACTGTTTTTAAGACCTGCCTATAAACAAAAAATCCTTAAAGCCTTTCAGAAGCGGAAGCGCGATTTACAACTAGTTTTTCGGAGCTTTGCGGCTGAGCCGGTATTTATAGACGGTGCTTATCAGGCTGAGCAAATGTCCGAGTATTTTTACGGAAGGGCGATATGACCAGAAAAACTCTATCAATAGTCCTGCTTTTTGGATTGATCCAATGTGGTTGTTCGCCTGAACTGCAAGAACCGATTAAACACTTCGAATTACAAGCGCCTAAACCTTATGGTTATGTGATTGGCGATGAAATCCATCAGCGAATATTAGTGGAAACCCGCCAACATCTTGAAATAGCCAAGGAAAGTATTCCAGCGCAAGGAACGCTTAATCGTTGGCTTGAACTAAAGGATGTGCAAATCTCTGTTAAGCCAGCCGATAACGGTGATTTGACTTCTATTGATCTAACTTACCAGGTTTTCTATGCGCCACTGGAAGTTAAGATGTTAAAAATTCCAGGTTTTAAATTGGGCTTTAAACAGCATGGTCAAACCATCGAACAAGCTGTGCCAGACTGGTATTTTACCCTATCACCTTTGCATGAACTGGCTATACAGAAAGAAGCTGGGGCAATCTATATTCGTTCAGATGCTGAACCCAATTTAATCGATGAATTTCCAGCCTTGACGAAGCTGTATCTCAGTTTGGCAGTATTTGTCTTAAGTGGCGGTTATCTTGCTTACCTGAATGGATATATCCCTGCCATTACGCGCCGCCGAATTTTTAAACAAGCCAGCAAAGATTTGGCTAAGTTGTCTTTGAATGAGTTAAGCGCGGCCTTGACGATTGTCCACAAGGCATTAAATAGCCGTCACCAAAAGCCATTGTTCAAAGATCAGTTAGCTGAGTTTTATCGTGAACAGCCTGAATTCAAAAATTTATCCAGCGAATTCGACTGGTTTTTTAATTTCTCCAGCCATTATTTTTTTTCCGGTCGCCAATATTATTCTGAACACGATTTTTTAAAACTAAAACAGTTCTGCCAGCACTGCCGCAAAATTGAGAGGGATAGCCGGTGAACTTTGCATTTGAATCACCAATGGTTTTGAGCGGTTTAGCGTTGCTGCTTTTGCCCCTATACAACACTGGCGTTCGTCCAAGCCCACACCCGTGGATAGAATTGCTGCCCGCAGATTCAATTTCAATTTTTTTTGCAGGCTGTTTGCGGTTGATTGGCATCTTGACTGTGGCTTCATTGATATTAGGCCTAGCAGGACTGTATCGTAAAGAACAAAAAATAGAACGTATCGGTCAAGGCGCACATATGGTGCTGCTGTTAGACCGGAGCAGCAGCATGGATAACACATTTGCTGGCAAAACGCCGAGTGGCAAAGAGGAATCAAAAACCGCTGCGGCTAGAAGGTTGTTAACCGACTTTATCGAACATCGGCCGCAAGACCGCGTCGGTATCGCTGGTTATAGCACCGCGCCGATATTCATCATGCCGTTAACTGAAAATAAAGCGGCTATCCGGTCGGCAATCAACGCAACTTCAACACCGGCTTTGGCCTACACCAATATTAGCAAAGGGTTGGCGATGGCATTGTCATATTTTGACGGTGTTCCAATGGTTGGTTCAAGAATTGTGTTACTGGTTTCGGATGGTGCGGCAGCTATTGATCCTGATACCGAATTGGTGCTAAGAAGGCAGTTTAAGCAACAACAAGTCAGTTTGTATTGGCTGTTTTTGCGAACGGCCAATAGCCCCGGAATTTTCGGGGAAGTGGATGACCCACGTAACGATAATGCAGAGGCGATGCCGGAACGTTATCTGCACCTGTTTTTTTCAAGCTTGAATATAGCCTACCAAGCTTATGAAACGGAAAACCCAGAAGCCATGAAACGGGCGATTAACGACATTAACCAATTGGAAAATCAGCCATTACATTATTTTGAAAAAATTCCAAAGCAAGATTTGTCAGGCCAGTGTTACGAACTGGCGACGATTTTATTAATGCTATTGTTGGGCTTAAAACTTTGCGAAATACGATAATGTTTAATTCATTAAGGCATACGTTAGCATTATTGGTTTTAGGGTTAAGTCTGATTACCATGGTTATCGATAGTTGGCATTGGTACAACACTCGCCGTGAAAATGGATGGATTACGGCTTTGCTCAACGGCAACGATATTGATTTAAGCGATATATCCTCTGCTCGTCCTGAAACCCGCCTTGCCAGGGCGGGTTATCTGCGAAAACATTATCTGCCTCAAGAAGCCTTGGCAACATTAAGCCTGATTTTGAATCAAGGTGATAAACAACTTCAGGCTAAAACCCGATACAACCTGGGTAATATTTATCTTAGCCAGGCAATTGAACAAGTTGAAGCTTCGCACATTGATGAGGCGCGTATCTTGGCGACTTTAGCCAAGCAATCCTACCGTGAAGCGTTACTAAGGGATAGTGGTTTTAGCGATGCAAAATATAACCTTGAAGTTGCTATGCGTTTATTACCGGATTTTGACCGCATTAATATCGAAGAAGAACCTGGCCAACAACCCAAAAATCCTTTATGGACCACTGTGCCCGGATTTCCGCGCGGTTTACCTTAAATGGTCGCATTGGATAACAACAAATAGTCCGCAAGGTGAATAAACTCAGCAAAGATTTTCGGTTTTGGTGTTTGGCACTCGCGTTATTAGCGATCTTGCTTAGTTTTATTTACGGCAAACAAAACCAGCAGACTTCGGTTTTTAACATGATTGCGATAGTCGATATTACCCGAAGCATGAATGTCGAAGACTATCAAATCGAAGGAAAGCCGGTAAGTCGTTTGACCTATACTAAAGATACTTTGCGCAACTTGCTTTTAAAACTGCCGTGCGAATCTAAATTAGGTTTAGGTGTATTTACCGACCGCCGTTCAACGTTATTATTCGAGCCCATCGAAATCTGTTCAGGTTTCAATGAACTGGATGCGGCAATTTCAAACTTGGATTGGCGAATGGCTTGGGCTGCTGATAGCCGGATTGCTAATGGTTTGTTATCGACATTAGAAATGTTAAAGGGAAAAGACGACAACATTTTATTCCTGACCGATGGTCAAGAAGCACCACCGATAAATCCAGCCTATCGAGCAAGTTTTGCAGAAGTGAAAGGAAAGTTTAAAGGCATCATCATTGGTGTCGGGGGCTTGCAAGCGATGCCGATTCCCAAATTTAACACAAAAGGTGAGCAAGAAGGTTTTTATAAGCCCGAAGATGTTCCCCACCGTTCATCTTTTGGCGTTTCCGACTTAAATCCAGAAAAAATTGAAGGCTACGATGCCCGAAATGCGCCATTTGGTAGTGCTGAAGTTATTGGGAGCGAACATCTTTCCGTATTGAATGAAGGCTATTTACAGCAACTTGCAAACGAGGCAGGTTTGTCTTATAAGCGGCTAACCGATTTAAATACCTTTCCTGATCTAGTCACACGCGACCTCAAACCAACACTAATCTATACATTAGTTGATGTACGTTGGTGGTTTGCCACTGTGGTGCTAATTTTACTTTCTATTGCTTGGGTATGACCAGGATGCCGTAGCCTTTGTCTGAAAACTAAATCAAGTTAACTTAGTTATAAGCTTGCTCATATTGATCAAATTTTATTTTGTAGCCGGGCAAGATTGATTAAGGAAAATATGAGAATTTTGTTTGCAACTACCAAGGATTAACTAAATGGAATTTCGCAAAAATTACATTAGCAATTCGGCTGGTTAGTTTTATTATCTTAAATCTTAATTAAATTGCCTCTTCCCTGAGGCGATGAAGACTTCGGTTAAATTTTATGGTCTAGTATTTGCCCCAGCAGGAACAAAACCTGGAATTCTCTTGATTAATACCGGTTGACCTTCTTGTCCCATTTGCCGAATTTGTATTGCTCCAGTTAGTGCAGTTGGGGTTGCAGAAGTACAAGTGCTTTTTACTAATAACCATGGTGAATCTGGCTTGGTTGAGCCATCATCATCATCAGAATTCAAGTCCGTTGTGAAATCAACCCAATTGCTACTTAGCGGTGCCGATGAAGTTAGTGGTCGAGCTGGGTTAGGTGGAGTAACTCGGGAAGTAAAGGTCAAACCTGCACGATACAGAACTTCATCGGCACCTGCACTGTAGAAGTAGGCTATGGAGACTGGTCCGCGGTTTCTGAAACCAGCTCTCACTACATCATTAACTTCAAAAGTTTGTCCAGGACTATATTGAACTGCTCTTAATCGGACTCTCGTACCGTAAATACAGCTATTTGCGTTACGCCAGACTCGATCATTTACTGTCGCAATATTGACCCCATTATGAGTTACTAATCTGTCTGCACTGGCAACTGGAATATATCCAGCCAAAGGAGGATTAACTCTGTTTATTGCGCAAGTATTATTTTTGCCTCCTCCCGGTGAGAATGTCGGTCTTATTGAAACCCCATCGCCGAAATTTCCTGTTGTGTTACAAAGAGTATAGGCAGATTTCCCCCCTGGAACTGTGTAACCACTTGGGCTCAAGTTAACAAATCCGGTTGCAATTGCTGAAGTGGAGGCTATTGTCAATGTATGGATAATAGCCCAACTAAGTATATTTTTGTTCATATCTCAATCTCAAATAAAAATAGCTAATTTTCTGCATTTGATTTAATAAAAATTTTAATGCAGGCTGAAGCTTAATCTTTGAATTCGGGGCAGTACCATTAAAAATTGCTATCCTAAACAAGCGTCTGACTTTCTAATTTCTTAGTCTTTCGTTTGGGATACAGTAGGTTAGGTTTTTAATTAAAGCAGGGCATTTTACTTGATCGTTTGGCATGTTAAAGTCATTAAGGTTCTCGCTACATTTAATTGGTAGAAAGGTTGACTTAGTTGTCTCAGCTATATCTATCGTAAGATTTTTTCAGTGTTAAAACTTGATATGAAAACTTAACCACTTAATTAGTCTTACCTAACCCATAATTTGCATTTACATTTTGTTATACCCTCAAACAATCCCAGATTAAACCGCCATACAAATACTATACTTAGCTAGGGGAAATTAGTAAGAGAATAATTCCTGAAATAAACAGGAAATATTCCCGCGTTGTATTTACCCCCTGTCTTTTACCATGTGCCGGTTATTTTTCGACTTAGCCGCTTACACATAATTATTAGACACGGTATGTTAGCCTCACCAACGCCTTCCATTTTTTCCGTTGATTTGCGTCCCATCCAATTTTTGACCGCCGCATTTGTATTAACCCACTGTTGTTATGTTAACGCTGGTGAGCCGGATACTGATGCCACCCAGCTCGATACCATTACGGTTGAAGGCAAAGCCTTCACTAATGTTGGTCCTTGGGAAGGCTTGCAATTGGATAGGGAGCAAATTCCCGCCAACGTGCAATCGCTAAGCAGCAAGGAGATCAAGGAATCGCTGTCCACCAGCCTGGGTGACCTGATGAACAGCAAATTACAATCCGTTAATGTGAACGATTACGCGGGCAACCCCTTCCAGATGGACATTACCTTCCGTGGTTTTTCGGCCTCGCCGCAAATCGGCACACCGCAGGGCTTGTCGGTATTTTTGGATGGTATCCGGGTTAACGAGCCGTTCGGTGATATTGTCAACTGGGACTTAATCCCGATGAATGCCTTGTCCGGCATGGATGTGTTTCCCGGCTCTAATCCTTTATTCGGCCTTAATACTTTGGGCGGTGCGCTGGCGTTGCGCACCAAAAACGGCTTTGACGACACCGGCGTTAATGTGACATTTCAAGGGGGTTCATGGGATCGGAAAAAAGGTGAAATTTCAGCGGGCTGGAACAACGGCACTTTCGGTGCATTTGCCGCTTTCACCGGTTTTAATGAGGAAGGCTGGCGGACGAATTCCCCCTCCCAGGTTAACCAGGGCTTTGCCCGCTTCGATTGGCGCGGCGATGATTTTTCCCTGCGGTTTAGTACGCTGGCCGTTGGCAACAACCTCATCGGTAATGGTTTGATCCCCATGGATTTGTATAACGAAAATCCGGAATCGGTATTTACTTCGCCAGACCAAACCGAGAATGAATTACAGCAATACACCTTAGGCGGTGAATTTTTCTTTAACGATAACCTGAGCCTGACCGGGCAAATTTACCGGCGCGACAGCAGCCGTTCCGCTATTGCCGGCGACATCTATGAAGACTTCGATGAAATGACCAGTGGCGGCAGAGGCGCGAACAAGGTAGAAGCTTCCGACGGCAAAACCACCGATACCGGCCAACCGGTTTGCCAATACCGAGATGTTAACCACGATAACCTCCCCGATTATTTTGTGCCAACGGATCGCAATGGCGATGGGTTTATTGATGACGAGGAATTTATTGTTGACCCAAAAACCATCAACATGTCCTTAACCAAGCAGTTGGCAGAGAATGCAGAACTGCTCCCTGCGTTAAATGCGGATGAATATGGGACTTGTGGTCGTTTACATTACCCAAATCCTGGCGCCAAACCCGGAGATCTTAGCAAACCTTTCAGGCCACGCAATGGTAAACGATGGCCGGAAGGATTTGAGGAAGCTAAAGGCTGGGTTGAAGGCACGCCAATAGGCATAATGAGCACCACTAACATCGACCAGCAAACCGATGGCGCGTCCCTGCAACTTAACTGGAACAGCGATGAACACAAGTTGATGGTGGGCGGTTCAATAGATGCCGCCAATACTGATTTTGATACCAGGCAACGGTTGGGTATGATCGATGTGAATCGACGGGTTTATCTTGATCCAGTTAACATTGACCCGATCTTTCTGGCAGCGCGGGAGGATATCCGTAATAATTCGTTTACCGGCAAATCTACAACGTTCAGCGGTTATATTAGCGAAACCTATTCGCCCTGGGATAACCTGCATCTTAATTTTTCCGGTCGTTTTAACCAAACCCGGGTAAAAAACAACATGCGGGCGCGGACTCGCGCTGGTGCGGAAAATCTGCATAGTATTGTCGATATCCATAACATTCAGCCGAATGTAGTTTTGTGCCCTGGTTCAGACCCTTCATCTTGTGGCACAAAAGCCAATTACAACATTAACGAATTTGACCGCGATATTCGCCAACCCAATGATCCGCGCTTAGGGTTAGGTAAATATAGAGACACCCCCACCGCAGAAACGTTTGATTATTCATCATTTAATCCGTCCCTAGGCATAAGTTACCTGCCTTTTAAAGATAAAGAAGTACCCTATAAGGATTTGAATATGTACTTCAACTGGAGCCAGGGCACACGTGTACCGTCCAGTGTAGAATTAGGCTGCGCTTATGATGGCACCATGGTGCCGCAAGACCCCAGTGACCCGAACTCCCCGTTGACACCTAAAAGTTTCGCCAATATTGGCGGCGCCTGTACCTTGCCGACCACCTTATCAGGTGACCCGTTTCTACCGCAAATATCCGCGAACTCTTACGAGTTTGGTTTACGCGGTAAACTGTTTGAGGATATCAATTGGAATGCCAGCATCTACCGCACTGATTTAAAAGATGATATTTATCTGGTCGGCATTACCGCTGACCGAAGCTTTTTTGACACCATTGGCGAAACGAGGCGGCAGGGTATCGAATTCGGTTTTTCTGGCAAGGTGAGTATTGTGGACTTTAACCTAAACTACGGTTATACCGATGCCACTTTCCAATCGGATCTCATCATGCTGAGCCCGCATAACAGTAGCGCCGAAAACCACATTAATACTGTAATATCGAAATATGATGCATCCGGCAGGCCATTAACCCCGTCTTATGATATGACCCAAATTAAACCGGGCGACAGGTTGCCCGGCGTGCCTTTACACAACATTAATGCATCGCTAAATTTCCACATTACGCCCCAATGGGAGTTTGGGGTCACCATGATTGCCCACTCCGATGCGTTCGTGCGTGGCAACGAAAATAACGACCATGTCCAAGGCCAGTTGGACATGGTGGAAGAAAGTACAGGTTTCGACCTGGTCACGTTTGAGCCTGTTTATAAATTAGTGCCCACCAACCGCCAATTCAAGGATTCTGGCAGCATCCCCGGATATGCCATCTTCAACCTGAAAACCCGGTATGAAATTGTCAAAGGATTGAGCGTGTTCGGCATGATTAACAATTTGTTTGACCGCCAATATGCGACTGCCGGCCGTTTGGGGATCAACCCATTTTCACCTTCACAAAAGGGTGCTATCGGCCCGAGCGGCTGGAATTATAATTCCGACGATTGGCAAAACCGGACGTTTATCGGTCCCGGCGCACCCAGGGCGTTTTGGGTGGGCATAGATTTTAGGTTTTGATATTTTAGAAGTAGGGCGCGGAAAATTATAAAAAGATATCTATAAAAGGCTAATATAAAACATATCAGCCTTATTAATTAAAAACTTAAAATCAACAGTTGGTCTTTTGATTAAAAATATAAATTTTAAGGGCGGTATATTCGAATATGAATAACGGACTTTAGATTAAATGTTTAATATAAAATTCTATGAATTTATTCATTGCCAATTTGATACAACTCACCGTTGGCTTCAACGATTTTCCCTGACGTTGCATCAACTTCAACCTTTATTTCATTACCGTCTTTACCTTTGATATCGAATTCGTAAGAAGCTGCACCATCAGGTTCAATTTCATACTCCACTTCAACTATTTGACCTGGATATGCAGCTAAGGCCACTTTACGCGCTTCTTTTTCATTGATTTTTAATTTTGCCTTGAATAATTTATCTTTGGCATTTTTTACCTCTTCCTCAACTTCGCTGATCTTACCTGTTTTAGTATCACATTCGATATCCCAAGCCTTGCCATCGGGAGTTTCGATATCAAACTCATAAGTCGGTACATCTTTTTCGATTTTTAGTTCGACTTTCACAACCCCACCATTTTTTTCATTCAATGCCGCTTGTAGGCAGTGCTCAATACCAAACTCTGTTTTTGGATATTCCGCATGAGCTATATTAGAAACTAATATTAATGTGGCTAGTGCATAAAAATATTGGGCTATTTTTTTCATATTAGGAAGCCTCCATATATCTGTTTTTTGGAAAAAATATAATATCAGAATTTTATATATGACGATTCCATATAAATGATGTATTAACGATATTGACGGATAAAAGCTTGTTATTGTTGGCAATTTTGAATACTAATATTCCATGAATTCAAAAGTTTACCCTCTCTAAATAAACCATAAACGTCAGGTATGTATAAATTTATAAATAAACTTTTAAAAATTTAAAGACCGCTTTTGTCCGCTATTATGTAGCAGACGCACAATCTTAAATTTCAACAACTTACAGCAAGCGTAATTAGATAAAGGTCATGCCTTAACATCTTTCCCATACACATCCCTAACAGTTCGGATAAACCATATCGGACGATAAAAAATGATGAAAAAAGCAATAATAGGTGTGGTTGGTAGTGGCGCAATATCAATAAAGAACAACCCAAGCAAACTCAAAAAACACTGATTCCTTGCTTTTCTGGTTTGTTCTTCATGGTCAGAGCCAAGCTTCTCTTGAAAAGAAAAATTGTTGTCATATAAATCATCAATTAATTTTAAGAACCATTGCGGACGCGCATAGACAATGTACATGCCGATTAGACAACCAGGAGAAACAGGACCAAACCCAATAATTGCAAATATTGAGAAGACTGTAATGAGTTTAACTTGAGCTTTATTCATTGCAGCTTAGCGGATTAATAAAATGGACACTGGATCAGTGTCAACAACATGGAACATGTTTTACTTTATTGTTAAGGCTTGTTTCAGCCGCACAATGAATGGAACCAATTGGTTAGGATAAGTATTATTGTTACTATACTTAAGTGTTGATGGTGTTTTTATGTGTACTAGTCTCAATCTAATCTGACATATCGCTTGAAAAAGCGAGCGTTACCGAGTTTGATAAGGGTGTCGAATCCGTAATCAAACTTAACGAGAGGTAACGCTCATGTTGCATACTAACAATCCAATCATCAAACATAAAGCAGGATTGCTCAATCTTGCTGAAGAACTTCAAAACGTCTCAAGGGCCTGCAAGATCATGGGCGTGTCACGGGACACGTTTTACCGCTATCAAGAGCTGGTCGAAACAGACGGTCTAGACGGGCTGATCAACCGCGAACGGCGAGTGCCGAATCTCAAGAACCGTGTCGATGACAGCACAGAACAAGCCGTCATTGGTTACGCCATCGACTTCCCGGCACACGGGCAACACCGCACCAGCAACGAATTGCGCAAGCGTGGTGTCTTTGTTTCAGGCAGTGGCGTGCGCTCGATTTGGCTCAGGCACAAGCTTGAGAACTTCAAGTGCCGCCTCAAGGCCTTGGAAGCCAAGGTCGCGAATGAGGGCATTGCCCTAAGTGATGAGCAAATTGCGGCATTGGAGAGGAAGCACGAGGAGGACGTGGCGTGCGGCGAGATCGAAACAGCGCATCCTGGCTATCTCGGTGCGCAAGACACGTTCTACGTCGGCAATCTCAAAGGTGTGGGGCGTATTTACCAGCAAACGTTTATCGACACGTACAGCAAAGTCGTGCATTGCAAGCTGTACACCACGAAAACGCCGATCACCGCCGCTGACGTACTCAATGACAAGGTGCTGCCGTTTTATGCCAGCCACGGGTTGCCCGATGCTACGCATCCTCACAGACCGTGGCACGGAGTATTGCGGCAAGGTGGAACAGCATGATTACCAGCTATATCTGGCCATCAATGACATTGACCACACCAGAACCAAGGCCATGTCACCGCAGACCAATGGCATCTGCGAACGCTTCCATAAGACCATTTTGCAGGAGTTTTACCAAGTCACGTTCCGCAAGAAGCTTTATGGGGACTTGGAAACCTTGCAGAAAGACCTGGACGAATGGCTCGTTTATTACAATAATGAAAGAACTCATCAAGGCAAAATGTGCAACGGCAGAACGCCGATGGAAACATTGCTGAGTGGGAAATTGATTTGGGATGAGAAAAACCTGAACCAAATCTAACCTGACAGTCACCCTGAAAATTCGGTAACTGTCAGATCAGGTTTGAGCTAGTATAGCCATTATAATTTGAACCAAAAAATACACAATAGATTATGTGGGAGCAGCGAATATGGCGAAATTGTCATTACAAGAACAGCTATTAAAATCCGGGTTGGTCGGAGGGGGGCAAGCCAAGGCGGTAAAATCTGAAAAACATAAGAAAGTTAAACAACAGCAACACAATAAGACTGTCGTTGTTGACGAACTGAAAGAACACGCTCAACAAGTCAGGCTTGAAAAAGCCGAAAAAGATCGGTTGCTAAACCAACAGCGAAAACAGGAAGACGACCGAAAGCAACATGTCGCGCAAATAATACAGTTAATTGAACAAAACCGCTTGCCCCTCGCCAAGGTCATCTCAGACGACAGCTTTGCCTATCACTTTACTGATAATAACAAGGTAAAAACCTTATACCTCACTGGGGGCATGCGGGACAAGCTAACTAGCGGCCAATTAGCTATCGTTAAGCTAAACCAACAATATGAAGTTGTCCCTTCTGAAACTGCGCAAAAAATAAAAGCGCGTGACGCTTCTTCCGTCATTGTCTTGAACGAAGCCAGTCTTAATCTGGTAGACACCGAAGATCCATATGCAGATTATCCCGTGCCGGATGATTTGACATGGTAAAAATCTTTAATAAAAATATTAACTGTAAGAAATCTCAGGGTTGTTTACAGGTGGGTTGATTAAAATATTGGTTGAATATTTCATAAGGTGTAGCGATATTCAAACTCTTGTGTGGCTTGACGGTATTGTAAAAGTTAATAAAGCGACTTAATTGGAGATGCCTGTCCTGAGAGTCTTGAAAGGTGTGCCGGTCATGCCACATTTCCATGAGGGTGCGGATAACCCGTTCGGCTTGGGGGCGGTTGACCTTGGTGAATTTTTGACCGGTGCCCTGCTGCGTGCAGGCTTTGACAAAGGCGTTTTGGTCGGTGCTCTTTACCGTTATCGGAGTAATCGTAGCCAAAATCTGATAGGGGCATTGCGCCAACACATTATTGACCAAGAACTGGGCGGCACTGTCCTGGGCCTTGTCCGGCAGGATGTCGGCGTAAAGCTCCCTGGAGAAGCCGTTGATAGCAACAACAGGTACTTCCGGGGCTGGGCGGGTGATTGGCCTTTGAGCAGCGGCAGGCGCTTGGTATCTAAGTGGACGAGTTCGCCGGGGTAGGATTTATTATAGCGCCTAGCCTCACGCTTGAGTCGGTCTTGAATGACCTGCTCGACCTTGGCTAGGCGTTTTAGGCCGTATTGGAGGGTTTCAAAGCGCTGGTTGGACCATCGCGGGGAACAAACTTCGCAACCTAGCCCACTTGAGGACGGCATAGACCGTCGGCCTGGAGACCCGAAAGTGCTCCGCTAAATGCATCACTTTCCAAGTGCGGGTTTGGTAAAGCCGCCACATCTCCTGGTGGTCATGTGGCGTCAGCCGGATACGTTTGTGCATGTTCATTTTCCGTATTCCCCTGAATACTGTAAACAACACTAGAAATTCTTACATATTAACCCATGATAGTCTTATGATCATCTTCAACAGCTCCAAGCCTTTTAAAATTTGATCGGTGAGGGATTCGGTTAATACGATGCGCAGCAATTTCCAATCGGTGACTCCCCAACACCGCGACTGAGTAAAAACGCATTTTCAATGCGAGTTACCAATTGTGAGTTGGTGCAGTTTGGCTTGCATACTTACAACGCGAGATCAGAGACAGTGTAAGTCAACCCCATTATTCTAAATCACGCCGGAGCTATAAAGACGCTTTTTAACCTGACTTCTAAGTTCATTTCAAAATAGCCTTCTCCAACTCCGAGCTAATTTGTTTCGCTTGTACCAACGCGGTGTCGATGTGCTCAGGGGTGATATGAAGCATGCGCCAGACAGCGGGATTGATGATGGGCTCCGGGATATCTTCTTGGTCATCCACATACCGATCCGCATAACCATGCGCTAGATGTAATAGAGCCGTTTGACGCTGGAGCAGGGGGGCTTCGAATGGCGTGGGTTGAAAATAAGTTAGTATTTGAAAGAGCAGGGGAAGCCGCCATTGCGCCATTAATTTTGCGCCGACATGGTCATAATGAAATCCCATGAGGGCCTGTTCGGCAATATCGATGGACTGGTGTTCTTGTTGTGCTCTCAGGATAGCTTGTTTTGATTGTTCAGGATAATGTGAATACATCACCAAGTGCCCGATTTGATGTAACAAACCGATAATAAAAAAATTCTCGCTCTCTTCAAAGCGCAATTGTTCTGCGAGCAAACGTGATAACACGTCTGAAAATAAGCTGTGCCGCCAAAATGTAATCAGCGGCAAAATTTCATTCGGATAATTCAGTGCCATGAGTGAGGCTGTTAAGACCACATCATGTAGTTTATCAATACCTAAAATATGGATCGCCTTGCTGATGTTATCTATTTTTCCAGAAAAACCATAGACAGGACTGTTAACAATTTTCAGCACAGTGGCTGAGAGGTTGGGGTCAATACCCACCACTTCCGCAAAATTACCAGGTGTCGATTCCGGATCATCCATGAGTTGGCGATACTGTAAATAAACTTACGGCAAGGAGATTAATGCATCAATCGATATTAACTTTTTCTCAAGGGCACTTGGAAAGGTATAGTTTTCAATGTCGACCATAAAAAATTGGTTGCTCACTCTTGTTTGCGAATCCTGGTCAGAGGGCATAGTAATTTGATACAGATAAGATGTTGGCTCATGAATTATCTGGACATAACGGGTAGGGTGTAAATAATCATGCAAAACTGGGCATGGCCTTGGGGTAAACGTAATTGAGAATTGAGCCCCCCAGGTAGTTTAATCACCGGTATTTTTGCCGGAGAATCCTGGAGTGTTACGCATGAAAGCAATAGCCGAAACCAGACGGCGCCATAACATAAACGGTAAAAGCACCCACTCACTTGCGAGAGAGTATAAACACTCTTGCAACACCATCCGCAAACATTTGGATTCGGTTGAAAAGCCGGTTTACTTGTGCCCTGTGGGTATCACCGTGACTTGATCGGTTTCGACTGGACTGAAACAACGCTGCAAAAAGCACGCATCGAACAACTGGCAACGGCCATTTTTATTTTATGGAGCAAGCCAATAATCTTATCCTGGTGGGCGGAACGGGCATCGGTAAAACCATCTGGCTACCGCTTTAGCTGTCTCTGCCATTCATCAGGGCAAACGCATTCGTTTCTATAATGCTGTTGATTTGGTTAAGCAGTTGGAGAAAGAAAAGCAGCTCAGCAAAGCCGGTTCCCTTGATAAACGATTAAGTCAGATCGATGCCGTCATTATCGATGAACTGGGTTATTTGCCATTCCCTCAAACCGGCGGCGCTTTACTGTTCACCTCATTAGCCAGCTCTATGAAAAAACAGCATTGATCATAACCACCAACCTTAACTTCGCCGAATGGGTACAGGTCTTTGGGGATGAAAAAATGACCGCAGCGTTGTTAGATTGCATCACCCATCATTGTTCCATCTTGGAAACCGGCAATGATTCTTATCGCTTTAAACACCGTAAAAAATCATCGAAAACCCTTGATCTAGAGTTCCTGTGGCTCAATATTAGGTGATGATTGATAATCTGGAGTTGCATTCCTTAAATTAATTGATACCAAATATGCCAATTTTCAATTGGTTGCTGATGCTTAATTTGGAAAATTGCTATGTGGCTGCAATCTATTTGCGTCAGAAATAGCACACTGTGGCGTTTTCATTAGCATACCCCGTGAGTTCGTTTATACGGATACTTATTACGTTCAGAAGTTGAGTCAACAGAGCGGTCTGTCATTAAATGATAATTTACTAGAAGACTAGTATGAGCCATGGTAGTTTCTGAATTACTGGTTCCTAGAATGCCGAAGCATACTTCAGATCGTTTATTTACATGGCCGGTTTTTAGTTTTTATTTCGTTTAAGAGTAGATATTTTAAAAGATAAGTGTTCCTAAACATGCATGGTTCACCTGTATTCAATATACTACCTTTACTTTTATTAATATTCAATATCGTCTATTCTTCATAAAGGTAGCCGTAGCTAAATCGTAGCTACGATCATCGTCCCCGACCACGTGTAACGTCGACAACGGATCCACATATTCAGCTAAATGTTCGCTGGATAAATGGGCGTAACGGCGCACCATTTCCACCGACTCCCAACCGCCCAACTCTTGCAGCACATGCAGCGGTGTTCCCTGCTTGCACATGCCAACCCGCCCACGTATGGCGGAGGTCATGCCAGAGGAAATCGGTGATTCTAGCCCGTTTTAAGCATTGCTTGTCAATCAACGCTGAATCTTCACTCCAGTCAAATTAGAAGGCTTCACTAGGGGGCAACTGCAAAGGAATGTAAGTGTGCTTACTGGCACCTTGCTTTTCTTCCAATTGTTGACGATGCCAGTGGCGTGCAAAAACGGCAACCGGGTCATAGGAGCTGTCAAATCCCAAGCCACACAAACCAGCGTGTATTTGATTAATCGTACGTCGTTGTTTTCGAAGGGGGCGTGCCTCGTCAACCAACCATTGCGGAGATAATGTCGAATTGTATTTCGGGGAAAAATGGTACGCCGCGTTATCTTCCGGATGGAAAGTTGGTAACGGTAATACCAGTGTCTGATCTTACTTAATATAGCCACGTTGAGCACTCCTTTCTCCTGCTTAAAACTTATGTTAAACGTGGGACAGTTTTCGATGCAAATGGCCTAATTTAGTGAATCAGTTTTATACGCAAATCAACAAATTATTTAATTATTGAGCAAAATTGGCTAGTTTAAATAACAAACCATCTGGTTTAGCAACCGCAATGGCCGCTATTTGATCGGCGCGGGTTTGCGTGTCAGCCACAGCATAGATTCTTAACTCATCTGCATTTCCCGATGGGCGTAAATGAGCAACATCTCGGTTACTGAAGTACATACGAACACCATCAATAAAATTTATTTGATTGATGCTGCCAAATCCATTGGGCTTAGAAAATATAGTTTCCAATTGGCGCTTTATTAAATCCATCTCAATTGCTTGAGCAGTATTATTCACGATTATCCGATTGTTTTCATCCCTGAATAATACCTTGGATTTCTCGCTAAATTCTACGATCTTCACTAAATCCTCTTTAGGAGAAAATTTTTTTACGATATTCAGGCCTATTTCTCTAGGAAATTGTTTGATCAAAGCTGCCCGACTGAATCGTTTTGGCAATAGTGAAAAAATATCGGTTAAGGGTAAATTCTCATATTGAGAAATTGAGAGAACAGCTAATATTGGTAAAGCAGCATCGCGTGTCGGTAATGCCTTTAAGATTTTTTTATTTCTGTTGATGTCTGAACCAGTCAAAAAGCCGCCATTTGCTTCCCAGCCGCAAACGATCTGCTTTCCATTGGACAAGGCTTTTTCCATGCCAGCGATAACAAAAGGCGACCCAATTCGAGTTTTCGGCTCGGTAATGTTTTTCAGCGAGCCCTGGTCAATGCTGTCATTACAACTGATCGGCACCACGACCGCATCCGCGCCTAAAAATTCTGCAGTTAGCATGCCGACAAGATCGCCGCCGAAGAATTTGACCTTAGATGATTTTGGGTCTATGCCAAGAATTAATGGACGATCACTATCGCCGTCGGTAGAAACGATTACATCAAATTGTCCGTGAATTTTAGATGCGGCATCATGCAGTGTCTGGATAGCGGCAAGCTGATCAGTATCCATATTTTCTGTGTCGACAGGCACAAAAGTTTCACTGCGTCCGATTGAAGTCACTTCAGCCCCTAGTGCTTTCAAAATAGCCGCCAACAGATCACGACCAACCGCAGAATGTTGATAGACCAATATCTTGAGTCCAGAAAGGGCATCTTTTCCAAAAAAATCGATATATCGTTCAAGATAAACCGTTGCTGCATCATTATGTTCTTTTAACAAAGGTTTTGAGCCTTCTTTTAAAAGACCATTCACATCAAAGAGAGAATCGTCAAAAGGTTGGTTGTAGAATCTGTTTCGGACTTCCTTAACCTTCTCATTGATGGGCTTTTCATGCTGCTTCAGCAATTCACCTTTTGAAGTATTCGTTTTATATCCGTTACGATCGTAGGGAATATGGCTACCAGTGATCATTATGCTGCCTTTCTCTTGTATTAAACCGTAATAGGTTAGAGCCGGCGTTGGGATCATGCCTTCATTAACGGGAATCATGCCTGTATATTGAATGGCAAGTTCGATGGCTTGCGTTAGCTCACCGCGACCTTGCTGTTCGGTGATATATGTGCTGGAACTTGGACGTAAGTCCCGCGCGTAATAAAATTCTTCACCTCGGACAATTCCTCCGTCCGCCTTGGGCAAGGATTGAAGGAATTCGAGTTCGGCAACAGCATTGATAAACACTTCCAACTGTGTCAGATGAATGATTTCGCCTCGTCTGCCACTAGTGCCGAAATGTAATTCCTTGGGTTCGAAGGTTAAACATTCGCGTAAACTTAATGGGGATGATATCGACATGATGAGTTCAAGTGAGTAGACAAGAGTTGCGAGTTAACACTTTGTATGTAAAATACAAGAATAACTTTTCATATTAATTTTTGATAAATACTTTACATTTAACCAATAGTATCTAAAGTAATATTGTACTGAATAATTTTTCTTTTCAACTATATGTCAATTTTGGTATTGAATGATCTATGTGGGGTGTTGGAAACTTTCGATAGTTTTGCTTCTGCTATGTTGAAAGGTTTCAACGCCGCTTGACGATCCATTTATTCAAGATCGATATTAATGTATGTAATAAATAGAGGAAAATTCTGTTCTATTACAGCAGAAAAATGTATTTTTTCTCGGTATCATCTACGATAATTTTTCGATATTGTGCGATGTACTGCTCTTCTGTACATCGCATGTCTAAATCACTTAAAGTAGAGCATGGCGGGTATATATCTTGGCTCTACTGCGCCGTTCTCAAAACACTCAATCAAGGCATTAATTTATACATTGCTTTCATACCACTTTTCCAAACAGAGAATTTAGTTTCAGTTATCAATGTTCAAGTAATGATTAATAAGGTATAAAAATTATATAGTTAGATATTTCTAACTAGAAGACCGTCTACTAAGAAAAAACACCGCAGATTAATATTAGATTATTCTTTGTTGATTTCTTTCATACTTAAACGAACTCTACCTTGGCGGTCGATTTCAAGTACTTTTACTCGGACTACATCGCCTTCGCTGAGTTTATCGCTGACTTTATCGACATGGTCGTCGGAGATTTGTGAAATATGCACCAAGCCGTCTTTGCCTGGTAGGATGGTCACAAATGCGCCAAAGTCCATTAGCCTAGCCACTTTGCCTTCGTAGATTTTACCGACTTCAACTTCATCAGTGATTTCTTCGATTAAACGACGAGCCTCTTCGCCAGCGGCTTTATCGACCGATGCGATTTTAACTACGCCGTCATCCGTAAGGTCAACACTTGCACCAGTTTGCTCGGTGATGCCCCGAATGGTAGCGCCGCCTTTACCGATAACTTCCCTGATTTTGCTAGGGTCGATCTTGAAAGAGATAATGCGCGGGGCATAATCTGACATTTGATCGCGACTGGCAGCTAAAGCTTTATTCATCTCACCGAGGATATGCAAGCGGCCTTTTTTTGCTTGCTCTAAGGCGTTCTTCATGATTTCTGCAGTAATACCATCAATTTTGATGTCCATTTGCAATGCGGTAATGCCATCGGCGAAACCGGCGACTTTAAAATCCATATCGCCGAGGTGGTCTTCATCGCCCATAATGTCAGATAAAACGGCAAAACTATCTCCTTCTTTAATTAGCCCCATCGCGATTCCAGCAACTGGTGCTTTCAGCGGAACCCCCGCATCCATTAAGGCAAGGCTGCTGCCACAGACAGATGCCATAGAACTTGAACCGTTGGATTCGGTAATTTCAGAAACTACTCTAATCACATATGGAAATTCTTCCATATTGGGTAACACAGCCAAAACACCGCGCTTAGCTAACCTGCCGTGTCCGATTTCGCGACGTTTTGGCGATCCAACCTGACCGGTTTCACCCACACTGTAGGGAGGGAAATTGTAATGCAGCATGAACGGTTCTTTGTATTCGCCCGCAAGTGAATCAATGATTTGAGCATCACGTTGAGTACCGAGCGTTGCTACGACTATGGCTTGAGTTTCTCCGCGGGTAAACAAGGCAGAACCATGAGTGCGCGGCAACACGCCGGTGCGGATGCTGATAGGGCGGATTGAATCCAATGCACGTCCATCGATACGTCTATTCTCATGAAGAATGGCGCTACGAACGATTTCATATTCGAGATTTTCGATGATTCCACGTACTGCGGCTTCGCTGTATTCTTCGGTTGCAGTTAGCTTCTCTACAGCTGCATTCCTTATTTCCTTCAGTTTATCTTGTCTGATAAGTTTTTCAGCAATTTGGTAAGCGGCTTTAATGTCAGACTCGACAGCATGTATAATTTGCTTCTCAAGCTCGGAATTAGTTGCCGGAGCCGACCATTCTACTTTGCCCATACCGGCAGATTCTGCGAATTCGGTGATTGCTTTGATCGCAGCTTGCATCTGCTCATGTCCGAAAAGAACCGCTCCCAACATGATTTCTTCCGACAATCCTGCCGCTTCGGATTCAACCATAAGTACAGCTTTTTCAGTGCCGGCAACCACTAGGTTAAGTTGGGATTCTTTTAGTGTAGCCGGAGTTGGGTTCAATAAATATTGACTATCTTTATAACCCACACAGGCGGCACCTACCGGTCCATTAAAAGGCAAACCGGAAACTGATAATGCAGCAGAAGCACCCAATAAGGCGGGAACTTCGGTATCAACTTCAGGGTTGAGTGAAATAACAGTGGCAACGATTTGGACTTCGTTAGTGTACCCTTCAGGGAACAGAGGTCGAATAGGCCTATCAATCAAACGTGAAACTAAAGTTTCCTGTTCGCTAGGGCGACCTTCACGTTTAAAAAAGCCGCCCGGAATTTTACCGGCAGCGTACGCTTTTTCTATATAATTGACGGTTAACGGGAAGAAGTCGCCTCCGCTCGGTTCCCGTTTGGCAACGACGCTCACTAATAGCGTTGTACCCTCTACGTCAATAATTATTGCGCCATTTGCTTGTCTTGCTATCTCGCCGGTTTCTAACGTTACGGTACGGTCGCCATATTGAAATTGTTTCCTGACTGGATTCACTATACGATTCCTAAAATGCTGAAAATTAAATTAAGGGAAGTTCACTGCTGGGGGGGTGAATCGGGAACGACAGACAAATATCCATCGTTCCTGAGCGATTTATTTACGTAAACCTAAGCGGTCTATAAGTGAGCGATAGCGGCTGATGTCTTTGTTTTTAAGATAATCCAGCAATTTACGACGTTGGTTAACCATGCGTAAAAGCCCGCGACGAGAATGATTGTCTTTTTTGTGTTGGGCAAAATGCGGAGTTAAATGGCTAATATGCGCGGTTAACAAAGCTATTTGCACTTCAGGGGAACCAGTATCTGATTCTGAAAGACGATAAGCTTCGACAACTGCTTTTTTTTGTTCTGCGCTAAATGACATTAGAGTATTCCCTATTGATAATAACAAAAAGCCCCTGACTATAATCAACCAGTGGGCGACAAAATAAACGGCTTCCACGATAGGGTGTAGAATCGCCGTTAATTAAAGTTTCGAGCTAACCGCTCAAGAAAAATAACTTTTTCGGCGATAGTTTACCATTCAAACCCATTTCACCCAACCCCAAAAACTCATCGGCGTGATACATTCGTACAGAGCCGAAGTTATTATTTTCTAATGTGAGCGCTTGCCCTTGTTTTATGCGGACAGTTTGTTGCTCATCCAGGGTAACACTAGGTAATTTTTGCAGAGGTAAATCGACCGCGACAAGTTTTTCTAGCAGTGTATCTTCATCGAATTGCTGTAATTGTTCCAAAGTTAATGTTTGATCGATATTGAAATCGCCGACTTGTAATCTTCTTAATGCTTTGACCGTTGCTCCGCAATCCATTTCTGCACCGATATCTTCGGCGAGAGATCTAATATAGGTACCTTTGGAGCAATAAACGTCAAGTTCAATCCAATCACTTTCGTAGGCAAGTAGATCAAGTTCGAAAATGTTAACCTGTCTAGCTTTACGTTCAATAATTTCCCCGGCTCTGGCTAACTCGTATAACTTTTTACCATTATGCTTTAAGGCCGAATACATTGGCGGCACTTGGTTGATAAGTCCAGTAAATTTTTTTAAAACTGCTTGAATATCAGTTGCCGAAAAGGTCGGCACAGGACGGGTTTCAATGACTTGACCTTCAAGGTCGCCCGTGTCCGTTATCACGCCTAATTGAACGACCACCCGATAACGCTTGTTTTCGTCTAACAGTAATCCAGAAATCTTAGTGCCTGCGCCGAAACAAATTGGTAACAAGCCGGTAGCTAATGGATCCAAGCTGCCGGTATGGCCGGCTTTGTTGGCATTATAAAGACGCTTAACTTCCTGTAGCGCTTTATTGGAAGAAATCCCCAGGCGCTTGTCCAACAGCAAAATACCGTGAAGATTTCGCCCTGATTGGCGTTTACTCATGAATCTTTATGCTCAGGTTGGGATTCAGTATCTGAGCCTGTCGGCTTGATGGTGTCGTCACTTAATAGTTGCGCTACCCGCATGCCAGTATCAAAGGAATCATCATAATAAAATCTGATTTCCGACATATGCCTAAGCCGCATTTTTTTTGCCAGCATATGCCTAATGGTTGGTGCCATCTCATTCAGCCATTTGACATGATTTCGTTTTTCAGCTTCCGTAGCATTAAGCACAGTGAAATAGATTTTGGCGATAGCCAAGTCTTTACTGGGAATAACTTCGTTTATTGTTATAAAGCCCAGACGCGAATCATCGATTTCACGCTGCAGAATGAGAGCTAGTTCTTTCTGCATCTGTGAACCGACTCTTGCACTGCGACCATATTCTTTAGGCATTGAGTTTATATTCTCGGTTAAAGGACGCGCTGAACTTCGGTACGCTCAAATACTTCGATTTGGTCGCCCGCTTTGACATCATTGTAGTTTTTAACTCCGATGCCGCATTCCATGCCCATTTTGACTTCTTGAACGTCGTCTTTAAACCGTCGTAAAGATTCAAGCTGACCTTCGTAAATGACCACGTTTTCACGTAATACCCGAATCGGGAGGTTTCTCTTAACAAAACCATCCACGACCATACAACCCGCAACAGCACCAAATTTTGGCGAACGGAAGACATCCCGAACTTCGGCAAGGCCGACGATTTGCTCCTTAATATCGGGCGACAACAATCCACTGATCGATTTTTTAACTTCGTCGATGGCGTCGTAAATTACACTGTAATAATGCAGGTCTACTCCTTTTTCCTCGATCAATCGCCTTGCCGTGGCATCAGCTCTAACATTAAACCCGATTAATATGGCACCTGAGGCCAAGGCAAGGTTAACATCGCCTTCATTAATTCCGCCAACACCACCATAAACGACTTTAACTTCAACTTCTTCATTCGATAAGTCAGTTAACGAGCCTCGCAAGGCCTCCAAACTGCCTTGAACGTCGGTTTTAATAACCAAGTTAACACTGGCGATTTCACCCGCCGTCATTCTGGAAAAGACTTCATCCAGTTTAGAAGCGCTTTGTGCGGCATGTTTACCCAAGCGTTTGCGATCTTCACGGTGTTTGGCCAGATCTTTCGCGACACGTTCGTTTTGTACCACGAGAAACTCATCGCCCGCGTTCGGTGTACCAGATAAACCTAAAATTTCTACTGGCACACTTGGCCCTGCTTCTTTGATACTTTTACCACTTTCGTTAAACATTGCTCGAACCCGGCCAAACTCATGACCGCACAAGACCATTTGACCGCTTTCCAACGTGCCTTTCTGGATCAATATTGTTGCCACTGCTCCGCGTCCCTTATCCAAACGCGACTCAATAACGATTCCAGAAGCCGCGCCTTCGACAGGCGCTTTTAATTCCAGGATTTCAGTTTGAACGATTAAAGCCTCAATCAGCTCGTCAATGCCTTCACCGGTTTTTGCGGAAATCTTTAAAAATTGGACATCGCCACCCCATTCTTCGGGTATAACGTTAATATTGGCCAATTCCTGCATGACTTTGTCAGGATTCGCCTCCGGCTTGTCAATTTTATTCATGGCGACAATGATGGGTACATTTGCCGCTTTAGCATGGTCCACAGCTTCTTTGGTTTGCGGCATCACGCCGTCATCAGCAGCAACTACAACGATCACCACGTCAGTAACATCGGCTCCTCTTGCGCGCATGGCAGTAAAAGCAGCATGACCCGGAGTATCAAGAAATGTAACTGAACCATGGTCAGTTTTTACTTGATACGCACCAATATGCTGGGTAATACCGCCTGCCTCACCAGCAGCAACACGGGTTTTACGAATATAATCCAGCAATGATGTTTTACCGTGGTCAACGTGACCCATGATCGTAACAATCGGAGCCCTTGGCAGTTCTGTATGCACCTCTTCCTGTTGAGCTTCGGCAAGCAACTCTTTTTCGAAATCATCTTCATTTTGCATCACCGCTTTATGCCCCATTTCTTCCACCAGAATAGCTGCAGTTTCCTGGTCAATGGGTTGGTTGATCGTCGCCATAATGCCTAATTTCATTAAGTGCTTGATGACTAGGGCGGCTTTGACACTCATTTTTTGAGCTAAATCGGAGACGATAATCACTTCAGGTATCGTTACCTCCTTGATTATAGGGGTAACCGGCATTTCAAATTGATGTTTGCTTTCTGACTGTATCGGCGCTTTTGTCGCGGATGATCTGGATTTCTTTTTGGGTTTACGGGAATCCCAGTTGATACTACGGCCATCATCATCAAATTTGTTCCGATGCAACGTTTCTTTTTTACCTGCTGCTTGTTGGCGAACCCGCTCTGCGTTTCGTTTTATGGATTCTTCTAGGCGCCGCTCTTTTTCATTCATTTCCTTGGTTTTCACCGCTTTGTCTGGTTTGGCTTTTGTATCGGCCACCACGATTACTTCGGGTGCAACTTCAATCTCAGGTGCAGGAGTTTCGCTGATCGGGGTTATTTCCGCAGGGCTCTCCTTCTCTTCTTCTGTTACAGGTGCAGGCGTTATTTCTGTTGGCTTATTATCGAGGTTAACTTTTTCAGGAGGCTCCCCGGAAACTTGGACGGGCTGAACATCAATCTCGGGATGATATGTCGGTTCTGAGGTTGATATTTTTTCCGCCTCAGCTTCATCCTCTTTTTGTTTGATATTGACGTAGGTCTTCTTTTTGCGGACTTCTACGCTAATTGTTTTAGTAGAGCTTCCCGGAACGCTGGCCTGTTTGATTTCAATGACTTTTCGGCGTTCTAAAGTAACTCTTTTGGGAGCGGATTGGGTCTCGCTATCTGTTTTGCCATGCCTATTACGTAAGTGCGCCAGTAATTTCATTTGGTCATCGTCGCTGATGACATCGTCGGCGGCTTTAACTGAAAGACCGGCCTCTTTAAACTGCTCCAATAGGCGTTCCAATGGAATTTTTACAACTTCTGCCAAGTCGCGTGCTGTTTTTTCGCTCATATCCTACTCCTTGATTACTCGCCAGTTGACTCGGCAAACCAGGGTTCGCGAGCCTTCATGATTAACTTCGCCGCCCGGTCCTCGGTCATGTCATCAAATTTAAGCAAATCATCAACTGCTTGTTCCGCTAAATCTTCCATTGTTAAGATTCCTTCGCTAGCCAGTTCATAGGCCAGTTCTTTATTCATGCCTTCCATTGCAAGCAAATCTTCAGCCGGTTGGGCGGCATCAATTTTCTCTTCCGCGACAATTGCATTAATAAGCAACGCGTCTTTTGCCCGACTTCTCAATTCATTCACAAGGTCTTCGTCAAAACCTTCGATTTGCAGCATTTCACTGACAGGAACATAGGCGATTTCCTCAACAGTATTGAATCCTTCCTCCACAAGAATCAAGGCGATATCATCGTCAACATCGAGTTGTTCAACAAATAGTTTTTTAATCTCAATAGCTTCGGCTTCGCTTTTCTCCTCGGCTTTTGTCGCGTCAATGACATTCAGCTCCCAACCCGTTAACTGCGATGCTAAACGCACATTCTGCCCGCCGCGACCTATCGCTTGGGAAAGATTTTCGGAACTGACCGCTAAATCCATGCTGTGCTTGTCTTCATCAACGACAATCGATTGAATCTCAGCGGGAGCCATTGCGTTGATTACAAACTGTGCTTCACTGGGGTTCCACAGTATGATATCAATTCGTTCGCCCGCTAATTCATTAGTTACTGATTGGACCCGAGAACCGCGCATACCAACACATGCGCCCACTGGGTCGAGTCTTGGATCGTTGCTTTTTACAGCAATTTTGGCTCTTGAACCAGGATCTCGGGCTGCGCTCATGATGGAGATCATGCCTTCACTGATTTCTGGTACTTCCAGGCGGAAGAGAGCGATTAATAGTTCAGGTGCTGTACGGCTAATGAATAATTGTGGACCACGCACTTCCGATCGCACTTCTTTTAGGTAGCCTCTAATTCTGTCGCCGCTGCGCACTGCTTCCCGGGGGATCATGTCTTCTTTGGCGATAAAAGCTTCAATATGCCCACCCAGATCCAGGTAAATGTTGCCCTTTTCAATGCGTTTAACAATACCGGTAATTAGTTCACCGACTCGGCTCTCATAAGCCTCAACGATTTTTTTACGTTCGGCTTCGCGGACTTTGTTGATGATAACCTGTTTGGCGGTTTGGGCAGCGATACGGCCAAAATCAACCGATTCAATTTCTTCCTGGATCACATCGCCAACTTGGATGTTTTTATCGTCCATTCTTGCCGATTCCAGCAAAATTTGGGTGGCGGGAAACTCAACATCGCCATCGATTTCCGGGTTAACGTCAACCACATCCCATTGGCGATAAGTGACGTAATCGCCTGTTTTCCTGTCGACGTTAACTTTTACTTTAATTTGGTTAGTATGGCGTTTTATGGTGGCGGCTTCCAATGCTGATTCTATCGCCTGAAAAACGATTTCTTTATCGATGTCTTTTTCATTTGAAAATACCTCGGCAACCAATAAGATCTCTTTATTTGCCATGACTTCCTCCTTTATTAATTACGTACTCCGGTACCAAACGCGCCTTGCTCATCGCGCTGAAGGGTACCTCAAAAATCTGGTCTGCTTCACGTAGAGTAATCACTTCATCCTTTACGTCTTCGATTACTCCGGTAATTTTTTTTCGTCCGTCCAGCGATTGGTACAAGTTTACCAAGACAGTGCTACCTCGAAATTGTTCGAATTGGTGGACGTAAAAAAAGGGTCGGTCTGCACCAGGAGATGAAACTTCTAGCTGGTAATTGCCTTGAATGGGATCTTCCACATCCAGGACGCCACTAATTTGATGGCTAACTCTAGAGCAGTCTTCAACCAATATGCCGTCCGTTTTGTCAATGTAAATTCGCAATAACCCATGCTTGGGGTGCGGGTGGTATTCAATCCCAACGCATTCATAGCCCAAGCCTTCGACGATGGGTTCAATTAAAGTTAACAAGTGGTCAGGCGCCCGTTTCATCCAAATTTCGCGAACTGTTACCCATAAAAAAAGAGCCAAAGGGCTCTTCCATTAACTCTCTATTTGTCAGCTTGCTACTAGTAAGCCTCCAAAATAAAAAACCCCAAGCCGGGGTTACTATTAATCTGGTAGCGGGGGCAGGATTTGAACCTACGACCTTCGGGTTATGAGCCCGACGAGCTACCAAGCTGCTCCACCCCGCGATCAAGACAGAAGAGTATATATGATTTATCGTAATTAGCAATACTTAAATTAGTGTTCCGTTGAGTTTAAGCTAAGAGTCGATTCCTTTCCAAAGGTTAGCCTGCGAATCTTCAAGCTTGTATACATCAAAATGATTTTGCGATTAAAGATATCGGAGCCAAGTCGACTCGCATCTCATCTCACTTAGAAGTTAATGGTTAAGATAAAATAAATACCGAGTATAATTGGCGGTAATTATTTTCCATTATAACTTAATTGGAGGGTGTAATGTTTAAGGGCAGATATTTACTTGGCGCTTTGTTAACCTTTTCGTCATTAGGTGCTTATGCAGCAATGGATCATAGTGGCCACACCGGGATGTCTGGAGGCGGAAGCATGGAAAGCAGCGGTTCTGCATGTATCCATCCACATATAGATAAGATTAAGCCTGAAAAATTAGCAACTGTTTCGCCCGGCGCTGAATTTTCTTTTGTGGTGTTCAATATTGATAAGCCGGAACAAGTCTCAGTCACCGTAAAACAGCAGCCGGTTAAGATAAAAACTGAATTCAAAGATCCCTTCTACGTTGTTAGAGGTCATCTTCCTGACTCCTTAAAAAATACGGCAGCTCGAATCGATGTAAAAATTTCCTCCAAATTTACTTCATGTCGCTTGCAGGATGGCTGGTTGTTGAAAATTTCTGAAAATTAAAAACACCGATTCGGAACCTTCATGGCGAATTTGTTAACCTATAGTAATTGGACACTTAATGCCAATCGCCAGATAATCCAAAAGAAAAACTCACTTATTGGAATCGCAAAATTTTAAGCTACCAACATTCCTACCATGCAGGTAATTTTGCTGATGTTCTTAAGCACATTACCTTAATTCAGGTTTTAACCTATCTTAAGCTCAAGCCTAAACCTGTGTGTTATATCGAAACGCATGCGGGTCGTGGAGCATACAAGCTTATGGATATTTCAGCTCAGAAAAATAAGGAATATTTAAACGGTATAGGAAAATTGTGGCAAAGCCAAAATTCACCTGAAGGAGTAAAACAGTATCTGGATTTAGTCAGAAAATACAGTCCTGATGAAAAGTTAACCCAATACCCAGGCTCTCCTGTGATTGCGTCACAAATACTGGGAGATAAAGACCGATTATTTTGTTATGAATTGCATGCTGGTGAATTTAAATCTTTAACAGAATCGGTCAAGCGCGATAAAAGATTTAAAATTTTCCGACAAGACGGCTTATTGGAGTGCTTAAGTTTGCTGCCGCCAAAAGAACGCCGTGGAGTGGTTTTAATCGATCCCTCTTATGAGATTAAAGATGAATATCGAAGCGTGGTGCGAGCTTTAGTTGGCATGTATGAAAAGTTTTCTACCGGATGTTATTTGCTCTGGTATCCGGTAATAAACAGAGAACAAAATCGCGCCCTGGAAAAGGCAATTAAGGCCTCTGAAATTACTAACATTCAATTATACGAATTAGGTCTGGAGCCTGATAATCCAGATTTTGGAATGACTGCTTGCGGCATGATTGCGGTTAACCCGCCCTGGACTTTATACAGTCAAATGGAGATTATATTACCTTGGTTGATGGAACATTTAAGTGAAGCAAGTCGAGGATATTGGCGCATTGAACAGTTAGTCCAGGAAAAGGCTTAATCTTTGTCAATGATTGATGTTGGCTTCTGCCTAATGTTAGCGAAGCAATTAATTTAATAAGCGGAATTTCTCTTCAATCTGCGGGATAAGGCTTTTATCCAGCGTGAACATCACCACATGATCGCCTTCAATAAATGTCGTATCGTGATGAATGACGATAGGTTCATCATTGCGAATTAATGCGCCGAGCACAATGCCCTCGGGAAATTTTACTGTGTCTACTTTTTGCCCGACGACAGACGTATTTTCATCGCCTTGATGGGCAATTGCCTCTATAGCTTCGGCAGTGCCTTGCCGTAAAAGACAGATTTGCGCAACATCGCCTCGGCGGACATGTTGAAGGATACTGCCTAGAGTTTCTACATTGGGAAGTACCGCCAAATCAATGACTGACGGCGGTATCAATTTAGCGAAAGATTGGTGGTTAAGAATGCAGATGGTTTTTCTTACCCCTAAAGATTTTGCCAGCGATGCTGAAATAATATTTTGGTCATCGCTGTCGGTCAGTGCGCAAAATAAATCAGTTTTATCGATGGACTCGCTCATTAGTAAGGTTTCATCGCCGCAGTCGCCGTTCAAAACAATCGTGTTTTTCAATTCATGGGCAATTTTTTCTGCGCGTTTGAGATTCCATTCGATGATTTTTACTTGGTGATTTTTTTCTAACGCTATTGCCAAGCGTTTGCCGACATGCCCTCCGCCGGCAATGATGATGTTTTTCAGGGGTTTTTCCAGATTACCCAAATCTTTCAGCAAACGGTTAACTTCCAGGCGAGGCGCAAAAAAATGTACTTCGTCTCCAGCATGAATAATAGCCTCGCCATTGACCGGTATAGATTCGCCTTCACGTAAAATTGCGACAACGCGAATCCGGCCTTCGGTTAAACGGTTCTTCAAAGTTTTTAATGGTTTACCCGTCAAAAATCCTTTATCGCTCGCTTTGATCGAGAACAAACGCACTTTGCCGCCGGCGAAATCAGACACATGAAGGGCGCCCGGTAACTCTATAAGATTATGGATAGCCTCCATCACTTTTTGCTCAGGGCTGATCACGACATCAATGGGAATGCCTTTGGAGTTACCGAATAGTTTTGGGTTTTTTAAGTAATCAATCGCTCGAATGCGCGCAATTGTCTTGGGTTGACTATAAAGTTTGGCAATGACGGTGCAGGCAAGCATATTGGTTTCATCGCGGTTGGTGACAGCAATGACCAGATCGGTATGGGCGACTTCGGCACGATGCAATACGTCAGGGTAGGCGGCATTACCCGTAATGGTTTTTATATTAACTTTTTCTCTTAATGCCTCCAGTAAGAGGGCATTGGTGTCGATAACCGTAATCTCGTTTTCTTCGTCAGCTAATGCCAAGGCAACCGATGCCCCCATTCTGCCAGCACCTAAAATAAGTATTTTCATATTTAAACTTTGGAATATCACATTAATTTTACACTTCAAATTGAGCGCCAATTTCCACTACGCGTTCGGCCGGCACTTCGAAAAATTGAATGGCGGATGATGCATTTTTGAACATGGTTAAGAATAACTTTTCCTGGATAGGATTTAAATCAGGATGATGTGAAGGAATGAGCGTTTCCCTGCCAACGAAAAAAGACGTTGCATCAATCTCTATGTTAAGATTTTTTAACCGGCATAACTTTAATATTTCCGGGATGTTGGGTGTTTCAGTAAATCCGTAGCGGGCGGTGACGCGGTAAAAGTTCTGTTCCAACTTATCGATTTCAATGCGTTCATTCGCCGGGACTTTGGGAAAGTCTGTGGTGGAAATGGTGACCAGTATCACTCTCTCGTGCAAAACGTGATTATGTTCAAAATTTAGCCTTAACGCATGGGGCATACTCAAATTGCGTGAACTCATGTAAATCGCGGTCCCAGGGACGCGTGCCGCATGTGGTAATTGAGTTAAATTTGCGATAAACCCAGTCAGGGAAATGGCGGCTTTTTGTAAATGGTGGGTTAACACTTCACGACCACGACGCCATGTATGCATGATAAAAAACAAAAGAATCCCCATGACCAACGGAAACCAGCCTCCGCTTGGGATTTTTAGCAAATTCGAGCTGAAAAAAGCGCCGTCGACGGTTAAAAATACTGAAGCCATTAATCCGACCTGAAGGGGAGACCAGCGCCAGCTATCCAAGGCAACAATGCTCACTAATATTGTCGTCATCACCATCGTGGCGGTGACTGCGATTCCATAAGCAGCGGCAAGGTTGCTGGATGATTTAAACCCAAGAACAGTAAAGATAACCAAAATTAACAAAGTTCGATTAATCCCTGGAACATAGATTTGCCCCATGGCTTCGCTTGAGGTATGCACTCGCTGCATGCGGGGGATGTAATCCATTTGCATGGCTTGGCTGGCGATCGAAAATGCACCGGAAATAACTGCTTGCGACGCTATGACGGTGGCTGCGGTCGCCAGGCCAATCATTGGATACATCGCCCAATTGGGCACAAGTAAATAAAACGGATTTAAAACAGCTTGAGGATCACGCAGAATTAAAGCGCCCTGACCAAAATAATTCATTAGCAAAGCAGGAAAAACCAGGCCGAACCAGGCGGTTTGGATCGGTTTTTTCCCGAAGTGCCCCATGTCTGCGTATAAGGCTTCAACCCCGGTTAACGCCAAAACAACCGCGCCAAGGGTAACAAAACCGTGCCAGCCGTTGTTAATAAAGAATTTAATGCCGTACGATGGGTCTAGCGCTCTTAATACTTCAGAATTTTGCTGAATGCTTAACCAGCCCAATAACGCCAGCACACTGAACCAAGCGATCATTACAGGGCCAAATAGCAGGCCGACTTTTTCTGTGCCTTTGCTTTGAAAAAGGAATAGGCCAACTAAAACTCCAATGGTGATAGGTATAATGTAAGGCTGGAACACAGGCGTAATAAGCTGTAAGCCTTCAACCGCGCTTAACACGGAAATCGCGGGCGTAATGACGCTTTCACCGGAGAATAGGGCGGTGCCGAATAATCCGATCGCAATAATAATATTTCGATGCCGATGGTGATTGCGCTGACGTAACGCCAACGCCATTAATGCCATAATTCCGCCTTCGCCACGGTTGTTGGCGCGCATGACGAAGGAGACGTATTTAATGGAGATAACAAAAATCAGCGACCAGAAAATCAAGGAAAGGATGCCAAGTACATTGTCGGTGGTTGCGGTTAGGCCGTGAGCGCCAGTAAATACCTCCTTCATCGTATAAAGCGGACTGGTGCCGACATCGCCATAAACTACGCCGATAGCGCCCAGCATTAAGGCCGAAAAACTACCGGAGGGTGTGTGAGATTGATGTTGTTCAGTTGGCATTGGATAAAAATCATAACAAAGAAGTTAACTTTATTATATGCGAATGACGATTTTTTAATGCTTGCAACTTAAGCCGCTTATCTTTAGCGTTAAATTTTTAATTAAACTGTGTTATATCACACACTAATTGTGTCATATGACACAATTTTTTCTGTAAGCCACGTATTACAAGGCTCACAGGCAGGCAAAAAATATCAAAAAGTGTGTCATATGACACACTTTTTTAAAATTGGCGTTTGCGGCTGTTTAAGTTTTTGTGCTTTTAGACAAGCCCCCATTATCCCCGCCAAATAATACTGACTAATTAACTGGAAATATCTTATTAAGATTCATAAGTTTAAAAATGTGATCTGGTTCACAAAAAAATCTAATTAAATAAATTTAACCATAGGTAAATATGGCATAAATAGTGCTTATTAATTGTCGGTGCGATCAGTGATCGATCCGTTAACTTAGCAATAAAAATAATCCGTCCTAAGGGGGACAAATGATACATAAATTTACTAAATTGGCGTTATGTTCTGCAGCGACATTGTTGGTAGCTGGCCAAGCATTCGCCCATACTGGTGTTCGCGATACAGTAACCGTAAGTAATGCAAAAGGCGCTAAGTCAGTTGCCAGTTACAACGGCTTTACCATCACCCATGGCTGCGGCGGCGATACTGGCAATGCCTACCCGGTTATCGGGCAAGGCGCGGTATTTCCTACTGGGGACAAAGTAGCTTGGCGTGAATGGAAAGCTGATTCTACTGGCACTTTGGTGGCCGGTGATGTGTTCAAAAGAGGCGGCGGCGCAGGTATTTTTGATACCATCGTGCTAGATCACACTGGTACACCTTTGCCAGATGCTGGTTTGAACCTGCAAGTGACCGGCTATTCTGGTATGAGTTCATCGTTTGCTACTGCACATGAGCTTGTCGATCCAGATGCATTGAACCCAGGTGTTGTCGAAGGCCTGTTATGGAAAGATGGCGCCATGGAACCAAAACTGAACACTATCACACCATTCAAAGTGACGGTGCCAAAAATCATTGATTCGAATATTAAGCAAGTTAAGATTCGCATCGGTGTAATCAACTACTGCGATCTAAAGAAAAATGCCGCGAACGATGCGTCTGGTCCATATAAACAACCTAAAGATGCGTTTGGGCGTGCTATCCCGATTTTGGCCACTTCTGCGGAGCCAGATCAAATCAACCCTGCGGTTGCCAATATATACAACACCTTGGTTGGCGGCAATGGCGACAACAACCGTCAGGATTGGTGGTTTGGCGGACTCGATGGCGTGAGTGCGTTGTATAACGATCCAGATTTGTTGCAACCTACTGAAGCAGTGAGAGTGGATCACGACGGGAATCCTGTATTAGACTCAACAGGACAGCCTATCAAAGATCCTGTGACTCCTTATTGGACAACTTTAACCGTTAACAACGCTACAGCAAAAAAGAACGCCACTCGAGTAGTCAGTATCGAGCCAACCGGCGAAGCATTTGATGCTATCTTGACTGGGGCAAACACCCAGCCGTTCACTAAAGGCAAAGCAAACTTTTAAGTTTATTCTCTTAAGAATTAGCGCATGTCTGGATTTTTCAATCCGGGCAGGCTAAACCAGTCATTCCAGGGTGGAGTATGCAACGTACATTGCCCTGGAATTTTGTGTTTTTAAAAAATGCTGTTACTGACAGGTATTCTACCGGTTGGTTAAATGGATTGAACACTAGCTCCAGGCTGGAGTCTAGTCTGGCGTGATGGATGTTTTATATGTTATCGAACAACGCCAACAAACAGGTAAACAGCGCGTTTACCTATGCTTAAGTTTGATGGATAAAAATTTGAGTATTTTAACAATGAATCCGTTATAAAAACGGTATGTAGTAGAGGATATAAACCATGAAAAAAATAACCCTATTGGCTGGCATGCTGATCGCGGCCGGTTTTTCTAGCTTGGCATTTGCCCATGATTACGGCGGGACTTTGAAAACGCTTCCAACGGCAACGGATAAATTCTATATTGCTTGTGCAACAGGAACCCAGACTATCAGCTATCAAGTCAGACGTAATTCTGGTACGGCGCAACTTAATCTTTGCGGGTTGAAATCAACTGCGGCGTGTCCGTCAGCGAACAAAACAGTAACAACGACCACCGGTGTTTTCAGCCCTCTTAGGAGGATAGGAACGGGCGCAGGTGCTTATTTTTTCACACTTAAGAAAAATTCAGCGTCAACGGCCGGAAATTCGTGGACAGTAAGGGCACATTGCCTGGATGCGAATGGCGCCCATGATCCGAATGATCAACCGACAACTGTTACTTATACGCAGCAACAGTAATTAGCAGGGTGTGGTACAGCCTTAGATTTTTCTCATTAATTAAGTTGAGCAAAAATGAAATCCGGAATGCTATTTGTAAAGCAAAGACATTTCTAAACTATTCTTGACTTGGTTAAGGGTTAACAAAAGATGGATAAACAGAACTTTCGTTTGTCCATCTTTCCAATGTACATAAGTAATAAAAAAATTAAAGGATGAAATGTTTGCAAATGCTGCTTTTAACTCAATCTTAGTTAAAGCTAAATTATGTTTAGATCTTATGTAGTGTATTCAAGGAATATCTGAATAAGATGATTGCATTCATAGTTCGTACGAAAGTAATCAGAAGGTTACCGTTCGTCCTGAGCCTGTCGAAGGACTTAGACAATGTTTCTTAACAAATAAACCTGACGAAAATAATTTTGAAGAAGCTCATTTTAGTTTCAGTTGTATCAATCACCACAACGATATTAATTCTGCTCTTAGTTTTTCTGCCAGCTAAATATGGTATCGATCCAACAGGCTTAGGTGCAAAAATTGGGATTAACGGATTAGTAGGCCAGTCCGGCATAGATAAGTCGGCTAATTCCAATAACAAAACAGGCACAGAAGCACAAGATACTGCTGAGATTAAAGAAAATTCAGAAGCACAGTCGAACATCACTGTGCCAGAGCAAACGAACACGTTGTCGGATACACATCAGGAAATCTTCAATCTAACTATTCCGCCCAAACAAAACTTGACCTTTAAGTTTGCCATGGAAAGGGATTATGAATTGGACTATCACTGGGCGACAGATAGCAAACTGTTACGTTGCGAATTGCGCGGCAAAAAACAGGAAGCTAAAGACAATAAATTTAAAGTCTTCGGAAAGCTTAAGGAAAGTAAAGCAAAAGGATTTTTTATTGCACCTTTTAACGGAGAATTTTCCCTGTTTTGGGAAAATAATACCGATCAAGAAGTAAAAGTGCGCTTGAATCTGAAAGGGGCTTATAGGGTTGCGAATTGATTTCTGAGTAACTGTTGGGTTAACGCGTTAAATGGGAATTCATGGCTTCGATAAATCAAAATATACATTGAGTTATATGTGAAAAATTAACAAAGCAAAGCGGCCTCTTTGCTTACCATAGAGCCAAGGAAGAAAGCTCTAAAAAACGATAAATGAGGTATCGTTATGAGATTAATTAAACAAGCAACAAAACTGTCTTTATCGGCTTTTTGCATTTGGTTAACCGCCTGCACCCCAGTGCAACCCTGGGAGCGCGGCAATCTTGCCAAGCCGCAAATGGCTTTAGACCCTTACCCACTGCAAAGCGCGTTACGGGCGCATAATTACGGTAGCCGGGAAGCGGCGGCGGGCGGCAATGCGGCACAAGGGGGCGGTTGTGGCTGTTATTAAAAAAAATACCGTATCGTTAAAAGCATTGACGGCAACAGCCCTATCCTTACCCGGCATGATGGCGCAACCCATCTTTGCCGCCGAAGGTGACGAGGTGGATTTCCAGTACAGCCATTATCAGGAAGGGAAACGGGATATTTCGTTTATCCGCAACTCAAGATAGGGATCTGAATCGATTTACGGCAGTAAAAGCCTTAATCCGATAGAAGTTGAAGGAATCCATGGTAGCGCAAAAATATCCTTAACTGACCGGATCAAATTTGCCTTTAATTATACGCAGGATACCTGGGGCGGCGCCACCCCGGTTGCAACAACGCCTTATTTAGCAACTGGTAATCAGTCAATCAAAGTATGGCGCTGTTAGCCGGCGCATCGCCTTTGCGACTTCCGGAGCCGCTTTAGATCAACTCTACGTCGATTCTCGCTCAAATGCGCTGTTTGCAACTGAGGAATTTGATCCTAATACTGGTTTACCTATTTATAAGAAAGATACCCGATTGACGCATGTCATGGCGATGGCTTCGCCGGAAGTGCGCAAGCAAGGGGATTTCAAGCTGAGTTACGATTGGGATAATGCCGGTTTAAGCGTTGGCGGCGGCATCTCGGTAGAGGACGATTACGAATCCCGCTTCGGCAATATTGGCGGACGATTTGATTTTAACCAAAAACAAACCGTCTTGAATGTCGATTTAAGCTATACCAACAGCGACACCAACGCCGTCCTCGATCATGACGATTACACACTTAAAAACTCTTATGCCGGAAAATCAATATACCAATCCCAAACAAGACGAATTGGCCAGAGGAATTATTCATGGTACACGGCAGGATTGGGCAACCCATTTAGGACTCAGCCAGGTAATCAACAAGGACAGTCATTATCAGTGCGGATTTTAACTATACCCGTAGCACGGGTTATTTAAGTAACCCTTACAAAGGCGTGGCAATCGCCTTTGCAGATTTTGACTATGACAAGCTTCAGGTAGGGGAACTTCCCGAGGGCGTATTTCCGGCAAGAATAAATTTTTTTACCGAACAACGGCCGGAAGTACGAAATCAATACGGCCTGGGTGGGCATTATGTGCAGTATATCAATCCCCTTGATGCCGCCTTGCATTTTAATTACAACTTTTCGGCGGATGACTGGGGCATTCAGTCCCATGCGTTTGATGCGGATTGGGTGCAGCCCATTGGGGAATGGCTGGACGATCACCCCGCGAATTCGTTATTACTCGCAAGATGCGGCAAGCTTTTATAGTCCATATATTATCACTCCTCAGGCTAAGACTACGCTTATTAAAAATGGAATTGATGACAATTATGTCTACACCGGAAGTGACGGTAAAGATTATTCCTGGCGAACTGATCCTGCAACCGGCGCGCCTATAATGGATGCTAATGGCCTTCCAGTTTATTTTGATGCACAAGGCAATACCCGCTTCCCCCTCCGTAATAATTTCCGATACCATAAAAGCAGTTTCATTCGATCCTAATAAACTTCCTAAAAACTATTCCAGTGATCATCGGCTGTCCGGTTTCGGCTCGCTGAGCGGCGGGGTGACCATTTCAAAACAGTTCGCCAAAGGGCTGACTTTAGAAACCGGCTTTGAATATTACACCCACCAAGGCGAGCTTGAAAATTGGCGGCGGGGGCGAAGCAGGTTATGCCGACTTCGATTATTGGCTGGCGAATGCGGCCATCAAGGTCAATCTGGATGCCTTGTCTTTGCATCACGGCGATCTCGGAACATGCCGGATAGCCATCACGACCACGCAGCCCATGCCCCGGCAGGTGTCATGTTCGATCACATGCTGCCGGCGGGCGGATTCATGGTCGGTTACCGTTATATGTGGAACAGCCAAAGTGGCGATATGCTGAACGGTGCTAATGCGGTTAGTGATGCCAGCTATTGTTAGTAACGGTTGTGTTGAACCAGGGAGTATAGGCTGCTTCTTAACACCCGGACTCCATGAGCATGAGCATGCACATGCTGGATTTGATGTACGCGCCCACGGATTGGTTAACCTTGATGCTGATGCCACAGTTCGTCGATATGCACATGGATATGCAGAGAGCTTGATAACGCGCCGAATACAAATGGTTTAGGCGACGTTGGCATGCACATTACCCACCATAAACAAAATCCACACGAAACCGGCGGTATCGGTGATTTGGGGATGTATGCTTTGTTTAAAGTTTTCGATAACGGCACCCACCATGTCCATGCTACAGCAGGGCTTAGCGCTCCGACCGGTGACGTTAATGTACAAATCAGGCGAACTCATCACATAGACGGCGGTTTTATGGACTATGGCATGCAACTGGGCAGCGGCACCTGGGATTTTAAACCCAGCGTGACCTATACCGGCCATATCGACGACTTTAACTGGGGCGCGCAGGCCAGCGGAACGGTGCGGATGGAAAGCAAAAACGACTCTGGCTACCGGCTGGGCGACATCTTCCAAGGCACGGTTTGGGGTGGTTATAACCTAACCAAGTGGCTAACTGCTTCTGTGCGCGGTGTTTATACCATACAGGGTAGTGTCCAAAGTCAATATACGGGTTCTGCTGGTGGGCAATTTGTAGATAAAACTCGAGTTTGCAAAATAGATAAAAAATCTACTTTCGATGAGTTCGGCAATGAGACCATTACAGAAGTCCCTATTTACTGTGATAGCAGCAGCCTCAAATTTGGCCCGAATGATTACCCTGCCAATTACGGCGGCCGCTTCTGGGATGTCGGTTTCGGCTTAAGCGCAATGGTTCCATCCGGCGATTTCGCAGGAAATAAAGTCAGCGTGGAATGGCTGCAACCGGTGCATACCGATTTCAACGGCTACCAGCTTGACAGGGATGGCGCACTGTCGGCGACGTGGAGCGTAATGTTTTAATCATGTTTATTTCACTGTTGTCACCCGGGGTTATTTTGCTATTTGCTCCTGTTTTGTTGGCACTAATCCTCAGCCTATTGGGTGTATGTAAGATACCTCAGTGCAATCTAGCCCGAATAAAGCTAAAAACAGGTAAGTCCCTATGAGTCGCATCTATGCGGTTGTTCCCACCTCCCAATTAACGAATGACGTATGTTCTAATTCGAGGGTAAGTTTATGATGATGAAAAAATGGGTTCTTTTTTTCGCATTGTTGGTTGCAACACGCCTCGCTCTTGCCGTTACGGAAAATTCTGCGACTGGCAAGCCAACTATCGGGATTATCAATAAAGGAGAAAAAGGCAGTGAATTTCAGCTGGAAGTGCGGCAAATGCCGCTAGTTCAAGTGCTGAAAGAACTCGCTAATAAAACCACTGTTCCCATTCATTATTCGGTATTGCCAGAAGGGTTGATTACGGCGACGTGTGTGGGCAGCTCATTAAAACCGGTGCTGGAGTGCCTTCTTAACCACAAGGCTGATATTATTGTTCGATATTCAAATGGAAAAACCACAAATGCTAAAAAGGAACACATCGCCGAAGCCTGGGTTCTAGGCTCTAAATTGGAAGCAGTAGCTAACAGCGAATCATGTAATGCAGATTCTAAGCAAGGTTCAATGGGTTTAAATCATACCAATGTTGCCGAACCCCAATCCAAACCTGATCAAAGCGACATGCTATTGACAGTAAGTCGATCAGGAACTCCCCAAGAACGGGCTGATGCTATTGGCAATTTGTTGGCAATAGGGCGACAGAATGATCCTAAGATTAGGGAAATGCTGGAAGAAGCTATGCATGACCCAGATGCAGATGTCAGAGCCCAAGCAGTTTCAACCCTCACTCATCGTGAAGATTATTCAGAAAATGCGGTGGAAGTTATTCAAGAAGCCTTGCAGGATAGTTCGGTAGATGTACGAATAATGGCGGTAGATGGCATAACGGATAATGTCGGATTATTGCAGCAAGCTTTGAATGACAGTGATGAAACTGTAAGAGTTACAGCCAAGCTTAAATTGGAAGAATTAATGCAGTCACAAAGAACGAAAAAATAAAGGTTAAGTTGTAATAATACCCATGTTAAAAATTAATCAAACTGGAGACAAACGAATGAATAAAATTACAAGACTGATATTTTTTATCTTGATAAACATGCTGCTATCAAACCATGTTTTAGCGATTGAAACTGGCCATACCATGCCTGAATGTGCGCTCAATTCCATGGCTGACAATCAAGCGGGTGGGCTTAACCAATATAAGGGTAAAGTTGTCTATGTCGATTTCTGGGCGTCCTGGTGTGGACCTTGCGCAAAATCTTTTCCGTTTCTTAACGAAATGCATCAACAACTAAAAGATAAAGGTTTGCAAGTGGTTGGGGTTAACCTTGATGAAAATCTTGACGATGCAAAAGGGTTTCTAGCTAAGTATCCTGCTGAATTTACTGTTATGGCGGATGTTAGCAAAGATTGCGCGAAAGCTTTTGATGTAAAAGCCATGCCGTCTTCTTACATTGTCGACAAAAACGGCCAAATTCACCATGTGCATTTAGGTTTTAAATCTGGAGAAGCTGAAGAAATCAGGACTATGGTTGAGAAATTGCTCAATTAAAAAATCGCGTCGGACGGGTAAAGCCAATCTGTCCGACGTCACGTATTGATGGGTTTACCAGTCATGTCGCAATATTTTAAATTCGGATTGTAATCTCTTATCTAAGAGAGCCTATCAAGGCAAATCTATCCACGCAACGCGGGTCGTCAATAAAACAACAAGGTTAAAACTTTAAATGCCAGCTTAGCCAGCGGACAACCTCAATTTGGCGCGTTAGACAAGCGAAATTGATAAGTTATCTTTAAAAAAACAGTCATGAATAAAAAACTAGTACCTAAAACAGATAGGTCTTCACTTGGCAGGTTAACCAACGCAGCACTGGTTTTGCCAGGGCTGCTAATGCCAGTTGCCCATGCGACTGATGGCGATGAGGTGGATTTTCAATACAGCCATTACCAGGAAGGCAAAAGAGATGTTATCTTGACTTCAATTGATGAAAGCACATTTGCATTTAGCAAGTTGACACCGGGAAAATCGACAAATCCTATTGAAGTAGAGGGTTTGCATGGCCATGGCATTTTTTCCTTAACTGACCGGATTAAATTTGCCTTCAATTATACGCAGGATACCTGGGGCGGTGCCACGCCTATTGCTTCTGCTCCTGCCGCTTTTGGCGGAGAGGTTTCAAATCAAAATACAACTTCATCTGGAGAAACTGTTTCAAGTGCAACCCCCTACATCAATTCTGGCCAAGGAGGATTGGCATTTGATAGAAAGGGGAATGCCTATGTATCTTGGGATGATCCCAATACCGGTGTAAAAAAATTTCGCCAGGATAATCGCACTACCCACATACTGTCGACCGCTTCCCCTGAAACCCGAAAACAGGGTGATTTTAAAATAACCTATGAATGGGACGAAGCATCATTAAGCGCAGGTGGAGGTATATCGATAGAAGACGATTATGAATCCAGATTCGGTAATATCGGTGGACGTCTAGATTTAAATAATAAACTTACCTCACTCAATCTCGATTTAAGCTATACCAACAGCGATACCCATGCTGTTCCAGATCATGATGCTAATTCATATGTCTGGAAAGACAGTTATTACTATGAATTGCTCGATATTCAAAAAAATCTATCAGGCAATCTCGTAAGTATCAATGGCAACCGACAGGATTGGGGATTGCATGCGGGAGTCAGTCAGGTGCTTTCTAAGGATTCGCTGGTCAGCGCAGATTTTAATTACACCCGCAGCACGGGCTATATGGCTAACCCGTATAAAACCACAGAGTTTTTCTATGTTGATCCGGCAAAATTTGCGGATAACGGCATTGTTATAGCAGACAGCGGCAAGGCCTTCATCGAAAGGCGACCGGAAGTGCGTAACCAATGGGGCGTGGGTGGTCGCTATGTCCAACATATTGAGCCGCTTGATGCCTCATTGCACTTAGATTATCGGTTTTCCGGCGACGATTGGGGAATTAATGCTCATACCTTTGAAGTGGACTGGACGCAACCTCTGTCAGCTGGTTGGACAATTACGCCCAGGATCAGATATTACTCACAAGATGCGGCGGATTTTTACGCGCCGTATTTTCTCTATTACGAAAAATTCAAGAACGATAAAAAAATTATCAAAGATGGTATAGAGATCGATGTGCCTTCGAATAAATTACCTGCGGCTTTTTCCAGCGACCATCGCCTTTCCGGTTTTGGCACACTCAGTGGAGGCGTTACTATCGCTAAAAAGTTTTCCAAGGGCATAACTTTAGAAACCGGCTTTGAATACTATACCCATCAAGGTTCCCTTAAAATCGGCGGTGGTGGTGAAGGCAGTTATGCCGATTTCGATTATTGGCTGGCAAACGCGGTTTTAAAAGTGGATTTAAATGCCTTGGCGATGAATGGCGGCGCTGCCCATCATGTCAGAAACCATATGCATCATGAACACGGTGGACATGCGCCGGCCGGGGTGATGTTCGATCACATGCTGCCCAAAGCTGGCGATTTTATGGTGGGCTACCGCTATATGTGGAACAGCCAGAGTGGTGCTATGTTAAATGGTACAGGTCCAGTAAATGATGCGGCGGTCGTAGCGAACGGTTGCATCGACGCTAATAGTCTGGGCTGTTTTCTCACCCCGGATACCATGAACATGAGTATGCACATGTTGGATTTGATGTACGCGCCTACCGAATGGTTAACCTTGATGCTGATGCCCCAGTTTATGGATATGAATATGTCTATGCGTAAACTGGAAGGCGCTTCACCAAATAGCGAAATAACAAACGTTACTGGAACATCAATAGATCAACATTTAACTCACCATATTCAAAACACCCATGAAACCGGCGGGCTTGGTGACTTGGGGATGTATGCTTTATTCAAGGTGTTTGATAATGGTATTCATCATATTCATGCAACGGCCGGTTTTAGCGCACCCACCGCGGATGTTGATATTCAGTTGCGACGCAATCATGCCGTTGACGGTGGTTTTATTCACTATGGCATGCAGTTAGGCAGTGGCACGTGGGACTTCAAACCAAGCGTAACCTATACCGGGCATACCGACATTTTTTCATGGGGGGCGCAAGCCAGCGGCATCTTGCGCATGGAAGATCACAATAAATCCGGCTATCGTTTAGGTGATTTATTCCAAACTACTGCTTGGGGGAGTTACAACTTAACCAATTGGTTAACTGCTTCGGTGCGGGGTGTATACACTATCCAAGGGGCAATAAAAGGTCAGTTTATAGGCTCTGAAAACGGGCAATTTGGCAATGGAGATCCTAATCAAGGGGCGTTCGTACAAAGCAGCATCCTCAAATTCGGCTCGCAAGATTATCCGGCAAACTACGGAGGTCGCTTCTGGGATGTCGGCTTTGGCTTAAGCGCGATGGTGCCGTCCGGCGATTTTGCCGGTAACCGTCTTGCCGTGGAATGGTTGCAACCAGTTCATACCGACTATAACGGCTATCAGCTTGATCGCGATGGTGCATTGTCTGCAACCTGGTTTGTGATATTTTAAAGCGTTGTCAACAAACTTGAAATGTTAGTATTTTCCATGCAAGGTTTTGTAGATTTTATGATTCGATTAACGCATATTGCAACTAAATAAAAAATCTTGGTTTTGTTCTCGTATTAACAAAACACCAGGTAATGGTTAAGTATAAACACAAGTCTCACAAGCAGTAATCGGCCTGAATACAAATTTACGTTTTTAATGAAACAATTAAAGAGAACATCCTTTTTAAGCCTAAAGGTTCTTTGAATTACTTTAGGTTTAATTGGATGCTCCAATCAACAGCTTCAAATCGAATTTAGCTTCAAGGAAGAAGCTGATTGCTGAAAATGGTTGGCTTTTTAAACGCAAGCACATCAGCAAACAAGTTCAGGTTGAGATATTCAACCTGCTGAAGTTGCGAGACAAGGAAGTCAGCAGCTATTCAATAAAATTGACATTAGCATGCTAATGAAAAGAGGTCTACATCATGAAAAATTTGAACTTAGTAGGAAGTGTATTTGTAATAATTGTGTTTGGTTATATAGGATCAGCGTTAGCCCATCTGCAATCCGGCACGGTAGGCAGCGCGACATCTGGAAAGGCTGCTACTGATGTAATTGTGATCAGCTGTCTTAAAGGACCTGAGAAACCGGGGGCGCCTATTGTAACACCCACCCGCTTGGCTTTTCATATAAAGGATTTAGCGCCAGTAAAAGCACCGATAGTCAGTACCCAGGCAAGTAAAGGCGGTCGATCCTCACCTGTTTATTCTGACCCGGTCGATGGCGATGCCAACTATGGCCCGAAAAATTTTACCTCGTTTTTTGCAGGCGCTGGAGATTATGCGTTACGGGTAAATAAATCGGCCTCTACAGTGAAAGGGGCTGAGGCCTATGTCGCCGAATTCCATTGTTGGGATAATGCCGGAAAACACTCGACGATCAAATGGAAAGTTACTCAAAATCAATAGGTCACATTTTAATGTAGTTGTTATGGCCTCGGACTCATCGAATGAAACTGAAAAATTACAAGAATTATTTTTCATTCCATCGACGGTTTCGAGGTCAATTACTATCAATATGAATATCAGGATTAGTTAAGAAATTTTAACAAAAGGTTATCTGGTGATAATTGTATTTTTTGAACCGGGTTTAAGGCCGCAGTTTTATGGAGGAAAATAGCGTGACTGCAACGGACAATCATATAAATCTAAAACTGAAAGCTAATAAGACTGCCAGAGTATTATCTGCTGCCGCTTTAGTGCTCCCAGGTGTCGTGTCTTCTGTAGCCTTCGCCGCTGAAGGCGATGAGGTTGATTTTCAGTATGGTCATTATCAGGAAGGCAGCAGAAACATTGTTACCTCTAACTCCTCCGACCTTAGCTTGTCGGGTCTGAAGAATTCTAATCCAATAGAAGCTGAAACATTGCACGGTAGCGCAAAAATCAGCTTAACTGACCGGGTTAAGTTTGCGTTCAATTATGTACAGGATACCTGGAGCGGGGCAACCCCAACTGCAACAGGACCGGCAGCGCTTGGCCTGAATGCCGGAATAGTATCACCCGCAACCAATACTGTGGTTGGTGCATCACCCTTGATCAGTTCACCGCTGACAGGCTTTCTCACATTTTTTGATAAAAATTATAAAATTTATAGTCAGGATATCAACACCCAAGAATATACCGAAGACAACAGGTTAACCCATGTTATGGCAACTGCCTCACCGGAGGTTCGTAAGCAGGGCGACTTTAAATTAAGTTATGAATGGGATAATGCAGCCGTTAGCGTTGGCGGTGGAATTTCCATAGAAGACGATTATGAATCTCGTTTTGGTAACATTAGTGGGCGCTGGGATCTTAACGAAAAACGTACCATCCTTAACCTTGGCCTAAGTTATACCAACAGTCAAACCAATGCGATACTTAGCCATGATACTGTGCCTTATATCGAAGGGGATGGATTTTATTCCGGGCATGTGGAAACCATAGGCAGTGCAGACGCTCAGGTGTTAACAGGACTCCGTCAGGATTGGGCGGTTAACGCAGGCATCAGCCAAGCGTTAAGCGAGGATGCTGTTGTGGCGGCTGATGCAGGATATACGCGCAGCACCGGATACCTGTCTAATCCTTACAAATTAACTGAGGCGATATTTGTTAACCCGGACGATTTTTTAGCAAGCGACCTGGTTTCTCCAAATGCCGTTGGCGCTTTTTTAGAACGCCGTCCTGAAGTGCGTAACCAATGGAATTTTGGTGGGCGGTATGTGCAATATATTAAACCATTAGGTTCAGCTTTGCATTTCGATTACAAATTTTCCGCCGATGATTGGGGTATTCAGACCCATACATTCGAAGCAGACTGGATGCAGCCATTGACTGATGGTTGGACCGTGACGCCCAGGATTCGTTATTACTCGCAAGATGCGGCTGATTTTTATCAACCTTATCTGTTGGTTAAGGGCGTTTATAATAGCGATGGTGTTGATTTAAATGCCAATGCCAAACAACTCCCGACTAATTTTTCCAGTGATCAACGCCTGTCCGGATTTGGGGCGCTGAGTGGTGGTGTAACTGTCAGTAAACGATTTGCCAAAGGGTTGAGTCTGGAAACCGGATTTGAATATTACACTCACCAGGGTTCATTAAAAATCGGCGGCGGTGGCGAAGGCACTTATGCAGACTTCGATTACTGGGTCGCCAATGCAGCTTTAAAAGTGGATTTGGCTGCGTTGTCTATGGGCACGATGGATATGAGTCAGATGGATCATTCCGGCCATGCCGGACATGATATGGCGAAGATGGATCACTCAGCCCATATGGGACACGGTGCCACCCCGGCTGGGGTGATGTCCGGACATATGCTGGCAAATGCGGGCGATTGGATGGTCGGCTACCATTTCCAATGGAGCGACCAAAGTGGTGCCTTGCTCAGCGGCACACGCGGGGTCAGCGATAGAGAATTTATGGCTAAGGCCTGTCCCGACGGGACTTGCGTTTTGGCACCCGACAGCATGTCCATGAGCATGCACATGCTCGATTTGATGTATGCCCCCACTGACTGGTTGACCCTAATGCTTATGCCGCAATGGATGGATATGGATATGAAAATGCGTAAATTGGACGGCACGCCTCCTTTGGATGATGATGTTCCGAGCGGTCATATCGACCACCATGCCCAAAATGGTCATGGAAGTGGGGGATTCGGCGATTTGGGTATGTATGCGCTGTTCAAGCTTTACAATGATAAAACACACCATCTGCACATAACCCCTGGCTTTACCGCGCCGATTGCCGATGTTGATTTGCAACTGCCTCGCAATCACGGTATTGACGGCGGTTTTCTGCATTATTGCATGATGTTAGGTAGTGGCACCTGGGATTTCACTCCTAACCTGACTTATACCGGGCATGTAGATGATTGGTCTTGGGGCGCGCAAATCAGCGGTGCCTTACGCATGGGCAAGCGTAACAGCTCTGGCTATAAGCTGGGTGATGTTTTTCAGGCTACCGCTTGGGGCGGCTATAACATCACGCCTTGGCTGACGGCTACTTTACGCGGGGTTTATAGTACCCAGGGCAGCATCCGTGGACAGTTTTCTGGGTCTGAAGGTGGTCAATACATAACCGGCAAAGATAAAGACGGCAATCCCATTTACAGCAGCATTTTAAAATTCGGCTCGATGGACTACCCAGACAACTATGGTGGGAGGTTTGGCGATATTGGTTTCGGTCTGAGCGGCATGCTGCCATCCGGCGATTTGGCTGGTATCCATTTCAGCGTGGAGTGGCTCCAGCCCATTTACAATGACATGAATGGTTACCAGCAAAATCGCAACGGTACGTTGAATGCAACATGGGGTATTATGTTTTAGGTTATTGCCAGCTAGGAACAGCATCTTTCTCACCAATAACCCTCTCCTAAAAAAAGGAGTTATTGGGGTAGAGAGGTACTGCCAACCTGAGTAAAATGGTGGTGTAGATTAAGCCTTCAGTGTTAAACGTTAAGCTTAAATTTACCAACCCAGATAAAATAAAAATCATATATAAATGGATGATTAATTGAAATTTTTTCATACCGAATTCAAAGCGATGGGCACCCCTTGTGACATCCAGCTGTTTGCTGCATCCGACGCTATAGCCAGAGCTGCTGCTGATGCGGCAATCGTGGATGTGCAACGCCTGGAAGGTCTCTATTCACGTTACCGGGATACCAGCTTTCTATCGGAAATTAACCGGGTGGCGGCGGGTGGCGGCAGTATTGAAGTGGATGAAGAAACAGCTTGTTTGCTTGATTATGCGGTGACCTGTTATGAACAAAGCGATGGTATGTTTGATATTACTTCCGGACTTTTACGGCAGGCATGGAAGTTTCACGATAATAAATTGCCAGAGCAATCATTGATAGACAGTTTACTAGAACGAGTCGGGTGGCATAAAGTAAGCTGGAAACGACCCGTGTTGGAATTTTCGACGTCGGGCATGGAAATCGACTTTGGCGGCATCGTTAAAGAATACGCTGTCGATAGGGCGGCTACCTTGTGTGCTTCGCAAGGCGTTAAACATGGTGTGATAAATTTAGGCGGGGATATCAAAGTGATTGGTCCCCGCGCTGACGGCAGCCCCTGGCGGGTCGGCATTCGCCACCCCCGTCAGCGGGATGGTTTGCTGGACACCATTTCACTTTTTCAGGGCGCGTTAGCCAGCAGCGGCGACTACGAACGCTGCATAATGGTGAATGGCATCCGTTACGGGCATGTGTTAAACCCAAAAACCGGTTGGCCGGTTCGGCATCTCGCCGCAGTGAGCGTAGTGGGAGATTTTTGCGTCGTGGCCGGCAGTGCGTCAACCATCGCCATGTTAAAGGAAGAACAAGGCAAGGAATGGCTAGAGGATTTGGGACTCCCGTATTTGTGGGTGGATGTTAACGGTAATGCCGGGGGCTCACTGGATCGTCATGTGCATTAAGAATGACATCATTTGTAAATAATAGTTTTAATTAAAAACCAGACGGTAACCAGTCATGCAATGCTATCCAAAATATACTTTAAATATCACCATGACATTGGTTATGCTGTTATTAAGTCATCCATCAATATCGGTAGAAAACAAAGATCCTATCGCTAACCTTGTTAAGACGGATGCGGTTCATAGCGAATTAAAATCTTCTGCATTATTTGAGGGCAGGGGCGATGGCATTACGACATGCCCTGTCACGGGTGAAAAAATTACCTCAAAGAAATTGAAAGCGGAATTATATGGTCGCACGGTTTACTTTTGTTGTCATGGCTGTCTAAAAGCCGGACTAAAAACCCCCGATAGATTTGTTAAACCAACGCAAAAAGAACAGCAAAAAGCGGTCACAGCATTTTTAGCTAAAGCTCAAGAGGTTCATTCTGAAGAGTTTTGCAATGAATAACTTTTTTAAAACCACGAAGAACTAAAACTAAAATAGGTCACGACTCAATGGAAATCTCTTCTGAACAAAGCCCTAGCACTCTTTGGCTATATCTCATCGTTTTTATCACTGGTGCGTCGGTAATGGTTATCGAATTACTGGGAACCCGCATGATTGCACCTTTCTATGGCGCCAGTTTGTATGTTTGGTCGTCGTTGATTTCAGTCACCATGATCGCTCTGGCAACCGGATACTTTGTGGGTGGCTATTGGGCGGACCGTGCGCAACGTACCGGGTTATCTTTGATTATCGCCTTAGCGGCTTTTTTTACACTGGTAATACCTTGGGCGACACGGCCAGTTTTGCTTGCGACCGATAGCTTGGGGTTAAGGGGTGGGGCGTTTGCCAGCGCATTGATCCTGTTTTTTCCCAGCTTAACATTACTTGGCATGATGGGGCCGTTTGCCATCAAGATGGCGACATCCAGGTTGACTGGCGTGGGTAGCAGTTCGGGTTCTATTTATGCCGTCAGCACCTTGGGTAGTGTCATTGGGACATTGATCTTGGGTTTCTATCTGTTTCCCAAAGTCGGCTCAAGACAGATATTGGTTAGCCTGGGTTTCATCCTGTTTTTTTTGTCGATTGTGGTTGCGGTATATGAGCAGAAACGTTTTGGCAAGACGATTGCGGTACTTCCTTGTGCTTTGTTAACCGTTTTAGGCTTGTTTACTTTACCAAAAGTGGTCGATGCAGGGCATGCCCTGAATGATGGCCGTTTCGAGGTTCTGTCGGAGCGGGAAAGTTTATACGGCTTTGTTCGGGTGATCGAACAAAAAAGTAAGGATTTGAGATTCTTAACCGCTGATGCTTCGATGATCGGCGCAGCCAATATTTCCGATGGAGTTAACCGGTTAACCTATCAGGATATCGTTGCGTTGATACCCGCCGTTAAGCCGACTATCAAAAAAGCGCTGCTGATAGGACAGGGTGCCGGCCACATGGCGATGGTGCTGCGCGACCGTTACCATGTTGAAACCGATACCCTGGAAATTGACCCAGCCGTGGCTGATGCAGCGAACGATTATTTTGGATTTAAGCCAACCGGCAAGCAAATCATTGGTGACGCCCGCTATGAAATCCGTCATTTAACCGGGCCATATGATTTGATTATTCACGACTGTTTTACTGGTGGTTCAGAGCCTTCACATTTGTTAACCGTCGAAACGCTGCAACAGTTAAAAGGCTTGTTGGCGCCGGATGGTTTGCTGGCTTTGAATTTTGTCGGCTTCGGCCAAGGCGAAGGACAACGCGCATTGGCTTCCGTCTCGAAAACTTTGGCGCAAGTCATGCCGCATCAATCGTTGTTTATTTCTGAACCGGGCGAAGACTTTAATGATTTTATTTTTTTAACGGGTAATCAAGTGCTAAATTTAACTTCGACAAATCTAAATTCGCAGCAAACTGACTGGTTGACTCAACGAAAGTTTTCGATCAATGCCGAAAACGGTATCGTGTTAACCGACAATTTCAATCCGCTGGAACATTTACAAACGCGCAAATCTGAACAATACCGTAAAGTTTTAGTCGAATGGTTCGGTCCAGATTTGTTGGTTCGTTAAGAAAGCTTTAAGAAAATCAATTGGTTCTCATTTTCTGAAAACAACCACGCAATTTTCAAAATCATTATCTATTGCTTTTAGTTGATTTTATTTAATTAATACATTAAATTTATTCCATAAACTATTGTTTAAAAATAGTTTAATAGACTTTAAAAATTGAATATTGATTGGCTTGATTCTGGTGTCCAGAGTTGGAGGCAAAATGAAAACGTATCGCACTTTGGTTGTTGTATTAGTCGTGTTTAGCACACTAATTTTATGCGGCTTTAAAAAACCGACAAAAACTCACAAAAAATTAAAGCAAAAATCAACGTCGGCTGAGCAACATCAGCAAAAACCTCTTGATTTGGCATTGCCTACACTATCTCAGTCGATACAGTCTGCGAGCTTAGGGTTAAAAACCTTGCCTCAAAATGATGCCGTATCGCCCCAGCTTTTCAATTCAGATCGAGCACAATCTAACTCGATGGAAATGAAAGGTCAGGTGATTATGTCGCAAGAGCCTGAAGCTGAAAAACGTAAATCAGCGGATGGCGCCGGGATCATGATTAATATCCATCATTAATCCTTTAATATTAGACAAGCGCTTGTTCTTGCAGTCGCTTTATTTCGTCACGAATTTTAGCGGCTTCCTCAAACTCCAGGTTTTTGGCGTGCCTGAACATCGCGTCCTCGAGCTGTTTTAATTTTTTGCCTAATTGTTTGGGCGATAATATCCTGTATTCAATTTCTTGTTCGGCGACTTTGCTTATTCCTGGCTTCTGGCTATTACGATGGCTGTGGCTTGACCAGCCCGCGCCAGGAATGGCAACCTGTAAAATATCGGGTACAGCCTTCTGAACACCCTTGGGAATAATATTGTGTTCCACGTTAAAATCACGCTGTTTCTTGCGTCGCCGATCAGTTTCATCGATCGCATTTTGCATGGATCGGGTGATTTTATCGGCATATAAAATTGCCTTGCCGTTGATGTTTCTCGCCGCCCGGCCTATGGTTTGCACCAACGATACTTCGGAACGCAAAAAACCTTCTTTATCGGCATCGAGAATTGCCACCAAAGATACCTCGGGGATGTCAAGCCCCTCACGTAGCAGGTTAATCCCGACCAGTACATCAAATTGCCCAAGCCTCAAATCCCGTATGATCTCGACGCGTTCGACCGTTTCAACATCGGAATGCAGATAACGTACTTTAACATCGTGTTCCATTAGGTAGTCGGTTAAGTCCTCCGCCATACGCTTGGTTAAGGTGGTTACCAGGACTCTTTCGTTAACTTTTATGCGTTTGCCGATTTCGGAGAGTAAATCATCAACCTGACTGGCGGCGGGCCGGATTTCAACATCCGGATTTATCAAGCCGGTTGGCCTGACAACTTGCTCGATAGCTGCGCCGGAGTGCGCTTTTTCATAAGGTCCGGGCGTGGCGGAAACATAAATTCGCTGGGGCGATTTGGCTTCGAATTCATCAAAGGTTAAGGGTCGGTTATCCAATGCTGAAGGTAAACGAAAACCATATTCCACGAGAGTTTCCTTACGGGAACGGTCGCCTTTATACATTGCGCCGATCTGAGGTATAGTGACATGGCTTTCATCGATGATGACAATCGCGTTGTCCTGTAAATAATCAAACATCGTCGGAGGCGGCTCCCCGGGTTTCCCGCCGGAAAGATAGCGCGAGTAATTTTCAATGCCAGAGCAATAGCCGACTTCCAGGATCATTTCGATGTCGAATAAAGTACGCTGTTCCAGACGTTGCGCTTCAACCAATTTGTTAACCGAATAGAGGTAGGCCAACCTTTCTTTGAGTTCGATCTTGATATTGTCGACGGCGGCTAATAATTGATCGCGCGGAGTTACATAATGGGTTTTCGGGTAAACCGTATAGCGTGCGATGCGGCTCATAATCTCACCGGTTAAGGGATCGAAAAGCGACATCCGTTCAACTTCATCGTCGAATAATTCTATGCGCAACGCCTCCTGCTCCGATTCAGCAGGATAAATATCGATCACATCGCCGCGTACCCGGTAAGTCGCACGGCGAAGTTCAGTATCGTTGCGGGTATATTGCATTTCTGCAAGGCGACGGACGATATCACGCTGGTTAAGCATGTCACCGACCACCAGATGCAATACCATCTGGAAGTAAGATTCTGGTTCGCCCAGGCCGTAAATGGCGGATACCGTGGCAACAACGATCGTATCGTTTCTTTCGATCAACGCTTTTGTTGCCGACAAACGCATCTGTTCGATATGTTCGTTTAAGGAGGCATCCTTGTCGATGTAAGTGTCGGATGAGGGTACGTAGGCTTCAGGTTGGTAATAGTCGTAATAAGAAACAAAATATTCAACGCTGTTTTCCGGAAAAAACTCTTTCATCTCGCCGTAAAGTTGCGCCGCCAACGTTTTGTTATGCGCCATAATCATGGCTGGCCGTTGCACTTTATTAATGACGTTGGCGATAGTGAAGGTTTTACCGGAGCCGGTCACTCCCAACAGCGTTTGATGCACCTCGCCGTCGTTCAATCCCTCCGCTAAGTGGGCGATTGCTGAAGGTTGGTCGCCGGCGGGCTGATAATTACTGTGCAGCTTAAACTGTTTTTCCACGTTGGATGAGGTTAGAAAACGTTGGTTTGGATAAGAATCTGGAGGTCAGGTATGCTGCCATGCCGGCGCCAAAAGTATCGGCAATCCAGTCCAAAGTTTCCGACGATCTGCCGACGACAAACGATTGGTGCCATTCGTCGGATAGTCCATAAAGACTGCAAAAAATAACAGTCAAGAGCTCTAGTTGGCTAACTTTGCTAAAGGAATGGCGAAAACTACGCCATGCGAATATACCCATGATAAAGTAAGCCGTCATGTGATGAAGTTTATCCTGAAATGAGAACGTCATGATATCGGGTAATGAAGGTTGACTGGATAACCAGAAGATAAGCGAACAAAACGCTATCAACGCTAAATAATCAATAAATCTAAGCATATTCAATCTGTAGTGTTTTATGAAAAATCTCTTTGAGATCGCCAAAAATTGTCTTTATCTTACCGATATTGACGAAAAATTAAAGTTAACCCATCAAGCCAAAGCCCTGATGGATAGACAGTCAATAAGCATAGAACATAATTGCGATATTCTTCCGATCCGTGATGTCCGGTTTCGGCAAAAACCGCTTTTATTGGCGCCACGTCTTATGCCTAGACGAAATTTGGGAAGTAAAGACGGGGTTATGGCATTTTTTCATGCTATTGCACATGTTGAATTTATGGCAATCTACTTGGCCTGGGACATTTTGTATCGGTTTCGTAATCTACCCGAACAATTTTATCAGGATTGGTTGAATATTGCTGATGAAGAAGCGCAGCATTTTCAGATAATCCATCAGCATTTACGGACTATGGGAGTGGAATATGGCGATCTTCCTGCGCATGGCGGATTATGGGATCATGCGGTAGCCACAGCCGATGATTTGTTGGGTCGGTTAGCTTTAGTGCCACGTTGCATGGAAGCAAGAGGGCTGGATGTAACCCCGGCGATTATGTCGAAATTCTCGGCGTTGGGAGACAAAGAGGGCGTCGCAATATTGGAACGAATCTTAACCGATGAAGTTAAACATGTTGAACGGGGATCTTACTGGTTTAAGATTTTTTGCAACCAACAAAACTTGGATTCGGAGGTGCATTTCAAAGAAATGATTGGCAAATATTATATCGGAGGTAAACCCAAAGGGCCGTTCAACCGGGAAAAAAGGAAAATCGCCGGTTTTTCCGATGCAGAACTGGATTGGCTCGAAGCGCGTTGATACAATGACGCCTTGCCAGGGCTTTTTCAAATTTAGTGGGAAAGCGGTTAATTTTTTCCTCTAAGTAATCGAATTCTACGCTTTTTTAAAATGACCTCAGAAACTAGCGGCGATATGCGGCGCCTGTCTTATTTTATCGGTAATATCGGTTATTGGCAGATTTTAATAGCCTGCGTAGCTTCAGTTATTTTTCATGTCTTGATTGCCCATAATTGGCGACCACCAGCGGCTGAACCGTTAATGGCCAAGCCGCCGCAAATTATGGAAGTTGCATTAGTAACGCCTCAACTTCCGGAACCTGAAGTTAAACTGGTGGAACCACCAAAGCCCAAAGCAGTCAAGCCGGTCGTCAAGCCGAAAGCCAAGCCTTTAGCAAAACCAAAAGCTAAACCAGAGCCCGTTGTACCGCCGAAGCCGGTAGAATCAAAAGCGCCACCAAAGGTATTACAGAAAACTTTTACCGAAGCTGCACCGGAAGTTAAGGCGAGCAAACCCGCATATGCGCCAATTCCGGTTTTTGGCACACCGGCTGCCAAGCCATCGAAATCCCTGGTTTCATCTAATGCGACCAAGACGACGAAGCCCCCTTCGCCTGCTGCCGGCAATACGCAAGGGGGCAGCGCCAATTCAGGCGTTCAAGTTATACAACGGGTCAAGCCGAAATATCCATCGCGGGCGTTAAGCCGCCACATGGAAGGATACGTTACCATCCAATTTACGGTTAACGCATCCGGCCAAGTTGAAAATCCGACGGTGACCAGCGCTTCACCTTCCGGCGTATTCGATGACGCGGCTTTAGCTGCCATCAGGCAGTTTAAGTTTAAACCGAAAATGGTGAACGGAGCTCCAGTGAGTCAACGTTCCGTGCAAACCATCAATTTTAAATTGGACAGATAAGCAAACCTGTTCGTAAAAATGTTACCCATTTAAATTAATTTAAGTTAAGGATGTATCCATGATTTCACTTTCTTCCAGCGACATTGTCCAGTTAACCTTATATTTACTCATTGCGTTTTCAGTCATTACTTGGGCGTTAATCATTTATAAAATTTGGATTATTTTCGCGATTAACCGGGGCGGGCAAAATTACAGCCAGCAATTTTGGGCGGCTAACGACTTGGATACCGCTGCAAAATTGGATCAAGAATCCAGCGCGCTGGGCAGGATTGCTGGCGCCGGATTTAAAACCTTGCAGAGTATTCAAAGCCAGCATGCCTCCATGTTGCAATTAAGCGGAGATATCCAGTCAGTGCTGGAACGTTCCCTACGTCAGCAAATCAGCAAAGAGCGTAAAACTCTGGAACAGGGTTTATCAATGTTGGCAAGTATTGGCAGCACCGCACCTTTCGTCGGTCTATTTGGAACGGTTTGGGGCATTATGCATGCACTGCAAAGCATTAGCCATGCCAAATCAGCCAGTCTGGATGTGGTGGCGGGACCTATTGGCGAAGCGTTAATTGCGACGGCAATCGGGATTGCAGTCGCAATTCCGGCGGTATTGGCTTACAACTTCTTTTTAAGACGGATTAAGCTGGCTGAGGCGGAGCTGGAATATTTCGCCGATGATTTGCTTAACTTGATGATCATGACCGGTGCAAAAACCAAGACAGGAGCATAGGCATGGCTTTCAAACCAGATTCGGGTTCTAACCGGGAAGCAATGAGTGAGATCAATGTTACGCCATTGGTCGATGTCATGTTGGTATTGCTAGTGGTATTCATCGTTACCGCACCTTTGTTAACCCAGGCGGTTCGTGTCGACCTGCCGCAAACCGAAAAAACAGACACACCGCCGGAGAAGCATTTCGCGACAGTAGAAATTGATGCGCAAGGAAAAATTACACTTAAAGACGTTCAGCAAAATCTCATCTTCGATGGGCAAGCCCAAGATTTGTCCTCGGTAGACTCAAAAGAATTGACTCAAACAGGACTCAAATTTCAGCAGCAATTAGAAAATTTGCTCAAATCCGATACCGAGTTAACCGTACAATTGCATGCCGATGATAAAGTCGATTACGGTCTGGTAGCAAAGACGATGGCGGTGGTTCATAAGGCAGGAATTGGGAAGCTGGCATTTATTACTAGAGAATGAACTACACTTAATTAAAGCATGTTTAAATTATTTCAAGAGGTGTTGAAATGGAAATAAATATATCTAAATGTATCGCTATCGTTTTTATTCTAGGAATAATCGCCTTCAACAGCCAGATAGTAAATGCGGCGCGTTTTTCGTTTAAACAAACGGGTTTTCATGGAACTATGGAAAATTCAGACACAGGGGAAATTACCGGCTTTAAAGGCGGGTTGGTTACAGGTTCTTTTACAGCCGAAGATATTGCAGGTAATTTTGACGAGCAAGGAAGAAGAATTCCAGATGGAAAAATAATAGTTTGTTATGGTCGCAATTGTCCTGAGAACGGCAATGACAAGGTTAATAATATCTCTATCCATTTCTCAGGCAATGAAGCTTTCGATAAGCTTAATTATAAAGACGATCCCAGTGATTTCTTAAGTGCCCGTGGATTGAGCGGGGTAACGTATGATCCTTTGGGGAATTTTTTTGAAATATTTTACGGAGATTTTAATGGGCTATTTCAATACCCAAGTAGAAATACATCATTGTCTGGAGATACAAAAGGACAAATAAGTTGGGCATATGGCTTATTTGCTAGCACAGAAGAACCACTTCAAATTTCCCAAGTCCCTTTACCAAATATTTTGGGATTATTTGTTTTCAGTGCATTAGGCATGATTAGCCGTAATCGACGCAATCTTAATACTAGCCATCTTCTATGATCAATCTAGCAGAAAAACGTTTCTCACTATTTATTTTTATCAAACATTAGAATAAGCAGAGGCTTTAATGATTATGAGTAAATTAATTTCCTTTTTTTTAGTTATTGGCATCATGGGTTTAAGCAGCCAACCGGCCAATGCGGCGCGTTTTTCGTTTAAACAAACGGGTTTTCATGGAACTATAGAAAATTCAGATACGGGGGAAACCAGCAGCTTCAAGGGTGGGTTAGTTACAGGTTCTTTTACAGCCGAAGATATTGCCGGTAATTTTGACGAAAACGGAAAGAACATTCCTGACGGAAAAATAATTGTTTGTTACAGTCGGGCATGTAGTGATTTTGGTTACGACAAGATCAGTAATTTTTCTATCCATTTCTCTGGCAATGCAGCGTTCGATAGCCTTAATTATGAATACGACCCCAGTGACCCTTCAACAGCCCGTGGTTTAGTCGGGTTAGAGTATGATCCATTGGCCAAATATTTTGTGTTGAGTTTTGGGGACTATTGGAATACATTTGGATATACAGGCGAAAATACACCTTTTGGAATTGTGAGTTGGGTAAATGGCGTATTAGCCGGCACAGAGGAGCCCCTTCAAATTTCCCAAGTCCCATTGCCAAATATTTTAGGGTTATTTGTTGTGAGTGCGTTTGGCATGGTTAGCCGTAATCGGCGCAAACTCAATACGAGCCACCCTCTATAACCAAGCAAGCGGATATATACGCATCCCATAATTTATTTTTATCAAATATTAGAAGCAGAGGCTTAATGATTTTGGGTAAATTAGTTTCCTTTTTTTTCGTTATCGGCATCATGGGTTTAAGCAGCCAAACAGTCAATGCGGCACGATTTTCGTTTAAGCAAAGCGGATTTAATGGTTCTGTTTTATATTTTGATTCGAGTGAAGGGGAAAACCATGTAGTTAACGGTGGTTTAGTTACAGGTTCATTTACTGCTAAAGATACTGCCGGTAAGTTGGATGAAAACGGCTTGAGTATTCCGGATGGGATGATTACGGTTTGCAATCACCGCTATTGTGACGATAATGTCGTTTACGATGAGGTGGTTAATTTTTCGATCCATTTCTCAGGTAATGAGATGTTCGATAGTTTTAATCAATTAAATAACCCGAGTTCCGCTTTTTACCCTTATCTGCAATACCTTAATTTAGACCCAAAAGCTAATCTTCTTAAAATAAGTTACAGCGATTTTTATTCAGCTTTTGGATACAGAGGAGAATCTGAATCAGATCATGACAAGGGGGAAGTGTTGTTCGATAACGGTAAATTCTTTTTCAGTTCGGCAACTCAAGACTCACTTCATGTTTCCCAAGTACCATTGCCTAGTGCTTTTGGCTTGTTTGCAATCGGCGTGTCAGCAATGATTGTCTTATCAAGACGGAGAGCTAATAAAGGCTTTTCAGCATAGTTAGCCATGTACCCTAAAACATATTTGAACTTGGTATTTACGAGATTTGTGGAAGGATTACCTGCAATAAGTTAACCTTTGAATCAAAAAATTTTGTATTACACTGAGATAGCACTGCAAGGAATGCTTTATGCCGAATGTAGTTTTTTCAGTTGTTTGGCCTTGCGTTTCTGTAGCCAACGCACAAATCCTGTATAAAAAAGAATTACCGGAACAAACCCACAGATAACGACGATAATCCGCCCCGGTAAACCGGCGATTTCACCGCTGTGCAACGGGTGCATCCAGTTTAGAAAAACGTCGCCGGAGCTTTGGTTTTTAGGGTCTCTAACCGACAGCACTTGACCGTTATACTGGTCAATCCAAACAATCGTTTTTGGGAAACGAATGCTTGGCTCGCCTTCCTGATACAGCCTAACGTTGAAGGCATCATTATCATTGCTTGGCGTTTCAATCCAGCGTAATTGTGCGTTCGGATAGTGTTTGACCGCCTGATTAACCGCTAAATCCACTGATAGCCTGGGTTGACCATGTGCTGGCGCAGAGATGATTTTCTCAGGGGTATGCAACGGCGATAGGCGGTTCAGCAATGGGTTGAAATAATCCGGCAACTCAAGAACTACTCCGCTTACCAATAATAAAATTAGCAACATCAAGCCATATATGCCGCTGATTTTGTGCAAATCGTAATGAAAACGTTCCTTGCTGGAATTGGCTTTGAAGGTTAACGCCGTTTTGAATTTTCCCGCTTTCGGCCACCAGAGATAGACGCCAAACATCACTGTAACCAACAAGAAGATGCCGATTATTCCCATGATAATCTTGCCGGTTTTGTCCAGCAACAATTCGTAATGCAGATCGTAAATCCAGGTCATGGCATAATCGCCCCAAAAACGGTTGCTCACCACTTCGGCGGTATAAGGATTTACCCAGGCCATCAAAGGTGCAAAATGGACGTGTTCTTTTTCCTTTGCCTTGTAATAACGCGCCATCATCATGGCTTGCTTATGCCGTGGCATTTCAAAGCGCCAGGCACCTGTCCGTTCAGGGTGTGCTTGTTTTAACGCTTGGTAAAGGGTTTCCAACGATTGCGGCTGTTGCCGCATTTGTTGCTCAGGAATTTGTAATTTCGGATTAAGGATTTCATCCAGTTCGACATAAAATACCAGTAAACTGCCGGTTAGCCCCGCCAGCACAAAGATCAGGCCGATGCTTAAGCCTGAATACAAATGAATGTTCAACCATACCTTGTACCAGCGTCGCCTTGAGGACGATGCTGGTTTGGTTTTTTTCGCTGCTAATTCCTGCACAAACTAAGTCTTATAGATCGTACTTGATATTGATTGCGCCATAGAAAGCGCGGCCATCTCCAGGGGAGTGCGCAGTTTGATTTACCCTATTTCCATCTCTGTCCCTCGCGTTGTTATACCAGACATATTCCCAGTAAGTATCTGTCAGGTTTTTGGCTTGGAACTGCAAATCAACGTATTTGTTAACTTGGTAGCCGATATCCAAATTTAAAAGTGCATATTCGCCGAACTGGCCTGCATTGTTCGCGTCATCGGTATAGTAATCCCCTTGGCCGGTTGTCCACAATGAGGTTTTTAGCTCAGGCGTTACTTGATAATCGATACCGCCAGAAAACACATAATCCGGGGTGTTGATGACTTGGTTGCCAGGCAAAGCGCCACTACCAAATTGGGGCTTGGTTACTACGGCTTTTTGAATGGAATAAGCGGCCCAGACGCTGACAGGTTCAATAGGATTAACTTTGACCTGAATATCTAAACCATCGCGCTCGGTTGACCCTAAATTTCTGGAGTCGTTATTGTCTGCCCCCAAGTTTCTGCTAATTTCATTGGAGGCAACTTGTTCCCAATAAGCGATACGTGCTTCAGCCCAATCAACCGGATTCAATTTAACGCCAACTTCCCACCCTTCATTGATGGATGGCGAAAAATCAATCGGGCTATTGGTTTTGAAAGTAGCCGCGCCAACACCGACTTGAAAAGTTTTCCCCCAGTTACCGTACAAACTATAACCATCAATAGGGGTAATTACCGCGCCAACTTTTGGTTGCCAGATAGTGCCGTAATTGTTTACTGCTGCGCTTGTGCCGTCATTCAGTTTTTGAAATAATCACCGCCGACCCGGTCAACACGAAAACCGGGCGTTAATTTTAACCATTTAAAAGGCTTGATCATCGCGGACAGATAACCGCCATAAACATGGAAATTAAATTCTTGGTTGCGCGATGGACTCGCGCCACGTACCCGATCAATGGTATTCCAACGTCGGCTTTTATTGTCTTGTTGCTGAATATCAAAACCGACTTCGGTCGAAAAGTCATCCAGAAAATCGACCTTTGGCCGCCAAGTTAGCGAGGTAATCGCGCCGTATTGCACTTCATTGGCTAAACGTTCCTGTTGGGCTTGATTCACACTATATGTTACCCATCGTTGGTCGTTAAAAATATTGGCATAACTTTTTGTCGACCATGACAGGTCATCGGTTAAGTTAACATCAAAATGTCCGCTTAACTGGCCGAGTTCGCGGTTACCGCCATCGGTGGCGTTATGCGGGCGGGATTGTGTAGGGTTTGCCCGGGATTCGGCGTAAGTCAAATAACCCGGTTCTAAAGCTTCCGCATAGCTGTAACGGGCAATCAGACCGACTTTATATTTGCCGTCTTCCGGAGAATAAAACCATTTACCGGAGAAACTATTTTTATCGGAATCGGCATGTGCGCGATAACCGTTAGTGTCGCGATAATTTGCTGTGTAGTTTTGGGTAAAGCCATTTTTTTCATAACCGGCGCCCGCTTGAATGTCGTAAGTATCGAAACTGCCGTAGCTGGCGCGCGCCTTGGCGTAACTGCCGCCTTCAGAGGTGCTGATGTTGGCGTTACCCGCAATGGCGTGCAGGCCGTAGCGAGGGTCATTGGTGCCGCGCACGGTTTCGATGGATTCAATATCGAGCGGGAACAACGCGTCGATGAACGGCATGTTGCCGTCATTGGTATTGCTGGGAATACCGTCGATCAGCAATTTAACCGCGTTGATATTGCCTTCGCCGTTAAAGGCGCGGAACGAAAATTTTCCGGTGGTGATGCCTTGGTTGAACTGGGTGATTTGCACGCCCGGCATCCGGTGCAACAAGTCGAAGCTGGTTAACACGTTTTGGTTCTGGATTTTGTCTGCATTCATCACATCCACTGAGCTAAGAATGTCCCGGCTGTCCAATCTGCCGGTTGGTGTGGCAGTAACCGTAACTTGCCCAAGTTCGAATACTGAATCATCTCTTGCTGGCTGACTGTTTGTGTTTTGTCCGTGTTCGCCGGTTTCTTCCGCCGAACTGTTAACCGGAAATGTGAACATAGATAACCCCAACACGATGTTTGTGATAACGACCGGGAGCAATTTTTTTTGTATCTTTGACTGGCTCATAATGTCCTTGTTTGTTTTTTATGATTACCTGCCTTGATCAATAGCATAATCCGTATCGAAGCCATACAAAGCAGGTGTTAATCAAAAAATAAAGCAATTTATGAGCCAGTTTTTAAATAAAAATTGATCTGATAAAACTTAATTGAGTGTTCTATGGCTTATAGAAAAAAACTTATAATTATTAGAGTCTTATATGTTGGCTTTGATTTCATTTTATTATGTTAGATTTAATGCTCAATGTTAGAAATAAGTTTGTTTGGGGGTGTTCACCCTAAAAGTGTGTCAAATGACACATTTTTTCTGATTATTCTTTAAATAAAATTTCAATAAAAACAAACACAAATATAACTAACTGTGTCATATGCCGCATTAGTGTGTGATATGACCTACTTTTTTATTGACGCTAACAAAAAAACTAAGGTGCATCAGAATTTTTCATAATATTTTGAATGAAAATTGCCTAAAACCATCAAATCTGGGAGTTGTCGGCGATTACTACTATAATGCGCCAACGTTAACCTATTCATTCAACCCAATTGCAGTCAGGATTCACTCAATGACATCAACTACTAAACCCATCCAAGATTACGCCTTGTTAACCGATGAAGAATGCGATGCCATCATTGTTAACGCTAAGGAAAAGCTAGGTAAACGCTGCGTGATTTTAGGGCATCATTATCAGCGCGACGAAGTATTCAAGCATGCTGATTTTGTCGGGGATTCGCTTGCAATTATCTCGTGATGCGGCGGCTCGGATGCCGAATTCATCGTATTTTGCGGGGTGCATTTTATGGCGGAAGTCTCGAATATCCTGACCCGTCCAGAACAAATCACCATCCTGCCGGACTTGGCGGCGGGTTGTTCGATGGCGGACATGGCGAACCTGGTTAAGGTTAAGAATTGCTGGGAAGAATTAGGGCAGGTGATTGATGTCGATAACGAAGTTACGCCGGTCACTTACATCAATTCCGCCGCCGACCTGAAAGCGTTTTGCGGCGAGCATGAAGGCATCGTCTGTACCTCGTCTAATGCCAAAAAAATCTTGGAATGGAGCTTTTCCAACCGACCTAAAGTGTTGTTCTTCCCTGACCAACACTTAGGCCGCAATACCGGCTATCGCATGGGCATTCCGTTGGAGCAAATGGTGCTATGGGATTTTAACAAGCCGATGGGCGGGTTAACCGAAGAGCAGATTAAAAACGCCAAAATTTTCCTTTGGGGCGGATTTTGTTCCGTACATCAAATGTTCAAGCCGGAACAAATCGACAACTTTCTGTCGAAATATCCGGAAACCAAAGTCATCGCCCATCCGGAAGCGCCGTTTGAAGTCTGCGAGAAAGCTGAATACATCGGCTCCACCACCATGATCCTGAAAACCATCCGCGAAGCCGAACCCAACACGCGCTGGTTGGTGGCGACTGAGCTTAACCTGGTTAACCGCTTGCACGAAGAATGCAAAAAAGACGGCAAAAATGTCCATTTTATGTCGCCGACACTTGTGCATGTGCTCCACCATGTTTCGCACCGACCCGCAACATCTGGCGTGGGTGATGGATAATCTGGTTGAGGGTAATGTGGTTAACCGGATTGTGGTAGATAAGGATGATGCGAGGTTAGCTAAGAAGGCGCTGGATAATATGTTGGCGATTCATTAAGGATTTTCCCTAACAGGTTTAAGCCAAGAGAACCGTCTTCGGTTATACGGTGTGCTTATTTTTTGATTAATTACTTGATAACAAACAAATTGCAAAGTTAAATTAATGAAATTTTTAGCAATTTATTTGATAACTTTTTTTATAATTGTTTTACTCCTAAACAGGTGCATACTTTACGTTAGAGCGTAAGGCTCCAGGATTTGACATGGCAGACGAATCAGAAATAGAACTCTTTAAGCTTCATAGAGAGGGGCAAAATAGGTACACTTATTTCTTGCTTGCAGGCGCAGCTGCCGCTATTGGGTTCTCGCTAACTCAGACTCGCGAACTTGCCTTGAACCCAACCCAAATTCCCTTAGGTCTGGCAGTTCTAGCTTGGTCAGCTAGTTTCTTTTGCGGTTGCAAGCAACTGCAGTATGTAACATCTACTCTTTACAACAATGCAGAGCTTCTAAAGATAGAGGCAGGTAGGCATCCTTTTTCAGGTAGGCACCCAGAAGCTATCCAAATTGGCAGTGAGGTATTGCGAAAAATTCTTGAGGATGGTTCGAATACATGCGGAAGATTTGGGGCATGGCAATTTCGATTTCTGATTTATGGATCTCTCTCATATATAGCTTGGCATGTGTTTGAGATGTGGGCGAGATCGATTGGATAGTTGTATTTATCGAAGGGCTCTCCTCGTGAGGAGGTATGTACCCCGTCACTTACGTTTTGCCGACTGTGCTGTTGTTGAATCACGTCGCAACCCTGTAAACGATATAACATGCTCCGTTCGGCAGAAAAATGCGGTAGAGCCATAGGATGTGCCGAGGAACGAGTACCGTAGGTTGGGTTAGACGTGCATGGCAACATTGACAAAACGATCACTGGCCATTGGGCGCGTCGTAACCCAACATTTGCCAACAAAACTGATTTGAACAGCCATGCAACCCACTTAAAAATATCATCATGAATAATGCGTCTTTTTTTTCAAAAATCGTATCGTCCGTCATAGCGTTACTAGAGCCATAGGATGTGCCGAGGAACGAGGCGCATCGTTCGCGATAGATACCCTTTGGGAGGTACAAGTGCGCTTCACTTCGTTTACACATCCTATTTTTTATCGCTCCCACGCAGATTGTCACTGTCATTAAGTTAAGAACGAATGTTGTCATTTCGACCAGCGGGAGAAATCTGAAACGCTTAGGATTCCTCAGTCGCGATGCTCCTTCGGAATGACAGAACCCGTCGGTACGATAAGTGTAGCGTACCCATGGGCATAAATAATCGTACATATGGAATTGAAAATAATCACGCTTCCGATTACGCTAGGCCAAACGGAGCTACGCGGACTCATCTTTTCCATGGCATCAACCACTCAACGTTTTCGGGTTGTCATCTCGGCAGTTGTCGCTGCCATGATCTTTGGCTGGCTGATCGAGCATATCATCAGCGCTTTTACGGGTTGGCCTTTCGGCCATACGCAATACGGTCATCTTGCCGGTTGGCTTGGGTTCGCGTTGATTTTGTTAACCTTGGGCTATTCGTTAAAAAAACGCTTCGGGCGAAAAACCGGTTGGCCTAAGCTTTGGTTTTGGCTGCATCAACTCGCTGGTGTTATTGGCGCGCTTTTGATTTTTATTCATGCCGGCATTCATTTTCATGCCTTGGTGCCAGTACTAACCCTGAGTGCTATGGTGATTGTTGTCGCCAGTGGCATTGTTGGGGTATTCGTTCATCGCAAGGCATTAAGTTTATTGAGTGAGGCTAGAAAAGATCTGCTCAAGCAAGGACTGTCCGAGGATGAGGTTTCAGGTCAATTGTTCGATCTTGCCGCCCAAGAAAAGATATTCCGGATTTGGCGGGCGTTACATGTGCCTATCGCGATAGTTTTTGGTATTTTGACCCTATTTCATATCGGCGGTGCATTGTATTTTGGAGGGCTGTAAATGCGGTTTTTAAGCATGCTACTAAGGCCTTTCGTTGTGACCGCTGTCCTCGTCTTCTTTGTAATCGCATGGGTTGTTTGGGGTTCGCTCAACTTTCCGGAAACCTTGTGGGCACCGGGTGATTTAAGCCGTTATCATTCGAATGCATCCGGATGTTCTGACTGTCATCAGCCTTTTAAGGGAGCAACATCTGAAAAATGTGTAATGTGCCATGACGGTAATCAGTTTGCTGAGGTAGCTAAAATGGAGGTTGTTAAATTTCATCAGGAAATCATTCGCGAAAGAAAAGCGTGCTCAGGTTGCCACACCGAACATCGTGGTACATTTGCCCAAATCACCATCGGCGCATTGAAGAATCCACATGGTGAATTCGTTTTTTCTGCAACTGGCGCACGCGCGTGTACATCTTGCCACGAATTAGATAAAAATTTTGAGATACAGGGGCAAGTTTTGAATAACGCTATTGTTGAACTGCTTATGCTCAGGGGCGAGGGTAAGCATCGAGCCGGTAAAATGAGTAATTGCTCGAGGTGCCATGCTGGCTAGATTTAACAATCCTGGAGAAATCAAGTGAAATTGTATGCTATTAAAATTTTTACTCTTTGGCTTTTACCCTGTTTTCTGTTGTTAACCGCCATCACGGGTATCGCCGCCGACGGCATTCGCACCGAGCGCGTACATTTCAAGAAGGGCAGCAATAGCGCCGTGGTCGAGGCCAGCATCAAGGGTTACGAAACCGTGGATTACCTGTTAAGCGCACAAGCCGGTCAGTCCATGAACGTCAGCCTGGCAACCAAGCATGGCGCTACCTACTTCAACATCCTAGCCCCCGGTGAAAATGAGGTCGCCATGTTCAATGGCTCGGTGAGTGAAAATCAATACGAAGGCACTCTCCCAGCAACCGGCGATTATAAGGTTCGCGTCTATATGATGCGCTCGGCGGCTCGCCGCAATGAGATTGCCCATTATCGCCTGGAGATGATCATTAATGTCACTGAACAGTCCGGCAAATTGCGATGAGGATTGATCCTCAACATTTTATTTTCGAAATTTCAGCTCGTAGGTTAAGCTGATTAACAAATCCTAATATGCTATTGATAACTGTAAGTTGGGTTTTGATGTTCAGAGCTATAGGATGTACCGAGAAACGAGGCGCATCGTTCGCGATTAATGTGCTTCACTCAGTTTAGCGCGTTGGGTTGAATGTAGAGAAAACCAACAAAAACAACAATATTGAAATGTTAGAGGTAGCTATAGAGCGATGCTGCGATTCACAAGCTCACCTCAACCTACGATACTAGGATAAATTGAAAGGACAATGCGAGTTTATTGAAATTGAAATCGGCTTGAAAAAAATGCGGTTCACTGCATCCTTCGCACTAAAACTTTATCAATTCGTGCTCCGTCCATATCTATGACTTCAAAAGTCCAATTATCAACCAAACAATTCTCCCCTGCATGGGGTAATCTTTGTAGATGAAACAAAATCATGCCAGCCAAGGTATTGAAATTATTATCGGTTTCGCCTTGAAATTCTGTTTTAACACCTACTTTCGATTTAAATCGAGCGATCGACATATCTCCATCAACCAGCCAGGAACCGTCAGTGCGCTGCACAATTTCAAAAGCCGAATCGCCAGAAATAGCGGGTAATACCCCAACAATTGCCGTGAGCAAATCCGTTATTGTCACTAGCCCTTCGATATCCCCATACTCATCGACGATAATTGCTAAATCTGAATTGGTTTCGCGAAATTGTTTCAATAAATGGGTTAATGTCATCGTTTCCTGGACATAAACTGGCGGTTTTAAGACGGTTTCAATATTAAATTCATATTTAACAAGTACGGTTTTAAGAAGATCACGGCAATTGAGTATGCCGAGCACCTGATCAAAACCGCCATTACAGACGATAATTTGGGAATACGGGCTGTTTTCAATTTTTTTACGTTGTTGGTTTAGAGGCTCTAGGATATCAATCACGTAAACTTCTTTACGTGGCACCATAATCGCCCGAACTCGTACATCGTCTAGCTTCATGACATTATTAACCATCTGACTTTCATCTACGTGGAATACACCGGCATCTGAACCTATTTCCATCATGATGCGGATTTCTTCATTCGTAACAGCCATTTCTTTTGTACGATCAAGCCTTAAGAGTTTTAGGAGCAATTGACTTGATGCTGAGAGCAACCAAACGATAGGGCTGAAAATTAGCGCCAAAACTTGCATCGGCTTAGCGATGGTTGAGGCAACACCTTCCGGGTTTTGCAAAGCCAGACGTTTAGGCACCAATTCACCAAGTACGACTGAAAAATAGGTAATGAGGGTTACTGTGGATATCAGGGCAAGGGGTTCTGAATAAGACGCCAATGCAGGGGTTTGCAAGAGTGCTTGTTGGATAGGTGTTTTTAAGGTATCTTCCCCAAATGCTCCACTCAATATCCCGACTGCGGTAATGCCGACCTGCACGGTAGATAAAAAGTGAGTAGGTTCTTCATGAAGCCTTAATGCGGCTTTGGCACCCAACCGCCGTTCAGAAACCAATTTTTGCAGTCTGGCTTTCGTTGAGGAAACTACAGACATCTCTGACATCGAGAAAATCCCGTTAATCAAGATTAAAAAAAATATGATGCTCAGATTGAAATATAAATTGTCCATGCGTTGTTTGATATTATTTAGTATTGCGATGAATTTACCATACCGGCATTTCAAATATTGATCAATGTTATTGTTTTAGCACGAAGGTTGGGCTTGATTACATTCAACCCAACAAAAAGTGGAAAATTGATGTTGGGGGTTTACCCGAAGAGCATAAACACAAGTTCACCCCAACCTACGAAACTGAGGCTAAATTTATGTCTAATGTGATTCTGCTTGGCACCCGTAAGGGAACGGTAATAGTCGATCGTGCGAACTCCACTTGGCAACCCAGGATCATCGAACATGCAGGCATACCCGTCTGTTATGCTGCGCGTGACCTGCGCGATGGCACGTTGTGGGCTTCCCTGGATCATGGCCATTGGGGGCCGAAGTTGTCACGTTCGCGTGACGGCGGGGCGACTTGGCAGGATGTGCTGTCGTTAAAATACCCGGAGGGGGCGCGGTACATCGTCAAAGTTTTGCCGACACCTGATTTTGACCCCTTAGCGCCGACAGGACAGCCTGAATACGCGGATGCAACTGTTTACAAGATTTGGACTATGGCATTTGGCACGGCTGAACAACCCGGTAGGCTGTATGCCGGCACGATTCCCGGCGGCCTGTTCGTCAGTGACGATGGCGGCGAGAGTTGGGTACTTAACCGACCGTTGTGGAACCATGAAAGCCGGGGCGGCGACTTGTTTGCCGGTGATGCGACCAGCGATAACCGCTGGTTTGGTACGCCGGCGAGCATTGATTATGGCGTGTTCGAGCCGGGCATCCATTCCATTGTTATCGACCCGCGCAATACGGATCACCTCTATGTCGCCGCATCTTCGGCAGGCGTGATTGAATCCATTGATGGTGGCCGAAGCTGGGCGGCATGCAACCGTGGCATGTTGAATGATTACATGCCGAATCCGGAGGCGGAATGGGGTCACGACCCCCATTTTGTGGCTGCTTGCGCCGGACAGCCGGATCACCTCTGGCAGCAGAATCACTGCGGCGTGTTTTATAGCGACGATGGCGCGCAGAATTGGAAGAAAGTCAGTATGCCTGATTCTGGCGTGCATTTCGGTTTTCCTATTGCAGTTGATGCACAAGATGGGCGAACCGCATGGGTTGTGCCTGCGCGGACGGATATGGCGCGCATGGCAATCGATGGTGGCCTGTGTGTTGCCCGAACGACGGATGGAGGGCAATCCTGGCAATTATTTCGTAGTGGCTTGCCTCAAACCCATGCTTATGACATCGTACTGCGGCATGGTCTCGATGTGTCCGGTGATTACCTGTGTTTTGGGAGTACGTCTGGCAACGTCTATCTATCAGAAGATCGTGGTGAAACATGGCAATGCCTGGGCAACAACTTTCCGCCGGTATATTCAGTACGGTTTGGGTAAGCTAAATGCCTACAGTGGAAATGACCTCCCATCTTTACCAGTTCTTTCCGGCACTCGCTTACCGAACTGTCAGCGTGCCATCTGGCTCGGTCGCGGAGATCTTGCGGAAGATCAACGAGATTGCCCCCGGCTTCACCGATTACGTGCTCGACGAGCACGGCGCGTTGCGGCGGCATGTCAATGTTTGTATCAACGACACCATCGTGATCGACCGAAAAACACTTTCAGATCATGTCCCCGATGAAGCTGTTGTTTACATTTTTCAGGCACTGAGTGGTGGATAGGGGTGTAGCACTGGTCGAAGGCTATGCTTTAATACTCACCAAATTTATTATAAAAACCTCCTATTTTATTGTCCTTTATGAGTAAAACGTCGTTATTCTCAAAAATCATCGCCAGCATCATAGCGTTGCTAATACTGATCGTTTTGCACGTAATCCCTTTTCCACTGTTGGAAATCCTTATTTTGTACATCATCATTTTTCGCCCCCAATGGTTTAAGGATTTTGTAGACCAAATTTATAACCGATAGGAACAAGTCTATTGAGTTCATTGTTCCTATATTTCAGCTCGCAGGTTGAAATGAGCTGATGAACTCCAACAATCTTTCGATGCTTAGGGGATGTTGTTAGCCCAACAGTTTATAATGGGTATTAAGTCAATGTTAGCGGTTAAGGTTAAGTTGTCTATTCCTTTGCCGCTTTGTTAGGTGTTGATACTTATAGATTTACCCTGTCATGGTTCGTTACAGTATTATTGGACTCACTATAAATAACCTGAATTTTATCGAGGTTTATAGTGCTTAACCTTAATGATTAGTTCATCAAGAGCCGGTAAGTGTTATTTAGCTCAATGAGCATTGGTTTTTTTCGAAAGCTTGCTCCATTTCGGTGAAAAGCAATTTTAGAATTGAACCAAAATACCTTTTTCTTGTGATACTAATTTTTTAGCTAATTCTAAAAAAATTTATGGGATCACAGAATGCGTGTTGGATTTTCATCTAAGACTAAGTTGATTATAAGTTTGGCTGCAGCGTTATTGCTTAGTGGTTGTGCAACAATGTCAAATCAGGAACTGCGGGATAAGTTTGCTGCCCAAGGCTTTGAAACCGCCGAGCGAGATCTGGGTGTCATCGTTTTCTTCCCCGGAGTTTTGTTCGAATACGACAAATATGACTTAACCCCGCCTGCTGTTTCAAAAGTTTTAAGCATGGCCTCCATCCTCAACGATCCCAAAGTCGAGGACAGATTATTATTGCTCGAAGGGCATACTGACAGTAACGGCAGTAATGAGTATAACCATACGCTATCTTTGAACCGGGCAATGACGGTTTACAAACAACTTACTGCCGATAACGTTAAAGCCCAGAGAATAAAAGTCGATGGTTTTGGAGAAACCCGGCCGCTTGTTGATAACTTTAATCCCGATGGCAGCCCAAATTTACAGGGTCAATCAAAAAACCGGCGTGTTGAGATTATCATTAAAAATGAAGAAAATAGCTTATCCTGGCTTCATTAGATCTTGGATTCAACTGAATGTAAGGTTAACCATCACAAATTTAATCATTAAAAGTTGGGTTTCGCCTTTGCCTAACCCAACCAGCATTAATATTTCCGAAAAAGTTACAGAAAATTCTGCCTAAAAAATAATCAAACAGTTTGTTTTTGCATGAAAAAGGCGTAATATTTACGCATAAATAATGCATTCTTAATATAAGCGGAGATTATTATGGCAACAGAGACTAAAGAAGCGGTGCGGTTAAGCTTGTCTTTATCACCCGAATTGAACGAACGTTTGGAGCAATTGGCCGTATCAGGTCACACCACCAAAACAGAAATTTTGCGTAAAGCCATTGCTTTATACGATGTCGTGGCGGAAGCGAAGACGGAAAAAAAACGCTTAGGGATACTGGATAAAGACAAGCATCTGCTTACCGAGATCGTAGGCATCTAAATGGCCGATGATGATCAACAGATCAATATTGGCCAAATTTTAAGCAAAAACCACAAATACGAACTGTCGGTCAGTAACGAAAAACCGGAAGATGCTGAAGTAAGGCGAACGAATGAAACGGCAGATGCCGAATTGAAGCGGAAAATGACCTTCATTTTATTTTGCTTTTCGTTGTTGGCTGTTGGCGTGGTCTTGACGGGTTGCATTTATTTATTTGCGACCGGTACTGCGGAAGATAAAAAATGGAGCGGTGGGGTTGTCAGCGCGATTGTTTCCGGTTTGGTCGGGTTTCTGGTCGGACAAAGCCGAAAATAAATTGGTGTATCGAATTGTATTTTCAGGCTACAGAAATGATGTGGCCTGATCAATCTATCTCTGAATTTCATATAGCAAACAACTGTACCAGGACATTAGATATGACTATCTCAAAACGCATTTTTCTAATGGTTGGTGTGCTGATAGCCTGCGTTAGTTGCGACCAAATCACCAAGTCGGTGGCGCAAACTAATCTGTCTCAAACCGAAGTCTTGTCGTTTTTGGGCGATACGTTCCGGTTACAGCTTGCCCATAATACCGGTGCGTTTTTAAGCTTGGGTTCTGCCTTACCAGTAGAATGGCAGGCAGGGTTGTTTTCAGTAGGCGTGGGCATCATGCTCTTGGCATTATTGGTTTACATTTTGTTGGCCAAATCGATTGCGGCATGGGAATTGATGGCGTTAACTTTGTTGCTTGCCGGAGGCGTTGGCAATCTGATCGACCGGGTATTGTTCGGTTTTGTGGTCGATTTTATTAATTTAGGTATCGGATCGCTTCGGACAGGCGTGTTCAACGTAGCCGATATTGCTGTTTCCCTTAGCGCTTTGATGTTAATGTTTGACGCACTGCCCAAACGTTTGTCAGGAGACAAATAAGATCATGTCGCTTTTTAGGTTAACCGTTACTGAAATAAAGACTGGTAAAACGTCTTTCAATTAAAGTTAACCCATGTCTCAACCTCAGCAAACGGCTTCCGATAAAACTATCCTGCTATTCAGCTTGGTAGGCATTTGTGCTTACCTCTTGATGAAGTTCGCCATGAATACAGGGCATGAAACATATTCCATCGGATTCAATGTTAACCTGTCAGACGGGTCAGTTAACCTGTATCAGGGACAATTGAGATTTCCGTTTACCTTGTTGCAACTGCCATTGTTGTTGGTGTTGGTGTTAGGTGGGTTGCCTCTGGTATTGCGGATTATCAGGGATTTTTTCCAAGGTGATTTTGGCGCGGATTTGCTGGCGGGAATTTCGATTATATCCGCTATTTGGCTGGAAGAATATCTTGCCGGATGCCTGGTCGTACTGATGCTGGCGAGTGGGGTGGTGCTAGAAACTTATGCGGTTAAGAAAGCCTCTTCTGTTTTGGAAGCGTTGGCGAAACGCATGCCTTCCATTGCCCATAAAAAAATAAATGGCGAGATGAGCGATATTCCAACCGAACAGGTGAATATCGGTGATACTTTATTGGTATTGCCACACGAGATTTGCCCTGTAGACGGTATCGTGCTGGAAGGTATTGGCTCTATGGATGAATCCTATCTTACGGGCGAGCCGTATCATATGGAAAAAACCAGTGGTTCGCCGGTGATGTCGGGTGCAATTAACGGCGATACCGCTTTGAGCATTCGCGCCGAAAAGTTGGTGGTCGATTCCCGTTACGCCAAAATTACCGAAGTGATGCGCCGTTCCGAACATGACAGGCCGCAACTCAGGCGTTTGGGCGATAAGCTGGGGGCATGGTATGCCCCGTTAGCGTTGAGCGTCGCCATTGCCGCGTGGTGGTATTCGGGCGATGTGGTCCGGTTTTTGGCGGTATTGGTGATTGCAACGCCTTGTCCTTTGCTCATCGGTATTCCTGTCGTGATTATCAGTTCCATCTCGCTGGCGGCGAAGCGGGAAATCATCATCAAAAATCCGGCAATACTGGAAAACATCGGCGCATGTAGCACGGCGATTTTCGACAAAACCGGCACTTTGACCTACGGGCGGCCTACGTTAACTGATTTGATTCCAGCCAAATCCTTTGACGACAAGGCTATTTTGTCTCTGATTGGCAGTCTGGAACGTTATTCCAGGCATCCTCTCTCCAGTTCTATTGTTAAAGCTGCGGAAGAGGCAAGCCTGCCGCTGCTTAAAGTGGAAAATATTCAAGAGCTCGCGGGAGAAGGCGTGAGCGGCAAAGTTGATGGTAAAACGGTGCAAGTCACCAGCCGCAAAAATCTGCTCGAAAACCATCCCGATATAGCCGTTCAACTACCGCCAGCAAGCGGGGGATTGGAATGCGTTGTTTTAATTGACCATCAATATGCGGCCACATTACGATTTCGTGATGAAGTCCGTACCGACAGTCCTTCGTTCATTAACCATTTGCGTCCCAATCATTTATTCAGTCGAGTCATGATCGTGTCTGGTGACCGCGAATCCGAAGTGCGATATCTGGCGGAAAAAGTCGGAATTGAGCATGTCCATTTCAGTCAAAGCCCTGAGCAGAAGCTCGAAATAGTCAAACAGGAAACCAAGCTAGCGAAAACGGTCTATCTTGGCGATGGCATTAACGATGCGCCCGCCTTAACCGCCGCGACCATTGGCATCGCATTCGGTCAGAATAGCGATATCACTGGTGAATCTGCCGACGCCGTCATTATGGACAGTTCACTGTTAAAAGTGGATGAATTATTCCATATCGGTGAACGCATGCATCGGATTGCTATGCAAAGCGCGATAGGCGGTATTTTGTTAAGTATTATCGGGATGATTTTTGCTGGATTAGGCTTTATTACGCCCGTCGTCGGCGCAATTCTCCAGGAATTCATCGATGTACTGGCTATTTTGAATGCGTTAAGAGCCGCTATTCCACCCAAAACCCTGTCCGATTATTGATCGTCCATGAATCATCCTATTCTGATCAGCATTTCGTTGTTGCTATGCAGCAATGTGTTTATGACGTTCGCATGGTATGCCCACTTGAAGGAACTAAATACTAAACCTTGGTGGATTGCCGCTTTGGTGAGTTGGGGTATAGCTTTGTTTGAATACCTGTTGCAGGTTCCCGCCAACCGTATCGGCTATACGGTGCTAAGCGTGGGACAATTAAAAATCATGCAGGAAGTGATTACTTTGTCGATATTCGTGCCTTTTTCCCTGTTTTATCTACGCGAGCCTTTAAAGTTGGATTATCTCTGGGCGGGGCTATGTTTGTTTTTGGCGGTGTATTTTATGTTTAGGGAAAAGTTCTAATCGCCAGTTCCGGTTACGTAGATAAGCGGCCTCGTTCAGACCGTGAGACCAAAAGCTGGCATGACGATTGTCGAGGATGAAAGTGAAGGGTTGGAAGCAGGTTAACAAACCTCAAGAATAATCATTTTGCCGGATTTTCATTAGCGACATATAAAAAATCAATTCTCCGGTTAACTTATGGCATCATATCGAGTAATTACAGCTATTTTATAACATACTAAACCCGTTCTAGTGCCATCCACGCGACAAATTATTGAATTGCCGTACTTCCCGGATAGTTCCGCATTGTTTACAGCAATTGCCGATCAACCTTGGGCAGTTTTTCTCGATAGCGGTTATCCTCATAGCCAGCAAGGACAATTCGATATTTTGGCGGCAAAGCCGATGACGACATTTATCACGCGCGGCGAAATCACCGAAATCAATAAAAACGGCGTTGTGAGCCAATCGTCAGAAAATCCTTTCGATCTGGTCAAGCAGGAGCTTCAACGGCATCCGTACAATGCTTTTGCCTATTTGCCATTCAATGGTGGCGCGATTGGTTACTTTGCTTACGATTTAGCGCGCCGTTTGGAAAAGCTACCCGAGATTGCCGCTGATGCCGAACAAATCCCTGAAATGGCCGTGGGAATTTATCCATGGGCGGTCGTGGTTGATCATGTTAAGCAACGCACGCATTTGGTAGGGCAAACGCAGGATGAAGCTGAGTGGCAGAGTTTAATCAAAATGTTTAGCGTTGTGCCTAAACAAAAGTTAACCAAACCTTTCCGAGTCCTGGGCGCGGTTAAACCGGGCATGGACAAGTCGGCTTACGCTTTGGCTTTTGAGCGTATTAAGCATTACCTGAAAGAAGGCGATTGTTATCAGGTTAACCTCACCCAACGTTTCGCCGCCGCTTGTGAAGGCGATCCTTGGGTAGCGTATCAGGTGCTGCGTTCAAAAAACCCGGCGCCTTTTAGCGCTTTCCTAAATTTTCCTGATGTGCAGATTTTAAGCTCATCGCCGGAACGCTTTTTGGAATTGGTTAACGGACGGGTTGAAACCAAACCGATCAAAGGTACTCGTCCACGCCGGGCATACCCGTCCGAGGATTGGCAGCAACTCGACCAACTACGGTACAGTAATAAAGACCGCGCCGAAAATGTAATGATCGTCGACTTGTTGCGTAATGATTTAAGCAAAACCTGCAAGCTGGGTTCGGTGAAAGTCCCTAACTTATTTGCAATCGAGAGTTACGCTACTGTCCATCATTTGGTCAGTACGGTCACCGGAACATTATCGGCAGGCAGGCATGCGATGGATTTGCTGCAAAGCTGCTTTCCTGGTGGATCAATTACCGGGGCGCCGAAAATTCGGGCGATGGAGATTATCGAGGAACTTGAACCGAATCGGCGCGGGATCTATTGTGGTTCCATTGGTTACATTGGTTTTGACGGCAATATGGATACCAATATTGTAATCCGTACTTTGGTGTATTCAGGCGGCACCATCCGGTTTTGGGCGGGTGGCGGCATTGTTAAGGATTCCGTGCTGGATGAGGAATATCAGGAGTGTTTCGATAAGGCCAGCGCATTACTCAAGTTGCTGAAAAAATTTGGCGCGGCATGATTGTCATCAAACTTGGCGGTAGCTTGATTGCGTCTGGCTGGTTGCAGTTATGCCTGGATAAGATCGTGCAGGATCATCGGGGCAGGGCGGTAGTCATCGTTCCTGGCGGTGGAATATTTGCCGATCAAGTCAGATTGTTGCAGCGGGAATTAAAATTTAATGACAGAACAGCGCATGAGATGGCAGTGCATGCCATGCAGCAAATGGCATTGCTGGTTAATGGCTTAAAGCCTGGGTTAACGATTGCCGTTAACCAAACAGAATTACGAAAAATGATGGCTGAGAAACAGATCGCAATCTGGTCGCCGGATATCTCTGAACTGGATGATGATAAAATACCCTCGTCTTGGGCGGTAACTTCGGACAGCTTGTCGGCATGGCTGGCTAACAAGTTGGATGCCGAAGAGCTTATCCTGGTTAAATCTGTTAAGATTGACTTTAATTTATCGGTGGAGAAACTTGCAGAACAAAAAATTGTCGATGCTATGTTTTGTGAATTTAGTAATCAATCCCCATATTCAATCAATATTGTCCACGCAAACGAGTTTTTAACCAAAAATTTCAACGATGCCAGCAAATGATACGCAACATAGCGTTTTTGGTTTAATCAAATATTTATTTTCCAAAGTTTTCAGAAATGCATATTACAGCGCTCGCGAGACGATTGGTGAACACAAGCGGGATATCGTGGTTTATCAGGTCGAACAAGCCTGCATCAGTTTGCAGGAAACCAAAGCAGAGTTCGAAGATGCGCTGGATAAATTCAAATCAATCGTCCATGTTAACGAAGGTTCTTTAGAGCACAAATATCACCTGCTTAACCGCCAATATCAGTTTTGCCGCGCCAAATCCGATTCAGTCAGCGAACGGATTAAGGCTATCGAAGGCGTAAGTCACGCCCTGTTTGCAGAATGGGAAAGTGAATTGAATGAATATACGGATCGCAATTTGCGTAACAGCAGTAAGCAACAACTAAAAGTCGCAAAACAGAACTACACAAAATTGATTAAAACCATGCGCTTGGCGGAGACAAAAATTCAGCCGGTGCTGGCGGCATTTAAAGATCAGGTGTTATACCTGAAACATAATTTGAACGGTCGAGCTATCGCGGCGCTTCACCACGAATTTTTAATCATCAGTATTGATATTTCGCAGTTAATTCAGGCAATGGAGTTAACCATCACCGAAGCCAGCCAATTTGTTGCGTTGATCTCCACCCCCAAGGCCATGTTAACCAAAGGTAATGCGAATTGAGTTGTTTTTCCAGAAAAGTTTTCCAATCAGGAAAATTTATCCTGGGTAACCACTTCGGTTAAAGCGAGTTGCCCTCCCCTGGGGCGAGCAGGTTGCACCGCCTTACCGATGACCACGAACATGGCGACCGCATGATCCTCCGGTAAATTAATCAATTTGCCTACTGCATCAAAGTCGAAGCCATCCATTGGGCAGGAATCATAGCCCATGCTTTTTGCGGTTAACATCAGGGTTTGCGCTGCTATTCCGCAGGAGCGCATGGCTTCGTCGCGCTGGACTTGTTCCAAATTGCGATAATATTTGTCGATAGCGGGTAGCAAATACTCCCTCACTTCAACTGGCGCATTTCGCCAATAGCGTTCGGGCTGTTTTTCCCAGGCTTTTAGGTCGGCGCACAGAACAATCAACAGAGAAGCCTCTGTGACTTGGGCTTGGTTCCAGGCAGCGGTACGTATTTGTTGCCTTAGTTCTTTGTCTTGCACCACTACAAAACGCCAGTTTTGTATGTTGAATGCAGTTGGAGAAAGTACAGCCGTTGAAAGCAGCCGCTCAATTTCAGTTTCGCTCAGAATATGATCTGGATCGAATTGTTTTACTGCGCGTCGCTGGCTAATGGCTTCAAAGGTATCCATGATGTTTTATTATTTTCCGACAATATTTTTTGATTTCTCAAAAAATTAATGATTTGAACTTAATTATGTTTAGATGTTTTTAGCAATTAACCTGCGCTTCTAAATTTTACTAAGCACAGGTTAATCGTAGAATAGATATTACGGTCTTTTAATGTTGCCTTGCCCTTAAATTGTAAACAACCGAGCCGTTTTTAGAATCGTAATTCTTGTCGTTTTTGGGATGCTGTTTTTCCTGGTTAATTCTTTCTTTGTCGAATTTTGCAATCATCTCTTCCCAACTGTTGTACTGGGTATATTCTTTTGCACCTGATGCCTTGCGTTGTTGGTAAATTTCCTTACCCATGTCGATAATTTCAAAAGCAGATTTACCGTCAACAATGTCGAGGAATTCTTCGTCGGATTTGTGAGCATCACGGATTGCCCAAAAAGACACTTCAAATTCAACACGGTTGTCAGGGGGTATTCTTTCCTTTATTTGCTTAACAGAACGGTAGGCTGTGCGCGTTGTGTGACCGTTTATTGATGGACCTCTGCCGCAACCGGTCAAAATCAGACAAAAAGCAATAAATAGAATTAAGGTTAAGTTTCTCATGGGTGGCCTCGAGTGTTCATTCGACTAGGAAAAGCTAGTCATGACTGTTAATATTGTTATTATCAAGTTTTATGAAGAATACGGTGGTTGTTCTGAATAGGCACTTAAATTATCGACATTTTATTGAACAACTTAACTATCATTAAAATTTTATTTAATTATAAACGTAAGCTAACGCATCATGCTGGAATTTATACAGTTACTAAAACAGCGTTACCAGTCAGTATTAAACCAACAAGCCGATGAGTCAAATAAATCTGTTTTCCAGCAACGGATTAACCAATTAATTTTGGCGGAGGCCTTTTTGCGGAAAGGCCAGTTTATAACCAGCAATCCTCAGCATCCTTTGCAAATGGTGGTGGTCGGGCCGACACAGGCGGGCAAAAGCTCAGTGGTCAATGTCTTGCTTAACAGTACGGTTGCCAGTGTCAGCCCGTTAGCAGGATACACCATGCATCCGCAAGGTTTTTGCGATGGCGTTGACCTATCTTCATGCGATGGCTTGCAATGGTATTTCGGGCGCTTTCAGCAATTACCGCAAAACCAATTACCTAAAGATCGGCACGATTGTTATTCGTTAACCCAGAACACAACAAACTCTGATATTTTGCCGGACGGCGTGTTGTGGGATACGCCGGATTTCGACTCGATAGATTCCTCGAATTATCGCGAAGGCGTCATCAGGACAGTAGCGTTAGCCGATGTCATCATTCTTGTGGTGAGCAAGGAGAAATACGCCGACCAATCAGTATGGGAAATCATGGCTTCTCTTGAAGTTATGCAACAACCGACGGTAATTTGCCTTAATAAACTCAGCGAGGGCTCGGAAGAATTGCTGTTGAATTCGCTGAAGGACAAATGGCGGCAGGTACGGCATGACGAATTTCCGCAAGTGGAACTGTTATATTATCAAAAAGAATCCGGTAAACCGACGTGGCGCAATTCGGCATTAGTAACACGGAATGCCAAGCAGGTTAACCGTAAAATTCATCCTCGGCGCGAACAGGAATTACTGCAAAAATATTGGCAGGACTGGCTTGAACCGGTGCACGCTGAACATAGTTTATTGCAGGATTGGCATGTACTGGTTGAGCAAGTCATTCAACAAGGTTTGGAAAGTTACCAGCGTGATTATCTTAACCATCCACATCATTACGAGACTTTTCAGCAAGCCTTGGCTGAATTGTTGAATCTACTTGAAATTCCCGGCTTAGCGGGTTTGTTGGCGAATACCCGACGCATGTTAACCTGGCCGGTTAGAAAAGTGATGAGCATCGGCAAAAAGCGTTTACATATTGCCGACAGTAGCCAGGAAATAACCCAGCTTAACCAGATTGCCGAACATGTGTTGATTCAATTGGCCGATAAATTAATTCATCAGGCCGAGCAAAACCGACAAAACCAGTGGTGGCGTGAATTCAGTAGTGTCTTACGCACACGCCGTAATGACATTCTGGAAGAATTTAATGCTTCAGCACAACAATATCATGTGGCATTTCAGGGTGAAGTTGAAAATACCGCCAATCGGCTATTCCACAAATTACAGGAGCAGCCGGCGGTGCTGAACAGTTTGCGCGCCACCCGGGTAACTGCCGATGCGGCGGTGATCGCTTTGGCGTTGCATACCGGCGGAATAGGGATGCATGATCTTATTATCGCGCCAGCCATGTTAACCGTAACCTCCTTGTTGGCCGAAAGCGCCATAGGCGGTTACATGAGACGGGTCGAAACCGAACTCAAGAAAAGCCAGTTGGAAGCGGTTAAGCAAACATTATTTATTAGCAGCATGAAGAAAAAACTATTGGAATTATCAGGTCAATTGTCATCGACTACGTATTTTAATATTTCGCCCGATCAGCTTCAGCAAGCCGAATCTCAACTTAAAGAATTACGTCATGGCTTACGATTACTCTGAATTAGTTGAGCTTACTAAGAACTGGGCTGAGCAAGCACTAGCAGGGGGCTGGATTGACCAGAAAACCGCGCAATCATTGAGCGAATTTGATACCAGAACCCCGGAAACTTTATTTAAACCGAACGGTTCACGACCCTTGATTGTCGCTTTTATGGGGGGTACCGGCGTAGGTAAGAGTTCGCTGATAAACCGGTTAGCAGGCAAGGCTATTGCTAAAGCCGGAGTGGAAAGGCCTACTTCGCATGAGGTGACTTTATTTCATCATCAAGACATCGCAATACAACATCTGCCGGAAAAACTACCCATTGAAAAAATCCGCATTGCCCAACACGACGACGAAAAGAAAAAAAACATCATCTGGATCGACATGCCGGATTTCGACAGTACCGAGCAAAGCAACAAACTGCTGGTTTTTGAATGGTTGCCTCATATCGATGTATTGATCTATGTAGTCAGCCCGGAACGCTATCGTGATGAAAAAGCCTGGCGGGTATTGATGTCGGAAGGCAATCGTCACGCCTGGTTGTTTGTGCTTAACCAATGGGACAGGGGACAACAGGCGCAATTTGTGGATTTTAAACTGCAATTAAGCAAGGCGGGGTTTGTCGAGCCGATTATTTTCAAAACTATCTGTGCCGAATCTTCGTATCCAGACGAATTTGCGGATTTGGAATCAACGATTTTATCTTTGGCCAACAAACATGTCGTCGCCGAACTGGAGCAGCGCGGTGCGCAGATCAGAAAGGAGGAGTTAAGGCAAAAATTGCAAAAAACGGCAGATACGTTAGGCGCAAGCAAAACTTTTAAGCAAACCAAAGAACTTTGGGAAAGCCAATGGGCAACGACTTCCCTTCAATTACAACAAGGTTTTATCTGGCCTATGCAAAAACTGGCGGCGTATTATGCTGAGCGTGCTGCAAACCTCACCGGCAAGACGGTTCCTGATTCAGATCATTCTGAAGTAAATTCAGGTGCGCTATGGGACGATTGGGCGCAAGCCCGTTTTGGCGACGCGATGGATGAATTTATTATTAAAGTCGATGAACTTGGTTTGCCGGTTATCCCATTAAAAAATCAGTTCGCCGTTATGCGAAGCAAAGCGCCCAAGATTGTGCAAAATCAAGCCGAACTCCAGGCTCGTCAGGCATTGGTTAACCCGGGAGGCAAGTTTCATCGGGCATTTTTAAAATTCATGCGCTTTTGTGAATTTTTTTTACCGCTTGCGGCTATTTCCTGGGTGTCTTATCTGGTATCAATTGAGTACTACGATAGTTTTATTCATCACAAAGGCTATTTAGGTACTGATTTTGCCATTCACAGCGGTTTGTTGGTATTAATGAGTTGGTTGGCACCTTGGTTTATTATAAAAAAACTTAAACCGTCGCTAGAAAAAAGCGCCTTTAAAGGACTTGAGAATGGTTTAGAAAAGGCAATAGAAATGATCGGCAGAGAAGTCGACGATATATTGGATATGGTTGCCGAACAGCATGTAAAACAACTGCAACAACTTAACCAAATTAGTGAACGATGTTATGCTGATAGAGATTACAGCCCGATAAAATCGGGCGATGATACCCCGTTGTCGAGGATGTTAATTAAATAGGTGAAATAAAAAAATTTAAATTACTTTCGTTGAAATCCATAAACAAAAGGAGAAAATATAGTTTCTTATTTCATAAAAGTTGAATTAATTTGTTAATCACTAGTCTTAAATAGTACAATACCAAATATGGGGGCGACATGGCTTCGACGTGGGTAGCGAAACCTTGAGTGCATGCCGAGGACTGTACACCTCGTAAATCCTACAGAAAAAAAGTATTCGCAAACGACGAAAACTACTCAGTGGCTTTAGCAGCTTAAAACCTGCACCACTTCTCTGACTGGCGGTGCTTATGCAACCAGAGTTTGAAGTATCCTTAGGGATAGGGAGAACGTTCAGGGATCATCTTACATAAGATCGCGTCAGGGCTTAGTTCGGAGCCTTAAGCGCTAAATCCAATCGAAATCGCTAACGGTTTTCTTGGCCCGACGGGTAGTCGTTAGTTAAATCAAAGCGCGGGATATGCATGTAGACCTTGTGGCGGAGTGCTTGCGGACGCGGGTTCAATTCCCGCCGCCTCCACCATCCTATGATTTTATTCACTGACATTCGCTGTCACTTGCCGTCAGTCGGTGACTTTCAAACACGGTAACCGCCTGAAAAACAGGCGGTTCACCTCCATCTTCATTCCATTATATTTGTCAATAGGTGTCAATACCAATCTTGACCAGTCAATCGATTGTTGGTGCTTTTTGTTGGTACTTTTCAGATACCATCAAAAAAGATACCAACACATGGCCCTAACAGACAGTAAAATCAGTAGTTCCAAGCCAAAAGAAAACGACCACAAAATTTCAGACGGTGGTGGGCTTTACCTGCTCGTTAACACTAATGGGGGGAAATATTGGCGGCTCAATTATCGTTATGCAGGGAGTTAGAAAACCTTAGCGTTAGGGGTTTATCCTGATGTTCGCCTCAGCGCCGCCCGGAAACGGCGGGAAGAAGCGCGGGAGTTGTTGGCGAATGGGTGCGATCCGGGCGAGGCGTTGAGCCGAAAGGCGCGGGTTACAGCGGTTAAGCTGAAGCAATCGGAAACCTTTGAGGCCAAGGCAACGGAATGGTTCGGCAACCGGATGGCGGGCAAGGCGGAATCCCACCGGCGACGGGTTTGGCAGTTGTTTGAGCGTGATTTTTTTCCGTCGCTAGGTGCGAAAAATGTGCATGACTTGAATTTATACGAATGCCTTCGATGTATTCAATCCATAGAAACGCGCGGGGCAAAAGAAACGGCGCGGCGGCCAATACCTTGCCCAAATTTTGACTTATTCGGGCAATACCGGGTTTTTGATTCAACTCAAGATGGCGTTGCCGAAGTTGGGGAAATCGGACAAGGGGCATTTTCCGGCGCCTACTGACCCGGATGCGGTAGGCGAAATATTGCGGACGTTAGATAGCTACCACGGCGGCGAATTTGTGAAAGCGGCGTTGCGGCTTGCCCCGATGCTGGCAGTCAGGCCGGGGGAGCTTCGGCAAATGCAGTGGTGTGATATCGATCTGGAGGCGGCGGAATGGCGGTTTTTCGTGACCAAGACCAAAGTTGATCATATAGTCCCGCTCTCGCAGCAAGCCGTGGCGATTTTGCGGCTATTACAGGGCTATGTAGGGGGGGAAGGCCGCTACGTATTTTGGTCGGACCGGTGCGGGGACGGTTCGCGGTGTTTGTCTGATGCCGCCTTGGTCAGGGCGTTGCGGTCGATGGGAATTCGTGCGGATGAGTTAGTGATACACGACGGGTGGCGGGCGACCTTCCGCACGATGGGGGATGAGGTTAGGCTTCCGGGTTGAGCTTATCGAACACCAATTAGCACACGCCGTAAGGGACGCAAACGGGCGGGCTTATAACCGGACTTCGCACTTGGAAGCGCGGCGGGTGATGATGCAGGATTGGAGCAATTACTTGGAAAGGTTGAAATTACAGGTTTGTGTGGATGGTCAAGACAGCTTTTGACAGTTACTGGTTTTTTAAATATAGTATTATCGCAAGTTATTGTTTATATTGAACAAAGTTTGTTTTCTGGGAAACATTTTAATTTTTTTACTTTTTGTTTGGGGGTGTTTATGGGGAAAAATAATGTGAAAAAGGAGCTGCTTACAATGGGAGCAGTCTGTGAAATCTTGAGCCATTCGGAATCGACGGTTCGCCGATTGGTGGCGGCTGGAAGGTTGGAGGCACCGATAAAGTCTAGTTTGGGGCGTAGCCGCAGGTTTTTGAAATCCAGCGTCGATCGGTACATTGTTGAACAAATAAGATTAAGCCGGGAGGGGGATGCAGCATAGATGTGTTGAAACCCCTGTTTTTGGGCTTTGCCGGGGCAGTGCCGGTTATGAAGATGAAGCTGAAAATGTCAGATGATGGATGATTAAACTGGCCGCCGGTTGCGGCCAATTTTTTAATTTTATTCCCATGGATTTGGGATGGGGTTTTATCGTGAGCTTGAATAATGCACCCTTTTACGGGCGACCAAATTATCAAAAAAATTCATCATAAAATCAATAAGTTGACGAAGTTAGGGCAGTATCGGATGAGGTTGGAGACGAATTTACGCTAGCGGATGCTGCTGTCGAGGAGTTTTCAAACTGGATATCCCGAAATGGGTGGCCGGAGCCTGACGAGATAATTGCAGACGGGAGCAAACACCGATTCAACATTGAGGGTGGCAAAAGAGGCAATCAAGACGGCGAGTACTGCATTCACCCTTGGCGGGGGTATGGCTTTTATCAAAATTATAGGGGTCGCAAGAAGCGGGTTGAGTTTTACCTGAAGGAGCAAATTGCGGCGGAATATATCCCCGACCCGATTTTGAGGCAAAGGTGGCGGGAAGCAAGAACAGATAAGACAGCCCAAACAATTTTACGGGAGGCTGAGGTAGGGCTTCCTGAGGTGGATACGCAAAAAACAAAAGCTGAAGAATCACCGGAAGACTTAGCGGTAAGCGTTTCCAAAGCTTCGGATGTGTTGGCGTTATGGGAATCCGGTCACGAACTCGGTGCGGGGGCTAGTCACAGCTACCTCGATCAGAAAAATGTTGGCGCATTCGGGGTCAGGGTTGAGCGGGTGACGTTATTGATTCCGTTCCGTGATGCCGCCGGAGTCTTGACCGGAGTGCAGCGTATATACCCGGACGGAGACGGCTTCGCAAAACGCTGGCTAGGTGTGAAACAAAATTCGATGCACATCATTGGGGAAGTCACCGAAACAATCCTGATTGCTGAGGGTTATGCAACGGCAGCAAGCTTACACTAAGCCTCGGGGTGTTGTTCGGTTATGGCCGGGGATGCAGGAAATCTGGAGGCGGTGAGCCGGATTATCCGACAACTGTACCCTGACCAAGTGATTGCGGTTTGCGGGGACAACGATGAAATGGGCACTGGGCAGAGGGCGGCAACGGCGGCGGCTTTGGCTTGCGGCGGTTGGGTGCTTTTGCCGGAGGAAGCCGCGGCAGATTGGAATGATGTGGCTTGCGCCGGAGGGGTGATCGATCTTGCCAATGCGTGGCAGCCGGAAGTCGGCGCATCTGAGGGTATCGCCAAAAATAATTTACAAAGGGTGTTCGACCCGGCTGAAACCAAGGCATATGGGTCGGACTTCAATGTTGCCAAGCGTTTTGCAGCTTTCGCGGGAGGCGGCTTGGTCTATCTTTATGATCAAAAAATTTACTTAAGTTGGAAAGGCGTGCGTTGGCTTAAGGACGGCGGGGAACAGGAAGTAATCCGCAAATGGGAAGAGTTCACGCGGCTGGAGGTTTTAAAAGCTTTAGAAGTACCCGGCGACAAAGTGCAAGTGGAAGCGATCAAGGCGGCAGCAAGTTTGCGCGGGGTTCGACGCACAAAGGATGCGCTGTATCTTGCGCAAAGGCGAGAGGAAATCAGCCGCGCCGGGACGGACTTCGACCGGAACAAATACACAATCCAATCGGGGAATGGGTATGTCATTGACTTAAAAACCGAGAAAGCCCGCAAGGTCTTACCCTCAGATTTGTGCTTAAAGGCTGCCGGGGCGGATTACGACCCGGCGGCGCAGTGCCTAATTGGCTAGCGTTCCTGGTGCAAATACTTCCCGGTGATGCTGACACAATTAAATACCTACAAAAGCTAGCGGGCTACCTGTTGAGCGGATCAGCGGCGGCTGAGCTGACGCATTTTTTCTACGGGGTTGGCAGCAACGGCAAAACCACAGTGCGCGAAACTCTATCGGAGGTGGTGGGTGAGTATGGGCTGACGAGTGAATTCTCATTACTGATGAAGCGTAAGAAAAACCCCAGTCAGGCGACTCCGGAGATTGCCGAGCTGGAAGATAAGCGGGCTGTTTTTATATTGGAATCGGACGTAACCGATGTGTTGGACGGCGGAGTTTTCAAAGCTATGGCGTCCAATGAGAAGCAGAAGGGGAGCGGGCTTTTTAAAAACCCTGTCGAATTTATGCCACAACACAAAATCATCTTCTGCACAAACCACCTACCAATCGTGACCGGGAGTGAGTTAGGAATGTGGCGGCGGATTCGCGCCATCCCCTTTACGACTGTGATTGAAAACCCTGATTTAAACTTTCGGGAAAAAAAGCTGATGCCGGAATTGTCTGGCATTTTGAACTGGGCAGTTGTGATCGGTCAACAGTTTATCAGGACAAAAAGTTAAGCGACTTTTCTATATGATTCAAAATTCGCTGGCGACATTGAGCAATTAGCGGAATGCCGACGTAAGCGGTTATAAAAGACTTCGATATATTCAAAGATTGACCGCCGTGCTTGTTCCCTTGTTTGGTAACGCTCGTGGTAAACCAATTCAGTTTTAAGCGAGTGGAAAAAACTTTCTGCCACCGCGTTGACGCTCCTATGTCAAGTAACGAATGCGGCATCTTTCAGGTCTGCCAGAATAAGCGGATAAAGTTCACGAACAATGTATCGCTTCAAGCATCGCTGAATCTCTTTAGTTGATTTACCCTCAGCCGTTCGGCGAGCGACATAAGCACGGGTACGTGGGTCACTGCGCATCCTGACCAAAGTGATCGTCCATAAAGCATTATTGGCTGATCGGTCGCCGCTACGATTAAGGTGGTGGCGTACCGTTTTCCCAGACGATGCGGGTAGTGGATTAGCTCCACATAATGCAGCGAGCGCAGCTTCACTGTGCAAGCGCTCAGGATTATCGCCAGCAACAGCAATAAGCGTAGCGGCTGTTTGTGGGCCAACACCAAATTGGCTGCCTGCCGTGTTAAGCTTTCCAAGGTTTTATCAAGTTCGCATAGTTCCGATGTCAAATACAACCATCGGTTAGCCAGTAGCCGAAGAGCTATCGCCAATGATTGAAGAGCGACGGTATCCCCTAAGGTTTCCAGTTGTGCGCAACCCTTGACGCATTGGTCAGGTTTGGATTTCCAGAGTTTGTTTCGTATAGTGTCTGGAGCACTGATCAGTAGTGCCCGTAATTGGTTAATTGCCTGTGTCCGCGCTTTTACTGCACTCCGCCTGGCGACTGACAACGTCCGCATCGCCTCGGCAGACCCATTCTGGGACTTGGGAATTGCCAGCGCTTTCCCAGAAAGGACTGTACGGGCGGCGCTTTCTGCATCAGTGGGATCTGACTTTCCCTGACAGCGGCGTTGGGAGCGGTCTGGGCGGTTGATTTCAAAAACTTCAATACCATGCCCATGAAAAAGCTGGAAAAGCCCAGCACCATAGGTGCCTGTCCCCTCGACCCCGGCACGCAGCAAATTGCCGAAGGACTGCGCCCAGTGCAGCAATTCAATATACCCAGTTGGATTAGCCTGAACCGATAATGCGCCCAGCCATTTGCCTCGATAATCAATAACCACGCCGACATGGCTATCTAAATGTGTATCAACGCCAAGAATAACTTCATGTTGTAAATGATTGTCGGCCATTGCAATTCCTCTTGAAAGTCTTGATAGGCAGCACCTGTTCCATCAGCCAGGACAAGACACTCACGTTGCAGCACAAAGCTCCTATTAGGTCATAAGCGGTGGACCCGGTGATGATCGGGGAACGCCGGTAACCAATCGACAGGTCAACTCAAAGGTAACTACACCAATCCCAGCACGGGTCAGGTTGGGCCAGACGTTCATTGCCATTCTAAACTGAGTGTCCCAGCAATCGCCTTTTCGGCTCATGCTCTGTTCCATTTTCATGACAGCCAAATGATGTCGGTATTCATAGCTGGCATATTGGCTGCCCCGATCCGAATGATGGAGTAAGCCAGGCTTCGGTTTTCTGCGCCAATAGGCCATTTGCAGGGCACTGACGCACAACGGAGTCCGCATGTGGTCAGCGATAGCCCAACCCACCACTTGTCGAGAAAACAAATCAATAACAACGGCTAAATACAGCCAACCTTCGAGCGTCCAAACGTAGGTTATATCCGTTGTCCAGACTTGGTTAGGGGCTTTCGCCTCAAATTGTCGATTCAGACTGTTGGGCGATATCGCCTCGTTATGGTTGCTGTCAGTCGTCACTTTAAACCGCTTGGGATAGCGTGCTTTTAAGCCCAATCGAACCATTAAATGGCGCACTTGAAAATGCCCTGATTTCATGCCCGCCTTGCCCTACAGGTCAAATTCTCAACCAAAAGACTAATCAGCCTTTGGCTGGTGTGCGTGTTGAAGCCGTCTCCGCCGATCCTAATAAACCTGTGGTGGGATTTTGCATTACCGACCAAAAAGGCAACTACAGCATCAAGGTTAAGACATTTCACTTTCCATCTGGAGAAGGTCCGATTGATTTAAATGTGCGTATTGGTTTAGCATCTGAACGGGCATTGTATGAACATAACAAACCCATAAGCGTACGCCAAAATAAAGCATCTAAATTGACGTTAAATGTTCCCGATCAACAGGCCACTGAAATCGAAATCACTCAACGTAAGTTAGCTGCACTTTCTGAATTGGGGGCGGACATTGTCAATTACAGAAGAGTTATCAATGAAGTGGTATCCGCGCAAATTGGCGCCCTTGCTCAAATGCTGATAAGTAAGGTTGATAAAAAGCAAAAAACTTCAGCAATTGAGAAATGATTGTAACTGAAATAAACTGGGAATAATCAATTTCAAAGTATTAATGGTCGGCTATCAAAGGAACATGAGGTTATTTAGCCGACGAACAAACTTTCTCTTTTTCGAATTTTATAGACATTAAAAACCAATTTACATTTTGCTCTTTTTTTTTCCGTAAATAAGACAAAAATTTTTAACAACTGATATTTTATCACCTCGTCTACTGGGTATGTTACTGGTGTATTTGTGATAATGGTTAGTAACAAAATCAATTGTTGTCTTTAAGTTGTCAATTTCACAATAAAAAGACAAATTTATGTAATCATTTGAATCAAGCCCAAATTGTATTTCTTTGGTAATTTCCATGATATCCGAATAGGACGACTGAAGAAGACGGAATCTTGGTAAGCGTCCGTAAGCGTCCGCTGAGGTCGCATTAAAGTTTGTCATCCTTGTTGATTTATGGCGAGGATGAAAAATGGCGATTACCCACCGTTGGCGGGCACACATTGAAGCTTGGCAAAGTAGCGGCTTAAGCCAAGCGGCTTATTTCCGCCATCACCACTTGAACAGCCGGACATGTACGGCACGGCTGTCGGAATACCGGAAAGGACATGCCAAAGGCAAGCCGGCACTGATACCGGTGACAGTAACCGAAGAACCTAAAGAACCCAATTCCGGGTGTAAGAACATCGTGATGTACTGTGCGCAGGGGCACCGGCTGGAATTGCCGGAAACGGTTTCGGCAAGCTGGCTATCGGCGTTATTAAACGGCCTGGGATGATTGGCGAGCCTGGGCAAATTTGGTTGGCGGTGGGGATTTTTTAACAGCCAAATTGATTTAAATTCCAGTCACTTTGCTAAAGTCTTCACATTTTCTTGTGAAGTTGATTCCTAACTGTTGCGGGCAATCCAATATGGACTATGGTTTATCTTGGATATTCTCAAATTAATTTGGAATAACTTTCCCTGTATGTATAAAGCAAGATTAAAAAACCAATGAAAGTTAAGTATTTAGAGCCTCGAATAGAAGAGTTAAAATTAAATTCTAAGATAAAAAGATCTTTATATAGTTTGAAAGAGCATTTATCAACAAAGATGTTTGAATCTGTTTTAGATGAAATTGAAAACTTCGAGAATAATAAATATATTAAAATTAATGAATTAATGCGTAATTTTAAGTTAGCAAAAAAGCATGTTGTATTTCCTTTTATAAAAAAAACAGATTACAAGGAAATCAATAAAAAAGTGGAGCAAGTATTAAATAAAACTCAAAAATTGAGAAAATTATTTCCGGAGTTACCAATTGTTGAGATTATTGATTGCTTTAATGCTAATCAAGCTAAAAAGCTTAAGATACCAATTATTAAGATAAACAAAACATCTAAAAATTTAGAAAAAAATTCATCTGATTTTAAGTTTTGGAGAAGAAAATTACGTGCTATAGCAAATCAAGAAATCGAAAAAGCGAATCATTTATTGGGTCTCATAGGAAAAAATTACAAGCTAACTTCCAAAGAAGTTCAACAAAAATATCGCATTGAAGAAAAAATTGCTGAAAAGGCATTCGGTGGTGACACTCAAAAAAAGAACCAACGCAGATTCGAACAAAACCGGTGTTTTGTGAACGGCATGATCGAATATGCGAGGAAAAATCAATTGTTATGCTCTTTTATAACGATTACTGTTCCAGCTGAGTATCATTTAAAAAAAACGAGCCAAAACCCTCAAAACCATATTTCTCCTGAAGAAATAAATAGATTGATTAGAAAAAAATGGACTAATGTTACAAAAAAATTGTCGGAAGAAAAGATTGAAAGATTGGGGTGCAGAGTTGTTGAAGCACACTTAGATGGCACCCCACATTGGCACATCCTGATGTGGTACGAGGAAATAAGTAAGCCACGAATCATACAGTTATTTAATCAAAAATTTTCTGATTTTATCGGAGTTCGTGAATCCAATGTTTTTTGGGAGAATCTGACCCATAATAAATATAAAGAACAACGAAAAATGGCAATGTATTTATTAAAAACAATTGAGCCAACTAAAGAAAAAGAGCAGGTAAGGGATTATCGCAAAGTCTGGGGTATACGTTCACCTGAGTACTTTGGCATTTCGGGGATAACGGGAATCTGGAGAGCTTGCCGGAATAGCAAATCAACAATCGATTTCGCTGATCCCTGGATGAAAGAATTACAGAGACTGGCTAAAGGAAATTATTTTTCAGAATTCTTAGCCATGATTAAAGAAAATCCGACTCTAAAAGAAAGATTCAATTAGACATTCATTAACCAGTTTGTTGGAATAAAAAGTATAATTTTTTCGATGAACAAGATCGGTGATAGTAGGCAATAATGCCGAGCGTTCCAAAAAATCTCAAGCCAAGCCAAGCAAATATAGAAAAACAAGGATATTAAATGCTAACCGGCGAAATCCGCAGTCAAGTCGATAAGGTGTGGGATAGCTTCTGGTCGGGCGGCATTGCCAATCCGCTTGAAGTCATTGAGCAAATCACTTATTTGCTGTTTTTACGGCGGCTGGATGAATTACAGACGTTAGAGGAAAACAAAAACGCGAAGTCCGGCAAGCCGATGGAACGCCATATTTTCCCAGAAGGCAACGACAGCAAAGGCCGCAGTTACCAGGACATGCGTTGGAGCCGGTTTAAAAACACTTCGCCGCAGGAAATGTATACCATTATCAGCGAACATGTGTTCCCATTTTTGCGTGAATTGGGCGGCGATGGCTCAACGTACAGCAAGCAAATGCAAGGCGCGCGTTTTACCATCCCCACGCCTGCCTTATTGGCGAAAGTCGTCGATTTGCTGGATCAAATCCCCATGCAAGACCGCGACACCAAAGGCGACTTGTACGAATATATGCTGGGCAAAATCGCCAGTGCCGGACAAAACGGCCAGTTCCGAACGCCACGCCACATCATTCAATTGATGGTCGAACTGGCTGCACCCACGCCCAAAGACATCATTTGCGACCCCGCTTCCGGTACGTGCGGCTTCTTGGTGGTGGCGGGCGAATACGTGCGCCAACATCATCCGGAACTGTTTTTTGACGAACGCAGCCGCGAGCATTTTCATCACCAGATGTTCCACGGCTATGACTTCGATAACACCATGTTGCGGATCGGCAGTATGAATATGCTGTTGCATGGCGTGGAAAACCCCAGCATTACTTATCGCGATTCTTTGTCACAAGACTACGCGCTGGAAGAAGAACAGTTCAGCTTGATTCTCGCCAATCCGCCGTTTGCGGGTAGCCTGGATTACGACAGCACCGCGCGGGACTTGCTGGCGGTGGTTAAAACCAAAAAGACCGAACTGCTGTTTTTAGCCTTATTTTTAAAGCTGTTAAAACCGGGCGGACGCGCGGCGGTTATCGTGCCGGATGGCGTATTGTTCGGCAGCAGTAAAGCCCATAAAGACTTACGCCGCCTATTGGTGGAAGAACAAAAGCTGGATGCCGTCATTTCCCTGCCCAGCGGCGCATTCAAGCCTTATGCGGGGGTCAGCACGGCGATTTTAGTATTTACCAAAACCAATTCCGGCGGCACGGACAGCGTGTGGTTTTATAACATGCTGGCCGACGGCTGGAGCCTGGACGACAAACGCCAACCGCTGTTAGAAGCGGATAAACTCGGCACCCGCCCCAAAGCTGCGCTCACCGGCGATGAACACAGCAAAAACAACCTGCCTGATGTGCTGGCGCGATGGCAGCAGCGCGAAGCCGACGAACGCCATAATCCACGCACCGCACAAAGCTTTACTGTGCCGAAAGATGAAATTGCCACCACTGGCTACGATTTGAGCTTGAACCGTTATAAGGAAGTCGTGCATGAACAAATCGACCATATTTCACCTGCACAACTGATTGCTGAATTGAAGCAGTTGGATAACGAGATACAGGCAGGGTTGGCTGAGTTGGAAGGGATGTTGAAGTGAATTACGTTTCGACTAAACTAAAAGAAGTTGCTGATTTTGTAAATGGAAAAGCTTTCAAACCTTCAGATTGGAGTGATTCAGGGATTCCAATTATCAGAATTCAAAATTTAAATAATTCTGGTAAATCCTTTAATTATTGGAGTGGGTCATGTGAAAGACAGGTTAAAGTTAAAAAAAATGATTTGCTTTTAGCGTGGTCTGGAACACCTGGTACTTCTTTTGGCGCACACATCTGGCAGGGTGATGACGCGGTCTTGAATCAACATATTTTTCGTGTTGATCTTAACCAAACAATAATAACGAAGGAATGGGCGAAATTATTAATTAATTCAAAATTAAATCTTCTAATCGGAATGTCGCATGGAGGGGTTGGACTAAAGCATGTAACAAAAGGGATGGTTGAAGAACTTGAAATAGAGCTACCACCACTCCCCGAACAAAAACGCATTGCCACCATACTCGACAAAGCCGATGAGCTTAAACGCAAACGGGAAGCAGCGATTGCCAAGCTCGACCAGCTTGCACAAAGCATTTTTGTGGAGATGTTTGGGGATTCAATTACCAATAAACTACATTGGCCAGAAAAACAATTAGGTGATATCACAGTTGGCAAACCGAACAACGGTATTTTCAAAAAAAATGAGGAATATAGCGAGGGTTTACCAGTTGCTTGGGTTGAAGAATTATTTCGGAGTGACAAACTTGAGCTTGATAATTCAAGGCAAATTGCACCAACAAAAGAAGAGTTAGAGAAGTATGGACTGGATTATGGTGACATTTTATTTTGCCGGTCTTCTTTGAAACTTGATGGGATTGGTTTCAATAATGTTTATTTGGGTATAAAGAACCATGCGCTTTTTGAATGCCATTTGATAAGAATTAAGCCAAATAAAGAATTAATAAACCCAATATTTTTGAATTTCATGCTACGAACACCCGCGGCGAGACAAAATATAAAAAAACAAGCCAAAACTGTCACCATGACAACCATCGATCAAGATGGATTGCTTCGCACTAAAATTATCTTGCCTCCACTTACGCTTCAAAATAAGTTTGCTGATATTTTTCAGAAAATTGTCGGGCTAAAAATTACTAACATGAGGCAACTTGAAAGAGCAAAGTTGTTATTCGCCTCCCTCCAACACCAAGCCTTTGCCGGACAATTGTAGCCATGAGCAATTTTAGCTTTTTGCAGGAGGAATGGCTGTCGATCCATGACAGTGCTAGCAAAGCAGAAAGCTACTTAAACACCGATTGCCGCGCCGCGTGTTGGTATGCGCGGATGACGCTGGAGCAGATGGTCAACTGGGTGTATAAGGTTGACCCCAATTTCAAATGCTATGAAGAAAGCCTGGGCGCACGGGTGCATGACCCCAGTTTTCGGCACAATGTCGGCGAAAGCATCTTCACCAAAGCCACGTTGGTGATTGCCATCGGCAACCGCGCCGCCCATGGCAAAGTAACCCGCCGCGCGGATGCCCTGACCGCCATTACCGAGCTGTTCCATATTGCTTACTGGCTGGCGCGGACTTACGGCACACGGCAACGCCCGAATCCGGCCTTGCAATTCAACTCTGCGTTAATTCCAGCAGCACCGCTAGCAAAAGCAGTTTCGGTTGAAGAACTTGCCAAACAGGAAGACCGCTTCTTACAGCAGCAAGCAGAAAATGCCGCGTTAAAAGCCCAATTGGAGGGCATGACTGCCATTCATGAAGAACTTGCTGCATTGCGCGCCGAAATTGCCAAAGCCAAAACCGCCAACCAAGCGGAACAGGATGCGCACGATTACAACGAAGAGCAAACCCGCGATTACTTTATCGATTTGCTGTTGCAGGAAGCGGGTTGGGCATTAAAAAATAAAGACGACCGCGAGTTTGAAGTGGCCGGAATGCCCAATAACCAGGGCGTGGGCTTTATCGATTATGTGTTATGGGGCGATGACGGCAAACCGTTAGCGGTGGTGGAAGCCAAACGCACCCGCCGCGATGCCCGTGCCGGACAGCAACAAGCCAAACTGTATGCCGATTGCCTGGAAGCCCGTTACCAACGCCGTCCGTTGATGTATTACACCAACGGTTATGAACATTGGTTTTGGGACGACAACCAATCCGCACCGCGCCGGGTGGAAGGTTTCCATAAAAAGGACGAGCTGGAACTGTTGATGCAGCGGCGCAGCAGCCGTCAATCGTTGGCTTCGGCGGCGATTAATTCCGGCATTGCCGGACGCAGTTATCAGCAACAAGCCATCCGCGGCGTGACCGAAGCCATTGAGCAACACAACCAGCGCCGCAGTTTAGTGGTGATGGCAACGGGTGCAGGCAAGACCCGCACCGTTATCGCCTTAGTGGATTTGCTGGTGCAATGCAATTGGGCGAAACGGGTATTGTTTTTGGCGGATCGGGTTTCGTTGGTAAGGCAAGCAACAAAAGCGTTTGTAAAGTTTGCTCCTGAGCTAGGTGCAGTGAACTTACTGGAAAACCCCGCTTCACAGGGTCGTGTGTCAATCTGTACCTATCCAACTATGCTCAACCTGATAAACGACACCAGCAGCGAGCTTAAACGCTTTGGCATCGGTTATTTTGACGTGGTGATTGTGGATGAAGCGCATCGCAGTATTTATGCCAAATACGGCGCATTGTTTAGCTATTTCGACAGCTATTTAATCGGTTTGACGGCAACGCCCAAAGACGAGGTTGACCGCAACACCTACGGCTTGTTTGAACTGCAAAAAGGCGTACCGACTTATGCCTACAGTTTGGAAGAAGCCATTGCAGACGGTTATCTGGTCAAGCCGAATGCGGTTTCTGTGCCGCTTAAATTCATCCGCGAAGGCATCAAATATAAAGATTTAAGCGAAGACGAACAGCAGCAATGGGACGAACTGGACTGGGGCGATGACGAACCGCCGGAACAGATCGATTCCGCCGCTTTGAACCAATGGTTGTTTAATGAAGCCACAGTCGATAAGGTGCTGGCGCATTTGATGACCAAAGGCGAGAAGGTAGCCAGCGGAGACCGTTTGGGCAAAACCATCATCTTCGCCAAAAACAACCGCCATGCCGAGTTTATTGCCGAACGCTTTAACTCCAATTATCCCGAGTATAAAGGCCTGTTTGCGCGGGTGATTACCTTTAAGACCGAATACGCGCAATCGCTGATCGACGACTTTTCGGTTAAGGACAAACTGCCGCATATCGCCATCAGTGTGGATATGCTGGATACCGGGATTGATGTGCCGGAAGTGCTGAATCTGGTTTTTTTCAAATTGGTACGCAGCAAAACCAAGTTCTGGCAAATGATCGGACGTGGGACGCGGCTTTGCCCGGACTTATATGCGCCCGGACAAGATAAGCAGTTTTTCATTATCTTCGACTACTGCCAAAACATTGAATATTTTAATGGCGACCTTGAAGTGAAAGACCCGCCTATCCCTGAAAGCTTGGATAGCCGGTTGTTTCAAGCGCGGGTGGGGTTGCTGTTGAGCCTGGACGGCGAATCATCCAGCAATCAAGTTAAAGACCCGAAAGGCCAGTACGAAGCGGGTTTGCGTGACGATACCGCCCGTCTATTGCATGAGATTGTCGCCAATATGTCCTTAGCCAATTTTATCGTGCGGCCGAAACGCAAGGTTGTGGAGCAATTCAGCCAGCGCGAAGCCTGGGACACGCTAAGCCAAGATGAAGCAATGGACATGGCGAATCAGTTATCGGCTTTGCCCTCGCAACTGCGCGACACGGAAGAAGAAGCCAAACGCTTTGATTTAATGATTCTCCGCACCCAGTTGTGTATTCTGCAAAGCAATCCGGGTTTTGACCGACTTAAGAATGCCATTATGGATATTGCTGGCGCATTAGAACTGCAAGAGAGCATTCCGGCCATCCGCAACCAGATGCCGCTGATCCAAAGCCTGCTCACTGACGACTGGTGGCAGAATGTAACGATGGGCATGTTGGAACACGTCCGGCGGCAATTGCGCTTGCTGATCAAACTGATCGAAAAAACCAAACGCCCGATTATTTTTACCGATTTTGAAGATGAAATCGGCGAAGGCAACGCGATTGAATTACCGCTGAAACCAGTGGGCCTAGATTATGAACGCTTCAAAAACAAAACCCGCGACTTCCTGCGCGAGCATGAAGACCGAATAGCCATCCAGAAACTGCGCCGGAATCTGCCGATCACCCAAAGCGATTTGGATGAACTGGAAAAAATCTTGCTGGAGCAGGCTGCCAATAACAATGATTTCGTCCAAAAAGCCCGAGACGAAGCGGGCGGTTTAGGTTTATTTGTGCGGTCGCTAGTTGGTTTGGAACGCAATGCTGCTGTGGAGGCCATGAGCGAATTCCTTAATGACAGTACGGCAACTGCCAGCCAAATTACATTCATCAAACTGATTGTGGAATGGCTAACCAATAAGGGTACGATTTCTGATGATCTGTTTTATCAATCTCCGTTTACCGATTTAGCTCCGACGGGGCCGGAAGGGATTTTCCCCGCGGCACAGTTTCAGAGACTGGATGCAGTTATTCAGGAGATTAGGAAACGGGCGGTGGCCTAAGTTTTTACCAGTCAGTAAGAATTACCCTAACTTATTTGCTAATTCCTCGGCACGAATATGAGTGTATCTCTTTAACATTCTTAAGTCTTTATGGCCAGTTATTGTTGAAACTTCCATAATACTCAAGCTTTTTTCAAAAAAACGGCTCGTGGCCTCATGTCTTAGATCATGAAATCTAAGGTCTTCTATATTTGCTCGCTCACATGCTCGATTGAAGGCCTTCGTAATTGAATCTGCTTTAATGCCCCAAACACTATCTTTATTAACGCGGGGTGGTAAGGCGTTAAGAATACTTATCGCTCTGGAAGATAGAGGTATTTTTCTTGAAATATTTGTCTTTGTTATCGGGATTAAGAGAACTTTTTTTGCTAAATCGATGTGTTTCCAACTCATAGATGTGATTTCGCTACGTCTCATTGCCGTTTCGATAGCAAATAAAACAATGTCGTACATGATTTTGTTATCTCTTAATTCCCATAAAATGAGATTAATCTCATTTTCATGAGGACGTCTATCTCTGCCCTCTGGCTGTTTGGGCATTTTTATTTGTTGTACAGGATTGCCATGGGGTAAGTTAATTCCCCATTCCTTCATTACTAAATTGAGCACCCTTTGTAATAAAGAAAGATCTTTTCTAACAGTTTGTGGGTCAACTTCTTTGAGGCGTTTATCTCTAAAATCAGCCACATTACTTGATGTTAAGGAAGCTAATGAGTATTCCCCTAAGAAGCGGTTAATGGATTTGATCTGGTATAAGACTGGATGTTGAGATTTCTTGCTTGGAAGAACTTCGACTCGATATCTTTCTAAAACATCTCTAACAGTCGTTTTTTCTGATTCGGATATTGAAACCCAAGTTCGACGAAGCATCTTGCTTTCTTCTAAATCTGCCCAAGCTTTAGCTTCTTTTTTTGTGGTGAAAGTCTTCGATAGTGACGGAAAACCTTTTATTCGGATTTTAGCTCGTATTTGATATTTACCACGTTCTTCATAGGTTGCCATTGATGATCTCTAATAAAAAAATTAGTGTCCCAAAAATGCCCCAAAAAATCATAAAAATTAGAAATAAATAAAGTTTATATTCCATCTTTTTGATTTTATTGGTGCCCCAAAGCGGATTCGAACCGCTGACCTGTCCCTTAGGAGGGGACCGCTCTATCCTGCTGAGCTATCGGGGCAAAACTAATATTGTATCATGAATCTTAATCTGTTATTCGTAGGTTGACAGGTATAGATGTGGTGTTGTCGAGAAAACTTGTTACCATGTCAACATATTTACAAAAGAAACGGCTGCCCATCCCTTTAGTCCAAATTGATGACGTAAAATAGCTCAATCTAATCCAGATTACTTGAGTAAAGAATTAGATTAAGTGGTGCATGAACCACCCCGGGTTTTTCGGAGGCCGATTGTTGTGAGTCATGCTGCCTGAGCATGACTCGGTAAGTTGTTGATAATATATTTTTTCAGTCTCCGCCGGTGGAATATTGCCTATTGGTTGCAACCATCGGCGATGGTTAAACCAGTCCACCCACTCCAGTTTTTTTTATCCCGGTTTTTCCAGGATTGTCGATAAATCACTTCCGCTTTGTACAAGCCATTAATCGTTTAGGCAAGCACATTGTCGTAGGAATCGCCAACACTGCCGACAGACGCCTCAATGCCGGCTTCAACCAAGCGATCACGATCAGTAAGCGGATTGAGACATATTTCACCCCGCGGTCGCTATGGTGGATTAAACCGCCGACCAGTTATCCACGGGGCACAAGTAAAGCTTGCTCTAGCGCATCCAGCACGAAGTGATGTGTCAACGGTATTCCGGACACAAGGTTAAGCAGCATTTTGCTGACATTCGAAGTCAACGGGTTAAAGGTATCCATTGGCAGAATGTAATCGTACCCGATTGAAGAATACTTCGATATATTCAAACACAGCCTGTTTAGCCTCTTCTCGGGAATGAAACGTTTGGTGGTGAATCATTTCGGTTTTTAAGGAATGGAAAAAGCTTTCCGCGACCGCATTATACCCAACGGGCAGGATCTCCCAACAATTTCCCAAGCGACTCATGCTTTGTTCAATGCCGAATTGCTTTAATAACTTACGATGCCTCTTCGCCGCCTATTGGCTGCCACGGTCGCTGTGCCATGGGGGTTTGCGTTTCAAAATTGCCATTAACAACGCATTGTTCATTAACGATGTTCGCATGTGTTCGGCCATTGACCAACCCACAACCTGCCTGGAATACAGGCCGATGACAACTGCCAAGTACAATCTGTGCCATCCTCAAGCGGGCAAGGTTACAAGAATTTAAGCCCCGGGACAGAGCACACCAACCCATGCTTCAAACCCCTCCAATTTGGCCTTAAACGCCTCGTCAAGGTTGACCAAGAGCGCCTTAAACGCGGAGCCAGACCCTACAACAAGTCTTATCCGGGCGAACTCGTCCACTTAGATACCAAGCGCCTGCCGCTGCTCAAAGGCCAATCACCCGCCCAGCCCAGGGAAGACTTGTTCGTCGCTGTGGACGACTTCTCCCGCGAGCTTTACGCCGGCATCCTGCCGGACAAGACCCAAGATAGCGTCGCCCAAATTTTGGTCGGCAACGTCATTGCCCAATGCCCTTACCAGATCGACTACGCTTACTCCGACAACGGCAAGGAGTACCGGGGCACTGACAGCCATGCTTTCCTCAGGGCTTGCAAAAGCCACGGCATTGGCCATAAATTCACCAAAGTCAAGCGACCGTCATCCGCACCCTGATGGAAATGTGGATAACCAGCACACCTCCAAGGACAGCCAAGACAGGCATCTCCAATTAGGCCAGTTCATCAATTTTTACAATATGGTCAAACCCCACAAAGGTTTGAAAAACTCAACCCATTTTGAAATACTTGACGCTTATTTCAATCAATCTCTCTGTAAACAACCCTAAGATTTCTTAAATACCACGGGTATAAAGTTATGCTTTATTTAGGACAACCTTCTAATTTGTATATTCCGTAGCCTTGGTCATTGATTTGTTTTCTTAAATCAGGTGGAGCTTCAGCGCTGTGACAAAATACACAATTTTCCTGAGTGACTGTTGCATCTTGAAAACCAATTTTTGTTAACCATTCTTTAGCATGAGCTAATGCTTTGTCAGCATCTTTCTCATCCATAACTACATCAAAGTGCATAATTCTACCTTGGGCTGTTTTGGCATAAGTGTCAAATACATGTGATTGGGTCATAAAATATTATCTCCTTTATTTTTGATAGGCTTGTTACACACCTTATATTGACTTAATGCATCTTAACCTATGTCAATCATCACCTAATCTTTAGAAACCACCATCCCACGTGGCGGTAGCTGGTTTCATGAATGGTTTAGCTTCTTCTAAAAAAGTGATGGCTTTTTCAAAATCACCAGCTTTAGCGGCTTTTTTAGCAGCTCTTAATTTTGGTCTAAAGCGGTCTATTGAAGCAGAGTTATCCCTTCTTTGAGCTTCAGAGAGTTTTAACGCGGCATCAGCTAATTCAACAAAACTATCCTTATTGTTTTTTTTTGCCATTTCTTTCATCTCGTCGCATAGTGATTCCACCATCGTGAAATCCTCGTTCACAGTTGAACCAGCCGCTTGACAGGTATCAAATATAAAAAATGAAAAAATTAAAACAAAATATAATTTGAACAAATTCATTACTAACCTCTTTTATTATTTTTGGCGCATTCTACTAATGGTCGCGTATACATCTAAATTCGCCTAAAAAGTGATGACAATCTAGATGGTCAACCTGCATTAAAATGATATGCAACACAACTTATCTATTGAAATATTGATACAAGCACATGTAGTCTCTATTATGTTTTGAACAATTATTCCCTCAGTTCAGAAAAGACATAATCTTTAGCCTTTTCTGCTGTATGGCAATCGAAGCATGATTTACCACCATCCTTAACCAAGCGTTCAGTTTTGCTGTTTCCAGCGAAACCCTCAAATCCCCATCCCCCGGTAGATGCATATTTGACGGAATCTTTATACATCACGCCCACCAATTTACGTTCACCCTCCTGGATCGTTTTGTCTTTTTCTTCATACTTTAAAAGATCAAAGACCAGTACCGAACCGTCAGCATAATTTCCGGATTTTAGGCCGTTTGCAGCTTTGCCATTGGCATAGACATGATGGATCCCTTGAAAAGGGTTTTCTAAGGCATGTCCGGGTTGAATCAGCATTGATTTGGCATGCAGCCAATTTCGATAGCCTTCAGGAAATGCTACGTTATTGTTCTCAGCGAAACCAAATGTAGTGCTCGCTAGCAAAAAGCCGGTTATGATTATTTTATTTCTCGTTTTCATAAATCTATCTCTCCATGTTAAAAAAATCACATAGTATCGATACAATACTAATGTGTGTTTTTTAATCTTATTTTGAGGGAAAGTCAATCTAATATTTATTCGAAATTAAGATTTTTTCAGGTGGAGGTTTGATCGATGAAATTCAACCGCTATAAAGGTATCGAAATATAGCAATCAGGTAATGAAATTTGTAAGCAAACTGTACTGTCGTTATCGTAGCGGTCCATCGTGAAGCGTTAATGCGCAAATATTTAAATCTGCAAATATTTGTTTATGCAACTAAAATGGCGATTTTTATCTAACTTAGTCCTCACAAGTCTATCTTGGTTTACTATTGAAGTTAACATCTAACAAGGGTTAATGTATGGTGTGGCTGATTATTGTCATCTTTTTTGTTGTCCTGTGGGTTATCGAAATATTTTTCGGTTGGCTGGGTGGCGTCCATTTTCGTAGTCTGTTGATGATAGCTGTCTTGGTCTACTTTGGAATAACGATCAACACTTTAAAATCTTCACAAGCAGAATTACAACGGGAACTAAAACGTTTATGGAAAACGGTCAAGGCTCTTCAAACCACTGAACCATCGCCCCAACCAACTCAGGATCCTCAAACCCAGCAATTTAATCAAGATTCGGTTAATCCTGAGGTTAAGTTATCTGGTGATGCAGTATCTTTAGAAAATACGCACACTGCTATTTGGGATAACCCTGTCGCATCAATGTCGTCACCCGATCTTAACCCAAGCACTTCCGCTGCCCCTGTGTTTGCAAGAGAAATTCCGGTGCCAGCGATAGCTGAAAATATGCCGCCTCCTAAATACGAGTGGACGAGCGACGAACCATCGCAAAGTCATCAAGAGCCAAACGCTTTTGAATTATGGCTGGCTGGCGGCAATTGGATAGTGCGCGGCGGTTTGGCGATTTTGTTTATCGGTTTGGTTTTCTTGGCAAAGTTTGCATATGAAAATGCTTTTCTGCCGATAGAACTCCGTTTAGCCGCGATTGCCGGGTTTGCCGGTGCGTTATTGATGGTCGGTTGGCGTTCCAGGAATGATCGGCCAACTTATGGCTTATCGCTTCAGGGTGGTGGCGTTGCCGCTTTGTATTTGACGATATTTGCAACCTCAAAGTTAACCTCATTACTGCCACCAATTGTGGCGATGGTATTAATGTTGCTCGTCGCAGTGCTGGCAGCGTGGTTGGCCATCCAGCAAAATGCAATGGTGTTAGCTGTCATCGGTACCATTGGCGGTTTTATGGCGCCCGTACTGATGTCGACCGGGCAGGGCAGCCACATCGCTCTATTCAGTTATTTTGCAGCCTTGAATGCGGGAATCTTAACCGTAGCTTTGCAAAAAGCTTGGCGCTCGCTGAATGTACTGGCATTTTTCTTTACTTACGGAATTGCGGGTCTTTGGGGGGTACAAAGTTACCAGCCTGAACATCAAATATCTTGTTTACTATTTTTAACGTTGTTTTTTGCCATGTTCGTTATCGTTAGCATCCTGTTTACCAAACATCAAAATAATGCGGGCGAATCTGACCAAACTATCGATGCGACTTTATTGTTTGGCGTACCCACGGTTACATTCGGCTACGGACTCTACCTGCTAAAGTCTTACGAATATGGAGGTTCATGTTTAGCTTTAATTTTAAGCGTTATATATTTGACGCTGGCATACCTGACCAAAGGACAAGATAAGCTGGAGCAGCTGAAAATGCCCTGGGCAGCATTAAGCTTGCTTTTGGCAACCATTGCTGTTCCGCTGGCATTTGATGCACGCATAACTTCATCGATATGGGCGTTGGAGGGCGCAGCGGTTGCCAGTTACGGCTGGTGGCAGTTGCAGCTTAAAACCCGTGTATTTGGTTACTTGCTGATATTTTTGGGGACGTTGGGTTTTCTGACGCACTGGCCGGATGTGACAAATAGCGTGCCTGTCTTCAACGCCTTAACTTTAGGTTTGTTGATGTTAACATTAGCTTATGGGGTCATAGGCATGGCGGTTAACCGCGCTAATGCGACGGTTAGCTCAGGTTTAGTCCTTGACTCTTCTGATGAGGCGCTATCCGTATCGTGGGTTGCGGCGGTTGCAATGGCGATCGTCGGCGCTTTGATAATTTTCACCGAGCTTTTTTACAGGAATTCTGCGGCAGTAGCCAGTATAGCCGTACCCGCGCTGCTATGGGTATGGGCATTGGCGCTGCAACGTTTTAGTCAATATGCTAACTGGCCGCAAGCTATTGCACCGACTATTGCGTTGCCTTTGTTAACCTTGTTACTTCCAATTTACCATTCATGGCTACATGATGGCTTAACAACGCAAGGGCTGATCTTCACGACATTGGCATTGGTGGCGCTGCTGGCATGGCAGGCTGTGACGTTAAAACAGTTCTTGCCCGACCTCAAAACTCTGTTTGAAGAGCATTCTTTTCCCGCTTTCATCTCGGCATTACCAGGTTTCACGCTGGTGGTTTACTGGGTTACGGTACTCGTGCGTGGTCGTAATACATGGAGTTCTGAACTTGTACCAGAGTCCGGATTAACCCTTCATGGCTGGTTTTTACCGTTGGTCACCGCCTTGCCAGTGGCTTTGCTTTGGTGGTTAGTGAAGCCAAGTCAATCAACAACGATTGCTGGAAAAAGTCCGATTTTATGGCGCTGGCTACATGGTGATGAAGATTTACCAGATGCAGCCGTCAATCAACAACGAAGCGTCTTTGCGTTTTTGATTCTGGTATTTGTATGTGCCACCACGTTATTCCACAGCGGGCAAAGCACGCATGGGTTAACCTATTTGCCGTTGCTCAATCTTTATGAACTAGTTGCAATAGCAGGCTTATTAGCTTTGTTAAGGATGTTGCGCTTTACGGAAATCGGCTACTCTCTTTTCGGTGATAAGAGAGTGAAATTTTTAAGTGTCCTGTCGTTTTTCTTTGCCAATTCCATCTTGTCGCGGATTTTGGTCAACTACTTTGGTGCTGATTTCGGTTTGGGCTTTGCGTGGCACAGTGCAATCGCCGCGACTACGTATTCGATAGTTTGGTCGTTTGCGGCATTAGTGATGATGTGGCTGGCATCGAATAAAATGAAACGGGGCTTGTGGATTACCGGTGCAATTCTATTGGCAATTGTGGCTATTAAGTTGCTCATGATAGATCTTTCCAAGGTCGGATCATTAGCGCGTATTGTCTCGTTTATTGGGGTAGGGGTGCTGATGTTGGTGGTGGGGTATGTTGCGCCAATCCCTTCGAATAACAAAGTTTCTAATAATTAGTTGATCGCGCATGTTTAATTTAAAGTTTATTTTCCTGTTAACCCTCATAAACGTGCTGCTTAACCAGTTTGCCATCGCTGAATCTGACGTAAATTTACAGCTTGGTCCGGAAAATTTCAGCCACACGGCAACAATTAGCATCAGCGACCCAAACGCAACGACGGTCACAGTCAGGTTGCCGCAATGGGGTTATCTTGCTACCAGGCACCAGCTACGGGATTTACGGGTATTTAACGGTGAAAATATTGCAGTTGCGTATCAACTGTCACGAATCAAACAGGAAGGAGCTAGCCATGAATTCAGCGTTAATGCTGTTGCAATTCCTTTAGAGGCAAAGGTTGAAGAGGTTCTTGCCCGCACCGCTGATGTCAATTTGGATATTAAAGGTAAAGTTGATATCCATCTCAGCCAACTACCTGAAATTGCCAAAACTCAATCGCAAGCAAAAGTTAACCAGTGGATTATCGATGATTCCAAGTTAGCAACAACCGCTATAGATCAGTTTAGATTTGAAATTGACGGCGCTAAAAAATCCGATTTTGTTGCTGATATTAGCATTGAAACATCAGGGGATTTACGCAGTTGGAAAAGTGTAGTTAGCCATCAAAAGATCCTCAGCTACAACAAGCAACGTGTAGCGCAATTAGGCATTTCTATCCAGCCAACAAAAGCGCGTTATTGGCGGGTGCTATCAAATGGCGAGGATATAAGCCGGATAGCCAAAATATATGTCAGTGCGCCACCCCAAATGGAGGAAGTTTATGAGAGCTTAACCCTGGAGTGCCAAATGAATGGAAGCAAAGACAGGGTTATTTGCCCCTTCGAAAACGCGCAATTGCCGGTAGCCTCAGTGCTTTTCGACTTTGGTAAACAGCATGTTGCTTTTAACGCGCAGTTATCAACTTATGACAAAATGCCACAGTTTGATGATGCCAAAGCCAAATTACAGCCTATCCAGATAGTTGACACGCTATTAACCAGCACTCCAATAATTGCTATCAGTTTAAATCATTCACCCATTACAGCGCTCGTTATTACTGCGCAACAGGGTGGAAAGCTGGGCATTAAAAAAGCGCCCAAAATTAACTTAAAGTGGCAGGCTCAGCAATTAAAATTCCTGATGCATGGCCTAGCGCCGTATACCTTGGCAATAGGTTCTGAGACGTTCGATAAAAACGCTGAACAGTTGATCAACGACAAGGGAGCATTTTCCAGTGGACTTATGATGGATGATCCTGTTGTAAAAGAACCGATCACTATAACCAAACCAAACGAAAAAAAGCACCCATGGTTACTTTGGGGTTTATTAGGATTTGCTGTGTTAAGTTTGAGTTGGATGGCGATGAGTTTATTAAGGCAGAAATAACATAAAAATTATCCCTAATTATGAAAAAGTATTTAGATGACGAGTTGTAAAGGTTAATTGGTTTACTCTGTCGCTTTTAAAATTATCGATTTAATACGGATATTTGTAATAAGAAGCTTAAGGGTTTACAGGCAAAAAAATATCCCGCTTTGCAGCGGGATACCCGTTCAAAGCTTAATATCGTTACTTAATTAAGCTGACCGTTTTTTCCTCAATAACGCCAATATAGGCGCAACCATCAACCATAACGCACCTGGAGCAGGAACGGCATTAGGTCCTGAAAAATTTGATACTGTGCCGCTTCCAGAGCCTTTTTGCGAATCTAATGAATTAATTCTGAATCCAAAAATATCACCAATTTTCACATTGAATGCATAGGAGCCTGATTGAATGTTTCCCGCTGTATCGTTTGTTAACTTAGTGAAAACTCCATTAAGCAACCAACCAAACGCATCGTATGCAGAGCCTCTATTGTCAGCAGTTTTGTACGACCAGTCAAACGACACGGTTCCCCATCCCTCTGAAGTGTAGAAAAAATCCTGGTTTCTTTCGCCAAAAGAAGCATTGCTGCTTTGTAAAGTAACGGAATTTGGCGCCCCGGAAGTAATAACTTTACCCTTATTAACCGATGTGCTCCAGCTGGAAACATCGTAAGCATCGACGAATGCGGCATTCGCTTTGATTGCAAACAGCGCAAACATAAAAAAGCAAATTTTGATAATCTTATCCACGTAATAACCTCTCAAGGGAAATTGTTTTATAAACACTAAGAATGTGTTGGGAATTGAGCAATACTTTTTTCCAACTTATATTTCAATAAAAGAACTATTCATTAGAAAATTGAATTCTCGATGCAAATATTAGTTGACGAGATGTATGCAAACAGTGATGCAATTCGCAAATTCAAGAAGTTTTTGCACAACAAACAAAAAAATTATTTTCCCTGACATTAATTGAACAAGGATGTTTGCTTCTTCTTTAAATTACTTATATTCTGAAGTAATGCAAATACATTTGATTTCAGTCGGTAATCGCATGCCATCGTGGGTCGAAACAGGTTATCGGGAATATGCCAAGCGTATGCCTAAAGAATGTGAGTTGATATTGAAAGAAATTGTACCTGGCAAACGAAACAAAAACTGTGATGTAGTAAGGATAATCAACGAGGAAGGAGACCGCATGAGTTCTGCATTGCCAACTGGGTCACATATTGTCGCGTTGGATTTGGGGGGAAGGTTTGGTCAACCACTGAGCTATCCTATGCTTTGAAAAGATGGTTGGAAAGTGGCCAGAACATTTCATTGTTGATTGGCGGGCCGGAGGGCCTGGCTGATTCAGTGAAACAAAAAGCCAGAGAGTTTTGGAGCCTTTCCCCGCTAACTTTTCCACATCCTTTGGTGCGTATTATTGTTGCCGAGCAGATCTACCGTGCTTGGAGTATGTTAAAAAATCACCCCTACCATCGCTAATGGCCGCACAAATTATTCTTGCATCAGCCTCTCCCAGGCGTATGAAATTACTGGCTCAGTTTGGCATTGAGGCACTGGTTTCCCCCGTGAAAATCAATGAATCCCCTCGTCTTAACGAGGCACCTGATGTCTATGTGCAAAGATTAGCGGCTGAAAAATCTCGTATTTGCAATAATTCGATTAACCCAGTGCTTCCGGTACTGGCAGCTGACACCACAGTTGTTGTGAACGGTCAAACATTAGGTAAACCGAAAAATAAGATGGATGCTTTGTCGATGTTAGCTGCATTATCGGGACGTACGCATCAAGTGTATACCGCTATTTCCTTACGAGGGAAGCGTCACTGGCAAGCGCTCAACTGTACAGAAGTAAAATTTAGAATCTTAACTGAGCAGGAGATGCTGCTCTACTGGCAGACTGGTGAGCCTGCCGATAAAACAGGCGGCTATGCTATACAGGGTTTTGCCGCCGGTTTCATTGAGACAATTACCGGCAGTTATTCAGGTGTAATGGGACTGCCTTTATATGAAACTGCTCAGCTATTATCCAAGGAAGGCATCGATATATTGTTATGAGTGAGGAAATTTTAATTAATGTCACGCCACCTGAAACGCGGGTGGCTGTAGTAGAAAACGGCGTCTTGCAAGAACTTATTATCGAGCGAAGCCGAAAGCGCGGTTTGGTTGGTAATATCTACAAAGGTGAGGTATGTCGCGTGCTGCCGGGTATGCAGGCGGCTTTTGTCGATATCGGATTAGCACGAGCGGCTTTTTTGCACATATCTGATTTATGCACGCGCGACCTGGAAAAAAAAGGTTCAGAAAATATTGAAGCTTATCTTCATGAAGGGCAACAAATTGTTGTCCAGGTCGTCAAGGATCCTTTAGGCACCAAAGGTGCAAGGATCACTACAGAATTATCGATTCCTTCCAGGTTTCAGGTTTATATGCCTTACGCAAATAATACCGGCGTTTCACAACGAATCGAAGCGGAAGATGAGCGCCTGCGGTTAAAGGCTTGCCTGGATGGGTTTCGCAAGCAACACAAATGCGGCGGTTTTATTGCAAGGACAGCGGCTGAATGCATGGAAGAAGCTATTCTCATTGCCGATATGACATTTCTGTTAAAACTGTGGGAATCGATTGCGGCTAAAATTGCCGATGCTAAGGTTAAGGAGTTTGTTCACAAAGATTTACCCCTCAGCGTCAGAACATTGCGCGACTTGTACAAGGAAGGTATTGAGCGTGTCCGCGTGGATTCCAGGGAAACTTATCATCGCTTGGTTGAATTTGCCGGAATTTTTGTGCCGGAGATTGTTCCGGTGATAGAGCACTATACGGGGGATTCGCCACTATTCGATATCTACAGCGTCGAAGATGAAATCCAGAAGGCGCTGGAACGAAAAGTGACACTCAAATCCGGCGGGCACTTGGTCTTCGACCAGACCGAATCGATGACGACCGTTGATGTTAACACCGGCGGTTATGTTGGCGGAAAGAATCTGGAAGAGACGATTTTCAAAACCAATCTCGAAGCGGCTCAAACTATTTCCCGCCAGCTTAGGTTAAGAAATCTTGGTGGCATTATCATTATCGATTTTATCGATATGCAAAGCGAGGAACACAAACGGCAAGTGTTACAAGCCCTGGAGCGCTCTCTTGAAAAAGACCGGGCGAAAACCAAAATTACCGAGGTCTCCAGTCTTGGTCTGGTGGAAATGACACGGAAGCGAACCCGTGAAAGTCTGGAGCATATACTCTGCGAACCTTGCAGTGCCTGCGGAGGACGGGGCGTTCTTAAAACATCGGAGTCTATGTGCCTGGAAATCTTCCGCGAAATAATCCGCGAAGTCAGGCAATATAAAGTTCCCAAATTACTTGTATTAGCGTCGAACAGCGTCGTGGAAATGCTCTTGGACGAAGAGGCGGATATGCTCGCGGAATTGGAGACGTTTTTAAATGTGCAAATCAAATTCAGGGCTGAAGCTGAATATAACCAGGAGCAGTATGATGTGGTGCTGCTCTAACATTTCTTGGGAAAGCTTTTAGCTTCTCTTACGGATTCCCCCTTAAGGTCGGTTAAACGGTAGCAGGACATATGATTCATCATGTGACACGGGCAACCCGGCATCTTATTTTCTGGACTTTACTGATCACCGCTATCAGTTTAACCGTGATTCGAATAATGCTGGCGGGCGTTGACAGTTATAAGTTGAATCTGGAAACCCGTATAGGAGCCGCTTTGGGAGCTCCAGTTAAGCTGGGTGGTTTGGGTGCCAATATGCGGGGCATTACTCCAGAGCTGGTGCTGAAAAACATTACTGTAACGTCTGCGTTGCAAACAGAAAGTAATGGCATTCGTATCAAAGAAATCAGGTGGGGAATTCATCTGGGTCAATATTTATTGAACCGCGAATTACTGCCTTCGTCAGCTGTCACTTTAATTGGCGCTGAATTCTCTGCCTATAGGACGAGTGATGGTCATTTTGCAATCGATGGGTTGAAATCGCATACAGGGCAACCCTTGTGGCTATTGCAAGGTCAATATAATTTACTCAATAGCCGCATAACCTGGCAGGATCGACAAAAATCAGCTAAACCCGTTCTCTTCGATGAGGTTAACCTTTCTCTACTTAATGAAGGCGAGAATCATCAAATCAAGTCAATTATTACCTTGCCTGCTGCTTATGGAGGGGCTATTAAACTCATCGGTGATGTAAAAGGAGGCTTTGATCAACTCGCGGATTTAACCGGAAATTTATATATGGAAGGAAACAGTGTAAAGCTGCCGGAACTTACATCCAGTTATTTACCTTTAAATATCCGCGCTATAACTGGGTCATCGGATTTTAAGATTTGGAGCAAGTTACAGCCTGAAACAAAAATAACTCTGATTGGCGTTGCTCAATTAAAAGACGCAATACTAGCGCGAGAGGGTAATGGTCAATTGCCTGTTAAGCGTCTTGATACCTTTTTTAAAGCCAATCTTACACCAAATGCCTGGCGAATTGACTTTGACCAGTTTGAATTAAGTACTGACTCTACAGCTAACCGAAAAGACAATGTCTGGTCAAACGCAATATTCGGCTTCGGCTACAACGAAGAATCAAATACATCGCCAGCTACCTTAAAATTCCACGCTAAAGAAATTGATTTAGCTGAAGCTTACCAAGTTGTTAGATTTTTTGCGCCTTTACCTGTTGAGCAAATCCAGAAGGCAAACTCATTTGAAATTGGGGGTATTTTGAAAGATTTTAGGCTCTATGCCGAGCCCAAGAATAAAAACTTTGCGTTAGCGGGTCAATTCGAATCTCTCTATGCTGGCGCACATTCTTCGATAAACATTCCGTCTTTCGATCATATTAGCGGCAGGATTAAAGGTACCAACAATATTGGAATGGTTGATGTGAATGGGAAGAATATCCACTTCGACTATTCTAGGTTTCTGGCTAAACCTGTGGTGTTTGACGATTTGAAAGGTTTAATCAACTGGCAGTATACCGATGATGGCTGGAAGATCTCCACAGATGATATTGAGCTGAATAGTCCGGCATTTCGAAGTATAAGTCGATTGGCTATATCCCAATTGAAGGATTCACAATCTCCTTTTATCGATTTGCAAACCACCCTGAAAAGCGATGATGTGAGTAAAATCGGCGTTTATTTTCCTACTCAGGTGATGAATAACAAACTCAAGCTTTGGTTAACCAGCGCCTTTAAGGGGGGGGAGATTAACAATGGTGAACTCTTGCTTTATGGCAAGGCTGATGACTTCCCATTTACGAATGGAGCAGGCGTTTTCGAGGCGGCTTTGCCCGTTGAAAAATTACAACTTAAATTTCACCCCGATTGGCAACAGATCAATGATATAAAAGGCAAAATAACTTTTGACAAAGATAGCATTGCAGGAAAATTCGATGGGGGGCGAATCGAGCAGGCAAATATTAATCCTACCGAAATGCTCATTTCCGGGCTTGCCAGTGAAACCCAATTGAAAATCAAGGGTGGAGGCGAAGGCGAGATTAACGAAATACTCAAGGTTCTTCAACAATCGCCACTCTCTTCGCGAGTTAACCCGATTATCAATAATACAAAAATATTTGGTAAAACCAAAGCAACGCTTGATCTGGCTATTCCGTTCAGTTCCGATAAACCTATAGGCGTTGAAGCCAATGCCTTGTTAACCGATGGCCAGCTTACGGTTAACCGGTTAAACCTACCGTTAACCAGGATCAATGGGGCAATAAAATTCAATTCCGAAGGCGCCTTTACTCAAGGGCTCCAGGCTTTTGCGCTAGGTTTTCCGGTTAAAGCCGATGTGAATACAGTTGACCAAAAAACACAAATCACACTGAACGGAAAAACGGAGGTGAGAGAGATTGCGAAATTATTGAAATCTCCATTATTGTTGGGAGCTAACGGCGAGAGCGAATACTTGGTTGAAGTTTCAATCCCATCGTTGCAGGATAACATCACCCCTATTCAGACATCACTTAAAACCGATTTAAAAGGGATCGAGTTTAATTTACCCGGTGGGTTCAATAAAACAAAATTGCAAACTAAACCGTTGGACATCAATGTTGCTTTAACCGATAAGCTACAGGAGCTGCCAATAGTAATCAATTACAACAACGAAGTAAAAGCCGCATTGAAAATGGCTTTGCCGCAGCAATCGATTGTTTCTGGGCATATTCTTTTAGGCAAGGGAATGGTCAATTTTCCCTCGACCCCAGGCATCAAGCTAGAGCTCAACAAAAATCCGTTGGCTCTCCAGGATTATTTGCCATTACTCGGTAACAGCGGTGAGCCAAGTCAATCCACTCTGGTCAGAGAAATCAAGATTCACAGCGATTCAGCGCTTTGGGGAAAAGCCAGGCTTGGCAATTTAGATTTGAGTTTAAAACGCAATACATCGTTTTGGTCAGGCGAGATCGATAGCGTTTTCGCTAAAGGTATTTTCGATATTCCACTTGATTTTAGTAAACCCAATCCGGCTGTGCTGGCTATGGATATGATCAATCTCTCGGCGCTCAAGCAATTAAAAGACGGGTTTAAAACATCTTCGACTAATCTAAATATCTTGCCACACATCAGGAGTAAAAAAACGTTATGGCGCTCAGCTGATTTAGGTCAGTTGACATTGGAAACAGCAAAGTCGCCTTTAGGGGTTAAAATCAAACGCCTTAGTCTTGAGGGTGAGGATGAGACTTTGGAGGCTACAGGGGACTGGGAAAATACCAATTTCAGTTCGGTCACCCACTTGCAAGGCCAATGGCTGTTGCGCAGGGCAGATCAGTTCTTTAGCAAGATGAACATTACCAAGGATTTTACTGAGACCAGCGGTAGCATCAATTTCCAAATTAACTGGCATGCCTCGCCCTGGCAGCTTGCTTTGCCGGATTTGCGTGGACACATGGATGTTAAACTGAACAAAGGTCGGATTCTTAGTATCGAGCCGGGATTTGGTCGTATCTTAGGTATATTGGCTTTGGAGCAATGGGTGAAGCGGTTGCAGCTGGATTTCAGCGACATTTTTGAGGAAGGCTTGTCTTACAACAGCATCAAGGGTGATTTTAATCTGGCTCGCGGCAAAGCCTCGACACAAAACTTATTCGTCGATGCTGTTCCAGCCAAAATATCCATATCCGGTGAGACCGATTATGTTCATCAGACCCTTGATCATCTGGTTAAAGTCGTTCCTAAAAGTTCGGATGCCGTTCCCATTGCTGGTACAATTATGGGAAAAATAGCCGAGTTTATCGGCCAAAGCATTACTGGAAAAAATCAGGAAGGTTTTTTCTTTGGCAAACAATATACGGTAAAAGGCAATTGGGATAATGCGGAAATTAAGCCATTGCACCAAAACGATGGCATTTTACAAAAGACATGGACGAATATTACCGGTGCCCAATGATTCAAACCATAAAAAGCAAGCATAAGGAAAGAAAGTAATGACGATATGTGCAGCGATACAGATGGCATCAGGGCCTAGTGTCAGTTTCAATCTCCTGGAAGCAGAAAAACTCATAACAGAAGCGGTTAAAACCGGTGCTAAATTGATTGCCTTGCCGGAAAACTTCGCATTGATGGGAAACAGGGAAAAAGACAAACTTGCCGTAAAAGAACATGACGGTGGAGGACCTATCCAGAGTTTTCTTGGCAACATGGCCAAAAAGCATGGTGTCTGGATTGTTGGCGGGACCATGCCGATAGCAGGCGATGATGACACCAAAGTCCGCGCCGCTTGCTTGATTTACGATGACAAAGGCGAACGTGTCGCCCGTTATGACAAGCTACATTTATTCGACGTCATGGTTCCTGGAACCGATGAAGTATACCGGGAATCCGACAGTATCGAACATGGCGGTCAAATGATGGTCATTGATTCCCCTTTCGGTAAATTAGGCATCGCCGTATGTTATGACCTCCGTTTTCCCGAGTTTTTTCGCAGCATGCAGCAACAAGGTATGGATATTTTGATTATCCCTTCCGCTTTCACTGAAAAAACGGGTTCCGCACACTGGGAAGTCTTGCTGCGTGCCCGTGCAATTGAAAATTTATGTTATGTGATCGCTCCTAACCAAGGCGGATTTCATCTAAATGGCCGTAAAACTTATGGTCATAGCATGATTATTGATCCTTGGGGCGTTGTACTCGATTGCTACAAAATGGGCTCAGGATTCGTCTCGGCTGACATAGACCTGGAAAAACTCGCCAAAGTACGTAGCGCGTTTCCTGTTCTTAACCATCGCAGGTTTTATTGTGCGTAAGTTATTATTGATTATTTTTGTCTTTGCGTTAACCGCCTGCTCTTCAAATGGTGATAGCCGTTATCGCGATAACTCGGAGTTAGAACATCCACCGACGGTGGCCGTTGACAAAAAAGATGCGGAAACTGCCGCCGAGCAAAAAGAAGAACCCAAACGGCGACATGGTAAAGGATTAAAGTCTGATGCTTATATGGAAGAAGGCTCAGAGGTTACCTTGCGTATAAAACGGTCTTATGACGAATCCTGGATTTTGGTTAACCAGGCATTACAACTGCGTGAATTAAAAATTCCGGATCAGGACCGGAGCAAAGGCGTTTTCTATGTTGAGTTCGACGGCAGCGGTTTTTTGAGTCAAGCCTCCTCGTTCTTCGCCAGCGATCATAAAGCGACAACCTATTTAATAAAGTTAACCGGCGAAGGCGAAGAAACTGAAGTCACTGTTAGATTAGCTAATCCTGAAGAGCAGGTTGGTAAAAATATGCAAAAAGGAGATGACAAGTCTTTAGAAAACTCTTCTTCAAACTTAACGCAAGTAATATTTGACACTCTACAGGATGAGGTTAAAGAAGAGTAAATGATTTCTAAATTAAACCCTAATTCGCGAGTCGGTTAACCTTATGGAACAACTATTGTTAGCTAGACAAAACATTCTTGCTGCCACCAGTATGCAAGAAACCGACATTCAACTTATCATGGATCGCTTGCTTAACGCCCATGTTGATATGGCCGACATCTATTTCCAATCCAGCCACTCGGAATCCTGGGTTATGGAAGGCGGGATTGTCAAGGAGGGGAGGCACAGTATAGAGCAGGGTGCAGGCGTGCGGGCAATCTCAGGCGAAAAAACAGGGTTCGCATATAGCGACCGAATTGAGTTGCCTATACTTCTTGAAGCTGCAGATAATGTTAAAGCTATTGTGCGTCAAGGGCAGGACCAGCAAGTCGGTTTATCAGGAGTTAACCGATGGCCGCAGTATTACCCCGTAGCTAACCCGCTAAAGTCTCTTAATGATCAGGAGAAAATCGACCTTTTGCACAAGGTTGATGCAGAAACACGTAAACTGGATTCTCGTATTGAAGAGGTGATCGTTTCAATGAGCAGCGAATACGATAGCGTAATGGTTGCAGATATGAGCGGTGCAATTTTTGCTGATGTCCGGCCTTTAGTGCGTTTGAATGTCTCTGTCATCGTTGTCGAAAATGGTAAACGCGAACAAGCGAGCATGGGTGGCGGTGGGCGTGCCGATTACAACTATTTTATTCAACAAGATCGGGCATTGGAATACGGCCGCGAAGCGGTGCGGCAAGCTTTGGTTAACCTTGAAGCAGGGGAAGCCCCAGCAGGCAATATGGCTGTGGTGCTGGGGCCGGGCTGGCCGGGTATTTTGCTGCATGAAGCTATCGGCCACGGCCTGGAAGGTGATTTTAATCGCAAAGGGACTTCGGCATTCAGCGGACGTGTTGGCCAACGGGTAGCGTCTGATTTATGTACAGTGGTTGACGATGGTACGATGCCGGGTCGGCGTGGTTCGTTAAACATTGATGATGAGGGTACGCCAACCGAACAAACAGTGTTGATTGAAAACGGCATATTGAAAGGTTATATGCAAGACAGGCTTAATGCAAGGCTGATGAATGTCAAGCCAACTGGGAATGGTCGAAGGGAATCCTATGCGCATCTTCCTATGCCACGAATGACGAATACTTACATGTTAGCGGGCAAAGAAAATCCTGAAGACATTATTAAATCCGTTAAAAAAGGCCTGTACGCAAAGAATTTCGCAGGCGGGCAGGTGGACATTACCTCCGGCAAGTTTGTTTTCTCCGCCAGTGAAGCTTACTTAATCGAAGACGGCAAAATTACACGTCCGGTGAAAGGGGCAACCTTGATTGGTAATGGACCCGATGTCTTAACCAAAGTTTCCATGGTCGGCAATGACCTGCAATTAGATAGCGGCGTGGGAACCTGTGGCAAAGACGGGCAAAGCGTTCCGGTTGGAGTCGGTCAACCCACTTTGAAAATTGATAATATTACCGTGGGCGGCACAAATTTTTAGGGGCAGCCTATTGGCATTAGCTGAATTTATCTTTAAATTTAATCAGCGTCCCAGTAATAATGAACGGGATTATAAGAGCTGTAACTTCCCAATAGCCCATTTTCAGCAGCACAATTTGATTAAATATTAACAGGATAATGTAAATGGTTGCTGCCCATTTCTTCTGTAACCATAATCCGAACAGACATACAAAACTGACTATCACTGAAATCGCAAAATAGGTGGGATAGATTGCGCCAGCTTGTTTGCTCATGGGTGAAAATATTAAATTAATCATTTGCGTGGCATTAATAAAGCTGATAACGCAGATTGCTTTAATGGCGAGATTGTTTTCAGAGATCGAATCGAATTCAGTCATAACTTGCCTCGAAGACGGTTGAATTACTTATAAACTCAAATTGTAACGCCAAAATATCCTCTGGTTAACTTTATCAACCTGACTTACCTTAACCATTTTGGCGTTTTGCTTGGTATAATGCCAGCAATTAAATTGCCGCATAGTTTGAGAGAGTTAATGATTCAAGGTAGTATCGTCGCATTAGTCACGCCGATGGATGAAACGGGCGCGCTGGATTGGGCAAGTTTAGATAAATTGGTTGAATTTCACATCAGTCAAGGCACTGATGCCATTGTTGCCGTGGGCACCACAGGTGAATCAGCAACGCTTGATGAAGACGAGCATTGCGCGGTCATCAAAGCTGTCATTGCCGCGGCCAAGGGCAGGATTCCCATTATCGCTGGAACCGGCGCTAATTCTACAATGGAAGCGATTAACCTGACGCGGCTTGCCAAAGAGGCGGGAGCCGATGCCTGCTTGATTGTTACGCCTTACTACAATAAACCGACCCAGGAAGGTTTGTATTTACATCACAAAGCCATCAGCGAAGCGGTTGATATTCAGCAAATTTTATACAATGTGCCAGGTCGGACGGCATGCGATATGTTGCCGGAGACTGTTGCGCGCATCGCCAAGTTAAAAAATATAATCGGCGTTAAAGAAGCGACTGGTGATTTAACCCGTATTAAAAAGATCAGGGCGCTTACTTCGCCCGATTTTGCCATTTACAGCGGAGATGATGCGACCAGCAGGGAAGCATGCTTGATGGGTGCTAACGGAAGCATCACGGTTACCGGTAATGTCGCCCCTAAATTCGTGCATGACATGCTGGTGGCTGCCATGAATGGGGATGCTGAAATGGCTTTAGCGATAGATAATAAGCTGATGGAATTACACAAAGAATTGTTCATCCAGTCCAACCCCATCCCGGTAAAATGGGCAGTAGCAGAAATGGGCTTGATGAGCCGCGGCATTCGCCTGCCGTTAACGTGGTTAAGCCAGGACTGCCACGAGACGGTAAGGCAAGCCATGAGACAGGCTGGGGTCTTGGATTAACGCATGGCTGATCTGATAAAGTGGATATTAATTACTGTTCTTGCAGCATTGACTGCGGGTTGCAGTTACCTGGAAAATTATTTTCCCGATAAAGAAAAAGATTACCAGTATACCAGCGAGATTCCTCTGCTGAATTGGCCTGCTGAAATCCACAAAAACCAGCCGGTAGACAATTCATCAGATATTAATGCTTTTGGAAGTACAACCGCGCCTTCTGATTCTAATAGCATTTCTGGGAACGAGCCAACCACTTCAACTCAAGCTAATCCATCAACCGAAGGTGCTGCGCCGGCGGTAAGCCCAACCGAAGTGGTTACTAGCGAATCCGATGACCGTACAACGATTACTTCGGTGGACATCGTAAAATACGACGATGGCGAAAGCCGGTTGCGTTTAGGGACAGGCTTTGCCAAAGCCTGGCGGGCGGTGAGTAAAGCCTTGAGCCATAATTCCATTGAAGTGACTGAACGCAATCACGACCAGGGCATAATTACTTTGTTATACGATCCGAATGAAAAAAAACGGACGGACGATTCGTTTTGGGACGAGCTTAATTTCTTTTTTCACGGAATCGAAGCCAATGAAGAAGAATATCGCCTGAAGCTGGAAGAGCATAACGAACAAACCGATTTGCTGGTGTTGAACTCAGAACATTTGCCGATGTTGAATAACGATAACGCGGTGCGTCTGCTAAAAGTGATCGCCGATACCATTAAGGCGGATCTGGCGGCAAAAGACAAAAAAGCCGAGGAATCTGAACAGACACAACCACCCCAGGAGATAGAAAAACCTCAACAGTAGGCTGATTGTTAAATCAGTCGATACTTGAGTTGTTTTCAGGAATGTTAACCTGAAGAAATGTTAACGGCGTACGTTCAAACTCCTTGCTAACCAATTTTCCTCCTCTTTTAGTTTCCACACATGATTAAACTATTTGGCAGTTGCGCCTTATCTGACTTTCGAATCAACGGATTACTTTCAAAAATTCGTAACATGGATTCCTCTATCCATTCATTAAATTCACGTTTTGTTCACTTTGTAGATACGGCGGAGCTTTTGTCGGATTCTGATCTTTTGGTATTAAACGGATTGCTGGCTTACGGCGGCGAACAAGTTACCGGTGAGCTGAAAGGCGAATCCCTACTTGTGGTGCCAAGAGCCGGAACCATCTCACCCTGGTCGAGTAAAGCCACAGAAATTGCACAACGGTGCGGATTAACTAAGGTTAAACGAATTGAGCGGGGCATCGAGTTTACGATAGTGGCTGATGAGATATTGTCAGAGACGCTTAAAAAACAGGTTGCTGCGCTTCTACATGACCGAATGACGCAAACCGTTTACTTCGGGGATATCGATCCACACTTTTTTGGCGAACACACACCTAAACCGTTACACATAATTGATGTTTTATCCGAAGGCCGCGTCGCGTTGGAAAATGCCAATTCTGAATTGGGTATGGCGTTATCGGATGATGAAATTGACTATCTGTTAACCAGCTTTACTCATTTAGGCAGAAATCCTACCGATGTCGAATTGATGATGTTCGCCCAAGCCAATTCAGAACATTGTCGTCATAAGATTTTTAACGCCGACTGGACGATTGATGAAGTAGAGCAACACAAGTCTTTATTTGCGATGATCCGCAATACCAAAGATAAAAGCCCACAAGGGATATTATCGGCGTACAGCGATAATGCGTCCGTCATAGAAGGATTTGATACGCCGGTATTTTTGCGCAACCCGCTCACAGGCGAATACGGGTATTCGGAAGAAAAAGCCCACATCTTGATGAAGGTTGAAACCCACAATCATCCAACTGCGGTGTCGCCTTTCCCCGGCGCGGCGACAGGTTCTGGAGGGGAAATCCGCGATGAAGGTGCAACCGGACGCGGCTCTGCTACCAAAGCGGGATTAACCGGATTTTCGGTATCCCATCTAAAAATTCCTGATTTTATACAGCCCTGGGAAGAAGACTATGGCAAGCCGAACCGGATTGCTTCGGCTTTGCAAATCATGTTGGAAGGGCCATTAGGCGGCGCGGCATTCAATAATGAATTCGGTCGTCCAAACTTGGCGGGTTATTTCCGCACTTTTGAACAGGAAGTTGTCGGCAGCCGCGGACAGTATCGAGGCTATCATAAACCGATCATGATCGCTGGCGGCATGGGGAATATTCGCCCCATGCTGGTTAACAAGCAAGTTATCCCGCCCGGTGCTCTGATTATTATTTTGGGTGGCCCGGCAATGTTAATCGGTTTAGGGGGTGGTGCGGCATCCTCGCAAGCCTCTGGCGCGGGTTCAGAAGAGCTGGATTTTACTTCGGTGCAGCGTGAGAACCCGGAAATGCAGCGGCGTTGTCAGGAAGTGATTAATCACTGTAATGCCTTAGGGTCGCAATCCCCTATCATCTCAATCCACGATATTGGTGCTGGCGGTTTATCTAATGCCGTGCCTGAAATCATTCATGATTGTGGTCGGGGTGGTCGGTTTGAACTCCGCAAGGTGCAGAATGCCGATCCCGGCATGTCGCCTATGCAAATATGGTGCAATGAAGCCCAAGAGCGCTATGTCATTGCCATTAAGCCTGAATCATTAGACTTATTTACCCAATTTTGTGAACGTGAACATTGCCTGTATGCGGTTATCGGAGAAGCCACCGAGGAAGAGCATCTGCAGCTTAACGATGCCTTGTTAAATAATAAGCCGGTTGATATACCGATGTCGGTATTGTTTGGCAATCCACCCAAAATGCACCGAAAAGTGCAGCGGGTTAACCCTGAACAGCCCACATTCAACCTAGACGAAATCGAGTTGGACGATGCGGTTAAGCGCGTATTAGCGTTTCCTGTGGTCGCGGATAAGAGCTTTTTGATTCATATCGGAGATCGTTCGGTAACGGGCTTGGTTGCCAGAGATCAAATGGTCGGCCCCTGGCAGGTGCCTGTGGCTGATGTTGCGGTCACGGCTTCAGGTTTTCATGCGACTACGGGCGAAGCGATGGCGATAGGCGAGCGCACTCCAGTTGCGGTCATCGATGCTCCGGCATCGGGTCGTATGGCGATAGGTGAAGCTATTACCAATATCGCTGCGGCCAGTATCGGGTCACTTGGCGATATTAAATTGTCTGCCAACTGGATGGCGGCGGCAGGTTTTGACGGCGAAGATGCTGCTTTGTTTGATACGGTGAAAGCCATCGGCATGGAATTATGCCCTGAACTTGGCATCGCCATTCCGGTTGGGAAAGATTCGCTGTCGATGCGTACAGTCTGGCAACAGGACGACAAGCCACATACCATGGCATCGCCGTTGTCTTTGATTATTACCGCCTTTGCGCCAGTGCTGGATGTGTCGAAGACATTAACGCCCCAATTGCAAGATGTTGCCGACAGTGTGTTAATACTTGTAGATTTGGGTAAAGGAAAGAATCGGATGGGCGGTTCGGTATTGGCCCAAGTGTATCAGCAAATGGGGAATATCTGCCCCGATCTGGATGATTCGCATTTGTTAATCGGATTTTTCAAAGCGCTGCAATCTTTAAATAAACAGGGCAAAATTTTAGCGTATCACGACCGCTCCGATGGTGGTTTGTTGGCAGCCGTAGCGGAAATGCTTTTTGCCAGCAGGCTTGGTGTTAACCTTAATTTCCCCGAATCAGGCAATAACCTATTAGCTGCTTTGTTCAATGAGGAGCTTGGCGCTGTTTTACAAATTCGGCAGCAGGATGCCGATGAAGTAGTTAACCAATTCAATCAAGCGGGGTTAACCGACTGCGTTCATATTATCGGAAGCTTGTGTAAAAACCAGCAGTCATTATCGATATATCATGGTAATAAACTAAGCTATTCAGCAACACGCGCGGAATTGCAGACCATCTGGTCTGAAGTCAGTTACCGTATGCAGGCGTTACGCGATAATCCGGATTGCGCCAAGCAACAGTTTGAACAGATAAAAGACGACAACGATCCCGGGCTTCATGCCAAGTTAACATTTGACGTTAATCAAGACATCACTGCGCCGTATGTCAACAAGGCCAAACCTAAAATAGCCATTTTACGAGAGCAGGGCGTCAACGGACATGTAGAGATGGCGGTAGCTTTCGACCGCGCCGGGTTTACCAGCATTGATGTCCACATGAGCGATATCATTCATGGTCGGGTTAGCTTAGCGCAATTTAACGGTCTGGTGGCATGCGGTGGTTTTTCTTATGGGGACGTGCTGGGCGCAGGCGGCGGTTGGGCAAAGTCTATTCTGTTTAATCCCCGTGCGCGCCAAGAATTTAGTGCTTTTTTCGCCAGGGAAGATAGCTTTGGTCTGGGCGTTTGCAACGGTTGCCAGATGATGTCTGGTTTAACGGAGATTATCCCGGGCGCAGAAGATTGGCCTAGATTCCTTCGCAATCATTCCGAGCAATTTGAAGCCAGAGTGGTGATGCTGGAGGTGCAGGATTCGGCGTCTGTTTTGTTAACCGGAATGGCAGGCTCCCGTTTGCCAGTGGTGGTGGCGCATGGCGAGGGCAGGGCTGTATTCAAGGATGACCCGAAAAAAGTTTTGAATGCAGGTAAAGTTGCTTTGGCTTATGTTGATAATTACGGCAAGATCGCCGAGCAATTTCCGGCAAATCCTAATGGCTCGCCATTAGGAATTACCGGATTGACGACAACGGATGGACGTTTTACTATCATGATGCCGCATCCGGAGCGCTGCTTCAGGACAATACAAAATTCCTGGCATCCTAAAGAATGGAACGAATATGGCGGCTGGATGCAAATGTTCAGGAATGCCAGAGTATGGTTAAATTAATCTAAAAATTTATTACCAACGAAAGCCTGTTTTTGAGAAAGACCTATGCATACACAAGTGTATCGAAAATGTCTATTTCATTTGAGTATTGTTGGTACTTCGATCAGTATCTTAGTCGGTTTTTACGACATTATTTTTGGTTATATTTGGGAAACCATCCATTTAATTCTGGAAGTCATCGAAATGGGGTTGGATAATTTTATCGAGCATACTTTTCATCTTGAATTGCATGAAACTCAGCTCATTGTTTTTTATATTATGCTGGCGATAGGTGGAACCCTGATTTATGTTACCTGGAAAATATTGGTTTATTTCTGCAAAGATTTTAATGTTAACTTTAAATCTGAATGGCTCGAATTAAAGACGGCTATTTCACTGGACTGGCAAGCATTGTCGACAATCGAGCGGGTCATTTTTTTTAGCGTATTTGTTTTAATCAACTATTTACTGTCATTTTTGTTGTTTTAAATTGAATTGAAAATGGAAACAATTAAAGTTCTTTTTGTATGTATGGGTAATATTTGCCGGTCGCCGACGGCGGAAGGTGTATTCACCAAATTGGTTAACGATCTTGTCTTAAACGACAAGTTTCAAATCGATTCGGCTGGAACGCATGATTATCACATCGGTAAAGCGCCGGATGAAAGGGCTCAACACGCCGCGCGCGGACGTGGAATTGAGATAAAAAATCTACGGGCAAGGCAGATCCATAGCAGCGATTTTGAATATTTTGATTATATTTTGGTTATGGATGACGAAAACTATGCCAATGTGATGGCGATTTGCCCACCGGAGTATTCTCAAAAAGTTAAACATTTTTTGAGTTACGCTAATAACTTTGAGGAAAAAGAAGTCCCCGATCCTTATTTTGGTGGTACCCAAGGTTTTGAACGGGTTTTGAATATGGTAGAAAATGCATCTTCAGGTTTTTTGGATAGTTTGAGAGTAGAAGGTAAACTTAAATCTAAAGGTTGAGATTAGACCATGGCCCTTATTGAAGATACTATTACCTATACGCATGGCGGCACAGTGCTAGAGGCGTTTTATGCCTATGACAATGCGTGGTCAGCCAATAAACCGGCTGTTCTGATTAGCCATGCCTGGATAGGCAGAAACGAGTTTGTGATTGATAAAGCCCGAAAAATTGCCGAATTAGGCTATGTCGGTTTTGCTCTGGACATGTATGGGCAAGGCGTTTTGGGCAAGAATAACGAGGAAAACTCCAGACTCATGCAGCCGTTTATGGATAATCGCGCTAAACTGCAACAACGTATGTTGGCGGCTTTGAAAGTGGCTCAAGACTTGCCGTGTGTGAATGAAGGCGAAATTGCAGCAATGGGCTTCTGCTTTGGCGGCTTATGTGTGCTGGATTTGGCACGAACCGGCGTTGATATAAAAGGTGTGGTCAGCTTTCATGGCTTACTAGAGCCACCCGGAAATACGCGGAACAACAGGGTAAAAGCTAAAGTTTTAGCCCTGCATGGCGCCGACGATCCTATGGTTCCGCATGAACATATGCTTGCTTTTCAGGAAGAAATGACTAAAGCTGGTGCCGACTGGCAATTTGTCAGTTACGGCAACACCATGCATGCCTTCACCAATCCAGTCGCCAACGATCCCGTTTTCGGGACAGTTTATCAAGCCGACGCCGACCGGAGGTCGTGGATGGCGATGAAAAATTTTTTTGCCGAGATTTTCTCGAGTAATCTATTAAGAATAGATATTTAATGAATAATTAAACATCGGCAAACATGGAAAATACCAAATGGTAGTGTTATGGACTGATGCTTTGATTTTTCTGCTTTTAATAAGCGCTTTAGCTTTAGCCTATTATTTTCACGATAAAGATCATTTTCAAAGGCCACTGAAAAAAATTGCCCGCAGCCGTGTTGGCATGGTGTCCGGGGTGTTTTTGATATTTTTTCTCAGCATTGGCCTGTTGGATTCCATCCATTTCAAATCTGGACAAGATAAAACCAACGAAATTATCAGCGTCCTTGATTATTTTGCCAAGCATCTAAGGCAAAATAATGAAAAGACCTATTCCGCCCCTTTTGCTACTATCTTATACACCAAAGAGATGATTAACACGGATGGTGGAATGGTATGGGATTATCCAAGGTTAACCTTTGGCGGTAAACACCTGCGTCATCCTGAAGCTGAGGTAGTTTCTGATATCTTTATTAAAACAGGAGTTGGGCTGTTTTTGGCAGTGCTATTCTTCGCCGCCTTATTTGTTTTACTCGTTAGTCTTTATTATTTGTTAACCAACAGATTGCCCAATTGGGATAACCTTAAACCAGCAATTATCACAGCGTTCGCTATTATCGTATTGACTTACCTATTGAGTTATTTGTCGTTGTATTACCATGTTCTTGGCACGGATAAGGTTGGGGAGGATGTGTTTTATCAGGCAATTAAAAGTATCCGGACAGGGTTGGTGATCGGTACGTTAACTACCCTGATCATGTTGCCGCTGGCGATTTTATTCGGCATCCTCGCCGGATTTTTTCAAGGCTGGGTGGATGATTTAATCCAGTACATCTATACCACGCTAAATTCCATTCCCGGTGTTTTGTTGATTGCCGCCTCGGTACTGATGGTTCAGGTCTATATGGCAAATCATGAGGCTGAATTTACCAGTGTGATTGTCCGCGCCGATATGCGTCTGCTGTTTCTGTGCATGATTTTAGGTGTGACCAGTTGGACTGGCTTATGCCGATTGTTACGGGCAGAAACCTTGAAACTGCGCGAAATGGAATATGTTCAAGCAGCAAGGGCGCTTGGCGTTAAGCCGCATACTATTTTAGTTCGGCATATTTTGCCCAATGTTATGCACATCGTCCTCATTTCGGTGGTTCTCGATTTCAGTTCTCTAGTATTGGCGGAAGCGGTATTGTCGTATATCAATATCGGGGTCGACCCCACCACCTACAGTTGGGGCAATATGATTAACGGGGCTCGTTTGGAAATGGCGCGCGAACCTATTGTCTGGTGGTCATTATTTGCCGCATTCGTCTTTATGTTTTCGCTGGTTTTAGCCGCCAATTTGTTTGCCGATACAGTGCAGGAAGCATTCGATCCTCGAAGTATAACCAATGAGCCAGCAAGTTAAAACGGCAAGAAATCAAATCAACCCGTCAAAATTGCTGTTAAGCAAATGGACGGCGGTTATGCCAAAAAATAAGGAAAAACATTTTGTGATTACCGAAATAATCACGGATAATCAAAATGTAATTTTCTCCTGCAAGCTTGAAGCTGTTCTTACTGGGCACAGCTATGTAATCGATTGGCGCCTGCTAAAAAACAAAAATGAATGGATGGCAGGATGGCATTAACTGTAGAAGCTACCAATAGTGTCGGGCAATCTCGGGTATTAACCGTTGAGGGGCTTTGCGTTAACTTTGGACATGCTAACGTGGTCGATGACGTAAGCTTTTTCATTAACCGCGGTGAAACGTTTGCTTTGGTAGGGGAATCCGGTTCTGGTAAATCAATCACGGCCCTTTCAATATTGAGATTGATGCCGAATAGTGCCCAAGTAAGGGCAACATCCATTCGTTTATCGGACGAAGAATTGTTAACCAAAACTGAATTGGAGTTTTGTTTAGTACGTAGTCGTCGTATCAGCATGATTTTTCAGGAACCGATGTCGTCGTTAAATCCGGTAATGACGATTGGTGATCAGATTGCCGAAACGCTGGTTAACGATGAAAGCGTGCCTTTTTCAAGCATTAATCAGCGGGTTTTGGAATTGCTCCAGCAAGTCGAGATTCCCGAACCTGAAACAAGAATTAATGATTATCCGCATCAGTTATCCGGCGGCCAACGGCAACGGGTGATGATCGCAATTGCATTGGCGGGTAAGCCTGATCTGTTGATTGCCGATGAGCCGACAACTTCATTGGATGTTACTGTTCAAGCGCAGATCATTGCACTATTAAAAAACATACAGCGTAAAACCGGAATGACGCTCTGGTTCATCAGTCATGATTTGGCATTGGTGTCTAATATCGCTGATCGGGTGGCAATAATGCAGCAAGGTAAAATTGTCGAGATCGGGCAGGTGGCGGACATTTTTAAAAATCCTCAACATGCTTATACGAGAAAATTGATAAGCGCCTTGCCCTCGGTACTAAGGTCTTTAAACCATGTCGAGAGGCTGTCTCCTGTCCTGCTACAGGTTAACAATCTGTGTTGTTATTACCCGATCAGAAAAGGTTTGTTTAAGCGGGTGGTTGGTTATGTCAGGGCTGTCGATAATGTCAGTTTTGAGATTCAGCAAGGAAAAACCCTAGCGCTAGTAGGTGAATCGGGATGTGGTAAAACCACCTTGGGAAAAAGCCTGCTTTCGCTGATTCCAAAAAATTCTGGCTCTGTTAAATTAAATGGAGTTGATCTTAAAGATCTGGATAGGGAATCTTTACGTAAGTATCGGGCGAATTTACAAATTATTTTTCAAGATCCCTTCTCGTCAATGAACCCAAGAATGTTGGTAAGGGACATTATTGTTGAAGGTTTTAAGGCTTTGTATCCTGATATTAAAGAGTCGGAACGAAAGGAACAGGTCGATCAATTGATCAAGCAGGTGGGTTTGCCTGAAGATTCGGCATTGCGTTATCCACATGAGTTTTCCGGTGGGCAGCGGCAACGTATTTCCATTGCCCGTGCGTTGGCGGTTAAGCCGAAAATGATTGTTTGCGACGAACCAACCAGCGCTCTGGATGTATCAGTACAGGCGCAGATTATTCAGTTATTAAAACAATTGCAGCAGGGGCAGGGTATCAGCTATTTGTTCATCACTCACGATCTTGCTGTCGTAGCTGAAATAGCCGATGATGTAGCGGTCATGCAAGAAGGTAAAATAGTTGAATATGGTGATGTAAAGCAAGTTCTCAACCAACCCCAAAACGAGTATACAAAAAAACTGGTTTCAGCCGTTCCGATTTTGCGCACTTAGCATAAATCCGCGCCATGTCGAGCTTTCATTACATACATTTGGAAATATCGACTTTGGTTTTTTCAAGGATGGCGCGACGGATTTTTTCCGCTTCAGCGGCTTTATCCATTAATGACGGTTCGATTGAAACCGTATCTTTAAAGCGTTTTATACCGCCGGTTTTACGTTCGTTAACAACTTCAACAATTATTTTCCAGCCAATTTTTTTTGTTTCGGAAGCGAAAGCAAATACCATCGCCAGATCGCATATGTTATTGATGAGTCTCGGAACACCCTCGGTGTAATAATAAACCGCGGCCGCTGCGGCTTCGCTAAAAATGCCCGGTTCCCCACCTGCGACTTGCAAGCGATGCACGATGTAATTTTGGGTTTCTTCGAAATTTAGCGGTTTGAGATGATATTCGATCGAAATACGCTGGGCAAACTGCACGAGTTCTGGTTGGTTTAATTTATCAACGAGTTCAGGTTGTCCGACCAAGATCATCTGTAATTTAACATGGTCTGCAATGTTAACATTGGAAAGGAGGCGTAATTCTTCCAATGTTTCAATATCCATATTCTGTGCTTCATCAACAATAAGGATCACCCGTCTCTGCTTTTTGTGCTCCTCCATCAGGAATTTAGTGAAAATCTGGTAGCGTTCCGCCTTATTTTTGCTTTCGTGTGGAATGTTAAACGAGGCTAATACCCAGGTTAACAAATCGCCAAATGAACTATGGGTATTGGTAATTAGGCCAACGGTACATTGGCTTTCGACCTTGCCTAAAACAGTCATGATCAACGTTGTTTTACCTGAGCCGATATCGCCAGTGATCACGGTAATGCTGGCTTGGCTGACCAAACCGTACTTAAGCGTAGTTAACGCTTTCTTGTGCTTGGGGCTGAGGTATAGAAAAGACGGGTCAGGACTTAACGAAAAAGGCTTTTTGGTTAGGCCGAAAAAATTCTTATACATGGCTTTCCAGTCTATCAGACTAATTATTAAAAACGATTAAGTAACAATTGCATAGAATTTTACTTAATGCCAAATATCTAATTTGCATAGCATTTCCCTATATAGTGCGGTTGCAAGATGATTTATGGCGTTTATTTTATTTAAGTATAGCTTTGAGATAAGGGTTACTTAACCTCGAAGCAAAAATTGAAACCGGTAAAAATATTGGATTCAACAAAGCAGTGACTAGGGTACATAACATACACGCTAGCAACAATAAGTAGTATTACGTAGCATTCAATAAGTTATTGTTTTAATGATATCTAATTTATTAACAATTATCAAAGTATAAAGGCTAATTCTTATTAATTTGAGTGCTATTTAAAGCGTTTTATTTATCAGTTGTAAACCGGACGGCAAGCTTTCGCCAAAGAATTCATTCTGCGTACTAAGGTCAAGTGTCTTATGGTGTTCGATGATCTCAAGCCATGATAAAGGCGCTGTTTTAATGCTCTTGAGTTTTTCAATGATCGCTTTTCGCATTTCTGGTTTAATATCGCATACCCTATCGTCAGTGCGCCGTGATATTGAAGTCGCAGCAAAAGCTATTTGCGGCGTTTTTTTCCAATCTTGTGCCAGCATGTAAGTTAACCAGCCGCTTACAACTTCTTCTGGAACAACATCATGCACATTCCCATAAAAAGGTACACGTGCACCGACTCGCCCAAGCGCCCACCAAGTTTGTTGGGATTCGCCGATTTTTTGTAATCGCTTGATCAACCAATCGCCGAGTTGTTCTTTATGGGAAACAGAGATATGTTCCAATACCGCAGCCAGACGAACGATATCATCATAACTGCGTTGTTTAGCTAGCTTAATAATATTCGGCTGCCTTGCCGAAGCAGGGTTGATGAAGTTGCTAATATCGGCGAAAATTTTTTCTTGTGCTGTTGCACCTAATCCACCAGCAACTCGACGCCATAAGATCCACCATTCGCTCCAGTTTTGGATTTCGTTGCTGAATTGCAGTGCCTGCGGGTATATTTTCCAAAGTTCGTTGATGCGCCAGTCATCAAGTTGCCAGCCGAAGCCAGGACGAGCGCAGAACCCGGTTAAACTGAACCAAATGCGTTCATGCGTTGGCGATCTGCGCCTAAATTTTTGACCTTCCCAAAGAATTGCAAACAAATTTCTTAACAGATTGGTGTCCCATTCTGTCCGATTGCCCAGTTGTTTTTCCAGATTGGCGCGCAAATTTTTTACCGCATTGGGATCAACATCTTTAGATTTAGGCCCGAAAACCGCCTGAATAAGTTCCGCAGCCTTTGCGAAGCCAATGGGTAAGTTAGCGCTAGTATTAGCTTGTCCGGTTGTTTTTTGTTTTCTAAGCTGAAATTCAACGTTCCAACGCATTTGATTCTTGAAATTTTCCGGTTGATTTGTATTTGAATCGGGTAAATTATCGTTAACTGAAATACATTGAATCTTAAGCGTACCTAACTCTGTTTGGGTGACAGCTAATTGGACAATGGTTTCTTCCCTGCTTGTTAGCTGATTGTCTAAAACAATGGCGAGTGGGGGCAAGGTATGAAATTCGTCGGATATTTCAATAATTTCGCCGGGTTTGAATGCTTTGTCGCCGGAATAAGAAACCAAATCGAAACGTACGGGTGTTCCGGTTCGCAGAGAGAATTGGCGGTCAATCAAAATAATTTCCTCACCTTCTGCGCTGCCTTTGGGTAATAGGCAGATGCCAAGCGGAAGCTGAGTTTCAGATTTTGATTGTTGATTTTTTTCTGCGCCGATCAATAGAAAATAGCTGCGTGCGGAACCGCTCTCGATTTTGATTTTTTTGTCGCGCCGGGCAATTGCATAACTGACCGCGCCATAAGCGACGGCATACTCAGGACGTTGATTGTCCAAGAGTATGATTGGTTGAGTGTGCCAACTTTTTAGGAGTTCGACAATGCGTTGGGTTATCGCAGTACTTTTAAACACGCCTCCGTTTAACAGCAAGGCATTTGGAAAGTCGCTCCTGCCTTGTGACGCTTCCCGCGCGGCCTCTTTATGCAATGCTAGGAAAGCGGCGACATGCTTGCTGATAGCCGGTTCGGCGGCATAGGGCAGTCCGAATTCGACAACACCGCTGCGTTTTTTTGATGGTAAATCATCTGGTTCGGTTAAAGGAAAAAAACCATCCAAAGCGATATTTTTCACTTCGTTTTGGGTTAATAATGTCGATTTAGCGCCGCCGATGAGTTTGGAGCCACTTCCTAATAAGGTAATCGTGGCCTGTCCAGGCGCATTTTCAGCAAGCAATAATTCTTTCGCATTTCGACATTGCTCTATAAGAAAAGAAAAGTCAGCAGTGGATAATTGTGATTGTCCGCTGTTGAAACGCTTTTCAATCAAATGAGCCAGAGCCAGATCAATATTATCGCCGCCAAGCATCAAATGTTCGCCGACAGCAATCCGGCTTAGTTTCGGTTGATCAGAGGTTTGCTCAACCTTGATCAAAGTTAAGTCGGTAGTGCCGCCGCCTATATCGCAAACCAACAGCAGGTTAACCCCGGTTAAATCTGATTTTATTGATTTAACATGATGCCGCAGCCAGTCATAACAAACGGCTTGCGGTTCTTCAAGCAGCCTGACATGGTGCAGGCCGGCAATTTTAGCCGCTTCCAGAGTAAGAGAACGCGCCGCTTCGTCGAACGAAGCGGGTACGGTGATGACGATGTCCTGTTGTTCCATTGGTGCTTCAGGAAATTTTTGCGCCCATACAATGCGGATGTGGTTAAGATAGCTTGCGCTGGCGTCGACCGGGGATACTTTAGTAATTCCATCGCTACTACCCCAAGGCAAAATGGCTGCATTATGGTCGATAGAAGTGTGAGATAACCAACTTTTCGCGCTGGTGACTAATCGGCCTTTGCTTTTTGAGCCTAATAATCTGGCGGCTTCACCGATAATACATTGGTCTTCAGAACGAGCAAAAGCAAAGTCGCTATTTGCCAACTCATTTTCTTCAGGATGATACCGAACCGAGGGCAGCAGCGGCTTAGTCGCCACTTGCCCAGGTCCGATTAGTTGCGCGATATCCAATAAATGAATATTCTGCTCTTTAGGGTCAATACGTGCGTAAGCAACTACGGTGTGTGTGGTGCCTAAATCGATACCCACATGATATTGAGTAGAGTTTTTTTGCACGAATTTATACGAAATGGGCAATAAGGCAGAATTTCTTTATTTTGGTGAGGGGATGTTGGTTAATCATTCGACCGGACATCAAATTCTATCTTCCAGCTTGCTTTATCTCTGGGTGAAACCGCATGAAGCTCTAAAGTGCCGACCTCCGTTACCGCTGAAGTTAGATGGACAGGCACAATCTCACTGAGATTATGTGCGTCCGATTTTAATGATATTTCAATTTCGTCTAGTTCAGAAAGCTCATCGCGAGTCCAACGGGTTAACCTTGTGCCGACTTGGTCTTCACGCCGTGTGTTGGATGAGAAAAAACGGAAGCGAACTGGCTCGCCTACCACCAAGCCGAACTCCTCATTCGGCAGTGCCGCTTCCGTGCCTTCTTCCATGCCGAATGGGGCAATGCATAACGCTTGGATTTCGGGTGGAATCCCGGGGACGGAAGGCATTGCACTTTCAACGCCGACATAATACGATGCGCCGGTGCCGCCTTTAATACGCACGCCGTGACCTTTGCGGACAAAGCCATAATAGGCCGCGCCTCGTGCTACAGCAAGGTCTAGGTCGTTTCCGGATAATAATCTTGCCGGTGGCGCTTTTTCCTCGATTAACCAATCATTGAGCGTTTCCATAAGACGTTTAGCGAGGATTTCCGCTTTAAGTACGCCACCATTAAAAAGCACCGCCGTGGGGTGAATAAAAGTAGCGTGCTCAGGAAGATTGATGTCTTTCAATTCATCAGTGGCGTTTTGCTGTTTGGCAAGAAATGCCGCTAGATGTCGTGTAATCCCTGCATCTTGCGCATAAGGCAAGCCCGCTGTTCTTAATCCTGACCTAGCTTTGTACACAGGCCTCTCGCTAGCAGGGATTTTGGGTAGAAATCCATCCACCAGAACGCGTTCTATTTCCGCACGAGTCAGTTCGGTGCGCAACGTGCCACCAATGAGCGATGAGCCCCGGCTGGCGATGGCTAGCGGGGCAGAGTCTAAATTTATTTCGTTCAGTAGTTTTTCTTTGGCATCCCGACAGGCATGCGTAAGGGCTTGGAATTGCCAAGGCTGTAATGATTTGCCTTCGTTTTCAAGTTTGATTTTTACCGAATAAGCTAGCGCCAAGTCCATATTGTCACCGCCCAGAAGAATATGGTCACCAATGGCTACCCGGGTAAATTCAAGGTTGCCATTGTTATCGGTTACGGCAATCAAGGACAAATCCGTTGTACCTCCGCCGATATCGACGACCAGGATGACATCGCCGACATGAACGTCTTTCCGCCAGCGTTCCTGGCTTTTTTCAATCCAGCTATACAGTGCCGCCTGCGGTTCTTCCAATAAAGTAGCATGGCCTAGGCCTACATTTTTTGCGGCTTCAATTGTTAGCTCACGGGCGGCTGGATCGAATGATGCCGGCACGGTAATAACCAAATTCTGCTGTGCCAATGGAGCATCAGGATGGTGATGATCCCATGCAGAGCGCAAGTGATCCAAATAGGCTACCGAAGCTTGGAAGGGGGAAATTCGCTCAACGTCTTCAGGTGCCTCTGCCGGTAAAATCGCAGATTTACAATCGATACCGGAATGGCAAAGCCAGCTTTTTGCACTTGCGACCAATCGGATCGCGGTCTTGCTGCCTAAATGACGGGCGATTTCGCCAACTAGATGGTTCGGCTTATTCGTCCAGGGCAGGGTGGTTAAGTTTTCCGCCAATTCAGCTTCGTGCGCTTGGTAAATAAATGATGGCAGTTGTAATGATTCATCGACAGTGCCGGGCGCGGTTAACTGAGGAATAGACACAACTTGTTGCGAGAATTCGGCTTCGGGAGAATCCGATAATTCAGCGTACGACATCACACAGTTGGTCGTACCTAAATCGATGCCAACATAGTATCGAGTTTGATTGTCGGTGCTCATGGAAAAGTTAAAACCTGTTAGATTAATGGAATAAACCTTTGGGAAATGGCGTTAATGATCAGCAAAATGTTAACTTATAGCTCAATTTCCGCAGCAGCAATGATGTTGGAATTGTGGCCCTGGGTAAGCTTTGGCAATCGAACTTCAGTTACTTTCCAGCCTTTATGTACCAATGTACCTGTAAATGGCGGCGAACCCACAATGTTTCCGGTTAACCTATTTTCGGTGGCATCAAAACCGGCGGGTAAGCTAATCCGACTGCCTTCTTGCTCATTGCGAACCGGGGCAAGGGTAAAATGCTCGTTGATGACTTGATTACAACCTCTATGGACCACCCGGACTGCAGCGCCAATATCCGCATCCTGATGTTGGGTAATATCCTCTTTAATGAAGTCGATAAAGCGTGCTTCCTGCTGCAACAGATTTAAAACTTGCAGAGCGGCATCATGGCTGGCTTCTTTCAAAATTATGGGTTCCGGGGCAGGTGCCTGGACTAATTTTTTGACTTCAACAATTTTTTCAACCACTTTGATTTCAGGTTGAGATGGCGTTTTCTCTTGATTAGCAAGAGCAGCCGCCAGTGTGCGACTACGCTTCCTGACTGACAACAGGGTTAACAACAAAACGCACAAAGCAAACAGCAATAACACGACAGTGCCTGCCAGACAAACGTGCCATAAATCGAAAGTAGCAGGTTTTATTGATAAATCAATCGGGTAAGTATTTATGATTTCTTGAAAAAAGTTCAACTTATTTACTACCTCGAGCAGCTTGTGAAAAGATTAATCCTTCTAGGACATTACGCATTGTTTGTATGCGGACTTGGCGCAAATGACGGTCTGCTACTTCTCCAGGCACTTTTTCGGAGACATAAACTTCGCGCATTTTGCCTAGTGCTGGTTCACATTGTTTGATGATTTGTTCCGTGGCTTTGCGGGAATCTTGCTCTGAATATGAAGGTTTTTGCATCTCGACCGCCACGCATTTTTTGTACTCGGTTTTAGCGTCTTGCACCTTTCTTATGGTGCTTTCTGAAAGCGAGCTGCCATCCCACGTCGACGCTGAACTTTCGGCCTGAAGGTTCATTGAGAACATCAAGATAAACAATATAAAAGGAAATTTCATCGGCTCCCCTTAAAAAATAGGTTAATTGCGTATTTTACGCGATCTAGATACAGTTTTATATCTCATTAAGGGAAAGTATGCATGTTAAGTTTATGAAGACCAGAGTAAAACCAGAAAAAAATGAATGCCAAACTCATGTATAATCAATGTTTAAATTTATTTTTTGTAGCAGTATGTATAAGTACGATGGTTTGGTGATCTACCAAAACCATGATGATGAAGGTATTCTTGAAGTTGTCGAACGTAATAAAGTCCGTTCACTGCATTTCGGCTCCACCTCCAGGCAAAGCAGCATAGATTTAAGTGATCCTGAAACTCTACAGTTGCCTTATGCCCGAGCCATGGCGAGTTGGCTACTGTTTAAAGACACTGTTGATGAAGTTATGATTGTCGGGTTGGGCGGTGGTTCTATTGCCAAGCATCTGCTTTATCATTTCCCTGAATGCCGTATCAAAGCGGTCGAGTATCGGGCCAGCGTGGTTAAGATTGCGCGCAGTCATTTCCGTTTGCCTTTGGATTCGAGATTAAAAATCGTTGTCGAGGACGGTGGGCATTACGTGCCTGAACAAGCCAAAACGGTTAACAAACAATACGATCTTATCATAATCGATGCTTTTGATGTGGATGGGTTAGCGCCTTCCATCGCGCGCAGCGATTTTTTCATAGCAAGCAAATCATTGTTAAAACCAGAAGGCATCTTGGCGATAAATCTATGGGCGACTGATAAGAAAAGTTTTAATGCGTGTGTAGCCTGGTTGAATACCATTTTTGCCGACAAAGTGTTGTTATTGCCGGTGCGTAATCGCGGAAACTTGATTGGGCTGGCATTCAATGATGGATGTAATCGAGTCGCTATTAGGGATTTGAAACTTAAAGCTGAAGTTCTCGAACGCAAATACGAAATTGATTTTCCTAATTTTGTCAAAGACTTGAAGAAACATAATCCCTACCATATCCATGCTATCGTCAATTTATGATTCCATCTTATTCGCAATCCGCGCCTAATCTTTTTGGTTATCGCAAATACTGGGCGCAGCGTTTTGGCATCGCCCCTGTATTGCCGATGAGCCGCGAAGAAATGGACGAATTAGGTTGGGATTCCTGTGATGTTATTCTTGTTACCGGTGATGCCTATATAGATCACCCCAGCTTTGGTATGGCGCTGATTGGACGGCTTTTGGAAGCACAAGGGTTTCGCGTCGGTATTATTGCCCAGCCCGATTGGACAAGCGCCAATGATTTCAAAAAACTGGGGCCACCCAATCTGTTTTTTGGCGTGACCGGCGGCAATATGGATTCCATGGTTAACCGATACACGTCAGATAAGAAAATCCGTTCCAACGATGCCTATACCCCGAAGGGTGAAGCCGGCAAACGGCCTGATCGTTGTGTCAATGTGTATTCGCACCGTTGCCGGGAGGCATATAAAAATGTGCCAATTATTATCGGCGGCATCGAAGCCAGTTTACGGCGCATTGCGCATTATGATTACTGGTCGGATAAAGTGCGTAAATCGGTGTTGTTGGATTCAAAAGCCGATTTGCTGGTTTACGGCAATGCCGAGCGGCAAATCGTAGAAATTGCGCATCGGCTAGCGGATGGTGAAATGGTTAACCAACTGACCGGTATTCGAGGCACGGTGCATTTTATCAAGGAATTACCTGGTGGATGGCAGGTTAAAGATTCTACCCATTTTGACCAACCTGGTGTTGTTACGTCGGTGCAAAATCCTTATCAGGAGATGCCTGCCTGTGATCTAAAACCCAAGTCTGATTCTGGAAACGAGAAAGCAATCATTTTCGATCGGCAGTTGTTAAGAAGCAACCGCATGCTAACAGTAATCCGCTTACCCGATTATGAAGCGGTGATTAGGGATCCCGTTCTTTATGCTCACGCTTCGCGTGTGATGCATGGTGAAACCAACCCAGGCAATGCCCGTGCTTTAATTCAAGGACATGGCAACCGGCAAATCTGGGTTAACCCGCCGCCCTTGCCATTAACAACCAAAGAAATGGACGGCATTTACGATTTACCTTATTCGCGGTTGCCGCATCAGTCGTACGGTAATGCAAATATCCCGGCATTCGAAATGATCCAGCATTCGGTTAACATTATGCGTGGGTGTTTTGGCGGGTGTACGTTTTGTTCAATCACCGAACATGAAGGCAGGATTATTCAAAGTCGGTCGGAAGATTCGATTATTCGGGAAATCGAACTGATTCGCGATACCTCGCCCGCCTTTACCGGACATATCTCCGATCTGGGCGGTCCCACTGCCAACATGTATCGATTGGCATGCAAAGATAAAGCGATTGAGTCAGCATGCCGCTTACCATCTTGCGTTTTTCCTGGCATATGCCCGAATCTCAATACTGATCATTCTTCATTGATCAAGTTATACCGCCGTGCCAGGGCTTTACCGGGTATTAAGAAAATCTTTATCGCGTCAGGCCTACGTTACGATTTGGCGGTGGAATCGCCGGAGTATATAAAGGAGTTGGTAACGTATCACGTCGGCGGCTACCTCAAAATCGCGCCTGAACATACCGAGCAAGGCCCGCTATCAAAAATGATGAAGCCGGGTATAGGAACTTACGACCGCTTCAAGCAGATGTTCGATAAATTTTCTAAAGAAGCGGGCAAAGAGCAATATCTCATACCTTATTTCATTGCCGCCCACCCTGGCACGACCGACGAGGATATGCTGAATCTGGCTTTGTGGCTCAAGCGCAACGGCTTTCGTGCCGACCAGGTACAGGCTTTTCTTCCGTCGCCTATGGCAATTGCGACTGCTATGTATCATTCAAACAAGGACACTTTACAAAAGGTTAACTCCAAAGCAAATAATATATTTATCCCTAAAAGCGTTAAACAACGCCGTTTGCACAAAGCGTTTTTGCGTTACCATGATCCCAACAATTGGCCGATGTTAAGAGAGGCCTTAAAGAACATGGGTAGAAAAGATCTGATAGGTAATGGCAAACATCATTTGATACCGAACTTTCAACCGAAAGGCTTTGCAAATAACTCAACACATATTCAGCCCTTTAAAACAAAGTTTACTGAAATAATCCAAAAATCTGATAGGTTAACCAATAACAAAAAAATTTGTCAGCAACGGAGTAAAAATCGACTGAGCGGATAATAATTAACTTAGCTTTGAGTTAACAAATACTAGGCAAAGCAAAATTGTTGTGTATAATATCGCGCTCTGCTGGTGTAGCTCAGTTGGTAGAGCAGCTGATTTGTAATCAGCCGGTCGCGGGTTCGAGTCCCATCACCAGCTCCATGAAAATCAAGCCCTTACGAGAAATCGAAGGGCTTTTTTAATGCTTTGGGTTAGGTATGGGTTAGAGCTTAGATAGAATTTAAAAGAATTTTAGATACTTTTAATTAAAATTTTTACTTCTCATGGCTTTATTCAAGACTGTACTGAAGCGCACTTGTCTAGTTTATAAATTTCTGTCTTTCATTCGATTTCTAAAATGAAATCGCGGGGTCGCCACTATTTTTCCGCAACAGTGTAAAAAGGGTCTAATCAGATATCTGCGACATAAACTGAGTTGCGATTTAGCATAAGACAGTCAGTGTTCTTTCTAAGCGTTACGGTTCAGTTCGTCGACTTCGCTTCTCAACCCATAAAATTACTGACGCTGTATTGGAGAGCATGCATTCTGACTTTACTAGGGACGATCCACATTTACGGCGTCCAATACCTGACCTCAAAGGATATCGTATCCTAAACCCATGCGCCTCCTGTATATTTTAATGATCGATTTTAATGTGAATGAAAATTTTCCGCATTTGGCCAGGTTCGACTCTGAACCAACGAAAAAAACGATACTTTTATTTTTTAAATGGTGACTTTTCAAACGACTCTATACCTTTAAGATGATTTGAGTTCACCTAAAACAATCATTACTGACAGGCAGCAATGGTGTCAGGGTTTATTTAACCCGCCATTCGAAATGCAAGTCGCCAGTAAATATGAATTTTAATAACCGGCCAATTCTTGCCAGTCTAGGTTTTAGACAACCGATATCCAAACTAGGCTATTCGGACATTCCAATCAATCTCAACTTACAGCACACCCACAAGGGGTCAGTGCATTCATCGGCTATATTTGAAATGGCGAGAAGAAACGTTAACAAGCTTTCCTATCCCCATCTCCACCGGTCAAACTCTGTTTCAGAAAATGATTTTTCGCTACGGAATATGTTAATGATTATCTGGCCTTGCCATTTTGAATCGAACAGATGCCCCCAGCAGACCGAGGACGAAGAAAGCCGTACCGATAAGGATGAAGCGTAGGTTTGTCTCCTGGATGGTCAAGTCGTCGGTAGCATAAAGCATAATGATGACGGCGACCGATCCCCACCCCAAAAAACGCAATATGGCCGCCAGCATAAATTTAACCACGGTTTCTGATTCGCTCGAAGGCATGTCCATTCGATAGGCCACAAAACCACACATAAGTGCCGGCAAGATTCCCCAGCGCATATGTCCTATAAAACTTTCCATAAAATTGAAGTTATCTTTGTAGTAAGTTAGTTCGAGAATAAGCGTTGATGCCATAGTGCTGACAGAAAAGCCCAACATCATCATTGCTATATAAAATCCGTAGTTTAAGTCAGATTGTTCGCGTTGATGCCTGAAGGCGAGCGTCCGTAAAATAAAGACAAGAGCTATAGGAATGACATACATCAATATAGCATAGGCAACCCAGCGCAGCGTCGTATAATCAAAGTGCGCCAGCGGTTTGTCGGGAAAGAGGAAAGCATTGTGCAGCGCAACCGAAACCTCCCGCCCCAACATGACTCCGATAGCCGTGGCAGCCGTGAAAACCAAGATATATTTATAGGTGTGTTTAAAACGAATTTCATGGATGTTGCCGCCGAGCAGCTTCACAGTCGACCAAATATCATTCTCGCTGGCGCTACCGAACACGACCAAAGCAGCCAGAAAGCGACAAAGAAGTCCGGTCAGGTAATCCAATTCTTTTATTAATTTTACGGTTTTGGTGTAGTGGGGTTCCGCTTCTTTCCAGATAGTTACTTTTTCCGACATCGCATTATAGGAAATACAGATTTCTCCCCATTTAAGTGACGGTTCGGCGAATAAACGCCGAAATGACGATTGGTTGGCGTAACTTTGTATTTGCTCAAAAAGCAGACAGTTATGCGCCCATTTGTATTCAACCGTAGCGCTGGATTTTTCGAAATCACCGGAATCGATACTCGGCACTAGGAGGCGATGGCCGATTTTTTCTTTTAAGTTAGCGTCGACAGCTGACAATCGCGCTTTTACTAAAGCATTATAGACTTCTACTGCTTTTGTCGGTATGGCAAAAGCGTCATGGATGCTATCCCTCAAAATAAGCAAGGGATTAAACTTGCTTTCCCAAGCGATAAAAAAAAGGAAGAGCCCCGCAGTAATCACCGGGATGATTGTATTTCCGTCCAAGCCATATAGAAGTTTGGCTAATTCCCAGGCGCGGAGATTTTTAACAATGAGCACTATCAGAGGTTCCAACGGCAGCAACCGCCAAGTAAATAGCCAGTAAAGTGCCGCCATTAACGTGCAATATGATGCGATACCTATCCAGTAAGTGCTCCTGCGGATAAAGTATTGGGGAAGCGTAGGTTCAGCGCCCAACTGAATTCGGCGCTTTTGGAAAGACCGGTAGGCGAAAACGAATGCGGCAACGGTTCCAAGAGACTGCACCCCAAAGGTAATAAAAAGTTCGGCAGTCATCATGTAGATATTCCTCTGTATTTCATAAGATTTCTAGTTTAGGATATATATAATTTTGCCAGATTTGAAACGCGCTTATCAAAATATTCTGGTTGCTATTCAAGGTAGGGTATCTTATTTACGATTTAATTAAAGAATCGGCTTAATTGCCACAATAGCTAACCAGGGTTGTTTATGTTTTGGCTTGCCAAAAGGCCGGTAATAGTACTCAATAACTTCAAAACCTGCCTCTTCCAAAAAAAGCATGCTGGCGTCCAATTGCATGTAGTGTCCGTATCTTTGGCCTGACCAGCCTTCGTCATTACCACGTGGGTTAGATGAAAAAATGATTCCGCCTGGTCGTAACGCAGTATATAAGTCAAAAAGCACTCGGGGTAGTTCCTGGCTGGGGACGTGAAATAAGGATGCATTGGCAAAAATGCCATCGAAAGACTGGCTCGGTAAATCCAGATTAAGAAAGGTTTGCTGGAGAATTTGGCAGCCAGTATACTGATGGGCCATACTGCAAAACACCTCGCTGCCATCGAGACCAACTGGTCTGTGCCCCAAAGACAGAAAATATTTGAGGTCCCTTCCAGGGCCGCAACCAAAGTCTAAAATATCCAGGATTTTTTCTTTTGGAAACGGCGCCAAAAAGGCCGCATAGTTCTGCGTTACATCGTGGTCTTTCGTGCCATACCAATACGCTTCGGCATTTTTATTATAATGCCCTATGGTGACAGTTTCGATCTCATCCAATTTTTCGGTTTTTCGGCTCATAGACTACCCCGCTGACACCGTGAAAAACAAAGTGATCTTTTGACAGGCCCCTATTTTATCCAGGTTACTTAACTGACATTAACCCAAGATTGTTTTAGGCATTCTTGAATGTAACAATCGTCAGGCAAAAGATGGAACAATAGGTTGAAACCCTCATCTCATTCCATTGCTTTTACCAGTGCAAAATAAGTACGAAGAAGCTAGGCATGTAAAAAACCATTATTCACTAAAAAACAGCCTTTCCTCTAAGGTCTTACCGTGGCTCAATTGCCGGTATTGCCATTGGTTTTCACTCATGCACCGAATCAGTTGTTGGTGCATATTGGGTTGAAGACCAGGGTTATATTCCACAATAAACTCATTTTTTGCGGGTTGTTAACCTTTAAAACACCTTCCAGCGCCAGTAACTGAGATATCAGCTCCTGTGCCGGACAGTCTTGCATATGCAGGGTGATAAAACGGGTAGCCGACTGTTGCTCATTAAAGCGCATAATCTCTGGCTGTAAAACGCCTTTTTCTAGCAATAATATACGTCGGCACTGACGGTCCAGTTCTGCCAAATCGTGGGAGCTGATGACAAAGGTAGTTTCTGGCGATTGGTCGGTAATAATTGTCCTGATTGTGCGGACATTAACGGGATCAAGGCCTGCTGTGGGTTCATCCAGCAACATCAGTTCAGGTTTACCGATCAGCGCCTGAGCAAGTGCCACCCTTTTAGCCATGCCATGCCATGGCTAAGTGCAGTCGGTATTTCTTTTAATGCTTCTGCCAATGAGACGGCTTCTATAACCCTGCCGGCTTCCATAGTTGCCTGTGATTTGTTCATGCCCTGTAAACGGCCATAAAAGATCAGTTGTTCGCCAATGGTAAAACTGGGGTCTAATCGTGCGTCCTGCGGGAGTGCCGAGACTTTGCCGATGAGTTCCTGTGCGCCAGGCGGATATCCGAACAGTTTGACGGTGCCATAGGTGGGAAGCAAGAATCCAGACAGGATATTGAGCAAGGTGGTTTTGCCTGCCCCATTGGGACCGACCAAACCAATCGGCTCACCCGCAGCCAACGTAATTGTGACATCGGAAACCGCAGGTTTTCCCGAATAAACGTGGCTAAGTTGACGGCATACTATGAGCGGCGACTTCACAAGGCTTGCCTCGACATAATCCAGCGTCCCAAGACCAGCAACAGCAAGCTTTGTAATAAGGGGATATAGGCCAATTGTAGTGTTTGCCATTCTGACAGCTGAGCCAGGTCAGACAATTGATAGCCGGGGATGAGATATTTAAAAATATCAAGGACTGGCAAATAGTAAGCAAGTCCGCTTATTATGCCAGCTAGGAACGTCCAGATCAGGATCGCCCAAAGGGTCGCTTGTCGCGCCGATTTAACCTTGGCGGATAAGACCGCCATCATGGCCGTAAAGGGTAATACGGCCAAAGTCACATTAATAATAATGATTGCCAAGTCCGGCAAGGCAGAAGGAAGCAGGGAGGCATCCCGATACAGTATCAGGGCAAAAACACTGGTTGTGGTTGCACAGATTAAGATGGCCTGGATAGCTATTGCGCCTGCAAACCGGCCAAAGAATAGGCTGTCGCGGCTGCTCCGCAATACGATAAAACGCAAGGTGCCGCAATCCCGGTCAGAACTGGTTTGGTCGGCAGCAAGGGTTATGCTCAACATCGGGAAGATAAGCAGCGCAAATTGCCAATACACGCCGAATTCAGGGATCGGCCAATGCTGCAATGAGCCAAAGCCGATAAATTCTAAGAAACTGGAGTTGTGCTGGAGGCTTTTCCCTTGCACCAACAAGTCAGCAACAAACCGAAGTGGATACAGCAGGATAAAATACCAAACAACCCCAAAGGTCACTACCGACAGTAAGCCTTTACGCATCGCAAAGCCCCGTTTGAGTTCAAACTGGCTGATGAGTAAGAGCTGCTTGAAAAAACCTGGGGGCATTGCGTTACCTTGTCAGCAGAAGTGGTTTTAACCTATAGGACACCCTTAAGCAAGAGATTTCCCTACTGCTTCATCAAGACATATATGAAGGTTCAGAAATCATGCAGCGCATTAGTCCTTGCTGATCAAGCGATCGACCTACTTGCTATTCGATTAACGAAATAGCTTCAACCTTGTCAATGGTGTCGAGAGTAATTTTGCCTTCCTGCGCTAACCAGCCGATGCTGCGTTGGATGACCTTTTCTTCTTCCGGAAGTTCTCGAACCAATTTTGCCACTGGTGTAGAACCCTTTTCTGACAAGTAATGCCATATATTGCCTGCGGTCAAACCGATGCGCTCAGGCATAGTCATTTCTGGCGTCACCGCAACTTGATTGGAAACTACAACGTGAGCTATTTTTGGGGATTTCGGAGCCTGGCTTGATTTTATGCTATTTGTTTCTGTGGCACCAACGGCAATAGGTTGTTTAGCTTTGGCTTTAGGCACTGATTTTGGTGTAACGGCTTTTGGTTTATCGGTGGGCATTGGGGTTGGACTCGTTTTTTTAGATTTAACTTCTGTCGCATCAGCTCTAACAGGCTTTTCGGTTTGAGATTTTGCTACTGGTTTTTCGGTAGAGGTTATTGGAACTTTCATAGTGAAATAAAGATAAATAAGGTAGAAAACAAAAATAGGTATCAACAATTCTGGCATAAAGAAACTTCCTTCTTTAAACTGATTTTACTCAAGTTTAGGGGGATAAGTAAAAGTCGGTATTCAGAGTTTCTTGGGAATATTACCTATCCAACGTAAATGATGAAAGGCATCAGTGTAAATCAACATACACTAAATTACAGTTATACACAGAGTTTGTCTTATTAAAGTGTTATATAGCATAGATTGAAATATGAATAAATTTAGAATGCCGAAAGTTTTCGATGTTGTATTCAGCTCTATTCAGGAAAATGTTAGATGTTAATTTTACTATTATCCTTTTATTCAAACGTTAAGGCACCTGGCTTTTTTATTTTTCGCAGCATTAAGATTCGAGAGATTATTCACGTGAAAATAATTTCGATTTGTTGTGAATCCATTTTTCGATTTGATACGTATTGCAACGTATGGAGTATTTTAAATTAACGAAACCGGATAATAAATTAAATAAAGCGCGGGGGGGCTTATGTCAGTTCGTTGGAGATTTTGGGTTAAAAACACAGTCGAATAGTAATGAATGGACTGAAATGACTAAATCAGAATTTTACAAAACTAATCGCGTTGATGATTCCGATGACTTAGTGCTACAGGGTTTGATTAACCGCATTATGGCACAAGACCAATCGGCATTTACAACCCTGTTCAAGATGATGGCTGCGAAGGTACACAGTTTGGCTTTGAGGCTAACCGGCTGTAAACAGCTTGCCGAGGAAGTGGCTGAAGACACTTTTTTTCAAGTATGGCGGCAAGCGCCGCGCTTCGATCCCTCAAGGGGGACAGCAAAAGCATGGATACTGACAATAGCCCGAAGCCGCGCATTGGATGCCCTGCGCAGTATCCCACCCTTTGACGAATTACCTGAACCCGAAACACTGGACATCAAGGAAAGCCAAAGTCGCGACGATCCGCCCAATTTTTTATCGGCAGTTGAGCAAAATCATTTATTGCATCGTGCAATGGAAATTTTAGACCCGTTGCCGCGCCAATTGATTGCCTTATCTTATTTCAGGGGGCTTAGTCATGAGGAAATTGCAAATCATACGGATTTACCGTTGGGTACCGTGAAATCACATATCCGAAGGGCGGTCATCCATTTACGGGAAGCACTGTTAAATCCTTCACACCAATCGTGAAAATACTATGGACAATCGAGCAAAAGACATAATTGATAACGAAAGCCAAGAACAAGCACTGGTTTTTGAACTGCTTTCCGAGCATCTAACTGTGATGCCCCCACCACAAACCTTGCTTGATGCCATGGAAAAGCGGCTGGAAAACAGGGTTCAAACCAGCATTGCCAAGCATGCAGGATTACGTACCGTTCGTTCGAGGGAGGGACTATGGTATGACCTCGTCTCTGGCATTCGTTACAAACCGTTATGGGAAAGCCCTCAAGGGAATTCTGTACTGGTTGAATTTGCCCCTGGCTCGGCTTTACCTTTACATCGGCACAATTACCTTGAAGAAGGTATCGTACTATCAGGCGGGTTACAACTTGATGACTTGGAATTAACCCAGTTTGATTATCATGCCTCACCCGCTGGCAGCCGTCATGGACGCATCTGCTCAAGTCAGGGCGCCTTAGCTTATTTACGGGGCACTTCGCTTGGCCAGCCCTTGTCCATGTTCAAAGAAGTGCTGGGTGGATTATTGCCTAACAACCACAAAGCAAGTGAATCCATTTTTTCAGGAGAAAACGGATGGATTGAAAGCCAAGCTGGCGTATTTCAGAAAAACTTGTGGACTGACGGCACAGTTGCGTCGAGGTTTTTCCGATTAGAAGCAGGTGCGCATATAAATGGGCATAACCATCCAGTAGATGAGGAGTGCATGATGCTCAGCGGGGAAATTTTTATGGGCGACATCCTATTGCAGGCGGGGGATTACCAACATGCGCCAGCCGGTAGCGAGCATATAGAAATGTCTACCGATGCCGGTGCCGTTTTGTTTGTCCGTGGGGCGCTTAATTAATTGGGCTTATCCAAAGCATTCCAAAACTACTTCGGCAGTTATATCTGCTCTGGACCATTTTAAAGGAATTTCAAAAAAATTCGCCGTTGACTGCATCTAAAAAATGTTTTCCTCCGTAATGTTAATGTCACAAGTAACATTATTGAGGAGAATGTCATGTCAAACCCAATTTTCAAACCTAACTTAATTCTATCCGCCTTGCTGGCTGCGGGTATGAGTAGCACTGCGCTGGCGGCCAATCACCGTGAAGCGCCATTAACCGCGTTAGACCAAAAAGCGGATATTACCGACTTCTTTGCATTCGTCAGCTATGACAAGCCGGATAAAGTCACGCTCATCTTGAATGTCGACCCCTTGCTGGAACCTTCAAACGGCCCTAATTATTTCCCGTTTGATCCTGAAATCGTCTATGCCCTCAGGGTGGATAACGACCACGATGCGGTAGCGGACGTTATTTTTGAATTCCGCTTCAATACTCAAACCCGTCTGCCTAATGTTTTTACCGGCTTTGTCGGGGCGGGAATGGGGGTGAATGCCCCTGCCAACTCACCCGCTCCGGTCGCTCCGGGAACACCGATTGTTCCGCCTGCGATCACATCACTACAAGGGGCAGGATCAGAAGGGCTTAGTTTAAGGCAAAACTTTTCTGTCACCATGAAAAAGCGATATGGTTTCGATTATAAAACTGTTTTTTGTAAATATAACGATGGACAGGGTAAAACACTTATCGCCGTGCCTTCCAATGTCGGGCCACGGACGATGCCGGATTACCCGAAACTGGCTGCTCAAGGGGTTTATGACCTTGGCAATAATGTAAAGGTTTTCGCCGGTACGGTTGATGACCCCTTCTGGATAGACCTCGGCGCGGCGTTTGACTCGCTTAACTTCCGGGACGCGGTCGCTCCAGGCGTACTCACTGCCGCGCAAGATGCCGCTAACACCAATGTCGCCGCTGATAATGTTGCTGGCTTCAACGTCAATTCGATTGCCATTGAGGTTCCCAAGACACTGCTTACCAAAGACGGAAAAACCCATACCGCCGGGGAAGCCTTAGCCGTCATCGGCACTTGGGGGACAACTTCCCGTCCCCGAGTTAAAGCCTATTCTGCTTACCCAGGACGAAAAGCCATAGTATCCGATGAGTTAGTGCAAATTCAACGGATGGGAAACCCTCTGTTTAATGAGCTTTTGATTGGTACGGGCTATAAAGATAAATTCAGCATGAGTTTACCTAAAAATGACAGCCAATTCGCAAATTTTGCGCTTGATCCTTTACTAGCACGGGTACTTAATGCCGTGACGGGAGGTAAACTTTCCATTCCGCAACCACCACGGTTAGATTTATTGCCTTTGGTCCAATACCTGAAACCCATTTGCCCCGGATGCACCACACCCAAAAGCCAGGGTCCCATTGCAGATCTGTTAAGGCTTAATACCGGTTTGCCGCCTACACCCGCCAATAAACGTAGCCGCTTAGGGGCTATCGCCGGTGATCTGGGAGGATTTCCAAATGGCCGTAGGGTATCCGATGACGTATTTGACATTTCAGGCCGGGTGGTTGCCGGGGTATTAGCAGGGAAACCGTTTGCTGACTCGCCCTTTAACAGCCAAATAGGGGATGGCGTTAATAGCAATGATGTACCGTACCAAGAAACTTTCCCTTACATTGGTTGGGCGCACAGTGGCCGCGATAGCCGTCATATCGATCCAGGCGAACCGGGTTGTACCGCCACCAATACCGGGTTGGATTGCGCATTGTAAAAGAGTATTGCTATGGGAACCAACCAAGCAGATTGATTGTGCTCCCCTTTTTATTTGAGCAAGGTATTCGCATGAAAATCACCACTCAGTTAATCATAACGCTAGGTCTTACATTTCTGAGCTTCTTAGCACAATCCCAAGCTTACCTACCGAAGGATGACAATGAAGTCCTGGAGGTTCTGCCGGTAGCCAGAGGTGATAGAAAACAGTTAAGGGACTTAAGGTTTAAGGCGAACGCCAATTCCGGCGATTTCCGTTTCGCCCTAAGCTTGGCGCAAGATTATATTGGATTGGGCAGGACGAATTCCGACCCCCGCTATTATGGCTACGCTGAAGCTGTACTAGCGCCCTGGTTGAAGCCGCAATTTGAGCAACCTGATGCGCTCGTATTACGGGCCACCATCCTGCAAAATCGTCATGATTTTCAATCTGCTCTGGACGACTTAAAGGCAGCGCTTAAGCTAAATCCACGGCTCCCCCGAGCCTGGTTAACCCTAGCGGCGATCTACGAAGTGCGAGGTGATTATCTTTCAGCATTGAGGAGTTGTTTAGCTTTGGCAAGGTTGTCAACCTCACTGGCTACGACAACTTGTATCAATTCCGCATTGAGCCTGTCTGGCCAGGCACAGTCTTCTTATCAACAACTGGTTGCAGCGGTTAACAACTCACAAAGTAACACGGAGGAAACCACCTGGACTTATACCATTTTGGCGGAGTTAGCCGAACGCCTGGATTTGGTTAACAAAGCCGATAGTTGGTATCAAAAAGCAATTTCTTCAAACCAACGAAGCGTTTATACCTTAGCTAGTCACGCAGATTATTTATTAGATCAGAATCATCCTGATAAGGTGATAACCCTGCTTCAGGGGGAAACAAGAGCTGATACATTGCTATTACGTCTGACATTGGCCGAGCAACGATTACGGCATAGGGACTTTGATCAACATGCTGAACTGATTAAGGACAAGTTTATTGCGGCAAAAGCCAGGGGCGATACGGTCCATCAATGCGATGAAGCCCGTTTTACTTTGCAGGTGCTCAAGGCTCCCGAAGCAGCACTCAAACTCGCGACCAGTAACTGGGAAGTGCAAAAAGAACCCCGCGATGCCCGGATTTTGCTGGAGTCCGCCATAGCCGCCAATAAGCCCGATGCTGCCTTACCAGTCCTTAAGTTTTTAGAACAAACCCGATTGGAAGATGCCCGTTTGCAGCCTTTAGTCAAATTGGTAAAAGGATAAGTCGATGAAATATTTGCTCTGTATTGTAATTTACGCCTGGTCGGCAATTGCCTTTGCCCATAAACCTTCCGATAGTTATTTGTCCATTGATATCAAAAACAATCACTTATCGGGGCGTTGGGATATCGCATTGCGTGACCTGGATTTCGCTATCGGCTTGGACAACAACGATGACGGGGCGATTACCTGGGACGAGTTGCGTACTAAAACCTCAGAGATTACCCGCTATGTTTTTTCTCGTTTGCAACTGGGCGTTTCAGATAAAGCCTGTACACTATTCCCAAAAGAGATGCAGGTGGATGGGCACACCGATGGTAAATATGCGGTCCTGTTGTTTAATGGTGACTGCGGAAATACTAATATTAACAATTTAACGGTTGGTTATAATTTATTTGCCGACCTCGATCCCCAGCATCGAGGCTTGCTTCATCTAACCCATTACAATGAAAGCACCACAGCGGTTTTAGTCCCCAGCCAACCATCCAAAACTTTCAGTCTTTCGCCAAACCGGCCTCATGGGGCAGAAATCCTAGATTTTATTTATGAGGGGATTTGGCATATCTGGATTGGGTTTGACCATATCTTATTCTTGTTTAGCCTATTGATCCCATCGGTTATGGTGTACCAATCAGGAAAATGGCAATCCGCCCCAAATTTCAAAAGCGCATTGTGGGACGTGCTGAAAGTGGTGACCGCTTTTACCTTGGCGCATTCAATTACACTCAGCTTAGCCGTATTAGATGTTATCAATTTACCCTCGCGTTGGGTAGAATCCTGCATTGCCGCTTCAGTCATTTTGGCGGCGTTGAACAATATTTTTCCCTTTTTTACGAATAAACGCGCATTGTTGGCTTTTGCTTTCGGGTTGATTCATGGCTTTGGCTTTGCCAATGTCCTGGCCGACCTGAGTTTAATAGGATCGTCAAAGCTATGGAGCTTATTAGGTTTCAATCTGGGTGTCGAAATCGGCCAACTAGTCCTTGTTGCGATGTTTTTGCCGATAGCCTACCAATTCAGCCGTTTTTCCCTCTACAGACCTGTAGTATTAAAATCCTGTTCTCTGGGCATTGCCGGTCTAGCCAGCCTTTGGTTATTGGAACGTGCTTTTGGAATATTGCTACAAGTTTAGGGGCTTCTGAACGAGGGATGGGATCTATGCCTATCTAACATGATTTATTCGCTAATAAATATCCTAAATCAAACTTTAACTTTGTTTTTTTTATAAAAATCTGGGCTTAGGTTAGCTAAGCACTTTCCAATACCAGCCTACTAGCTGCGTACCAAAACATATAAAATTTCAAAAACTATTGGAAAATAGAGGCAGAGGGTGACCAAATTCCTATACTAAAGCTATGAAAAAAGATAACAACCAGATTCTAGACCTGTTAAAAGTACTCGAAATATCGAATCAACTGGCGTTGAATCAGAACTTGCAGGTATTACTTAAGCAAATAGAACAAGCGGCTGTGGAAGTGTTAAGTTGTGAGAAAGCTACTGTTTTCGTTTATGACCAAGTTTTAGATGAGCTGTATAGCATTGTTGATGACCGTTCTGAAAAATTATACATTCCCGCTAATTCCGGCATTGCCGGGAACTGTTTCAAAAGCCGCATGTTGATCAACGTCCAGGATGCCTATCAAGATCCACGCTTTAATCGGTCAATTGATAGGCGTTCTGGGTTTAAAACACGGAATATTTTAGCAGCACCGATGGTTGGCAATAGCCAAGATAGCTTGGGCGTATTAGAAGTAATTAATAAAAAGGGCGGCAGCTTCAACGAATGGGATCAATTTTTATTGGAAGTATTGTCAGGGCAATGTGGGATAGCCTTACATCGGCACGCATTAATCCAGGAGTTTGGAGAAAGCAAACGCATGCAACAGGAATTAGCGATTGCCAGAAGCATTCAACAAAGCCTGTTGCCAACCTCGGCACCAATTATTGCTGGCTATGATATTGCAGGATGGAACCAATCTGCCCAGGAAACTGGCGGCGATTTTTACGATTTCCACTTACTTGAAGATGGCAAGTTAATATTGATTTTGGCCGATGTTTCAGGTCACGGAATTGGTCCGGCATTGTTAGCCGCGGAATGTTGGGCTTTGCAACGGGCTGCATTTTCTTGGGCGGAAGACTATGGCTCCTGTATGGACCGAATTAACCGACTTATTTGCCGTCATATTCCTAACGATCGTTTTATCACTGCATTTATCGGCAATATGGATGCTGAAAATGATACTTTAACCTATCTGTCGGCAGGTCACGGCCCTGTTTTTATTCTCAAGGTTTCAGAACACCGTATTGAAAATTTACCGGTCAGGAGTATGCCTCTCGGAATCATGGCGGAGCATTGCTATGATCAATGGCAAACTGCCTCATTCAACCCAGGTGATATTCTTATAGCCTTCACCGATGGCTTTTTCGAATGGGAAAACGCTTCAGGCAACAATTACGGTACAGAACGAATCTGTGAAACCGTTTTTCGCTGTGCCCACCTATCGGCTGCTGCCATTATTGAGCGAGTTCATCATGATTTATTGCGTTTTGCTGATGGGATCCGTCAGCAGGATGATTTAACCGCAATAGTCGTCAAAAAACTAACTGATATTCAACTTGCCATTTTATAGATGGCAACATCCAAATGAGATGTAATTCCGGCTTCAATTTAAGCAAACCACTAAGATTCCATTCATTTACCCTCCACTCCCCACTTGCTTGAATAATTCGTAATTAGCGGCTTCATAACTGCTGACACCCATTAAAATCAGGTTTCCGGTTTAATAAAAACAGTACCGGGATAAGTGTCTTAATGCCCTTCATCAGCCTTACCAAGCAAGGCTACTAAAGGAGGCATAGCGTGAATATTGGCGGATGGTGACATCAATAAAGTATGCGCATCTAACTAGATCAAGTCGAATTTAGCGGGATATACTGTTGGCAGCCTCTTGATAGCCGATAATGTATACATTGGTTGATTTGAGCTAAGATCAAATATAGAGAACGCGGTTTCCCTATTACCTTGGATTCATTCCATTATCTTTATCAGTTCTCGAACAAAACTGGTTTCAAGGTGTAGGTGTGCCTCCATTGGGCAGCACAAACCTGATATCCAAGGTTCTCAAATACGTTTGTAACCCTGCATCTTGCAGTGGTATTAAATGGGCTTCTTTTGAAGAACCATTAAAATGGGCATGCCAGTAGCCTGGGGGTGTAATGAATGCTGAATACGGTTTCCAATCGATTCGGGTCGGGTTCAATATCTCGCCTTTTGCTGAAATCCTTGTGCCAACAAGCGTATAGCAACCTGGATCACAATCCAAGATTAAATCAAGGGCAACGGATTGATGCCGGTGCGGTAATTGCACGGCATTGATGGGCAGTACCCCCAGCATAGCCCAAAGAGTATGCGTTACCGTTAAGGTTTGATCCATTGCCTTGTTGGCAAGCAGCACGCTAATGCGGCTCCGGTTCACGGCATCCGCCTCTTGTCGTACTATCTCCAATTCCCCTAGCGAATCTTCTGACGTGTAAAGTGTTGGCTTGAAGCGTTGTATGTTTGCCGTAACGCCTAGGTATCGCAGGAGTGGCTCATCATGGACCAGGTAAAATACAGTGTCGGAATCCGCATAATGACGTATTTCTTTACCGTTAGGCAAGGCTACAAAATCCCCCGTTTTCCATGGAATGTAGGTGCCATCAAATTTAGTCCTTCCACTGCCATACATGACATAAAATAGTTGCGAAGTCGTATTAAAATTCGTGGATAACGCTTCACCGGCCAGGATACGCAAGAAATTGGCACAAAGTGCAGGACTGGTTGCCGGCCCTGAGCCCCCCAATTTCTCACTGACATCAAGCGGGATTATTCGGCTGCCTCCCGTCTCATATAGCTCGCTACCGAATTCTGCAAATGGAATTGGGGAAATGGCACCAGAACCTATTGGATCGGCCGCTTTTGTGTATTCGTAATATCTCCCATTCTCAACCAAGCCCTTCAGTTCTATTGGCTTAAGTGACATAGTCATGGGTGTTACCTCGGGAGTGCAATTGCAAAACCTTATTGGCTAAGTTTCGATTCAAAGAATTCTGGAAGCAGAAAGCCATTCATTATATGAACCAAGGCATAATTATGTTGCGTGACCATAATCGAAGAATACATGACGAATGTCCAATGAAACAACCTTGTTGAAAGACATCTCAGGTTATCCTAAGAAACCAACGCCCTCAATACATCTGTACGGCTAATAATGCCAACCAGTTTGGCATGGTCAAAAACAGGATAGCTTCTTACTGAGGAACCCTGGAATTTTTGCGCTAAATTTACAATGCTGGAATTGGCTTCGACACTAATAATCTCCGTGGACATAAAATCCTCCACTTTTCCAAACATGCCCTGGTCATAGACACTCTCTAAAACCACACGCATGCCATCTTTTTCTGAGAACATTCCAATTAATTGCCCATGCTCATCAATAACCGGGGCACAGGTTATTTTATTTTCCAGCAATTTTTTAATGGCATCAAACACATTCGTTTCCTTGGAGAGCGAAACCAGTCTTTTGGTCATATAATCGGCAACAGTTATTTTCGACAACATCCTCAACTCCTTAGGCTATTTTTTTAATTGGGTTGATCGGGGATTTATGGAGGTTGAATCCGCCTCAGATTGCGTTCGTTTTAAAAATCTTTTACTCTTAAAAAACGTGGTTGGCAAGCGTAAACAAATAAAATAGTTAGCACGTTTTTTATCGAAAAATATAGAATTTAAGACAACTAATATTTTGAGATGATGGTTGATGAGCCAAATGTAGCCGATCCTACAAAAAAGTTTGATATTTGCCAATGTTAGCTTTCGAAAGCATGGTAAGTTTTTCTTGAACGGCATCCTGGACTGGACAAGTGACAACGCCCCGAATCTCAGACGGCTTAGTTCTTAAAATCAACTCCTAACGTACACTGGTTCTACGACAAACCACCCTTTGGTTGATTAAGTCATAGGAAGTGTGAGAGGGATATAGCGATGCCTTCATCTTTATTGCGTTCGGCTATTTTGGGCATTAGCGTCATGCCTATAAAAGATTTACTTTCCTATGGCAACACATCACTTATTCAATGATTGGATACTCGCATTATCAGAGTTAAACTGGTCAACGCGTTAGTCGGATTTGTCACCCCCCTTAGGCCAAAGTTGCGGCTTATGTTGTGCTTCTTGCTTGGTTTGGTTTTGCAAAAAAACCAATTGCGCTTTCAATAACTCGACAAACGCATTGGTTCTTCCAAATTTAATTTCAAGCCTGGGAATTTCTTCTTTCAGTAAGTCAATTTCTGAGATCATTGCCCTCTCCTAAACATCAATTAAAAAACATTTTGCTAAATTTGGACAATATCCACCATAATTAAATCCAATTTTTCCCTAAAATTTAGGGGGGTTGAACGAACTGAGATTTGGCTTGCCTTTAGTTCGTAAATGAAAAAACCTTAAAATGGCCCTATATTGATTGACCTTGCGAATAGCCTACCTCACCCATTGCGATACGGACAAAAACATGAACCGGTTTTACCAGAACTATGTCACTTCCGGCTCATTCGGTCATTGGGTCTTAGTCTATGAAGGGGGTTTGCTTGAGCTTAGCGGGACGGTAAGAACAGATGGGGTCGAATCGGAGGAAGAAGCGACAGAAGCTGGGAAAATATTAAAAATCATAAACTACGTAAAGGTTATCCTTAACTTTAAAATCTAACTTCAGGAAGACAGATGCTTGAACTCTCTTTATCATTGGTCGCCGGGTTTGCGGCTTATACGGCTTACGTGATTGTTGGCGATGAAATTAAAAATAACCGAGCCATTCGAAAAAATACAGGCTTGGCACAACCTCTAATCATTGACTCATCGATAAAGAAATCACCTAAACCTCGAACTGCTGCCGCATCCTCTAGACAGAAAACAACCTCAAAAAACACCCCACCCTCAAAAACCAAAACGATTACTGATTCTGATCCAATAGCGATTGGAGCCGAAGGCATTTTGGCGTACTTAAATAAAAATGGTCCGGCCACACTTTCTAAACTCGCTAAAGAACTTAAGTCTGATAATGCCACGGTGCTTTTGGCCACTGAAAAGCTGGTTAATGATAAGAAGGCCGTAGCCATTAAACGAGGTGGGCACCCTGCCTTGGCGCTAAATAGTTGACCGACTTTTGTCTTAAAAAACGTTGTCGCACGATTCATTTGCCTTCGCTCGGTCATTTTAAATCCACCACGATCGGTGGATTTATCGGCCGATAATTAAAGTTACATAACGAGGCGTTCACATAGGTTGTTCCCTCTTTTTCAAGGATGCCGTAGCTTTCATGGATATGGCCAAAGATATGCAATTTTGGCTTGATCCGCTCAACGGCCTGTTTTAAATCTACACAGCCGACCCGCTCCCCGCTAATAACTTTATCCAGGATCCGGTACGGTGGCCCGTGCGTGATCAGGACATCGATATCGTCAGGAATTCGCTCCATTAAAACCTCGTCGATGTGGATTTCTTGGATATAAAAATTCATTCAAGATTGGCAAAACCGGCGGCATCTTCGCATATGGCGGCCAGCGTGGCACTGCAATAATCAGTTTGCCAGGCACTGCTTGTGCCGTAATTACAGATTGGAAACAATGTTATCGATTTTTTAAATTAAATCTAAGAGGAAAAATCACCCGATGGTATGGTGCAGTCGATGTATATAACGGCAAGCCTTCCGTCGATGATGCTGTTCAGTACTATGAGGAAGGCTTATTTAATTGCGGAGGTAAGAAACCTTCCTGTAGCCAACATGGGAATTGGATTGATCCAGATGGTTCTGGTCGTACTTTTTGTGTTGGCAAGCGCAAAAACGGCAAGTTTTTAAGGGTATACGAAAAGGGCAAACAATTGGGCGACCCCGACAATGTCTGGGTGCGCTGGGAATTAGAGTTACATAGCCGGAGAGGGAATATCCCTTGGGAGGTCATTCTGGAACCCGGTAAATACTTGGCGGCGTCCTATCCTTGTATGGTCTGGGTAAATGACATTCAAGAACGCATCAAGGCCAATACAAAAACCGCACAAATAAGTTACGAATCTTCAATTTTCCATCTCCGACATAGTTACGGAAAGCTTATCAATGTCATGTTGGAGGTTGAGGGTAGTCCAGAAAAAGTGATAGAGCTCCTGATACGTGAGGGAGTTCCTGCTCGACTTGATTGTGGGGAGAACTCACTGAGTGAGTTAATTTCTAAAAAAAATGATGCCGGCAATATTAAATGAACAGGATTTTCTGTTTATCTTATTGATTTTAAATGTTAAAAAGGAGTTAGTAGATTTTATGGAAAAGAAAAATATTAAGATTACAAATGAAGACCCACTATTAAGTCGGGAAGAAGCCGCAATTTATCTGAGCGTGAAACCCAAGACTTTAGCTATGTGGAAATGTACGGGGCGTCAAGAACTCAAACACATAAAAATAGGTCGGTTGGTAAAGTATAAAAAGTCCGAGCTTGATGCATTCATTTTGTCCAGGGAGGTAGAGTCATAAATAGATATAAATCTGAAATTCAGGACCTCTTATGAGACATATTTTAATCGCATTGTTTGAGGTCCAATTTCGAGAAATAAAGCCGAAAGAGTTATCAACTTAAAGAGTTGGTTCTGAACTGTGTTAAAGGGATCGTAAAGAAATTATAAAACAGACGAAGGACATCTTGAATTTAGCTCAAGCTTTGAACCGGTTGGATAAATGTTCGGTTTTGAAATTGAACAATATCGGTGACGATGAAAATGATAACCAAGAAACCCAAGTCATGTTCGAGCTGATCGCGCACGTTTATGGAACAAGCAGCTCGATCATTATGTTGGCATGTTCGCTGAGGTAAAACGGATAGAAATCATTCAGCGTCCGATAAGGTAAGGCTTTAGTCCATGCATAGGATTGTCATTACTTCCTCTGGATCAATTCGATTTTGTAGCCATCCGGGTCTTCTAAAAATGCGATAAGGATGGACGCATCATCTTTCATCGGCCCAGGCATCCGGGTGATGTTGACACCTTCGCTGGCCAGGGCTTCACAGGTCTCATAAATATCATCGGTGGCCAGGGCGACATGCCCGAAGGCGTTGCCCAGGTCATAGTGCTGTTTGCCCCAATTGTAGGTCAGTTCCAACACCGTGCCTTCAGATTCGTCCAGGTAGCCAACAAATGCAAGCGTATATTCACCATCTGGATATTCCTGGCAGCGGAGCAGTTTCATGCCAAGCAGTTGGGTATAAAAGGCTATGGATTTTTCAAGGTCGCCCACGCGCAGCATGGCGTGCAATAGGCGGGTCGGATAGTGGATTTGTTTCATCGGTTGTCCTCAATCAGTTTTTGCCCTAGTGCTCGTTTTGCAAATGACCCTCATCCTCATTACCGCACCAATAGTACCTACCAATAAAGCGGGAAGCAACACCCAGACGAGTTCCGATGCGATTACCTGAAGCCCCCATTCCGAAAAAAAGCTGCTGACTCCGATTGGGGAAACCTCAATTGGCCTAAAAGGGAGGAATATCCGCTCTAAACTGAAAGGCCAATACAAGGCCACGCCCAGACCGCCATTGGTCATGGCATCAAGGAAGGCATGGGACGCGCACGACACGAAGCAGAGCCAAAACACTGCCCAAGGCTTAAACCGGAGTTGCCTGTGAAAAAGGGTCAAGAAGGAAGCCAAGCATAGGGCAAAAAATAATGAATGTGTAAAACCTCTATGACCCCATTGCGACCCATAAGGGATGCCATACTTAAAGCCAATGACATCAATGTCGGGGAATATTGAACATAGTGCGGCCAGCACAAACAGCCTGAAATTAATCATATCGCCCTTGAAACTGGCATAGAGCACTGCCGGGACGGCAATGGGGGAAAATGCGGATGCCATATTTGACCTTGACAAGAGTTTGTTCGGGACTGATTATCATCTTTTTGCTCGGCCTTTATCATTGATTGCAGGTAAGCCAACTGAAACCGTTATGAACTCCGACAAACCCATAACAAACGCCCTATATGTCGTCAATTAAAAGTCTTTGCGTTTATTGCGGTTCAAGCCCTGGGCGAAGTGGGCTCTACGCTTCATCGGCAATATCACTTGCCGAGTCATTGGTTAGCCGAAACATCAAACTGGTTTACGGCGGTGCCGGTATCGGCATTATGGGGACATTGGCTGATAATGTCCTAAAGCTCGGAGGTCATGCCATCGGTGTCATTCCGAAAGCCTTGGCACACAAGGAGGTTGCCCACCAAAACCTCACTGAATTGCACATCACCCAATCCATGCATGAGCGGAAAATGCTGATGGCCGAGACTTGCCGATGGCTTTATTGCCCTGCCTGGCGGTATTGGCACATTAGAGGAATTGTTTGAGATTTGGACATGGGCGCAGCTCGGTTTTCACAACAAGCCTTGCGGCTTGCTCAATATTGACGGTTATTATGATTTGCTCATCGGATTTCTGAATCACGCTTTGGAGGAACAATTTGTTAAAAAACAATACTATGACCTGTTAATGGTAGAAGAAACCCCAGACGTTTTGCTGGAGCGCTTTGTCAAATTACCGGCCTCCTGCCGTCAAACATTGGGTGGGCAAAAATGAAACCTGACGATTTCATTACGACCACAGCGGGTATCCGGATGCCGAAGATCATTTACGGCACTGCCTGGAAAAAAGAACGTACAGCGGAATTGGTGGAACAAGCCATTGACTTGGGATTTCGAGGGATCGACACGGCTTGCCAACCCAAACATTACCATGAAGCCGGTGCAGGGGATGGCATAGCGGCTTGCATAAAACGTGGTTTGGTAACCCGGCCTGAGCTTTACCTGCAAACCAAATTTACTTCCTTGGACGGGCAAGATCCCCAGCGTATCCCTTATGATCCCAAGGCCAGCCTAAGCGATCAAGTCTCGCAATCGTTCGAGGTTTCCCTCGCCAACTTGCAGACGACTTACCTGGATTGCCTAGTGTTGCACTCGCCAATGACCAGTCCACAGCTAACTTTGGAAGTCTGGCGGGCGATGGAGAAAACCGTCAAAAGCGGCGGCATTAAACAACTGGGGATCAGCAATTGCTATGAATTGGACACATTGGAAGCCTTATATCAGTCTGCCGAAATCAAACCGGCCATCATCCAGAACCGCTTTTATGCCAATACGGGCTATGACCGCGCTATCCGGGCATTTTGCAAAGAAAACGGAATCATCTATCAAAGCTTTTGGACGTTGACCGCCAATCCCCACGTATTGGCGGATTATTCCGTTCAAAGCATGGCGACAAAATACGCATGCAGTGCCGCCCAAGTGTTTTTACGGTATTTGACCCAGATCGGGATTGTCCCGTTGACTGGGACGACCTCGTCAATCCACATGCAGGAAGACTTGTCTATCTTTGGCTTTCAACTGAATGCGAAAGAATGTGCTGCAATAGAATCATTGCTTTGAGTAAAGGTAAATAAACAACCGCTATACTCGTATGGCTAATTCAAATTGATTCAGGTTAAACTTAATTCGGCTTTTTTTTTCCTTAAACATTATTAGGGTGCTGAAAAAAAATGAATAATTTGTCTGGACAAGCGCGGATAGGTGCCGCCTTTAAATGGTTTGGCTACCTTTGTTTTGTTATCGCGATTACCGTCATGTTTTACCATGATTCCCGGCACCTGCCGTCCCGGTCTTTAGGAGCTGTTTTCTTTGGGATCATACCCGGCTTGATTTCTTGGTTGGTGGGGTGGGCAATCCAAAGAAATGCCAAAGCGGATTGATGCCTCAACACCCTCTTTGATTGGAACGATAGTCGATGGCTTAATGTCCAGCAACATTTCTCGATAGCGGTCAGTCGTCAAAATCATTTTTAGCTCGAAATAAATTGAACCTTTGCGATCCTTGAATAGATCAGGGCAATATTCCAGAAACCGGACGCTCATAACAACCTTATCGTTACAGCAATCAGAATCGTTGGAAGTTACAGATTTAATGAGTGCGAAAGCCAGCTTGGGTGTCAAATCGGACGGTCACGGCATTAATTACTTAGGAAAAGAGAAAATTCAAGTTCGGGAAAAAACCGTCACCGTTTTCGCGTGAACAACTGGATACCTTGTAAGCGGCCGTTCAGTGAATACTTTTTACCACATGAACCCAACAAACAAGGTAACAAAGGTGATTTATCTATAGCAGACTTTCAATTTCTCGAAAACCGAATGAATACATCATATCAAGTCGATCTATTGATTCGGCCTATAGAAGTTTTAAGCGGCATATTTGACCCTCTTATCTTGAAAGAAACTACGAACGCGATCGGGATTCGACTCCAGCATGTCCATATGTTGTTTGGCATCATCGGGAAGTTTGGCTTTTGTCCTGACAGGCACTTTCTTACCGATGGCTTGTTTGAGGTCTGCATTTAAACGTTCTTCGGGATTGAGTTCAGGGCTGTAACTGGGCAGGTAGAACACTTCGATTTTATCAGTACGTTCCGCCAGCCAAGCTTTGACGGGCTTTGAATGGTGAACGCGCAGATTGTCTAGGATCAGAAACACTTTCTTGTTGGTATCCTTAATCAAAGCGCCAAGGAATTCGATCAATTTGTCGGCGTTAAAGGCTTCGTCAATGATCATCCAGCGGGCTTTGCCTTGATTGGTGACGGTTGCAATCATGGACAGTTTTTCGCGCTTGCCTGCCGGTACGTAGCTCACGGGCGTCTTGGCCGGCAGGTGCGTAACCCCGGCCGCGCGCATCGGTGTTGGTGAGCGCAGTCTCATCGCCCCAGTGAATCTCGCCGTCTTCGGCTTTGGCCTTGTCAGCGATGGCAGGGTAGTGTTCGTCAAGCCAAGCCTTGACCGCCTCAGGCTGTTGTTCGTACGCTTTCTTGATCGGCTTTTGCGGCGTGAAACCCCAGCGCTTGAGATATTTGCCAACCGTGCGCACCGATAGTTTGAGGCTACACTTTTGCTCGATCAGCAGCGCCACCGCCGAGCGGCTCCACAGGTAAAAGTCAAGCTTCAACTGCTCAGGACGGTTGGTCGATGATGGCACGCTTAATCAGGTGCTCTTGCTCGTCGCTGAGCAGTCTGCCTTGCCCTGATTCTCGGCCTCGGTCTGCAGGGCGTATCGCAGACCAGCCGCCTTCGATAAACAGGTCAATCACATTGCATACGGTCGGATAACTGAGTCCCACCATCTTTACAATTCGCATCACCTTGATTGCCTTGTTTATGCAACCGCGCAACTTGCTTTCGTCGCTCGTGCAGTTGCTCCAATGTCTGATATCTTGCGTCTTCTTTTTCCATACTTCCCGAGATATAAAAAAATGGCATAAGTTAAAACTTCATAAGACCGTATCTATAAGTTTGGTAAATTTACTATTTAAAATACCAGTTGCTACGATGGTTGGGGATAGAGGGCTGAAAGGCAGCGATGGCGAGCAATTGAGGTCTGCAATTTTAAGATCAGATTAAGTCACTTTTCTAAGTGACGCTGTAGCCGCGATATCGATAATTATATCGACACTCCCAAGACCAATCGCATGAGCAATCATTAGCCTACCATCATTTCAACTGGCCATAAATTTTAAGAATAAACTTGTAAGCCGGAAAAGTACCGAGCCCGGTTACTTCCAGCCGTTTCAATCGAAATTGGATAAAGTCCCGATTTTAGTTCATATTTGCGAATCTTCTCCTTCTCTGAAACTAGGATGGATCGTCGTCTAATATAGAGGGGAGTTTTTGAAAAGCTCATGATTCATCTTCCAACTTCATATTCATGCTGCTTGTTTTGTATGTTATGAGTGTGTCGGGAAAACCAATCGCGTAGATAAAGAAAAAACAGTCAAAATCATCTTTAATCAAAAATATCAGTGTTTTATCAAGGGAATTGCGGTAAATTAGCTGTGACCTTATTTGGTTTTTAAGTTTAAATTTATCTTCATCTGTTATGTTAGGCGCCGATTGGCAATTCCGGTGTCTTTATTAAACAGTATTAGGGGTAATTTTTTGCTGCAAGCGACTTGGAAATCTGCTCGAAAAGTCTGCAAAATTATAGTCAGCCTGAAAGAGGAGTCGGCAGCTAGTTGCGCAGACTTCTCGACAATCGCAATTCATCCCAAAATCTTTCAGTAAGGCCTTTCCATGATCATTAGAAATTCAATAAATCGTTTCAAATTAACATTTTTCATAAGTACATGGTTTATCATTTGCTTATCAGGACACGCGTTGGCCGCAAGCTGGAGCAATCCCACGTCGCTAACTACGATGACCCTGTTCGGCCTACCGACCAACAATACTTCGGTTGCCGTCGCTCCCAATGGGGATAGTGTCGCTGTCTGGATTAACGAGGCCACAAATGTTGTGCAATATGCACAACGCAAAAACGGCGTGTGGACGACTGCAAAAGCAGTTTACATACCATCGGCCACCAAAGGCGAAACGACTAGTAGTGCGCAGGTAGTGCTGAAAAGCGATGGCACGGCGGTAGCAATATTTGCCTCTTCCACACCGGGTGTCCGCGGTTATTGTTCTGTCGGAGGGCGCATCGTTCCTTGCCTGAGCCCGAGCAAGAGTTTTGCCAAAATCGCCACCTTAGTAACGGGCGCTACGACGTGGACTAAAGCCAATCTTTCTGCGCAAGGCATCATTGTCGACGATACCCAAATCGCCATTGATGGCTCGGATAATATTTTGGCTTCCTGGCGTTATCAGGTCAGTGCAGGCCAGGTAACGCAATTCCAAACGGCAAGTCACACAGCTGGTGTTTGGTCTGCAGCGTAAACAATTTATAGCAGCATGAATGGCCTGACTTGGCCCAATCTGTCTATAGGTATTTCCGGGCATGCGCTGCTGGCATGGCAAGAAAAACTGCCAGCAGGCGGTAATGCAGCTTTTACTATCAAAACACTCTATCGGGATAACGTCGGCACCTGGAGTCAACAGGTCGAAGAGGTGGCGAACCTTGCCGCCCAGACCTGGACATTGCTTTCAGGCGTAGATGCTAGCGGAAAAGCGACTTTAGTCTGGGACAACAATTATTCAATTCAAATGTCACGCCGCGCCTCCAACTCCGTTCCGGTCTGGAGTCCTGCGGAAATCCTAACATCCGCTACCGGCACACAGTATGGCTACAGTGGCCCCTTCTCTGCTTATGTACCTGATCTGGCGGTCAATGCTGCTGGCGATGTCTTGGTCGCATGGCTGGAAAGTGATGTCAACAATAATCTTTGGACGATTGAATCCAAGCTATTCACCTCATCAACTCCCGTACGAGCCAGTTGGCCTGTCGATACGCTAACCGGTTTTGCCTATCCAAAAGTTACTCTAAGTTCAGATGGTTCAGTTGGCGCAGTTGCCTGGAATGATAATGGCACAGGCGCAGCTACTATCGCCAGCCTAACGTCTGTATTTGGCAATTGGAGCTGGGGACAGCCAGTAGCAATCGGTACGGCTTTATGGGATAGTCAAGTTGTTGTTGGCAGCGGCCCGGGTTCAAATATCAGTGCCTTGTGGGTTGCAAATACTGCCAAAGAATTTAGATATAAATATCAGGCTTCATCGTACCTCCAATAATTAGATGCCTAGTTATTTTTGGAAGTGGGTCGGTTTTCGCTGAATTACAACAAATTTTATCTCTCTGCAAAAGACAAAGAGCTGTGTGCCTTGATGTAAAATAAATAAAAACCGAAATTGGCATCCACTAGGTCAGAGGCTGGATGCCTGCTACATCAACCAGTTCTGACTTTTGATTCGACCTAATGAATGCTTGCTAGAAGGTTTCGCCTGTGGCTGATAACCTTTATATCTTAGGTACTCCTCATTAGTACAAATTTGGCACGACTTCACATAGCCTCCTAGTCCGTTAAATCATCCAATTTTGAGATGCGAAGCCTATAGTATCTTGACGGGGTCTTGCATTACAAAAGACTCCGTCAAGGTTATGGCTTCAACTTAGCGATTATAGATATACATCGTAACTTCGAAACCAAAATGTAAATCGGTGTAACTTGGTATTTCCCATTACATAAATAAATATGTGGCTATAACCAAGATTGCCGATTCTCTCTAGAAAAACCAATTAAACCATTTCGCTATCTAAAGTTATATTAAAGGTTTTGTTTATATGAGCTTTCTGCTCTTATATGCAGCGATCTTCTTGGTAATTTAATTTGATTAAAAATATTTTGTCTTGATATAGGCAAGTTTTGAGTGAGCCCAATTGTCGTTATATGACATGGAGTTGAAAATATAATTTTGATGCCCGAAAATTTAATGGCCGCCTCCGAATCGGTATTCCTTTCATAACCTCATTAGGGGAAGAACAGACAAAATGCGAATTTTATTGGTCGAAGATGACCGTGCATCCAGGGAATCACTACAAACCGACTTACAACGCGCCGGTTTTGTCGTAGATATAGCAATAGACGGTGAGTCTGCCGAGTTCATGGGGACGACAGAAAGTTACGATATCGTGTTACTTGATCTTGGCTTGCCCAAGATGCCGGGCTTGGAAGTTTTGCGACGTTGGCGGGATGCAAATAACTCTATCCCAGTAATTGTTTTGACGGCGCGGGATGCCTGGCACGAAAAGGTTGACGGTTTTAAGGCAGGCGCGGACGATTATATCGGCAAGCCCTTCCATGTCGAGGAACTACTGGCACGCATCTCGTCAGTGCTTAAGCGCAGCCACGGCCAGGTGCAGCCGAAATTGCAATGTTGCGGCTTGTCTCTTGATGAAGAACGACAAGTTGTGAGCATCGACGGCGAACGCGAAGAGGAATTGACTGCAACCGAATTCCGTTTATTACGCTGTTTTATGCTACACATTGATAAAGTCCTCTCCAAAAGCCATATTTGTGAACATGTCTACGAATCCGAATACAATTCGGACAGCAATACCATCGAGGTTTATATCAACCGTCTTCGGCAAAAACTGGGCAAGGATTTGATTCATACGCGGCGTGGACAAGGCTATATTTTTGGTGAGCATCCTTGAAGTCACTACAGGGTCGATTAAACCGAGGGCTTGCCTTAATTCTGATCGTAATTTTCGCTTTCCATTGGCTATTGGCAGATTGGGTGATCCGCTATGTCGCAGAAACCCAGATGGAAACCCGTCTGGAGCATGACGGCGACTCCTTATTTGCAAACTTGTCAATTGCTACCAACGATAAAATCACGCTTAATACCCAAAGTGTCGGTTTGATTTATGGCCAACCCAATTCAGGGCATTACTTTGCCTTGCAATTTGATGGCCAGCGAAGGTATTCAAGTTCACTATCTGGTTTTAATCTCGACATCCCGGAACTCAAGCCAGGAATCCAACGCCATTACCATATCCAAGGCCCAAACAACCAACCATTACTTGCTTTGCAAAGGGCATTTGCCATGCAAGGTCAAGTGGTCAATTTGGTGGTCGCTGAAGATTTGACCGATATCACCCGAAAAATTTTGCTATTTCGCACCATTTACTTGATGAGTACTCTTGTTGTGTTACTGGTGGCGATATTTTTACAAAGCCGTGATGTTAAGCGATCTTTACAACCTTTAAATGTCGCACGCAAACAACTCGAAGCGGTGTCTAAAGGGCAAAAACCGCAAATTGAAACCTGCCCATTTATTGAGATTGAGCCTTTAATCAATGAAATCAATCGGCTATTGGCGTTGGTAGAACGACGGTTATTGCAGTCCAGGACTGCCATCGGCAATCTTGCCCATGCATTGAAAACGCCTTTGGCCATCTTATACCGGATGCCGGAGAATCCATTATTGACCACCCATCCGGAGTTTCAGCGGGATTTACGTGAACAGACGGCTGCAATACACGATCGTATCGAACGGGAACTTAAACGGGCAAGGTTATCTGGGAACATTCAAGCCGGGAACAATTTCAACCCGTACCATGAATTGGTGGAACTGACTGGGCTTTTACATAAAATCTATGCAGAGAAACAACTATCGATTGAATTTTCAGCACCTGATCAATTGTTCAGTTACGATCGCCAAGACATGCTTGAACTGCTCGGCAACTTGGCTGATAACGCGTGTAAATGGGCAACGCATAATATATGGATTGAAATCACAGGCAGTAGCAACACTTTGTCTATTGGAGTGGCAGATGACGGTCCAGGTGTCCCCAGCGATCAAATTAACGAATTAACTCAACGTGGTTTGCGCTTGGATGAAGCACATCCTGGACACGGCTTAGGCTTGGCGATCGTCCAGGATATTGTTGCCATTTATGGTGGCCAAATGACTTTGGATAAATCCAGAGATTTAGGAGGCCTTGAGATAACTGTGAATTTTAAGTTTTAATTTAACTAACAAGCCTATAAAAAATAGCTAATTTGAATTCGATAGCCGGTTCGCTTTTGGCGAGACTGTAAATTAATTTGTGTAATTGCTTATCATTGATTCCCAAATTGGGAGAAGATAAGCACTATGAACAAAGCAGAACTTAAAGCGTATGTCCGAGAGGCGGCGAAAAGCATAAAAACTGAAAAGGACCTCAATACGTCCAGTCAAATGAAGGGCGGAGATAATTCTGTGTAACTGCTTTCAGGGTTAGTTAAATTGTTAATCAACATGCAAAAAATTATCAAGAAAAGGGTGGAATCAACATCGAAAAGTCTCCACCCCTGTTTGTCAGAATACCCGATATTTAGCCGGAGCAACCCTAAGTGATAACAATGAAACAAATAGCCGAAATCAGGCGTCACCATTTCAGCTTATTGCGCTATCACTGTAGTGTACAGGTACCATCGCCACCGTCGCGAACGAAATAGTCAACGGATAAGCTGGCATTGGCGGCTGAGATGACGTTTACGCCAGCGCTCAGAAAGACGGGTGTATGTGGGCGGAGTGCGCTAAGCTGTGTCAGCGGTATGCCATTGACGGAAACATTGAGCAGGTAATTGCCATTATCAAACAGGTATACATACGGTTGAGCCGAGCCAGTTCTTGCATTCCATGCACAACCTGGTGTCACTGTAGCTGAGGATTTACCGCTGGCGGCGTATTCCAGTATACCGTCTGGGCTGAACGTATTTCCAGAGGTGTCAGGGAGTGCACAAATACCTGGCTGTACAGCAAACACATATCGATCAACCGTCTTTTTATTAATCGACACTACTACCGTGTTGTTACCATCAGCGAGCCACAGGTTAGTGGCCGGATTATTGTTTGTGACGCGCGTTACAAATGAACCGTTGAGTGAGACACCGGCACTCATCTTAGTCCTTGGGTTGAATAGCCCGGCTTCTATTACCGGCGATTGCAAGCCTGTAGATGGATTGGGCGCACATTGCACCAAACTTGATGCGTATGTCTTACCGCTTGTGCCGATTTGCACGTTCGTAGCTGCCCCAACCTGTGTGCCAAATGCCACAGCAACAATAAATAAGGCTAACCCAGAAGATATAATTTTTTTGATTTTCATGCTTATGCCCTCTTTTTTACAAAAAAGTTTTAAAGGAAACTGTGAAACCTTATTCGAAGTCCTATTTTATTCCCCTATCGAACACATTATCATGTGAAGTTAAATTCAACCTTAAAAAAACATGAGACCCATGTCCTTAAGCCCTTGAAGTAAGGCTCTGGTTCCTGTCCCAATCATTACAAGGCACTCTCTCGCGCGCTAATGAAATAAGGCAAGACAGTAAGTCGTTAAGCCCCAGGAGCGATAGTTGGAAATTTTCTTAGGGCGTTTTTTTGTGAGGGGCAAAAATGAAAAGCATTACGAAATCACGTCAAGTTATTGGGCAAAAAGTTTTTACCCCTTGTCAGATATTAAACAAAAGAAACAAGAGGATTGAGGCGCAGTGGTCTATAACAAAACGCTTAAAGTTTCTGCCACTTGCTTGGGCTGGGATGGACAAAAGAAGCTTTCGTAAAATAGTGCCCCCCAATGTATGATCAATTTAAGGACAAACCGTCTAGATATAAGTGACTTCGGTCTCTTGATCGCCGAGAATTCGAGTTTGTTGTCATGAATTGACCTTCGGTTTTGTGCTCAATGTTACTCGTAAAATCAAACTTCAACTTCCGAGAAGGGCCAAACGATGCCACCGGAACTAATGTTATTAAAAATAATTTCCGTTTCTTTGGTAACCCTATTGTCGATAAAGCGCGTTAAAACCCGGCGTACAGTAAAGGACGCTAAACGTATAAGAAAATGCGCTAACTTTCTAAGACCATTCAATATATTAGTTCAGTGACTTATGCTTTTGCGTGTTTATTTTGTGTCCATTTTCATACCGAACAGAAATTGGCAGAACTACGGCGGTGACCCTCTATTCCCTTTAAGGAGTTGTTAATTTTTTTGTGTAGCTTGTTCACTGTTACATTTTATGAGCTTTCTAGTGTCACCTAGTATTTTTAGAAAGTTTAATTAAACTTAGTCTGTTAAAATTTAATATTGAGATAGTTATGATTAAAAAACAAGTTCGTTAATCGCTCTATCATTCGCGGCGGCAGCAGCAAATGCAACAGTATTTGGCCCAGTTGAAAATTTCGATGTCACCAATGGCACCGGGCATGAAGCGCATGGGTTTGAAATCAAAATGCACGGCATACATAAGGAAGATGTCAGTTCAATATTTGGTGATGATGGTACTGTCGTTCCTGGTGTAGAGCGCTGGAAAGATATGGAGCGTTATGGTGTGCCTACGATGACCGAATCGGTCGATGCCCAAGGTGCGCCTCTTACCACCATTACCTACAAAGCAAAATATGTTAATGGTGCCTGGGGTGTTGGAACAGCTCCAGGTGCATTAGCTACCGCACAAGGTGATAGTTGCTGGCCCTTAGGCGACCCTACGTACAATACATCCACGTATCCCTGCGATCACTTTGGAGTTTCCACCAATGTTCCCGCTACTTCCGTTGAATACAGTTGGTTAATTGAATCAGGTACTCCGGGTTCATTAGTCGCTTCAGTTGTTGATGTTCCTGCGCCAGTTTGGAATGTCGTGCCTCAACCTCCTATTATTCAACCGCAACCCCCCATTAACAATGTCCCTCAACCGGATTTAGTGATTCCTCAACCACCCAAAGTGGATGTTAAAGTCGAAGCGCCAGACCCAGTTAACTTTGAATTTGGCAATGCGGTTTGGATGAAAGTCACTGCATCTGGAGTCATGAATAAAGTTGAAGTGGGTGATCTAGTCCAAAACAACCAAGTGGTTAGAGATGCGAAAAAACAAGTGCAAGTCGAATGGCAATTAATTCAGAAAGATAGCGGTAATCCAGCTTCTGGAGTTGTTGATCTAACAGGTGTTAAATTAGACCCCGGCGCGCAATCCATTGTCTATACGTTCGAATCGTATGAATATACCGGCGCAACTGACCCCGAAACCGGCGAAGCAAAACCATTAACGTCTGATACACCTGCTCAACCAGACCCTGCAGATATTGGCAATTTTGTTGCTCTGCAAATGGCGGCAGCTAACTTTGATGGCGCTGTTGCCCCACCTCCACCCGCTCCCATTGCACCTACTTTAAATGCGGCTTTTACCGATGCTGTTGTTGGACAACCTTACTCACAAGTGATTGATGTGACACCCGGTGTTGCGGGTGACATCGTTGCATTGACAGTGACCGGTTTGCCAGCTTGGGCAACTTTTAACGGTGCAACCAATACTGTATCAGGTACACCAGGCGTATCAGATATAGCTACATCAACAATTAGCATTAAAGCCGATGATATAACCAATGGGACTACAATTTCAGCAAGTGTCCCGTTGACGGTTACAGACGCGCCCATTAAATTTGCACCGGTTTTGCCTGATGCAACGGTGGGTACATTTTATTCACTGAACCTGAGTGCCGCTGGCGGTACCGGAAACTTTACTTTCCTGGCAGATATTTTACCTTCTGGTTTAACATTAGCCTCTGATGGCGTCCTTTCTGGTACACCTTCAATACCGGGAACCACAGCTATAACATTTACAGCTAATGATGGTTATGCGTCGCAAACAGCCGCAGCTAGTTTGCTTGTAAACCCAGCGGCAGTTGTCCCTACCGCGTGTTCTGGCACCGATGAAGCTATTTTTAACTTAGGTAGAGCGGGTTGGTTCTCAACAGCTACTTATCAAGTCAAATATCCGGATGCTGCTCATACTACCTTAGCCCCGGGAATGGTTACTTTTGGGGATGGTGATATTGCCAGCTATTCAGGTAATTTGGATCAACCTCAAGTGTTCTGCGTTGCAGATACCATGTCAGTCGCACATCCATTCACGGTCAATACTCCCGTATTCGCTAATGGCCAAGCGGGTATAGCTTATGCTCCGGTTGCTGTTACGCCAGCTGGTGGTTGGGCTCCCTATACGATCGTTGTAAGTGGATTACCCAATGGTTTGACGTTTGATGGCACAAATGTTGTTGGCACACCTAGCGTTTCAGGTACTTTCCCAATAACAGTATCAGTGGCAGATAATAAAGGCCACAGTATTAACAATACCACATTATCAATTACCATTGATCCTCCACCCGTTGTTAATGTTGCTGCTTCGTTGAATGCAGGAACAGTCGGTGTTACTTATACTGGCAGCGTTTCAACATCGGGCGGTATTGGCAGTATTGCATTAACCCAATCAGGCTTACCGGCAGGGTTAACATTGAACGGTAATATTGTTTCAGGTACACCAACAGTCAGTGGCACTTTTGGCGTGACTTTCACGGGTACTGATTCATTTGGTACTAAAGGTTCAGCGACAACAGCGTTAGTCATAAACCCCGCTGTAGTAGTCCCTCCGCTAGTCAATGTTTGCCCCACATCAGGCAAGTCATCTGCAGGTCAGCGGAAAGTAGTTGCAGTTGGTGCAAGTTCAATAAAAATGTCCAACGGCGCTGTGGTCAATTATTTGCCCTGCACGACTATTCAATGGAATCGCAAATCACAAATATTCAAGGTGGGTGATTCTGTAGAATGGAAAGGCTTTGTTGTTAATGGGAAAATTGTTGCTAACAAGCTATCCGTTAACTAATTGCAATATTGTTGAGGTAAAAAAGGGCCGAGAGGCCCTTTTTTATCAGGGTAAAAGTTGCCCTTTAATTGAACAAGGTGTTAGGTTTTCTAGGGTTGTTTACAGTATTTTGGAGTATGTTGTAGATGAAGAACCATATACATAGTCGTCTTACCTTGCTAGACCGGAAAGAAATCTGGCAACATTACCAACCCGCACATAGAAAGTAACTGGACTGGCCGAATGCTTAAGGGTCTCAAGGCCAACAATCTATGCCGTAATCAAGTGGTCATAGGTTGCAGGAATTTGTTTCCCGTAACAGCCTAACCATCGCTTTAAAACGATCCAGTACGGCCTTAAACGGCTCGCCAAGGTCGAACAGGCCATCCAGGCTGGCTAAAACGCGAAGCCCAACGATATAATAGAATTTTACCTGGGCGAGCTCGTCCACTTCGATACCAAGCGCCTGTCGCTACTTAAAGGCCTATCCCCCAATTAGCTTAGGAAGCACCTGTTCGTCGCCATCGATGACTTCCTGCCGAACAAGACCCAGGACAGTGCCGCCCAGTTCTTGGCCGGCAGCGTAATTGCCCAATGCCCTTACCAAATCGACTACACCTACTCCGATAACGGCAAGGAGTACATGGGCACCGACCAATATGCCTTCGTTAAGGCTTGTGAAAGCCACGGTATCGTCCAAAAATTCACCAAAGTCAATCAGCCACAAACCTACGGCAAGGCCTAACACGACCTCCGCACCCTGATGGAAATGTGACATCAATAATACAGCTTTAAGGATAGCTAAGACAGGTATTTCCAATTAGGCCGATTCATCAACTTCTAAAATACTGTTAAACCCCATAAATGTTGCTCAAATCAAGCCTTTATAAAATACTTACCGCTTATTTTAATCAACCTCTCTATAAACAATCCTAAGATTTCTTACAAATCTTATTTATTGCTTTTTTTATAAAACAAATATTGATTATATATTTTTTGTTATTTCTTAAGTGGCAAAAGCAAATCTTCCAGGAAAAAAGCAGATAGCTCTGTGCGTCCTGCCATGCCGGACTTTCGGTAAACCGCACGAGCCTGGTCGCGTATGGTGCGTTCGCTAGCATTGCGTGCATGGGCAATTTCGGCATGGCTGAGCCCTTTTAACATCAGCAGGCCGACTTCTGCTTCAGCCGGAGTGAGTTGCCAGGCATCAAACTGTTTTTGAATTTGTACAGCCAATCCCGCAATAAGTTCACGATTGGCTTCACGCCATTGTTGGGCTTGTTGGTTTGCCAATGCTAAATTCTGCACCAGGAAATTAATCTTGGCTTGGGCATATTGATAATACAGCCAGCCAAAATAGACAATTCCCGATAAGGACAGCACCAGGATCAGCAGTTCTGTGAGCAAGTGCGGCCATGGGACGCCATCCCGATAGTCACCCGCTATATCGATTGTAATCAGCACAAAAACAAACAAACTGAGGGCAATAGCCCATTGGCTAAACCGTTTGTTATCGTCAATAGAAACCATAAATAATCGCCTATACGTCGGTTGACGGATGCCAAAGAGAACAGTTTAACGCAATATAGGTTTCAATTAAGCGGCATCCTATAGCTTACCAGGAGTAATACTATGACAACTATTAAAAAAACCGTAAAGGTATGGAGTCCATTGATCCGTATTGGGCATTGGACCTTGGTGATTGCCTTTTTTACGGCCTATTTCACCGAAGACGATTTCATGAACCTGCATGCATGGGCAGGTTATATCGTGGGGATATATTTACTTATTCGAATACTGTACGGTTTTGTGGGCGGAAAGTACATGCGCTTCAGTAATTTCGTATATGCGCCAGCTAAGATTATTTTTTACTTAAAAAATCTGATTGCACGCAAGCCCCAACATTATATCGGCCATAACCCGGCGGGTGGTGCAATGGTGGTTGCACTTTTAGTCAGTTTAGCCGGCACTACACTAACAGGCATGAAGTTATACGCCGTTGAAGAAAATAAAGGCCCATTTGCCATAACGGCAACACAAGCACAGTCAGTCAGCTTGATTGTCGAAGCTAAAGCGGAAAATGACGACGAAGATGAAGGCCTTAAAGCCGTAAAAAACAATCGCAAGGTTAATAAACAAGCCGAAGAATTTTGGGAAGAATTACATGAGCTATTCGCTAATTTGACACTATTACTGGTATTTTTACACGTTGGTGGTGTCATCGCTTCTAGTATCATCGATAAAGAAAAGCTGGTAAAAGCCATGTTGACGGGTGAAAAAAACATCGATGATACCTATCAATAACCCACCGACTATAAAGAAAATTCTAAAAAAATGGAGCTAAATTGAGACACTCTGAATTTCATCGCGCCCACCGTATCGGCTGGTTACGTGCCGCCGTGCTAGGCGCCAACGACGGTATCGTCTCCACGTCGAGCCTGGTCATTGGTGTCGCAGCTGCCCACGCTGACCTACCTACTATTCTTGTCACAGGAGTGGCTGGCTTGGCTGCCGGAGCCATGTCCATGGCTGCGGGAGAATATGTATCGGTCAGTTCCCAAGTCGATACTGAGCAAGCTGACCTCAACCGGGAACGCAAGGAACTGGCGGAAAATCATCATCATGAAGTGAATGAATTAAAAGCAATCTATATCGACAGAGGCCTTGAACCTGAACTAGCCCAGCAGGTAGCCCAGCAACTTATGGCACATGATGCTCTTGGAGCCCATGCGCGTGATGAATTGGGCTTAACCGAAATTACCACAGCCCGTCCGTTACAGGCAGCCATAGTATCAGCCCTGACATTTTCTTTGGGAGCTTCGTTACCGCTTTTGATGGTTATGGTTTTTCCCTACTTACACTTGGCGCATATCAATCAAATTTTAATCGATAACACCAGTTTAAATGCGATGCCCCTGATTACCACTGTTGGGTTTATTTCATTGTTGTCATTGATGCTATTGGGTGGGCTATCTGCTTTCACGGGTGGCGCCTCTGTTTTGAAGGCGATTGCCCGCGTTACTTTCTGGGGTACGCTGTCGATGGTAATTACCGCCATTGTCGGCTCAATATTTGGAGCGGTGGCATGACTTTATTCATATCAAATCGTTACGACGGATGAATTGTAAGGTGGTTCCCCTTTAGCGATCCAACATCAAGAGACCGTCATAAAATATCTATGTAGGACTGGTCTTCCATGTTTGGCGGTAATTCATTGTTATTGCGTGATAGACTTCAGTAGGTCGGATAAGGTAGTTCAGATTTTGAATCTGATCCCTGATTCTGAAGGTCAGGTTTCGTATCATGAAGTGTCCTTAAGCTATTGGCTTTCAGATGTATTATCCAAAAAAATATCAATTAATTCCTAAAATTAACCACCACTTTCATAAAGCTGATTCTGAACAGCCTATTGCAGTTGTCGTTTCGGAAGCAAAGGCTTAGCACTATGTAATATCCTTTGATGTTGGGGTAAATAACACACCACAACAGGCTATGCTTGCGTGTCTTTCTAGTTATAATCGTCCGGTGGGGATGAAACCATGGTTCTTTGGAATAGTGGAAAAACCGTCACTATTTACCAGCCGTATTTGGTAACAGAATCCACGTATTTGTTTAAAAAAGATAAACTTGCTGGTTCTTGAAATAAATTGAAAGTTGTTTCCCCTTTCTATTAGCCAAAAGCTAAATTTAGACCTATGCCACCTAAGCCCAAACAATACTTCCTTTCTTTACCAACTATTCACTGGAGTAACCAATATGTCACTAACCATGTACCAGGCTTCCATCCCATCTTTTCTTCGTATGTTGGAAAATTTTTCAAAGATAGTCGATAAAGCGGTCGCCCATGCCGAAGCGAAAAAAATTGATCCTGCCATTTTTGTTAATGCACGCCTGGCGCCCGATATGTATCCGCTGAGCCGTCAAGTTCAAATTGCAACCGATCTTGTTAAAGGTTGCGCCGCCCGCCTGGCAGGCATTGATGTACCCAGCTATGAAGATAATGAAACGACCTTTGCCGAATTGCAGGCGCGTATCTCCAAAACCGTCGCGTTTTTAAAAAGTGTCAGTCCCTCGCAAATTGACGGTAGTGAAGAGCGGAAAATCACACTGAAATTTGGCAGCAGGGAAGCCCATTTTGTAGGACAACCGTATTTATTTGATTTTGTTTATCCCAATTTCCATTTTCACCTCACTACGGCGTACGATATCCTCCGGCACAACGGTGTTGAAATCGGGAAAATGGATTATATTGGTGGCTACTAGACAAATTTATCGAACATAAACCCTCTTTACATGGATTTGCAAAGACTGGGCATTCTATGCGGTATCCTGGCTCCCCTCCTATGGCTGTCACTGATCGGTATCGCTGGGGCGATGCGCCCGGGGTTCAGTCATGTTTCACAATACATCAGTGAACTCGGGGAACGTGGAAGTCGAACTGAAGCTTTGATGCGTTACTTCGCATTCGAATTCACCGGATTGCTTTATCTGTGTTTTGCCTCAAGATTATGGGTAACATTTAAGAAAAATGGGGTTGCCCAGCTGGCAACCTGCCTTATCGCCCTTGATGGGATAGGACGGATGGGTGCTGGAATATTCCCCTGTGACCCCGGATGCGCGGGGTTTTCGTTAAGCCAAGACCTACACCGGATGTTTGCAACGGTTGGCTTCGTCTCAGGTTCATTGGCAGCCATCGCATGGGGGATCACTTTGCGCAATAGGGGTTGGCCGCAGGGTTTTACTTGGTATTCGATAGGGACTGGGCCATTAGCGCTGATTTTTCTTCTGCTCATGTCTTCGGATCAAAATCCTTTAAAAACTCCTGGTTTGTTTGAGCATCTCGCGACCAGTATCCTCTCATTATGGCTTATTGTGTTTGCCGCCCAATTATTTCGCAATAAGAGTCAATTAGAGTGAAACAACAATTATGGCGATGCAAATCGGATGAAAGTGACTATTCACAGTTACTTAAAAACGAAACTTATAGCCAAAGGATATTGATCATTTAGGCTGTCCCTCCAAAGCCACCGTGCCTCAAATAAACCTGCGCATAGATGTTCTGACGCGAACGAAAGACCAGTAAATATTGATAATTGGCAACTGAAATTCAACAACAAATGTCCAACAAAAAGCGCCGCTGATGCGAAACCGCACAGCGCTCAATCGGCTAACTGGTGCGTTTTGATAAGTATCTTCATTACAAGTTTAGCCCGTTAAGGCTAATCCGCTTGTGTGTTCCGTATCATGTTGACCATGCCGGAGCCGCCCGCCGCAAAATTGTTGTTCTCGACGACGATGTCTCCGAATGGAGTCCAAATTGTCCGATACTCACCGCCGGAATGCACGCCAATAAGGTAGGGGCCCTCGGGCCAAGTGCTGAAGAGTGGACCACCCGAGTTGCCCTCGCTTGCGTCCCCCATGTGCTCGATTTCCATAAAATTGCCGTCCGTATCGTCGTCTATCACACGAATACCGTTCTCAACGGTCGGCCATTCCCCGTTCGAGTTGAAATCAGCGGCATAGCCGGGATAGCCGATCAGGCTCCAGCGCGACTCGTCCTCCCAATCAGAGTCGTAGGTTCGGCTGCCAAACCAGCGAGTGCTTCCCCAAGTGGATCGTAAAGCTTCATAACCGCAACATCGAACGCCTGAGTGGAATCCGAGACAACGGTTATCGCCATTCGGTATGCCTCGCACCAAGACGCCATGCCGACCATTGATATCCCGTTATAGTAGGCCGGGGTGAAAAGCGCATCCCACTTTCCCGGACTACCGTCTCGCGACATGCAGTGTGCTGCGGTGACAATGGTACGAGGACCGACTGATGTCGCCGTGCCCGTCCGGATGCTGCTACTTCCCGGAACATCCCAGACTTTCAGTCTTCCGATACAGTGCAACGGATAGTCAGACGGCACGAAAAAGCTGCGATTATCCGGATAGTAGACGTTGTGCGCACGCATCCGGCGACCGTCCGCCCGCCGCAAGATCATCGATGCCCGACCGGACACCCGCTTCGGATGGTGGAGGTAGCCCGACCACTTAGGACGATTCGGCGGCAAAGGCTCGACGATGCCCAAACCCGCCGATTCGGGAAGAGGTATTCCGCTGCTAGGCCAGCGCGGCCCAGGAAAGCTCCTGGCGCAAGCCGGAACCCTGCTGAAAATCGATCGAGCTTCTCGACCCCGATCTCAGCCTCGCCCCCTTCGGGGGTGACACAAAGACGCGTCTGTCCGAGCAACGCTCCGCCAACGTCTTGGGGCATCTCTCCCGCCGACATCTGATTATCCAGCGCAAGTATTTCCTCTGGCCCAAGTGGCAGATCCCGCCGGGGATAGAATTCGTGGTTTGGTGGATCAAGCAACTTCATTCGTGGTATAGCAATTTTCCATGATGCCTGCCCGAAGTGGCCGAAGATTTAAACAACCTCGTATTTTAGCTGATTATGCGGGCGGCAAATTGAACAATCAGGTTAAACGCGAAACAATAACTTTTTGTTAGAATATAAGGATATTGATGATAGATTTCTGTGAAATATTTCATTGGATAAGTGTGAAATAATCCATATATTCAACGTTGTTTACAAACATTTCGAGTTAACTGAACTTGAAAGTTTGCCCAATCAAACTGATCGACCGAATTGGCAGATAGATTGAGTTGCTACTATGGCCTCAACTTTCTACTTTCAGTCAATATATTGCCATACAAAAATATGTTGCGAATGAGTTAGAAAGGTCGTTTTGTCCCTCTTCAATTTTTAGCTTTTACTGACCATGAATGACCGTAAACATTGCATACTGTGCTTTCCGGCTACCATATTTGCTTATAACTCATAAGTTGTATGTAATACAGCTAGCTATAAATTTTTTTTAAATCTCTTCTCTTATTCAACAGAAAGCCAAGATTTTAATATTGGTGAACAGCAAGGGGTGGTCTCGAAATTGCCAGACCAATATTCAATCCACCTTTACAATTGGAATGACAAAATCTCTTTTATGAATGATTATTATAGATATCCCGTTTTTATCCCATAATTGACCTTTGCAATTCAGAACTGATTAGTTTTGCTTGTTCGAGGGCGGTGTCGATGTGCTCGGGCATAATCTGAAGCATGTGCCAGGCAGCGGGATTGATGATTGGCTCCGGAATATCTTCTTGGTCATTCACATGCTGATTCGCATAACCGTGAGCCAGATGTAATAAAACCGTTTGGCGTTGGAGCAGGGGAGCTTCTAATGGCGTGGGTTGAAAATAGGTCAGTATTTGAAAGTGCAGGGGAAGCCGCCATTGTGCCATTAATTTTGCGCCGACATGGCCATAATGAAATCCCATGAGGGCCCGCTCGGCAATATCGATGGTCTGGTTTTCTTGCTTTGCTCTCAGGATGGCTTGTTTCGTTTGTTCAGGATAATGTGAATACATCACCAAGTGCCCGATTTGATGTAACAAACCGATAATAAAAAAATTCTCGCTCTCTTCGAATCGCAATTGTTTTGCGAGCAAACGTGATAACACGCCTGAAAATAAGCTGTGCCGCCAAAATGTAATCAGCGGCAAAATTTCATTCGGATAATTTAGTGCCATGAGTGAGGCTGTTAAGATCACATCATGTAGTTTATTAATACCTAAAATATGGATCGCCTTGCTGATGTTATCTATTTTTCCAGAAAAACCATAGACAGGACTGTTAACAATTTTCAGCACAGTGGCTGAGAGGTTGGGATCAATGCCCACCACTTCCGCAAAATTACCAGGTGTCGATTCCGGATCATCCATGAGTTGGCGATACTTTAAATAGACTTCCGGCAAGGAGATTAATGCATCAATCGAATTTAACTTTTTCTCAAGGGCACTTGGAAAGGTATAGTTTTCAATGTCGACCATAAAAAATTGTTAGCCCACTCTTTATTTTAATTATCCTCGTTCGAGGTGGATATGCTTTCAAATAGATAAAATGGCTGGCTCATGTTTACCTGAAAATAAAGGGCAGGGCATATGGAATCAAATTAGGATTGTATTCAAAGCAATTAGTCAAAGTGTAATTTGATTTAAATTTGGAGCTCAAATAGCACTAAGCGTAGTCCAAAAGGCTTAGTAAGAATTATTGGTTGCAGAAATAATTCTCATTAGGCTAAAAAGGAATTCTTTCCTAACATAGATATTAACTGCCAAATGATCGCTCAGTAAATTTGAGCCTATTCGTAATCACCTTGTTTGACAATTGCATGGATTGAAGCCTTAACCTGCTTGCCTGGTTTAGGTGTTTGCTAGCCTGTTAAAAATTCGTTTTGGTATTACAAATTGCGTTGAAAAAGCCAAAAATGTACCACAAACTTTGAATAAACCCATTATGTTTTCGTAGCTGATTGATATCAATGAACTATTTACTGGCTTATGAGTCTGAGCGTTAGGTATTTGCCCAATACATCCCGTGTTTCAAATAAAACATGCAGATGGATTGCTCTTTTTTAACGTTAACATAAGGATGTGCCATGACATCAATCGCAACAAGTACACACAACGCCTATATCCAGCAGGTGATTCGCCTGATTAAACGTGCAAAACACGATCTGAAACTACCTGGACTTACGCCGTTACAACTGGCGCAATGGTTAATTGCTATTAGAGTAAATTATAGCAAATCAACTTGGCGGCAATATAAATCAGCCGTATTGCATGTATTTCAATTGCAGCTCACTAAAAAGCCTAGCCTTTCAGGGGATATAGCGAAGGCTGAAGCATTACTAAAAAATACACATCCGCCTGAAGTTCGACCTGAAATAAAACAAACATCAGCCAAAAAACAAAAGAAAATAAGCGAAGACGATTTAATCAAATTATTTGACTGCCTTTTTTATGAAAAATCCCATCGTGGCAAAGCGACGATACAATGGCTCCTGGCGGGCTTGTGGACCGGGTTGAGACCTTGTGAGTGGGAACATGCCCATTTAATTGAATCTACCTATCAATTAAAGGTAAAAAATGCCAAAAATACTCAAGACCGATCCCACGGTGAATACCGTATTATCAATCTGGTAAACCTGGACAAACAGATGCTTGCGGTAATCAAGATTCACCTAGAAAATGTCCGGCTTGCAAAGCTTCTGCCAGTGAAGAATGGGCTCACTGGATTCGAACAATTTTACGGGCAATGCCGTCAACGACTGCACAGGGCCAACAAAAAACTATGGCCGAAAAGAAAGCAAAGTATCCCGCTTTATTCTGCCCGCCATCAATTTGCCGCCGATGCAAAATATAGTGGTTTATCTAAGGAGGCGATTGCCGCTTTGATGGGGCATAAGAGTACAGAAACTCATACCTTGCATTATGCCCGAAAATCATCTGGTAAGGGTGGCTTTAAAGTGAAGGCGGATGAGCAAGATGTGGCGAGGGTTGTATCCCTCAATAAAAATCGACCACAGAAAAATCCACCGTGGGCAGAGGAAATAGGGCAGACCCCCGGCATTTCCTAACAATTGACGGATCAATCTACTGGTAAAGTAAGAGGTGAATTTGTTGTCAAATTCATCACATTATGACAATACAATATGTATATTTAAAAGCGTTACTTCCGCAATTCAATTTGTTAACAGTAACATAGGTCTATAGGACCTTATAAGAGCTGAAAGTGCAGTTAAAAATTCAAATTTATAAGCAGGTTTCTTAGTGACAAATGCTGTATCTAAAGTTAGTGAATAATATTACCAGTTACGATCATAGGCTTGATTTTTTGTAAAGAGAGGCGTTAGCCTAAAATTATGATAACCACAAAAAAAGGGTCACTTGAGTAAGTGGCTCAATAACATATCGAGTGACACTATCACAGAAGCATTTATCTACACTTTCCCTATTTTCTACCCGTCTTTTATCTTTTTATTTTCTACTATTCTGATAGTAGTAGTTTGATACACTTTGGATTATGATTACACCTGAACCTTAACGATGGGAGTATTGCTCATGGCTACCGAAGCATTTACCGTCAGGGCTGAATCAAATCTCGTAAACCAACTTGATCATTTGGCCGACACACTGGACAGGTCACGCAACTATTTAGTTAATCAAGCGCTTAAAGAATACCTGGAACAACATGCGTGGCAAATCGAAAAAATTGGCCAGGGCATCGCAGCGGCAGATTGTGGCAAATTGGTCGATCATGAAACTGTCATGAAGGAAATGGAAGCATTAATTGAGAGTAAAGTTCAGGGCAAGATGTGAAAATTGTCTGGACTGAACCCGCCAGACAAGATTTAAGGGAAATATTCGAGTATATCGCCAACGAAAACCCGAATGCCGCCCGACGATTGTTCGTTGAAATTAAGGAACAAGCACTAATCCTGATCGACAACCCTCAGATTGGTCGGGCAGGTCGAGTGGAAGGAACGCGTGAGTTAGTGCTTGCAGGGACAAATTACATCCTGCCATACCGCATAAAAGATCAACAAGTACAAATATTGGCCGTTTTTCATGGCGCAAGGAAATGGCCTGAAAGCTTTTAGTAAACTCAGATGAAAGCATTTTAATAATTAAACATAAATGTTCACTGGGAATAACTATGGTAATTAACCATTTTTTAAGTAAAGCGGCAGCTGATATCAAGTGTTATGACTGAACCAACAATTGTTTGCCCAAACTGTAAAACAGAAATAAAACTCACTGAATCTCTGGCTGCGCCATTGATCGAAACCACCCGCAAGCAGTTTGAGCAGCAATTAGCAAAAAAAGACAGCGATATCGCTCTACGCGAACAAGCCATGCGTGAAAAGGAAAAGCAACTTGTAGAAACTAAAAACAAGCTAGACGAGCAAGTCGCTGTACAGGTAGCAGAGCAACTGAAAATAGACCGTACCAGAATTACGGCAGAGGAAGCCAAAAAAGCTAAAGAGGCATCAGCACTTGACCTCGAACAAAAAGCACTAGAGCTTTCTGAATTGCAAGAAGTCCTGAAACTGCGAAATGAAAAACTGGCTGAGGCGCAAAAAGCACAAGCAGAACTCATTAAAAAACAACGCGAGCTAGACGACGCCAAACGTGAATTAGAGCTTACCGTAGAAAAGCGTGTTCAAGAAGGGCTTGATGCTACCCGCCAACAAGCCAAAAAAGAAGCAGAGGATGAGCAGAAGCTTAAGGTCATGGAGAAAGAGCATACCATTGCCGCAATGCAGAAACAGATCGAAGAACTTAAGCGCCGTGCCGAACAGGGCTCACAACAATTGCAGGGTGAAGTGCAGGAATTGGAACTTGAAAACCTGTTAAGAGGCAAATTCCCTTTCGATTTGATTGATCCTGTTCCCAAGGGTGATTTTGGCGGAGATGTGCTGCATCGTGTTACCAGTTCTGGTGGTCAGTCTAGCGGCACCATCTTGTGGGAATCCAAGCGCACCAAAAACTGGAGCGATACATGGTTGATCAAATTGCGCGAAGACCAGCGCACAGCCAAGGCGGAAATTGCAGTATTGGTCAGCCATGCTTTGCCCAAAGGTATTGAAACTTTCGATGTCATTGATGGTATCTGGATAACCAGTCCACGCGCTATGCTACCTGTCGCCACCATACTCCGCCATACGCTCTTACAAATTAATCTGACTCGCCAGGTTACCGAAGGCCAGCAAACCAAAACCGAGATGGTGTATCAATACCTAACCGGCCCGCGTTTTCGCCAGCGGGTGGAAGCCATCGTCGAAGCTTTTTCCACCATGCAGGAAGACCTGGATAAAGAACGCAAAGCCATTATGAAGCAATGGGCGAAACGCGAAGCGCAGATCGAAAGGGTAATGAATGCGACCGTGGGGATGTATGGAGATTTGCAAGGGATCGCGGGGAAATCGTTGCAGGAGATAGATGGGTTGGAGTTTAAACTTTTGGATCAAAATACAGATGGGGACGAGGAATAGCTCTTTATGACAACTAAAACGCACTGCCCATATCGTCAATCATCACTGCTTCAGCAAGTTCTTGCACCTGATAAAATGCGGATCGCATTTTTGTTAGGCGCAGGCTGCCCATTTTCAATTATGGTGAACAACAAGCCTTTAATCCCTGATATTCGTGGACTCACGGAATTGGTCTCCACACAAATCGATTCCACAGAAAAGCACAAAGAAAATTACCAGAAAATAATTTCCAGATTTGGCAGTTCTGAACAGAAACCAACGATTGAAGACATATTGAGCCATATAAGAAGCTTGCAAGATGTAATTAGAGGAGGACAAATCGATGGGCTTTCTAAGCAGCAACTTTCCGAACTTGATGCCGAAATATGTAAAATCACAACCGATGTCGTAAATGCTAAGTTACCAAGCACGACAACACCGTATCATCAACTTGCTAAATGGATTCAAGGCATCGCGCGAACACATCCTATCGAAATTTTTACCCCCAATTATGATTTGCTTATGGAGCAAGTTTTGGAACTTCATAAAATTCCGTATTTCGATGGTTTTATCGGCGCAAGACAGGCATTTTTTGATTTAACCGCAATGGAAAGTGAAACACTTCCTGCACGATGGTCGCGCTTATGGAAGGTTCATGGTTCAGTGAATTGGTGGAGTACAACTAGCAAAGATGGAGAGATTGAGGAAGTTGTCCGCCAAGAGAACGGTGACGGTCTAAGGCAAATGATTTATCCATCACATCTGAAATACGCCCAAAGTAGACGTATGCCCTATCTTGCCATGCAAGATAGGCTAAGAGCATTTTTAGCCCGTGGGCAGGCTGTGTTAATAACTTTAGGCTATTCGTTTATTGATCAACATTTAAACGAAGTCATTTTGCATGGTTTAAGAAGTAATCCAACGGCAGTTTGCTTTGCCTTACTGTTCGACTCAAAAGAGGGCTACTCAGAAGCAGTACAAAAAGCAAAGTTACAATCAAATTTAAGTATTCTTGCGGGTGATGGAGCAGTGCTTGGTGGAGTTGAAGGAAATTGGCATGACAAAGAACAAGCTTCGCATCCGTTGCACAATATCAGCGTAAGAAACCAAGAAAGTAAGCCCATTGAATTTTTATTGGGTGATTTTGTCCAGTTTGGTCATTTTCTTGATTTTCAGTTAGGTAAGCATTTCGATCAATCATTTTCTCCCACAGATATTTCTCAGGAGAATTGAGATGCAACGCGACCCTAAATGTATCGGTACAGTCCAAGACGTATATGGTGCAACAATTACCGTTGAATTGAACAATGAAACGGTTACTGGTTTAAGTTTTGTTCATGGCGAGGGCTATCGTATCGGCCAAGTCGGAAGTTTTGTCCGAATTCCACTTGGATTTGTCGATCTGTATGGCGTGGTATCACAAGTTGGAGCGGGAGCGGCTCCCGAACACGAGCAAGAAACTAAAACTTATGGCAACCGCTGGATAAAAGTACAAATAGTAGGTGAAGGTCAGCGTGGCGGTCATTTTCAACGCGGAGTTTCTCAGCATCCTACTATTGACGATCAGGTTTATATTGTTACTGAAGCAGACTTGAAAGCAATCTATGGAGCTGGCGATCCTCAAGATTTTGTGTCTGTTGGACACTTAGCCAGTGCCGAATCAATCCCTGCTTTGATTAATATTAATAAACTTGTTACCAGACATTCCGCAGTTGTTGGAACTACCGGTTCTGGTAAATCAACCACAGTGGCAGGGTTATTGAATTCCTTGTCCGATGCAGGGCGCTACCCTTCCGCGAGGATTTTAGTGCTGGATATTCACGGTGAATACGCAACTGCTCTTTCAGATCGGGCTTCGGTATTCAGGGTTGAAGCAGAATCTAGAAATAATCAAAAATCGTTATATTTACCATTTTGGGCGCTCAGTTTTGATGAACTCAAAAGGCTTGCCTTTGGAAATTTGAACGATCAACAAACTGCCGCAATTGCCGATTTGATTGTTGAATTGAAGAAAGAATCGTTAGAACAACAACCAAGAGATGGAGTAGATGCCTCTCGTGTTACAGTGGACACTCCTGTACCGTTTTGTCTTCATAAGCTGTGGTTTGAACTTCACCAGCGAGAGCATAAAACGGTAACGGCAAAACCTGGCGGTTCTCAAGATGAATTAATACCTGCTTACGTCTCAGATGAAAATGAGAATCTGTTGATTGGCGAGGCTATAAGCGTCACACCGCCAACTTATAAAACAGTGAAAACTTCTGGCCCAAAAGATCAACAAATTAATTGGAGTCAATCACCCACGCCATTAGGAATACGCCAACAGCTTGCGGGGTTAGCTTCAAAACTACGCGACCCTCGTATGGCATTTTTGTTCCAGCCTGGAGACTGGCTACCTGATATTGTAGGTAAAACCAAGCAAGATTTAGACTACCTTCTTGAAGATTGGATTGGTGGTGATCAACCCATATCGATCCTGGATCTTTCCGGTATACCGTCATCGGTTTTAAACGATCTGATTGGTGCATTGCTACGTATTCTTTATGATGCAATCTTTTGGGCAAGAAACTTACCTGAAGGCGGCAGGTTGCGTCCTTTATTGATGGTTCTGGAAGAAGCTCACACGTATTTAGGTAAAGATAATTCGGATTCAGCCGCAACTGCCGTTCGACGCATAGCCAAAGAAGGAAGAAAATATGGGGTAGGTATGATGATAGTGAGTCAGCGACCTTCTGAAATTGACTCAACGATACTTTCGCAATGCGGCACACTATTCGCTATGAGGCTTGCCAACGATACGGACAGAGGGCATGTAACAGGAGCAGCATCAGACAACCTTAAAGGGCTTTTTGAAATGCTGCCTATTTTGAGAACGGGGGAAGCCATTATTGTCGGCGAAGCAGTAAGTCTTCCAGTACGAACACTAATTACGCCACCTCCACCTGAAAGACGGCCAGATAGTTCCGATCCAAATGTTGTAGTAAGGAAAAATGATGAAGGTTATGGGGACGCAGGTAGCTGGAATCAACCGCGCGATCCAAGGGACTATGCCGCTATGATTAAACAATGGCGAAAACAAAGCCCTTACTATCAACACAAGGAGCCAAAGAAATCCGAAATCGAACCAAATATTACTGGAGAGAATAAATGAACATGATAGAAACCCCAGAATCTTCAAATATTTCGCGTTTTGGATATGAAGAAGCCAGCCAAATTCTTCATGTTGAATTTAAAAATGGTTCACTTTACAACTATTTTGATATTCCTGAATACATCTTTAGTGGAATGAAAAATGCTGTTTCAAAAGGGCAGTATTTGACAGAAAATATTAAAGGAAATTATAGATACGCAAAAGTATAACAAAAGCTATCGTTCACGACTTTTCGTTTCCACTACGTTATTTTGAGGTGCATCACCTACCTCCGGATTGGCCTTGCTTTCTGAACGATTTCCAGCAGCATTGGCCAACTGATGGTGAAAATACTTATGTCGATTTTGTCCGTGACGGTATATGTGGCAAGGGCGATGAACGGATGGGCAACAATCGCTGGCGGCGCATTACCGAAAAACGCGCTAAGGCTAAATCGGTATTCCATTTCGATGTACAAGGCCAGGTTGCCAAATCGACACACGCTGGCTTGCCTTGGTTACGTTATCTTCGAAATGAGTTAGGCGGATCGGTACATTTTTGGCCGTTCGACGGTTGGGAAATTCCACTGGGTCGTTCCGCAATCGCAGAAGCTTACCCGTCGCTCTACAGAAAAAGCTTTGGATCAGAAGACCGAACCCCTGACCAGCACGATGCTTATTCAATTTCCGCATGGATGCAACAGGCTGATCGGAATGAACAATTGTCAAAGTTTTTAAACCCAAATCTTACACCACCGTAACGAGGGATTGCAGGAGTCGAAGGCTGGATTCTTGGGGTTTGGTGATGCGCTTTCTATAAGATCGGGGAGTCGCTATTTTTGCGGAAGCTTATTATGTGCATCCAAGCCCGAGCACCGGCAATAACTAAATACAACCACTAATGCCTGTGAAGGATCGAATTCGTCCTGTTACACTCGCTCGCGATTTCGTCAGCATCGTTGCATAATGACTTTACACAATTTCGTAAGGCCTTGCATTTTCACTCCGCAAAGTTCGATACGTTAAAACACCCGGCTACTACTTACAATATTTAGTTTGTAGGCAGAGTCTCAGAAGATACTTTAAGCACTTTTTCGAAAACAATTCTGACCCATGACTAAATATACTTACCAAAAGCCATCGCCGCAAACTCAAGAAGAAGCATTGAAACTCGCCAAATCCATCCAACGCCCTGCGCAAACCAAAGAACAATCCAAATTGATTGCCCAAGGTATTCAACAAGGCATTGATTTATACAAAAAGCAGCAAAAGGAAAAAGCCAGGGAACTGAACAAACGGCTCAAGAAAACAACTAAGCAAAAAAATGAGCCGGTTGATTCGGATGAACTTGAACACACTACAATCATTATCTATCGTCAACATTGGTTGCCTTGGGTTTTGCTGACCCTGTCGTGGTTAGGAATTGGTGTATATTATTTTCACTGATTGATTTTTACACAATCTAACTAAAACTATCTATTTTATAAGGCTTTAGGAAGCGTAATTACGTTGGTTCCACAAGGTTGTACACAAAATTTGTGGAAAATCTATAAACCGCTTAGTAATGAGAAGGAATGCTATATTTCAGCATGATTTTACAATCCCATCAGTTTTGTAAAAATCACATGATGGATACCAAAGCTTAACGAGTACCTAAAAAGGCGCTATTAACAAGGCGGTAAATTAAATTAAAGTTTTGACCGCATGGTTTAAAAGGGGCTTATAAAACACTATCACTGTAAGGATTTTTCAGTGGATGTAGATAAATTTAATAATTACTCCGAGCTTTCATCTTCAATATTATTATTATTTCTTGCACCTGCCTTTAAAATTGCGGCATTTGCCAAATTAACCGATTCACGCACAGGATCAAGGTCCAGGCGGGCATATATATCTGTTGATTTTGTGCTTTTATGGTTTAGGCTTTTTCCAATGACCAAAAGGCTTGAATTATTTTTGGCTTGCCAGCTACCCAAGGTGCGTCGTAAATCGTGAATGCGCATATCAGCGAGGCCTGCTTGATTAACAATTCGTTTCCAAGCCCCCTTAGGCTCGACTAAATGTCCGGTCTTTCCGATACCCGGGAAAACCCACTCGCTACAACTTCTTTTCTGTCTTTCAATCAGAATCTCCAGTACATCAGGTGAGAGGGTAACAGTCTGTGGTTGTTTTCCCTTAGTAATAATTCGCCATTCCCCCCGCAATAAATGAATTTCATCCCAGCGCATGGCAAGGACATTCGATTTGCGCACGCCAGTAAGTAAAGCCACCAAAAAAAAGTCACACAAAATTTTATTTGGTTCACTGTCCAAGTTTTTAAAAAATTCAGACTTTCATAGCTGAATATTAATCCCGGTTTTCACACAGCCTAGGTCGAAAAAGCCATTTCAACTTTTTGATTGACTCCTGATTCCTCACTGTCCGAGCTCGCTTCTAAACTGCCTTTCAAGATCAGTTAACGAGTTTTGATATTTCACAATGGCCATGAAAAAAGTTTGTCATGATATTAATGAATTGTCTTTTTCGTAGGGGTGGTCAGACCAATATGAATTCTAGAACGGAAATCTGGGAGTTCCCAGCTGATCTCGCCCATAGCCTAATCGGTTAACCCGAAATGAACTGCTCCTTTCTCAACGAGGATACTTTTTTGCGGTAGCTGTCGTTTTTGACCTAATATGATAGTGGGGTTATGAATCAACCTATTGATCGTTGCGTCGTCATCATGTAATCTTCGAAAATCTGATCCCAGGGGCTAAGGGAGAATTAGACGTAATGATCAAGCTGCTTATTTCATAATGGTGCGCGATCAGCTCGAAAATGACTTGGGTTTCTTGTTTATTGCTTATATCGACACCGATATCATTCAGTATCAAAATCGAATATTTAACCAACCGGTTCAAAGCTTGAGCTAAATTCAAGGTGGCTTTCGCCTGTTTTTTAAATGCTGTACGATCCCTTTAACATAGTTCAGAACCTACACTTTAGGTTGATTACTCTTTCGGCTTTTTTTCTCGAAATTGGGCCTCAAACAATACATTAAAAATACGTCTCATCCGAGGTTCAGGCTTTCAGATTTAAACGCAAATTAACACCAAGCCCTCAATCGTATTATGACCAGGCTTTTTAAGTGTGTCGGTGTAATCTGTCACATCATTACTCGCTAGCCCGGATTCTCCATCAAAAATGCTCGGTACAGCCTTATTGAAACCCGCAAAAAATCTACTTGTGAGCTAAACTTTGTGTGGACTGTGCTGATGCCAAATCGTACTGAAGATATTATTCAATATCGGACACTTGGGTCGCCGGTGATCGAAGCTAACTTGCAAGGTGGGGCGAGCAGTTCCGAAGAAGGCGGCCTAGTACTGTTCCCGGCACGGTTAAAGAACTGGGGTAAGGGAATACTATAACAACGCTTGTGCGGAGAGTAATTTGCCACATGCGATGCTATGCGGCAGGTCGTATTTTAGTTTAGACAAAGATAACTCAATATTGGATTTTCAAAAATCGAGCTGTTAATATACCAACCAAATAGCTTGATAAGTCATTCACAACTAATACCCATGCAGTCCAATTCTTTAAGTCAATTATCTTCGAAAGGCCGACTTAGTCAGGTGAAGGTATTGCTTTCTTTTGGGTTTTCGGTTCTGCTGCTCTTGTCATTTTTTAGTCAGCAAAATATCAATTTGGATTTTATTGGTTGGACTAGTGGATTTACCCATCCTTTAACCGGTTGGGATCACTTGATAACCATGCTCGCAGTCGGTATTTGGGCGGCGCAATTGCGAGGACATGCCATCTGGATGTTACCGATGGCTTTTGTTGGCGTGATGAGTTTAGGTGGTTTAGCTGGGGCAGCGGGTCTGACCATACCTAGTGTGGAAGGTGTCATTCTGCTTTCTTGCGTTGTTTTCAGCATTCTCATCATACGCAAAGCTCGTTTCAGTACCCAGGTTAACGTAATGATTGTGGCATTCTTTGCCTTTTTCCACGGGTTTGCCCACGGTCAGGAAATTTCCACATCCGCCAGCTTAATTTCCTATACATTGGGTTTTATGCTGGCAACATTACTTTTGCACGGCGTTGGCATAATAGTCGCAAAGCTGGTGGTGTTAAGCGTTACCTGTTTGGTAGCCATTTTCTTTTCCAGCATGGCGCAGGCGAATCATGCCGAGTCGGTTGCAATTAGCAAAACAAAAAATATTGCGATTATAAAAGACACAGGATTGTCGCCTTTGATGGCAATAAGTCAGTTAGATTATGGCGAAATCTGTCATACTTTAGATGAATATCAGTTCTCTCCTAACGATATTTCTACACATTGTTTGGGTATAGCCAGCAAATCAGATCGAAAGCGCTTGGCAAACAAGTTTCCCGCTAAGCTTGGCAATTCGTCATTAGGTAGCATTGAAAAGCATTTTTTTGTAGCTGGCAACATCCAAGGTTTGGCTTTGAAACAAGTAGCTTTCATTGCACAAGAGAGTTTGCAGCCAAATTATCAGCTTTATTATTCAGATTATCTTTGCGTAAGCAATCTTGATTTTAAACACCAATATCCGGATATAAACCATACTCCTGGCAAAGATTTGCTCAGTAACGGCGTGGGCTTAACCTCGCCGCCAAAATTTTTAGTTAACCTTGTTGTTCCGCAAAATACTCAGTCGATCCCAAAAATACCATCATTATCTTTTGAAGAGATTCATCTTCAAATAGCCTTTGCCAAACTGCCTTCTGGCAATACAACGTTTAGAAAAAAACTCAATATTCTTGAAAATGATTACGGTACCCGTAATTTAAGCAATAAGTTGGAAAGCACCATCGGTTCCAGGCATTGCACGAAAAATTTCTCATCTTATTCAACACCCATCGGTCCTTTTTACTACCTAAACGGCTTGGCTGCTAGCGTAAGTTTCAGCCTTGATTTGTCTTTTGAATACAAAATCAAGGTACGAAGTAGCGATACCGCCGCCATTTTTATGACAACTTAACCCACAAACCATTGAGAAGTTCCATGCATAACAAAGAAAATAAATCTGTCGCTATGAGTTTGCGTCCTCAACGACTCTTTTTTATCTTAACCTTACGTTTTCTACCCATCATTTTTGCTTTTTTTATGGGTAGTAGCGTACATGCTCAGGATGCGGCAGAAACTGCTAATAAAGAAGCGAATGAAAGCGAGGTAACTAGTAAAACAAAAACCAAGCCTAAAGATGCAGTCGAATTTGAGGAAATGACGATTGTCGAACGCGCCGACTCGCAAGTCGGTATCGCCGACAGTGCCTCGCAGGGTAATATTGGACAGGCTCAAATCAAGTACCGGCCGCTATCCCGGCCGGCAGAAGTGCTTGAAACTGTGCCTGGCTTGATAGCCACCCAACACAGTGGTGAAGGTAAAGCTAACCAGTATTTTCTGCGTGGTTTTAACCTGGATCACGGCACCGATTTCTTAACCCAGATTGAAGGCGTACCGGTTAACCAGTTGTCGCATTCACACGGGCAAGGCTGGACTGATAGCAACTTTTTGATTCCTGAATTGGTACAAACATTGGAATATAAAAAAGGCAACCACTATGCAGAAAACGGTGACTTCTCCAGTACTGGTTCCGCCAATATCCGTTATTTCAATAGCTTGCCGGAAAACATTGTTAAATATACGGGCGGTAGTTTCGATTACCACAGGGGGTTACTTGCTGGTTCTCATAAATTAGGAGATGGTAATATATTGGCGGCGTTTGAGACTGTCCATAACAACGGGCCTTGGACGAACGGCAACCAATACTGGAAATTTAACGGTGTCCTGCGTTACAGCGAAGAACAAGAAGATCATGGCTGGAGCGTAACGGCAATGGCGATGAAATCCGACTGGAATTCGACTGATCAAATTCCACGGGGGGCGGTTGGCAATGGCCTCATCGACCGTTTTGATGCACTTGATCCCACCGATGGCGGCGACAGCCAGCGTTACAGCTTGACCGGTGAGTGGCATCGCCAGGACAGCAATAGCGAAACTAAATTGATGGCATATGCCGTTTACTCAAAACTTAATTTGTTTTCAAACTTTACTTTCTTTTTGGATAACAACGAAAACACGCCGGTAGTCCCTGGCATTCAGGATTGCAGCCGACTCACAAGCATGACAGGGAAAGGCCAATTCAACCCCTCTATTTTCAACACCTGCGGCGACCAGTTTGGTCAGCCTGACGACCGGTGGACGACTGGCTTTAAGGGTAGTCACACTATTTTCCATAAAATTGGCGCTGCCGATTCGGAAACTACTTTAGGTCTACAAATCCGCAATGACAATATACAGAACGCCCTGACTAAAACGCATGGCCAACAACAATATGCAATCACACGGGCAGATACCATGTGGGTGACCAGCATCAGTCCGTATGCCGAAAATAAAACCAAATGGAATGACTGGTTTCGAACCTCTGTGGGGGTTCGTTTCGATGGCTTCCGTTTTGACGTGAGCAATAGCGCAGGTGCGACTGGCCCACGGCCGGAAAATAGCGACGAACGCTATGATGGGCTGGTCAGCCCAAAATTGAGCATGGTATTCGGGCCTTGGGCAGATACCGAATTTTATCTCAATGGCGGCATGGGTTATCACAGTAATGATGCTAGGGGAATTAACACAACTGTTGACCCAGTTACCGGAAAATCATACACAGAAGAGAAAGATGAAAGCGGAAAAATAATCAGTTCACCTATCAAATCAGCCGATCCATTAGTCCGTTCCTACAGTGCGGAAATTGGCGCTCGCACCACTTGGGTAAAAGGACTGCAAAGCACCTTAGCGATCTGGTGGCTGGATATTGATTCTGAGTTGCTTTTTGTCGGCGATGCTGGAACAACTGATGCCAGTCGTCCCAGCCGTCGCTACGGGATTGAGCTCAATAATTATTATTCGCCAACAGACTGGTTAACACTGGATGCGGATTTGAGTTTTTCCGAAGCCCGTTTCCGTAACAGCATTCCCGGTACGGGCAACCATATTCCAAATTCGGTTGAAACCGTTATCGCTGCGGGCGCTACTTTCCATGATTTCTTCAAAGGCTGGTACGGTGGCCCAAGGTTACGTTATTTTGGCCCGCGCACTTTAGATGAAACTGGCGAAAGAAAATCGGATGCTACGCTTTTGTTATCGGCGACATTGGGCTATGAGCTGAATAAAAACTTGAGTTTTCAAGCAGAAGTTTACAACATCCTGAATCGTGAAGATGACGGCATTACCTATTTTTATGAATCACGTTATCCGAATAATAACGGCGGATTTACTGGTACAAACGGAGACTATCATTTCCATCCCGTTGAACCGGTCAGCTTCCGTTTAGGGTTTACTGCAAAGTTTTAAGTCTCATCACACTGCTTGGCATCCTTTAAAAATTGTGCCTTGGACGACGGATATGAATGGCAATTTTACGGTGGCACTGTTTGTTGCCGTTCATATCCTTTTTATGATGCTTCAGTTTTTCCTTCCTGCTGAATGTGGGGTAATAGAAAATGAATACAGTCACTTACAGTAATTCCTTGGGGCAATATAGTAGTGCCGGCAAAGAGGTCAGTTATCGCGATGTGTGGCTGGCGATAGCCGGATCAGCGCTTTTACATACTTTAATTGCCACCTACTGGCAGCCATCGGAAGTGGAACCACTTATTGTTAAACCGCCGCAAGTGATGGAAGTGGAGTTGGTGACGCCGCCACCTGAAGTAAAACCGGTCGAACCGGTTAAGCCCAAGCCAGTCGTTAAAAAGATGGCTAAGCCGCAAGCTACGCCAAAACCAAAACCGGCAACGCCAAAAGCACCACCAAAAGTGCTACAAAAAACGGTGATCGAAGCCGCGCCTGAAGTGAATGCCATTAAACCGGTTTATGCGCCCATACCGGTATTCGCCAAACCTGTTAATAAATCCGCTAACACAGCAATGGACTCTTCGCTGTCAGGCAAAACAGGAACTTCGAAAGCCGCGCCCAAAGCACAGAATAATTCAGGCGGGGCGAGTTCAGATGTTGTTGCGCTGGTGAGGGTGAAGCCGAAATATCCTCCCCGCGCGTTAAGCCGGCACATGGAAGGTAAAGTGACGGTTCAGTTTACTGTTAACCTGGCAGGTCATGTAGAAAATCCCGCAGTAACCAGCGCCTCACCTTCAGGCATCTTTGAGGAAGCGGCGTTAGCTGCAATCAAGCAATGGACATTTAAACAAAAAATTGTAAACGGCACACCGGTTAGCCAGCGTGCGGTGCAAACTTTGAATTTTAAACTGGACTCTTAACCGTCCCTGAAAATGATTAAATAATAGGATCAAAATGTTTTCTCTTTCCTCCAGCGATATCGTCCAACTTACCTTATGGGTACTGATTGCCTTCTCAATGATCACGTGGGCACTAATTTTTTATAAAGTGTGGGTTATTTTTGCCATTAACCGGGGAGGAAAACGTTACAGCGAACAGTTCTGGACGGCGGATAACCTTGAAACTGCCGCCAAACTGGATCAGGAATCCACCTCAATGGGTCGTATTGCCGGAGCTGGGTTTAAAGCTTTACAAAACTTAAACAACTATACCTCGCCAATGCTGAAATCAATCAGTGATATTCAACCGATATTTGAGCGCTCTCTAAGGCAACAAATCAATAAGGAAAGAAAAAGGCTGGAACAAGGTTTGTCCTTGCTTGCCAGTATCGGCAGCACTGCCCCCTTCGTTGGCCTATTCGGTACGGTATGGGGCATCATGCATGCCTTGCAAAGCATCAGCCATGCAAAATCGGCCAGCCTGGATGTCGTCGCCGGGTCTATTGGCGAAGCGCTCATCGCCACGGCGATTGGTATCGCCGTCGCCATCCCAGCTGTTTTGGCCTACAACTTTTTTCTGAGGCGGATCAAACTGGCTGAAGCCGAGCTGGAATATTTTGCCACCGACATGCTCAACCTTATGGTCATGACTGGCGACGTTAAAACAAATTAAGGAGTAAAAGATGGCCTTTAATACTGGATCAGGATCAGGTTCTGACCGTGAAGCCATGAGTGAAATCAATGTGACGCCATTGGTCTATGTCATGTTGGTTTTATTAGTCGTGTTCATCGTTACGGTGCCCTTATTAACCCAGGCGGTTCGTGTTGACCTTCCGCAAACAGAAAAAACAGACACACCGCCCGACAAGCATATTGCCACGGTAAGTATTGATATCGATCTAGCGAAAGCAAAACAAAAGGAAGCCTATTTGGCTTATGAAAAGGCGGTGGAGGTGATGCCCGTCCTCTTCATGAGGGCGAAACTACGCTTGTTCGTTATTTGAAAGAGGAAGTCCGTCGCCAGGCTTTGGATCGTTCTGTCGCTGATTTACAGGAGTCTGTAAGATTGTCGCAATTACGTTATAAGGAAGGAGTGATAACCTTTCTGGATGTGCTGGATGTGCTGGATGTGCTGGATGTGCTGGATGCGCTGGATGCGCAACGTGCCCTGTATTCTGTCGAGATCGATCTGGCCCGTTCGCAAGCTTCAACTTCTGCCAATTTGATCGCTTTTTACAAATCATTGGGCGGTGGGGCGAACGCGATGTTTGAATAACAAGTCAGGGCTTTTATTGAGTGGTGTATTCTTAGTGCTCAGTGTGCTCCTTTTGCAAAGTTTATGGATCTGGTTGCTTTTTTGCGAATTGAGTACGAATCAAACAGTCTGATAAAATAAACTTGGCTATTTGAGATGCTATGATTAAATCGTTTCTATTTCAGCTTTAGCGCAGCAGAGTGCTGCTCTTGTCTTTAGAAATGTCAGATCCTGAATTTAGTAACAATTTGTTAACTTTTTCAATATCATCTGTATTTAGCATACTCGTGGCATATTTTAATTTAAGGCTATTGATTAAATAATCATACCGGCTTCGTGAATAGTCACGTTTCGTCCTGTAAAGATTACGCTGTTCATTTAAGAGATCGACCATCGTTCTTGTGCCTAATTCAAATCCTACTTCTGTAGTTTCGACAGCACTCTGTGCTGATTTAACGCTCAATTTTAGGGCGTCAACGCGACTCATATTGGATAATACGCCACGGAATGCCTCTTTAACGAGACGTTTAAGTTCCAGTTTCTTTTGATTAAGATTTTCTTTTGCTGCTTCGTAATCGAAAGTGGCTTGTTGTATCCTTGAATTTACCGCACCCCCTTCATAGAGCGGTACGTTTAATTGTAAACCAACACTTTGTGTATCACCGCGAAGGCCAAAGCTGCTGTTAACATCAGAAACGCCGTATGAAGCCACTAAATCCAGGGTGGGGAGATGCCCATTTTTTTGTAAATCAATGTTTTTTCGAAGAAATTCTATTTGATTGAAACCAGCAATAATATCCAAGTTATTGGTCTCGGAAGAGTCTATCCAGGCATTAAGTGTTTGTGGTTCCGGTTTTATCATGGGAAGTTGTTCCCCAAGCCTAGCCATCGTGTCTTCGCTTTCACCGATAATGACCGACAGCGCTGCTTTTTGGTTGTCGAGATTATTGATCGCCGCTATTTCGTTAGCTAAGGCTTGGTCGAAGCCGGCTTGCGCTTCATGCACATCGGTAATCGGAATTATGCCCATTTCATAGCGTTCTTTGACTTGGTCAAGTTGGCGGGCGATTGAGTTTTTTTCTGCAGTGATAAATTCCAAATTATCTTGTGCTTCCAGAACATTAAAATAAGTTTCGCAGGTTTTTATCATCAAACTTTGTATTTCAGCTTGAAAAGCAGCTTCCGCCTGTGCGATTTGATTATCGGATTGGCTTAGTTGAACCCAATGATCCCAATGGAATAAAGGTTGCTTTAAATTTACGCTGAAAGTCTGGTTCCAGTACTCCTGGTTAGCGTCCGGACCACGGAAATCCCTTCCTGCTCTCTTGTTATGCAACCATTCTTGGCTCGAGGCAGCCATGGCTGAAATATTGGGCAGAAAACGGGCGATGCTTTGGGGTTTTGACTGGCCAAGAGATGAAGCTTTTGCTTCAGCCTGTTTGATGATGGGGCTACTGTCAAAAGCCCGGCGGTACGCTTCGGATAAATCAAGCGCTTGCGTTGGTTTAATGCTTAGAATCAATATCGCAGTCCAGGCTGCTTTGCTTATTACTCCAAGATGTTTGGTCATCGATAAACTGTTTTTGATTTATGCGGGTTAAGAAATTAAATTAGTTTTTTCATCAAAATAATGTTGATTTGTATTGCCTCATACAAGCGGGTTAACCCTGCTTTGAGATCTTGTTAGTTTTAATTCATAACATTCAATTGAAAGCTGAAAAGATTGAAAACTAACTAAATAAATCGATTAATTTAAGTATAGCAGTTCAAATTATCCTGAATGTGAAACAGGAGTAATATGGCAAATTTTTTTGAATATTTGGGACACATTAGGCATTTTGTGATTTTGGTAGCTGAAACTAGCTCAAAATTGATTTATGTTAGAAAACATAATTAATCCTAAATCTCGATATTTGGTCTCAATCGTATGTAAACAGCAATGCTGATGAATCTTTAACAAAATTTGAAAATTGCTATTTCCTCTCCAATCAGTGTTAACAAGTTAACCAAAGTAAAAAATCTGAAATGAATGGGAGACACCAACCATCCTTTCTGATTAGAACTATACTTTTGACACTGAAATTAAAAAAATTGGATGAAAATCCGCTTTACCAGATCGAGTTAAAACTTAATGCTTGAAAGTCCCATAGATCAAACTCTTAAAGAAATTAGTGGATTTATTTCTTTGCCGGAAATTTATCTCAAATTTCGTCAGCTAATGGATGACCCTAATTCACGCATAGAAGAGTTTACCGAAGTTATCAGTTACGATCCTGGTTTGGCTGCTCGTATATTAAAAATTGTAAATAGCGTGTTTTTTGGTTTTCCTGGGCAAATAGAAAGCATTAATAGGGCAGTTATCCTTCTTGGTATCGGACAGTTACACGACATGATTCTAGGAACGTCCGCAGTTAAATTACTCGATATTTCCAATGATCTGGTTCCTCTTAAAACTTTTTGGCGGTGCAGTTTGTTTACCGCAATTTTAGCCCGTCTACTCGCGGTGGACTTAAAGATAATAAAAGGAGAGCGTTTATTTATTATCGGTTTATTGCATGAAATCGGCCATTTAGTTATCTATGCCAAATATCCGGGGGAAGCCAAATTAGTCATTGAACAATATCAAACAGGCTTACAACCCATTCATGAAGTTGAAAGTAAGCTATTTGGATTTCATTATGGGGAATTAGGCGCTGGATTGATGGCGCACTGGCAATTGCCAATTCATTTTCAGCAAATAACTCAATTTCAGCCTGACCCACTAGCGGCGAAAGAGATGGTTATAGAAACTTGGGCGTTGCATGTAGCGCACGGTTTAGCTCACAAACTGTTTATTGCCCCAGGTCTTAGCCTTCATAATTTGGTTTTGCCTGAAGTCATGAGCAAGCTTAACCTTGATGATTCTCAGATTGAGGAACTTCAGGAAAAGGCATTGAAGGCGGTTTCAGACATTGAAAAGTTTTTCCTGCAGTAAAACGCAATGAAAGAGGAGCAACATTTTCTTATTGATTTGGCGGAGACAATTTCGTTGCCGGAGGTTTACTTTCAAGTAAGGAAATTATTGGAAATGCCAAATCCAAAAATTGAGGATTTCGAAAAACTAATCGAAATTGATTCGATGCTGACTACTCGTCTGATTAGGATAGCAAATAGCGAGTTTTTCGGCTTTGGCCGGAAAACAAATCGTCTTCATGATGCAATTGGCATAATTGGCGTGATACAACTGCACGATGTATTGTTAAGTTGCTTAGCAATGCGTATTTTTTACACCGTTCCCGGGCAAATCTTAAACATCAATGAGTTTTGGCGTCATTCTGTAAAGCGGGGCATCGCGGCACGAAGTATTGCTAAACTTTGTGATATTCCGGCTATCAATCGTTTTTTTACTCTTGGGTTGCTATTAGATATTGGCCATGCGGCAATGTACGCCAAAGCACCAGAATTAGCAGCCAAAGCATTGCTGGAGAGTAAAGAAAAAAACCGATTCCTGGACGAGGTTGAACGAGAATGCTTCGGCTTTGATTACTGTCAGCTTGGCGCTGCCCTAATGCGTCATTGGCGACTTCCAGAAGTGTATCCTCAAATCACCGCGCATCATCTATACCCGGAACGAACCGCAATTAAAAGCCACATTCAGGCTGATATTATTCATTTAGCACATCAAATGTTGGAGGCGCCTGGTAGTCTCAATTTACGGTTAAAAAAAGTGTTTGCTTTTTATTTTCTGGAAGAGTTGACAGTTCCTGACAATATTGAAGATAGTATTCTCAGTGAAATAACGAAGTACGTTGATGAAGTGTTTGCCATACTCTGCCCTCCCGACATTGTAAATGGTATTTCCAATCAATTGGATATCAGATAATGAGCCAAAGATTTTTGCAGCAATGGCTTGAAATAGTTTGTCAACACATTCCTGAAGCGAGGGCTGCCTTCATTGTGCTGCCGGATTCCGCCCATACCAAGGCAAGTCCTTTGGCTAAGTGGCCGGTCAAATTGAAAGATATGGCTGAGCTTATTGAAATCGTAAAGCTGACTCAACAAAAAAGTAACCAACAAATCTACATACCAGATTTTGAGACTGCGGATCAGGATAGACTCGATGTATTGGTTTTGCCGATTTCAGTCCAGACCAAGTTGATTGGCATACTCGTTCTTAAAGTATTGCAATTAACCGAAGATCGTCGAAAAATTATTTTTGATGTGTTGCAAAAAGAACAGAAGTGGCTAGAGTTCGATCAATTTAATGAACCTTATGCCGATGATTTTTTTACTGCTGTCGTAGCTATATTGGCGACTTGCTATGAACAAAAATCTTATCAGGAAACCCTGATTCGCCTCGTTACCGTCTTAACCAGGACACTTGATTGCGACAAGGTTGCTGTCGGTGAATTTCAAAAACATCACACTAAAGTCATCGCCTTATCCAACAATGCGCACTTCGATAACCGGACAAATTTTATCCAGAAGCTTGCGGATGCCATGGATGAAGCGATTGAGCAAGATAGCTTTGTTAAATTTCCCAATTCCAAAACGGCAACCATACAAAGAGAACATCAGGAGCTAGCCCAAAAGTTTGGATCAGGTTCCATTTTAACTATACCGATATTCGCAGACGGCTCCATTTTCGGTGCGGTGACTTTGCTAAGAGGCGAAGAAAAACCTTTTGATGAAAAAACGATTAGATTCTGCGAGCAGACATTTGCATTACTCACTCCATTTTTGGCGCTGAAAAAAACTGATGAAGAACCGCTCATAGCAAAATTACTTCTTAGCTTTAAAAAACATATTAAGTTTTTATTTGGCGTTGAAAAACTTAAGTTAAAACTATTTTTAACCGGTATTGCCGGTGTTTTAGTCCTTGCCTCATTATTGCAGGGAGATTTCAATATTACTGCCGATGCAATACTGGAAGGAAAAACCCAGCGTGTGATCGCAGCGCCAGTATCCGGTTATCTGATTTCTGCTTCGGCACGCGCCGGGGATGCTGTGAGAAAGGGCGAAATTATGGCAAGCCTGGATGATTCTGAGTTAAAACTTGAGTTGAGCAAGCTGGGTGGTCAGTTACAGAAATATCGCCGCGAATATAGGGAAGCCTTATCTACGAGCGACTTGGTCAAAGTCAGGGTCATCAGCGCCCAAATCGAACAAGCAACAGCCGAGATGGAGTTAACCAAAAAGCAAATACAGCAAATTGCTTTGACTGCGCCTTATGACGGTATTGTCATTGAAGGGGATTTGAGCCAACAGCTAGGTTCGCCGATAGAACGCGGCGATACCTTGTTTAAAATATCCCCTCTCGAGGGTTACAGGATTATCCTGAAAGTTAACGAACGTTCAATTTCTTACGTAAAGCCAGGTCAAATCGGCTCATTGGTTTTATCGAGTATTCCTGGTAGCAAAGTTAACCTGACGGTCCAAAAAATTACTGCAGTCGCCAAAGCCGACAACGGACAAAATATTTTCCGGGTAGAGGCGAATCTGGATAATCCACCCCCGTTGCTACGGCCTGGCATGGAAGGCATCGGAAAAATAAAAGTCGGGCAAGCGAGTTTGTTATGGATCTGGACGCATGAAATGATTGATTGGTTCAGGCTTTGGATCTGGTCATGGTGGCTTTGAATATAAATCCAGTAAATCCTTTTCAGGTGAAACCTAGACTGTTTTGCCGTTTTTTGCATATGAATTTTGCAAGTGATTTCCGTGAGCGGGCGATTCGAAAAATAGCCGGGCATGGAGAAAACATATGAGCATAGCTAACAGCCAGCACTGGTATCGCGTTGCTAATTTGAAGCCTAAGCTGCACAGCCATATACAAATTCACCGCCACGACTACCGGGGATTGATCTGGTACATCATGGAAGATCAAAGTACTGGTCGCAATCACCGGTTTAACCCCGCAGCCTATCAATTTATTGGGCTGCTCGATGGCAAGCTAAGCGTTCAAGAAATTTCAGATTTATTGGATAATGAATTAGGTGAGTTTTCTCCAAGTCAGGATGAAATTGTTCAGATTCTAGGCCAATTGCATAGTGCTGATTTGATTCAATCTGATGTTCTTGTAAATACTGAGGAACTGTTTGAACGTCAGGCTCGTTTGCAGCAAACAAAATTCAGTCATCGCCTGCTGAACCCAATTTCTCAGCAGCTTGCTTTATGGGATCCGGACGATTTTCTTAACAAATATGCCGGAATCGCAAGATTTCTCTTTACCCGCTGGATGGCCATGATATGGCTTATTTTGGTTGGGTTTTCGGCAATTAAGGCGTTGTCGTCTTGGCAAGATATTTCCAATCATTTTGCCATTAATGCCCTTAATCCACGAAACTTATTGATATTATTTTTACTGTACGCTCCTTTAAAAATTCTGCATGAATTGAGCCATGCTTTCGCTACCAAATTAAATGGTGGTGAAGTTCATGAAATGGGCGTTAATTTTTTGCTCTTCATGCCAGTTCCTTATGTCAATGTTTCAAGCGCCAATCATTTTCGCGATAAATACGACAGAATGCTGGTAAGTTCCGCCGGAATTCTGGTAGACACGTTTGGAGCGGCGCTTGGATTATTGCTGTTTTTAAGCTCGGAAGCTGGGCTAGTTCAGGATATTGCATTTAATATCTTTTTAACCGGGGGAATATCGTCACTGTTTTTTAATGGTAATCCATTATTAAAATACGATGGTTATTACCTCCTCGCTGACGCGCTCGGAATTCCCAATCTTTATCAGCGATCAAGCCAGTACTGGCACTATTTTTTTCAGCGTTATTTATTCGGTTTAAGACATACGGTTTCTCCTGCGACTGCACGAGGAGAAACCGTATGGTTCATTTTATATAGCATTTCCTCACTTTTGTACCGGCTAAGTATTCTCTGGTTCATTTGCGTTTATGTCACTGAAAAATTCTTCCTGCTGGGTATAATTCTGGCGCTGTGGCTTTCAGCAATGCAAATTTTGTTGCCCGGCTACCATGCTTTGCGCTTTATCTTAACCAGCCATAGTCTAGGCAGGAAAAAAAAGCGGGCTTTGATAGGCACAAGTTTGATTGCCTGTGTATTGCTTTCAATCATCGGCTTTATCCCCTTTCCATCCTACACAATAGCTGAGGGTATCGTCTGGTTGCCCGACAAAGCGCAAATAAAAGCGGAGCGAGATGGTTTTATCGAAAACCTTCAGGTTCGAACGAATCAGTTTGTGAAAGAAGGAGATGAGGTCGTTACTATGAATGACGAAACATTACTATCGCAAGCCAAGATTGCTCGAGCCAAAGTGGGAGAAATGCAAAGTCAATATCGAGCGCAACGTGAAGCCGATTTGGTTAAAGCGGATATTCTTAAGCACGATTTGGGCGTTGCACAAGCTGAGTTGGAAAATATCACCGAAAAAACGCAAGCCATGGTCGTTAAGGCCCTCAAGAACGGTAAGGTATTAATCCCAGATGCCGATGATTTACCCGGTCAATATATCCGCCACGGTGAATTGATAGGTTACATACTTGATGGGGGTTCCCCGGTGATTCGCGTGGCTGTACCCCAGGATAACATAGGTCAACTTAGAGAACATGTTAAGGATATAAAGATCAGGATGGTGAATGCGCCTGATGAGGAATACGAAGCAACTATTCTCAGGCAGGCGCCAGAGGCTACTTATAAATTGCCAAGCCCTGCTTTAGCGACCATCGGTGGCGGAAGAATTCCGGTAGATCCGAAAAATGTAAAGGAAGCACTCACCTTGCAAAGAATCTTTCTAGTTGATCTTAAATTTCACCCCAAAAACAACAATATTCCGATTGGCGCACGCGTTTTCGTTCGTCTCAATCATGGCGGAGAAACATTGTTTAAACAATGGTATCGAAGGATACGGCAAACATTTTTAAGGCAGTTTAATGTCTGAAGTTCCATTACGTCCTGGGTTAAGATTGGGAGTTTATCCTCAAAAAATTGAAAGTAGCTTAACTAAATTTGAGCAGGATGCCTTACTCTTTTTCGAAAATACACGTTATTTTTTTAGCCGTAAACGGTTTAATCAAACCAAAATACTAAAAAAAATAGAGCAACATGCAGAACTCTTAACAAATTGCTCGGAAGAGGCATTGACCGCAGCAATCTCAATATTAAGGGAAAAATTACAGCGGCATGGTTTAAAAGAGGACTTAATTGCACAAGCTTTTGCAATTATAAGGGAAGCCGCCAATAGAACTTTAGGCAAACGCCACTTTGATGTTCAAATATATGGTGGCTGGCTAATGATTCATGGCATGTTGGTGGAAATGGCAACGGGTGAAGGGAAAACCTTAACCACTACTTTACCTGCTTGCACTGCAGCTATGGCTGGAATACCTGTGCATGTGATCACCGCAAATGATTACCTGGCTGCGCGTGATGCTGATTTGATTCAGCCTCTCTATCAACGTCTAGGCATTTCGGCAGGCTCTGTGATTGATGGCATGGAGACGGAAGATCGTCGTTTTCATTATCGAAAGCATATTGTCCATACAACCAATAAACAAATCGCATTTGATTATCTTCGCGACAGAATTGAAATGGGTGAAGATACTGGTCCGTTGATGTCCCATTTTCGCCAGATTCAGCGCGAACTTAATCACAATATCACCAATCCCTTGCTGTTAAGGGGATTATCTTTTGCCATAATTGACGAAGCGGATAGCGTTCTCATTGATGAAGCTAAAACGCCATTGATCATCACTAAAAACAAACCCAATGAGGAAACCTCTGAAACTTATGGCGATGCTTTTTATCTTGCAAAATTGCTGATAGTTCAGGAACATTTCATCCTTGATTCAAAATTAAAATCAATTGAATTTACGGAAAAAGGGGAAGACAAACTCGCTAGCCTTATTTTTGGTTTACCCAGCGTATGGAAAAATAAACGAAAACGAGAGTTTTTAGTTAAACAGGCGCTGATTGCAACTCATTTTTATGAAAAAAATAAGCATTATCTGGTGAGCGACAATAAGATTAAAATTATTGACGAGTTCACCGGTAGAATAATGGAAGATAGATCCTGGGAGCAGGGATTGCATCAAATGATCGAAGCCAAAGAAGGTTGTGCTATCACACAACAGCGTGAAACCTTGGCGCAGATCAGTTATCAACGTTTCTTCAGGAGATACTTGCGACTTGCAGGCACCTCGGGGACAGTTAAGGAAGTTGAGGCTGAGTTGTATGAAATGTATGGGTTAAGGACAGTGAAAGTAGATACGAATAAACCTTCGAAGCGGATCATGTTGGGTGAACGTATTTATTCTACAGTTGAACACAAACGTCAGGTTCTGATCGAGAGAATCTCGGAACTTCATCATGCCGGTCGGCCTGTATTAATCGGTACTCACACGGTTGACGAATCCGAGCAAGTGAGCCATTGGCTTAAGCATGCCCGTTTTCCTCATCAGGTACTAAATGCCAAACAGGATAAACATGAAGCTGAAATTATTGCCCAAGCAGGCCAGAAAAAGGCCATTACCGTTGCAACAAACATGGCGGGTCGTGGAACCGATATAATGCTGGGTTTGGGCGTGGCGGAGGAGGGCGGTTTGCATGTGATAGCCTTGAACAAGAACGAATCCTCTCGTATAGATCGTCAGCTTTATGGCCGGTGTGCAAGGCAGGGTGACCCTGGCAGTGCCGAAGCAATATTGTCCTTACAAGACCCGTTTCTAGAGTATTACTATTCTTCTGCTATGCTTAAACTATTTGCCAAATTATGTCCCGGCTCAAGACCAATTCCGGAGTGGCTGACCAAACTAATTGTCGGTTTACCCCAGTTAAAAAATGAAATAAAACAGCGCCAACTTCGAAAGCAGGTCATGAGAAATGATAAAAAATCAGAAAAAATTCTGGCTTTTACCGGAAAATTTGAATAAAAGATGTGGCATAAAAGACTTAACATAATGATTGACTTGCTTTACCAACACTTTCCAATTGAATCGATAAACAAGCGCAATTACCTTCGGCGATATCTTGCCACGGTTATCTTCATTTACTAGTGTTTGCTTCGGTATAAGAACCGAAGCGGCAGAACTGGATTGCATGGTTAAGCCTGAGATGTACATTGAGCTTAGTAGTTCAGCTACTGGCGTGTTGGAGAAAGTTTTCGTCAATAAAGGTGATTATGTTAGAAAAGGCCAAATTTTAGCTCAACTTGAATCCTCGGTGGAAATCGCCAAAGTCAATCAGGCAAAATTCGAGGTCGCCAATACCAGTGATTTAACTAACCGCAAAGTTCAATTAGCCTTTGCTAAACGTACAAAATCTCGTTATGAAGGGTTAAAGCACAAAGATTCGATCTCACAATTGGAAAAAGATAAGGCGGATACTGAGGTCGTTCTTGCGGAAACAGAGTTAAAAAAAGCGCTTGAAGAACATAAAGCCGCAGAGTTAACGTTAGAGTTGGCTAAGACACAGCTTGCACTTAAAACCATCAAGAGCCCAATCGATGGTCTCGTTATCGATCGATACGCCATGATTGGTGAATCGGTTAACGACAGGGCTATTATGAAACTCGCACAAGTCGACCCGCTTCGGGTTGAATTAGTTGCGCCTACCGAATATTTCGGCTTAATTCAAAAAGATATGGAGGTGGAAATCCGTCCTGAACGTCCTTTAAATAAAGTGTTTAAAGCCAAAGTAACGGTTGTTGACCAACTTATCGATCCAGCAAGCGGCAGCTTTTCTGTGCGTATGTCGTTACCCAACCCAGACGAAAAAATGGTTGGCGGCGTAAATTGCCTTGCTATCTTTAATTTTGCAACACCAGCCATATCAAGTTTGCCAAATTCTCGTGAAAAAACCTCAGAATTAGAAATGGTATCTCCTGTCAACGCATTAGACACTGAGAATAAGTCAGAGCAATAATCAGCAGTCGTCGGAAGGAACTTTTCAAGTGTTTTTATCTCCAGCATGCACATGCTTGTTCCTTTTATGATTAAAATTTGAGAATCAAATTTTTTGCAAAAATAAGAATGGATTTATAAAAGATTAAAGGCTTATTATTCTAAGAAAATTCTTAGCGGTTTGTCTTCCGTCCTTCAAAGTCTAATTTCTAGACATTACCCACAAAATTAATATCAATAATGGCCTAGACTTAGCCTAAATTTCTGTGTTCAGAAAAAGGTTGATTGCATCGAAAAATTTTTGCCCAGAGTTGATCAAGTGAAAAAAAAATTATCTGCCGAAAGATATAAAACGAAATTTATCCTTGAAGAACTGGAACCTCGGAAATTATTTTCCGGCGGGGTGGAAGGTCTGGTAAACATACCCCAAGCCGGTAACAATCAGCCGATTCAAGCAGATATCCATGCAAATCAGTCACGACCAGCCAATACCGTCCCTCCTCAGGTACAAATAACGCAAGCGGCTCAAACCAATCAAACAAAACAGCAAGAAGTTGTTTTTGTAGATGCTAATGTCAAAAATTACCAGGAATTAGTTAAGGATATTCTGGGACAAAAAAACGACACGCATCAGATTGAAGTCATACTGCTAAACAATAAAGAAAGTGGTCTTGACCAGATTGAGAAAACCTTGGTTAACCGCTCCGATGTGAGTGCCATTCATCTTATAGGCGAAGGCAATAAAGCAGAATTACACTTGGGCAACAGTTTTCTTAACCAAGAGTCAATTAGTGGAACTTACGCAGACAGTTGGCGCAAAATTGGAAAAAGCCTGAGCGCTGATTCAGATATCTTGAGTTTATGGTTGTAACTTTGGCCAAGGTGAAGCGGGTAAGAAAGCCATGCAAACCCTGGCTGATTTAACTGGTGCCGACATAGCCGCCAGCACAGACCGCACGGGCAGCAAAGCAGAGTTTGCTGATTGGAATCTTGAGGCGTCAATCGGGACTATTGAGGCCGATGTTATCGTCTCAGAAAAAGAACAGCAACTTTGGGATGGCGTACTGTCAACTTACACTGTGACCAACGCCAATGACTCCGGTACGGGGTCGCTTCGTCAGGCCATTCTGGATGCCAACGCCAATTCAGGTGCCGATATTATCAATTTCAATATTACTGGCACCGGTATCCATACCATTAATTTGGCTTCAAGTTTGCCAACTATTACTGGGCAAGTCACCATAAATGCAACGACAGAATCCGATTTCTCCAATACACCTTTAATTGTGCTAAATGGTGGTGGATTGCAAACGGACGGGTTTGTTTTAGGTGTGGGGAGTGATGGCAGTACCATCCGTGGTTTTATAATCCAAAATTTTGCTTTAAACGTTAGTACAAGTACGGGTGGTAACGGAATTTCGATTTTAAGTTCAAACAATACCATTGTTGGCAATTACATAGGTACCACTTCTACAGGCAATTCGGCTGCCGCTAATCACAATGGAATTAATGTATACAATTCAGCAAATAATATAATAGGGGGCACAACGGCTCTCGACCGTAATATCATTTCCGGAAACGGCAATATCGGTATCAATATCGCTGGGACTGGTTCGACAAATACCATTATCCGGGGCAACTATATCGGTATTGGTGCAAATGGTACAACTGATTTAGGTAATTTATGGTATGGCATATTGACCGAAGGTGCAAACGGGACAATAGGCGGCACAACTTCAGGTGCAGGAAATGTTGTCAGCGGCAACGGTTCCGGCGCGGGTGCCAAAGGCATTTACCTTAAATCAACGGCATCAGGCACAACTGTACAAGGTAATATTGTTGGCTTAAATGCAGCTGGCACGGGTATTGTGAGCAATACGGATGCCGGTATTTTCATTGTATCGGCTAATAATATAATCGGCGGTACAGCTACAAATGCCCGAAATATAATCAGTGGCAACCAGTCCAATGGGATTCGCATTGATGGTGCCAGTGCTACCGGCAATTCAGTTCTCGGCAATTATATTGGCACGTCCATAACTGGTTTAGTCGATTTAGGTAATAGCGCAAACGGAATATTACTCATTAACGGTGCCCAGAATAATACCATTGGTGATTTGACCATGGCAGGCCGCAATATTATCTCTGGCAATACCAATGCCGGTGTCGCGATTGATAATGTAACCACAACAGGTAATGTAGTAATCGGCAACTATATTGGACTGGGTGCCGATGGTTCAACCCTACTTGGAAATACTGACGACGGGGTACATTTCAATACAGCGGGCGCGAATACAGTAGGCAGCTTACTTGAGGCCGGGCGCAACGTGATCTCATCTAACGGGCTGAATGGTGTCGGCGTTGCTGACACCACTGGTGTAATCATCATAGGCAATTACATAGGTACTAATCCAACCGGCACGACTGCAAAGGGAAACGGCCAAAACGGAGTTCTGGTCTCGGGTACCTCATCAAACATAACAATTGGTGGAACCGCGACTGGCGCAGGCAACGTTATTGCCAACAGTAGTCAGGACGGAATATTAGTCAGTTCTTCATCAGCGCTATCAGCGACTATCCTAGCCAACTCGATTTATAGTAACGGAGAACAGGGAATCGACCTCGGCGCTGATAATGGCATCAGCAACAATGACGGAGGAGATGGTGATACCGGTACTAACAACTTGCAAAATTTCCCTGCTATATCATCCGCAGTTTCGTATTCTTACGGCACCACAATTCAGGGTACGCTGAATAGTAATGCCAATACTAAATATCGTGTGGAGTTTTTTTCCAGCCGTCCTTTGATCGCAGATGCAACAAATGGAGAGGCGGAACGCTACTTAGGTTTTACCACTGTAACTACGGATGGCTCTGGCGATGCCAGTTTTAATGTCACGCTGTCAACTGCCTGGGTTAACTCGGGTGATAGAGTGTCTGCAACAGCAACAGTCGATAATAACAATGGTACTTATGGTGCAACTTCCGAATTTGCAGTGAATAGGGCGGCAGCTGTTCAAGGTATTGTCGTCGTCGATACGATTAGCGACACTTATGACGCAACATTACCTTCCGGATCGGTTTTAATCACTGGTCTCGGTTCCAATCGGGGGACTGATGGCCGTATTTCTTTACGCGAAGCCATTTATGCCACTAACAATACTACAAACATTGCTTCCGCGGACAAAATCGTTTTTGCCATTTTTGGCTCTGGCGTACAAACAATCACTGTTGGTGCAACCGCCTTACCTTCTATAAACCAAGCCTTGATGATTGATGGCTGGACGCAAGCAGGATATGCCTCAACTCCGGTTATCGAGCTTTTCGGCAATAACAGCGGAGTCAGTAAAAATGGTTTTAGCCTGGTTTCAGGCAGCGCGGGTAGTACCATCCGTGGCTTTACTATTAATAGTTTCACTGGCAACGGTATCAATATTGACTCTTCAGGCAGTAATGTCGTTGAAGGCAATTGGATCGGCCTGAATTCTGCGGGTACAGCGGCAGCGGCAAATGCAGTCTATGGTATTCAAGCCAATAATAGCAGTGGATTGACCATTGGTGGCACCAGTGCTGCAAGCCGCAATGTCATCTCCGGCAATAGCAATGCTGGAGTTTATCTTGTTGGTTCTGGGACTACAGGCAATGTTGTCATAGGCAACTATATCGGCACTAACGCTGCGGGAACAGGCGACATCAACGGCACATCGCAAGTGAGCGGTGTCAGCGGCGTGGTGATGGATACCGGTGCGAGCAACAACCGAATTGGCACCAATGCCGATGGCAGCAGTGATGTGCTGGAGCGCAATATCATTTCCGGCAACAATTGGTACGGTGTGGAGATGTTGGGTAATGGCACCAGCAACAACGTGGTTCAGGGCAATTACATAGGAACGGATGTGACGGGGCAAATTGCGCTCGGCAATAGCAACGGCGGAACTTCGTTTTGGAATGGTTCCTCAAATAATCAGGTAGGCTCAGGTCTGACCGGCGCAGGTAATGTGATTTCAGGTAATGGCACTGGCGTACTGATAGCTAATGGAGTCACGAACAACAAGATTCAAGGCAACATCATCGGTTTGGCTGCCGATGGGGTGACTGCCCTTGGGCAACACAGGAGTTGGTGTTTACGCCTACAATGGCGGTACGTCATCCGCAGTCACGGCGAACATAATCGGCACAGATGCCGATGGTAGCAATGATAGTGGTGAACGTAATATCATTTCCGCTAACTATAGGGGCGTGGCATTAGAAAATGCCGAAGTTAGTGGCAACGTTATTGCCGGTAACTATATTGGTACAGATTCCACCGGCCTGCTTGATCGAGGTAATACGCTCGATGGAGTATACATATTTAATGGTGCGCATAATAATACTGTTGGTGGAAGTAGTGTTACCCAACGCAATATAATTGCTGGCAATAACGATGATGGTATCCAGATTGATGGTGAAGCCAGCGACGGCAATATCATCCAGAACAACTGGATTGGCTTGGCCAGCGACGGCACGACGGTATTAGGCAACAGCGGCGATGGTATTTTTATAACTGGTGGTGCTGATAATACGATGATTGGCGGAATCAATTTAGGTAATGTCGTAATGGGTAACGGGCTTGTTGGTATTGAGGTAGATGGCGCTTCAATTGGCACAATTATTCAAGGAAACTATGTAGGTACAAATGTTGCTGGAACGGTTATTTTGGGTAGCCAACAAAATGGTGTTCTCTTAGAAAACGGGGTTTCCAATACAACAATTGGTGGTTCTTTAACAGGCGAAGGTAATGTGATTACTGATAGCGGGCGAGGCGGAGTTTACACGGCAGCTATTGACGTGAACGCAACGGCAAGCACAGGCAACCGGATAGTTGCCAATTCTATATATGGAAACCAAGGGATAGGCATTGATTTAGGTGTTGATGGCGTTACTACCAACGATACGTTAGACCCAGATGCTGGGGGTAACAATTTACAAAACTTTCCGGTAATCACCTCGGCCACGACTTCTGGAACTGGCACGGTTAAAGTGAGCGGTACCTTAAATACTTTGGCTAACCTGACCGGCGTGGTTATCCAGCTTTATGCCACGCCATCGGCTGGTAATCCAACAGGGCGGCAAGGCAAACGTTATTTAGGATCAACCACAGTCAGCACTGATGCCAGCGGCAATGCTACGTTTATCAATATCACATTGTCGGCAACGGTGGCGGCTGGTGAAATTATCACTGCAACCGCCACTTATGCCAACAATACTTCCGAGTTCTCCCAAGGCGTGGCCTTAACCATGCCCAATACTGCACCCACTTTTAACGCAGGTAACGGGAATGTGACTACTACAATCGGCCATGGGGATGACTGGGCACGCGCAATGGCTGTGCAAAACGACGGAAAGATAGTCGTTGCCGGTTACGCATCGAATGGCAGTAACGATGACTTTGCTGTTGCACGTTACAATGTGGACGGTACGCTGGACACCTCATTTGGCACTGGAGGAAAAACCACTATTGGAGTAGGCAGCAGCGTTGACCAGGCCTATGACATTAAAATCCAAGCGGACGGCAAAATTGTCATCGCCGGAAATAGCTATACAGGTAGCAATGGAGATTTTGCCTTAGTCCGGCTTAACGGCGACGGCAGCCTGGACTCCAGCTTTGGAGTTATGGGTGAAGTCGTCATCGATTTTGCTGGCGGTACGGACGAGGCTCAATCAATTGTTGTTCAACCTGATGGCAAAATCATCGTTGGTGGATCTACCAACGCCAGCCTTTTCGCAATAGCCCGCTTGAATAGCGATGGCTCACTCGATACTTCTTTTGGCACGGCAGGGAGTGTTACAACAGATGTCACGGCGGGTTTGGATTCTGGTTACTCGTTAACACTGCAAAGTGACGGCAAGATATTATTCGTCGGCGCTGGCAACAATAATTTTGCGGTGGTTCGTTATAATTCCAATGGCGTACTCGATGGTAGCTTTGGCACTGGTGGAAAAGTGGAAACCGACCTAGCAGGCGGAACCGATTTTGGTAGGTCAGTCCTCGTCAACAGCGATGGTACGATACTCGTAAGCGGTTACTCCAGTTTCGGCGATTTCTTACTTGTAAAATACACGTCAACAGGAGTGCTTGATAATACCTTTGGCAGTAATACAGGTAAAGTCCTGACCGATATCAGTGGTTCTGATCTTGCGCTGGATATGGTGTTACAGGCAGATGGCAAAATCATCCTGGGTGGCTACAATGGCAGCTTCAACAGCACCTTAGTGCGTTACAACGTGAATGGTTCGCTTGACACAAGCTTCGGAAGTGCTGGCAAAGTAACAACCACTATCGCATCGGGCGCATTCATTGAGGGTTTGGCGGTGCGTCCCGATGGGCGCATCGTTGCCGGAGTGACAGCAACTGTCGGGGGTAGCCGAGACTTCGGAGTTATCAGCTATTTGCCGGACGGTAGCATTGATACCACATTCAATACAACCAGCGTTACCAATACGCTGGATGGCAACCCTAGTTATACCGAAAACGGCTCGGCGGTAGTGCTGGATAGCAACGTCCAAATATTCGATGCCGAACTATCACTCAGCAATTTTAACGGTGCAACCCTAACTTTGGCACGCAACGGCGATGCCAACACACAAGATGTGTTTTCCGCTACCGGCACACTCAGTGCCTTAACCCAGGGCGGTAATTTAGTGGTAGGCGGGGTGACGGTCGGCACCGTCACCACAAATAGTAACGGCACGTTGTTGCTGACTTTTAATACCAACGCAACCCAAGCATGGGTTAACTCAGTATTGCAACAAATCGCTTACAGCAACAATAGCGATGTGCCGCCTGCCAGTGTACAAATCGACTGGGCATTCAGCGATGGCAATACCGGCTCACAAGGTACTGGTGGTGCGTTAACCGCCACAGGCAGCACCACGGTTAACATAACCTCGGTCAACGATGCGCCAGTTGTTACCACGAGCGTAACTACTATTAACTATACGGAGAATGATCCTTCAATTGTTATCGATAGTGCGATATCAGTTAGTGATATTGATAATACAACCCTAACTGGGGCCACTATACAAATACACCCACTCACTTATCGTAGCGGAGAAGACGTACTTTCCTTTTCTGATCAACTTGGTATTACTGGGAATTGGAACAGCGGAACTGGGGTACTTACACTTTCCGGCACAACATCAGTGGTTAATTATCAAACTGCGTTAAGGTCGGTTGGTTATTATAATACGAGCGAACAGCCTGATAATAATGTTAGAACCGTTGTATTTGTAGTTAATGATGGCGCTGGTTTTAGTGCCGCATCTACCAGAGATATTAATGTATTTCGAGTCAACGATGCTCCAGTTAACTCCGTTTCTGGAGATGGAGCAATAGTTCCTGAGGATTCTGTCGTTCAGCTTCTAAACTCTGTCCACATTTCTGATGTCGATGCTGGTTCAGGAGTCTACACTGTGACTTTATCAGTGTCTTCAGTAGCGGGTACTCTATCAGCTATTACAGGCAGTGGAGTCACAATATCTGGGTCAGGAACCAACACATTGGTGCTTTCGGGCACATTATTATCGATCAATAACTATTTTACTAGTACAGGAACAGCGCCGATTTTTACTGCAGTTGCTGACTATAACGGACCAGTTACTTTTACTGTGTTAACGAATGACAATGGTAATTCAGGAAACGGCGGAGCGTTAACCGATAGTGATAGTATCAACGGGTCGATCTCAGCATTTGCAGATATAGTAAATGATAGCGTTACTGTAAATGAAGATACACCTGTCACTTTCACGCCGTTAAGTAATGATACGTTTGAAAATTCGGGTCGTACGATTTCAAATATCAACGGTACTTCGATTACATCAGGTGGTTCAATTGCAATAACAGGCGGAAACGTAACTCTTAACGCAGATGGTACTTTAACCTTTACACCCGAAAACAATTATACCGGAACCCCCAGCTTCACCTATACAGTGACTTCAGGTGGTGTTACTGAGACGGCTACTGTTAATTTAACAGTCATCGCCGTCAACGACGCCCCGAGCACGACTCCGGTGACGTTAACGGCCAGTAATGAAGATACTTCCCGCCTGATCACCCCGGCGCAGCTGCTGGCCAACGCCGGCGATGTCGACGGTAACAGCCTGACCGCGACCGGGTTAACCCTGGCCTCCGGCAGCGGCACGCTCACAGATAATGGCGATGGCACCTGGACTTACAGCCCGGGGCAAAACGACGACAGCGCCGCCAGCTTCAGCTACACAATCGCTGATGGTCACGGCGGCAGCGTCGCCGGCAGCGCCACGCTCGACCTGAGCCCGGTCAACGACGCCCCGACCAGCAGCCCGGTCGTGTTAACCGCAAGTAATGAAGATACGCCCCGACTGATCACCCAGGCGCAACTGCTGGCCAACGCCGGCGATGTCGACGGTAACAGCCTGACCGCGACCGGGTTAACCCTGGCCACCGGCAGTGGCACGCTCACAGATAATGGCGATGGCACCTGGACTTACAGCCCGGGGCAAAACGACGACAGCGCCGCCAGCTTCAGTTATACGATCGCTGACGGCAATGGCGGCTCGGTGGCCGGTTCCGCCACGCTCGATCTGACTCCGGTCAACGACGCCCCGACCAGCAGCCCGGTCGTGTTAACCGCAAGTAATGAAGATACGCCCCGACTGATTACCCAGGCGCAGCTGCTGGCCAACGCCGGCGATGTCGACGGTAACAGCCTGACCGCGACCGGGTTAACCCTGGCCACCGGCAGTGGCACGCTCACAGATAATGGCGATGGCACCTGGACTTACAGCCCGGGGCAAAACGACGACAGCGCCGCCAGCTTCAGTTATACGATCGCTGACGGCAATGGCGGCAGCGTCGCCGGCAGCGCCACGCTCGACCTGAGCCCGGTCAACGACGCCCCGACCAGCAGCCCGGTCGTGTTAACCGCAAGTAATGAAGATACGCCCCGACTGATCACCCAGGCGCAACTGCTGGCCAACGCCGGCGACGTCGACGTCGACAGCCTGACCGCGACCGGGTTAACCCTGGCCTCCGGCAGCGGCACGCTCACAGATAATGGCGACGGCACCTGGACCTACACGCCGGGGCTGAATGATGACAGCGCCGCCAGCTTCAGCTACACAATCGCTGATGGTCACGGCGGCAGCGTCGCCGGCAGCGCCACGCTCGATCTGACTCCGGTCAACGACGCCCCGACCAGCAGCCCGGTCGTGTTAACCGCAAGTAATGAAGATACGCCCCGACTGATCACCCAGGCGCAACTGCTGGCCAACGCCGGCGATGTCGACGGTAACAGCCTGACCGCGACCGGGTTAACCCTGGCCACCGGCAGCCTGGTCAACAACGGCGACGGCACTTGGACCTACACGCCGGGGCTGAATGATGACAGCGCCGCCAGCTTCAGCTACACGATCGCTGACGGCCAGGGCGGCAGTGCCGCCGGCAGCGCCACGCTCGATCTGACTCCGGTCAACGACGCCCCGACCAGCAGCCCGGTCGTGTTAACCGCCAGTAATGAAGACACGCCCCGGCTGATCACCCAGGCGCAACTGCTGGCCAACGCCGGCGACGTCGACGGCGACAGCCTGAGCGCGACCGGGTTAAGCCTGGTGTCCGGCAGCGGCACGCTCACGGATAACGGCGACGGCACCTGGACCTACAGCCCGGGGCTGAACGACGACAGCGCCGCCAGCTTCAGCTACACGATCGCTGATGGCCAGGGCGGCAGTGTGGCCGGTTCCGCCACGCTCGATCTGACTCCGGTCAACGACGCCCCCACCACGACGCCGGTGACGTTAACGGCCAGTCAAGAAGATACACCCCGCCTGATCACCCAGGCGCAACTGCTGGCCAACGCCGGCGACGTCGACGTCGACAGCCTGACCGCGACCGGGTTAACCCTGGCCTCCGGCAGCGGCACGCTCACAGATAATGGCGACGGCACCTGGACCTACACGCCGGGGCTGAATGATGACAGCGCCGCCAGCTTCAGCTACACAATCGCTGATGGTCACGGCGGCAGCGTCGCCGGCAGCGCCACGCTCGACCTGAGCCCGGTCAACGACGCCCCGACCAGCAGCCCGGTCGTGTTAACCGCAAGTAATGAAGATACGCCCCGCCTGATCACCCAGGCGCAACTGCTGGCCAACGCCGGCGACGTCGACGTCGACAGCCTGACCGCGACCGGGTTAACCCTGGCCTCCGGCAGCGGCACGCTCACAGATAATGGCGATGGCACCTGGACTTACAGCCCGGGGCAAAACGACGACAGCGCCGCCAGCTTCAGTTATACGATCGCTGACGGCCAGGGCGGCAGTGTTGCCGGCAGCGCCACGCTCGATCTGACTCCGGTCAACGACGCCCCGACCAGCAGCCCGGTCGTGTTAACCGCAAGTAATGAAGATACGCCCCGACTGATCACCCAGGCGCAACTGCTGGCCAACGCCGGCGATGTCGACGGTAACAGCCTGACCGCGACCGGGTTAACCCTGGCCTCCGGCAGCGGCAGCCTGGTCAACAACGGCGACGGCACTTGGACCTACACGCCGGGGCTGAATGATGACAGTGCCGCCAGCTTCAGCTACACAATCGCTGATGGTCACGGCGGCAGCGTCGCCGGCAGCGCCACGCTCGACCTGCTGCCGGTGAACGACGCCCCCACCAGCAGCCCGGTCGTGTTAACCGCAAGTAATGAAGATACGCCCCGGCTGATCACCCAGGCGCAACTGCTCGCCAACGCCGGCGACGTCGACGGCGACAGCCTGAGCGCGACCGGGTTAAGCCTGGTGTCCGGCAGCGGCACGCTCACGGATAACGGCGACGGCACCTGGACCTACACCCCGGGGCTGAACGACGACAGCGCCGCCAGTTTCAGTTATACGATCGCTGACGGCAATGGCGGCTCGGTGGCCGGTTCCGCCACGCTCGACCTGAGCCCGGTCAACGACGCCCCCAGCACGACGCCGGTGACGTTAACGGCCAGTCAAGAAGATACACCCCGCCTGATCACCCCGGCGCAACTGCTGGCCAACGCCGGCGATGTCGACGGTAACAGCCTGACCGCGACCGGGTTAACCCTGGCCTCCGGCAGCGGCAGCCTGGTCAACAACGGCGACGGCACCTGGACCTACACGCCGGGGCTGAATGATGACAGCGCCGCCAGTTTCAGTTATACGATCGCTGACGGCAATGGCGGCTCGGTGGCCGGTTCCGCCACGCTCGATCTCACTCCGGTCAACGATTCTTTTGTAATCACGGGAATTAAATCTGGAGTTGTAACTAAAATCAGCTCTTCAAAATTTATCGGTTCTTTGGTTGTTTCAGGAGTTGATAATCATGCACCAAAGGTTTCATTCATCGATGTTGCGCCTACGATAGGCTCTTCTGGCTATGGGGTTTTTACTATGGCGAATGGAATTTGGACTTATGAATTGATTGATAACAATGCCACGGTTAAGTCTTTAAAGTTGGGGCAAACACTTTCCGATTCTTTTGCTTTTCAAACTTCTAATGGCATTACACAGGTTGTTATCGTTATTATCAATGGAATAAATTCAGATGCTGTAAATAATTTCGACCCACCTTTTATCATTAATGAGCCAATTAAAAATAATAATCAGGATAAAAATGATCAAAAGGATGCGTATGTCCCTTTTTATACCATTGATACGATGGCGACTAATAACTCAACAAAAGGAAATTGGGTTACGAATAATACTATTCATGCATTAACACAAAATAACTCTCCTGTTTATGAAATACATAAATTCACTTCGCGTGTTAACCCCTCATATGGGTATAGTTTCGATGATACATCAAATAGCGATTCACATCATGAACCGAACCAGGCGATTTTGGATGCTGCTTCCAAACAGGCTTCATTAGGTAAAAAAATTGAAAAACAAGTTAGTGCTGATGAGAACGATATTGAGTTTTGGGATCAGATCAACAGAATAAAACAACAGTTTAATGATGATAGTTTAAATGAACCTCATAATTCTGTTGAAGTTCAAATAATGTTTGCTACATCGCTAAGTTTCTCTGCCGGCTTTGTTAGCTGGCTCTTGCGCGGCGGTTCTTTATTGGCAAGCATTATGTCAACAATTCCACTTTTAAATAAGTTTGATCCGGTACCTATTTTAAGATCATCAAAAAAATCATTAGGTATTCTTGATAAGAAACCATCTTTAAAAGATGATGATTTTACTGTTGATTCAGAGCAAAAGTCATCGGTGCAAAATAGCGAAGCAGAAGAAAACGAAACAAGCTGAACTTGAATATTTGCTTTTTTAAAAACAATTTACTTGAATTCAGTGAATATGAAGTATGTGAATGACTGTACCATTTGAAATTGTGCTGTTTGGTTTTTTAGTGATCAATATTATTTCTCTTGTTAGAGTTCAGTATATTTAACAATGCGAGAAAGGATCAGTTTTTGATAATTATCTTGGATTGGGAACCAATCCATCACTATAACAAACTATACTTGAGTGACTTTATTCTCAAAACTGACACTGTCTTATCTGATGCTTTTTATTAGATGTACCGAGCAAGCATTCCGATGCACACTATCGAATTAGATATGAGGTAGTGAGTAATTCAGGTTAATCTGAGTTAAATACATGTTATGAGCGTCTTAAAAAAATCAGTCAGTATTTTACTGCCATCAATGCGTATCAGCTTTGCTTTGGTCTTGTTGACTACTTGCTTACTTTTAAGTGCTGAGATGATGGGGTTTACGCCCGATGAGTCAAAATATTTATTGAATGCCCGCAAGCAAGTCAGTGAGTCTTTAGCCATACAGTTCTCTATATTAGCGCCCAATATAGATGCAAAAAAAATTCAAAAGATTCTAACTTATAACATTAAGCGTAACCCGGAAATGTTGTCAGCAGGTATCCGGTTAACTGATAATGAGCTGGTTTTTCAGGTCGGTGACCATGCGGCGCAATGGGATTATGATAAAAATAAATCAACGTCTACTCATCTAATTGTGCCCATCCTTCAAAATAACCAGCCTTGGGGTAATATTGAAATAAAGTTTGCCCCTTTACAGGGAAAATCCAGATTCAGCTTTTTAAAATTACCCATTTTTAAAATGGCGAGCTATATCCTGATTATTGGTTTTTTCCTGTATTTAGTGTTTATGCTCAGAACGCTCAAAATGTTGGATCCTACCTCAGTTGTACCCGATCGGGTTAATGCAGCATTCGATTCTCTTGCAGAGGGTCTGATTATTCTTGACGAGAATGAGCAAATCGTTATGGTAAATAAAGCATTTGCTGAAAAAATGGTTCGTCCGATTTCTTCTTTATTGGGTATAAAAGCTTCAAAATTGAAGTGGCAGCATGTCAATCCTGAGCAAGCCAATATTGATTTTCCTTGGCAAAAAACATTAAAGACAGGTCATAGTTCGATCGGCTCTCAACTCATTTTAGCCTCTTCAGAAGGCAAAGAGATCAGATTTGTGATTAACGTTTCACCAATTCAAGGTGCCGATAACGTAACCCAAGGCGTTTTGATTACCTTGGATGACATTACCGAATTGGAAGAACGGAATGCTGCGTTGCAGACGATGGTTACCCGCCTGGAAGAAAGCCAGGTTTACATCCAGCAACAAAATAAAGAATTGCATTTTTTGGCAACTAGAGATGCGTTGACTGGTTGTCTAAACAGACGTTCGTTCAACGAGCAATTTGAACTGGTTTTTGCTGCTGCGCGCGAAAATAACTCTGAACTGGCTTGTATCATGGCTGATATAGATCATTTCAAATCAGTCAATGATAATTACGGACACGCCATTGGCGATATTGTTATCCAGTTGCTTGCAGAAATTCTCCATTCGAATACGCGTAAAGTTGATTTGGTTGCGCGTTATGGTGGAGAGGAATTTTGCCTAGTGCTTCCCGATTTATCTGCTGAGGAGGCCGTGACTGCAGCAGAGCGTATTCGGTTGCGAATAAAAGACGAGTCATCGATCAGGTTTGAAAAAGGGCCTCATGTGACGGTGAGTTTAGGTGTGTCTAGTATAAAAGACAGACCCATTAGCGCAGGGCAATTAAATAACTTCGCCGACGAAGCCCTTTATGCGGCAAAGGAATCAGGAAGAAACAAAGTTGTTCGGTGGCAACCTTTTATAGAATATGGCAATAAAGCTAAAAAAATACAGGTAAATCATATTACGGCTTATGAAAGTAATGAAAATGAAAAGCTTGCCAAGCTACAACTTCGAATCCAGGAATTGGAGCAAATTGCCTCCCAGTTTTCGGCAGAGATTGAATACTCTAAAAATTACGATAGTTTAACCGGATTACCTAATCAAATTCTGTTTTACGACCGCTTAAATCAAGTCATTCAACGTGGTTACCGATATTCGCAATTGGCAGCGGTAATGCTTATAGATCTGGGCATCCTCAACGATATAAACATGACATTGGGACGTACATCAAATTATAAATTGCTGATAGAAGCGGTTGGTCGACTTAATGCCACTTTTAGAAAATACGATGGCATAACACGTTTGACTTTATCTAGATTCGAGGGAGATGAGTTCGGAGTCTTACTGACGGACTTGCCTTCTAAAGAAACGATCACTTGGCTGGTCAAAAGGTTGCTCGATAATTTGTCCGCGCCAGTTGATGTTGACGGTCACATGATTTACTTAGTGAGTCATATCGGTATTAGTATCTATCCTTCAGATGCGGATTCCGTAGACGAATTGATCAATAAAGCCATGATCGCAAAGAAATATGGAAAAAATCTGTATACGAAAGCAAATTATCAGTTTTTTGATCAATCGATGCATGATTTGTCCCTCAAGCATTTGCAACTGGATAAAGAGTTGCGATTAGCTATTGAATATGAGGAATGGGAATTGCTCTATCAACCTAAATATGATCTCAAAAAGAAGGCTATTGTCAGCGCAGAAGCATTGATACGTTGGAAACATCCGAGCCGGGGGTTGCTGACGCCATATGAGTTTATTGATTTTGCCGAACAACGGGGCTTAATTCTCGCCATTGGCGATTGGGTGATTAAAACAGCTTGCAGTCAGTTAAAGGAATGGATGGATTTGGAGATTCCTGACTTTAAAGTGGCGGTAAATTTATCAGCAATACAATTAAATCAGGACGATTTTGTCGTTAAGGTTTTTGATGTACTTGGCACCAATGACGTTCCTCCTCGTTTGCTTGAATTCGAGGTTACCGAAACGACGTTAATGAATAATTTCCAAAATGCCCTGGAATCTTTAAAAAGGCTCAATAGCCGGGGCATTAATATTGCCATTGATGATTTCGGTACAGGTTATTCGTCATTAAACTATCTTAAAAATTTGCCGATTAATTCAGTCAAAATTGATCGCATGTTTGTAAAGGATCTCGAAAGAAATGAAAACGACAAACAAATCGTAAATGCCGTTATCAATATGGCCCACTCGATGAATCTCAAGGTAGTTGCCGAAGGGGTTGAGACCAAAGATCAGCTTGATATTTTAGATAAATTGTCTTGTGATGAAATACAAGGTTATTTGTTGAGCAAGCCGATTCCTGCAGATCAGTTAACCTTAATCTTAAAAAATCCACAGCAAACAATATTGATTTAGTTAGCATATTAGTAGCTAACTTAATAAGAAATCACTTTTATTTCAGAAAAAAGGGGCAGGTTAAGTTTTCTTTAGGGGATTTTTATTACGAAATTTCTTGAGATCGATTTAAGGCGAGTTGTAATGATTTCTATTGTAATTGATTGTATTTTTGGAAAAATAGAGAAAAATTGACGGGCATTTTAATTATGATCACATCTATAGGGTGGTGCGAGATATAAGGCGAATTTTTGTAAATTCTATGCCTATTTTGATCTTGAAAGAAACCATCAAAAAATTTCAATATCATTAGGATTAGAAATTATGTTTACTTTGTTTTCCTTCATTGACATAAAGAAAAAGGTCTGTATAATTCTCGGACTCAGCGCTACGGAGGTGTAGTTGGGATAAAAGCCCTGCTTTCTCTTCTGGCATTGCCTGTATTGGGTTGTTTGGGTGAGGTGCTGAGTAGATAGTGGTACTGCCTGTGATGGGCGAGCTCTTTAACAATGAAGCCGAAATAATGAGTGTGGGTGCTTATGTTGAGTCCTATGTTGCAAGACATCAGGTTAGGCTAAGTATCCTCGTCAAGAGGGTGGCTTAGCAATAAGCTAACCGAACGAGATTAGGCATCCTATCTTAAAAAGGGTGCGCATGATATTAAACTGAAGAGTTTGATCATGGCTCAGATTGAACGCTGGCGGTATGCTTAACACATGCAAGTCGAACGGTAGCAGGCCTTCGGGCGCTGACGAGTGGCGGACGGGTGAGTAATGCATAGGAATCTGCCTGTTAGTGGGGGACAACTTAGGGAAACTTAAGCTAATACCGCATACGCCCTACGGGGGAAAGCGGGGGACCTTCGGGCCTCGCGCTAACAGATGAGCCTATGTTGGATTAGCTAGTTGGTAGGGTAAAGGCCTACCAAGGCGACGATCCATAGCTGGTCTGAGAGGATGATCAGCCACACTGGGACTGAGACACGGCCCAGACTCCTACGGGAGGCAGCAGTGGGGAATATTGGACAATGGGCGGAAGCCTGATCCAGCAATACCGCGTGTGTGAAGAAGGCCTGAGGGTTGTAAAGCACTTTCAATAGGGAGGAAAAAGCTTAGGCTAATATCCTGAGTATTGACATTACCTATAGAAGAAGCACCGGCTAACTCCGTGCCAGCAGCCGCGGTAATACGGAGGGTGCGAGCGTTAATCGGAATTACTGGGCGTAAAGCGTGCGTAGGCGGTTGGTTAAGTTAGATGTGAAAGCCCCGGGCTTAACCTGGGAACTGCATTTAAAACTGGCCAGCTAGAGTTAGGTAGAGGGGAGTGGAATTTCAGGTGTAGCGGTGAAATGCGTAGATATCTGAAGGAACACCAGTGGCGAAGGCGGCTCCCTGGACCCAAACTGACGCTGAGGTACGAAAGCGTGGGTAGCAAACAGGATTAGATACCCTGGTAGTCCACGCCGTAAACGATGTCAACTAGCCGTTGGGTTCCCTTTAGGGGATTTAGTGGCGCAGCTAACGCATTAAGTTGACCGCCTGGGGAGTACGGCCGCAAGGTTAAAACTCAAATGAATTGACGGGGGCCCGCACAAGCGGTGGAGCATGTGGTTTAATTCGATGCAACGCGAAGAACCTTACCTACCCTTGACATCCTCAGAATTTGTCAGAGATGACTTAGTGCCTTCGGGAACTGAGAGACAGGTGCTGCATGGCTGTCGTCAGCTCGTGTTGTGAAATGTTGGGTTAAGTCCCGTAACGAGCGCAACCCTCATCCTTAGTTGCCAGCGCGTCATGGCGGGAACTCTAAGGAGACTGCCGGTGATAAACCGGAGGAAGGTGGGGACGACGTCAAGTCATCATGGCCCTTATGGGTAGGGCTACACACGTGCTACAATGGCCGGTACAGAGGGCTGCGAACTAGTAATAGCAAGCGAATCCCAGAAAGCCGGTCTTAGTCCGGATTGGAGTCTGCAACTCGACTCCATGAAGTCGGAATCGCTAGTAATCGCGAATCAGAATGTCGCGGTGAATACGTTCCCGGGCCTTGTACACACCGCCCGTCACACCATGGGAGTGGGTTGCAAAAGAAGTAGGTAGTCTAACCGCAAGGAGGGCGCTTACCACTTTGTGATTCATGACTGGGGTGAAGTCGTAACAAGGTAGCCCTAGGGGAACCTGGGGCTGGATCACCTCCTTACAAAGCGCATAAGCCGCATAAGTGTCCACATTCATTATTTTGGTTAACGTAAGATGAGCCTGGGGCCTGTAGCTCAGCTGGTTAGAGCGCACCCCTGATAAGGGTGAGGTCGGAGGTTCAAGTCCTCCTAGGCCCACCACTCAACACCTCGCGGAACAAGGCGATTTTTTAAGTGTGGTGAATGGGCTAAGGGGCTCGGCACGCATTTGGGTTAGCATTCAGTTCGTTATTTCGCGTTATAGTTCATGAAAGTGAAGGTGCGATGGGGACTTGATGTGACGCCTAACCCGTAGTTGGCTGGAAAGAAAATCCTGGTCGCGGGGGACACGCAGTTTGGGGCCATAGCTCAGCTGGGAGAGCGCCTGCCTTGCACGCAGGAGGTCAGGAGTTCGATCCTCCTTGGCTCCACCAATCCAAGGCAAGGTGGAAGTTAGGGAGTTGTAAAAAGATATAAATATAAAAAGTGCAGGCAAAGCACTAGTTAAGATAAAAATAATGGGTTAAGGGTTGGCCAAAAGCGAGCCATAAATAAACCAAAGTAAATAAGAACGAACACAAGCTTTCGCAGGATGAAAGCCAATCGCGGTCACCGCCGTCAGCTCCATAAAGTTTCCAGTTACACGAAATTAACGTGTGGCTTAGAGACATTATCGAATTGCTGGAGAAATTTAGCGATACTGCTCTTTAACAAGATGGAAAACTGTACCAAGTATATACAAGCCATAGGTTAGCGCCTATGGTGGAAAACACATTGCGTACGCCAAAGACAAGCGGAACCGGATTTAACGGTGAAGGCTGGGCTTTTAACGCTATAGTTTAACTATCAAGTGTTGGAATTGGCCGGCATAAGCCGTAAATAAAGCTAAGTGCGTCAAACGGTGAACGACAATGGGTTCTCAAACGAAAGTGTAAAAGTCAGCTGGCTGATATAACGGCGACCAAGTAAAGCGATTGCGTCAACGGCTTTGTTAACGACAGGTTAACCTGTAAGCGACAAGGCAGAGACATGCAAAAGCCAGGCTTATTCGGGTTATATGGTCAAGTAAACAAGCGCATACGGTGGATGCCTAGGCAGTAAGAGGCGATGAAGGACGTTGTAGCATGCGAAAAGCTGCGGGGAGCTTGCAAACTAGCTTTGATCCGCAGATGTCCGAATGGGGAAACCCGGCCAGGGTCACCTGGTCATCCTAGACTGAATACATAGGTCTAGCGAAGCGAACCTGGAGAACTGAAACATCTAAGTACCCAGAGGAAAAGAAATCAACCGAGATTCCCTTAGTAGCGGCGAGCGAACGGGGACTAGCCCTTAAGTTAGGATAAAGTTAGTGGAACCGTCTGGAAAGTCGGGCGATACAGGGTGATAGCCCCGTACACGAAAACTTTATTTTAGTGAAAACGAGTAGGACGGGGCACGTGAAACCTTGTCTGAACATGGGGGGACCATCCTCCAAGGCTAAATACTCCTTACTGACCGATAGTGAACCAGTACCGTGAGGGAAAGGCGAAAAGAACCGCGGAGAGCGGAGTGAAATAGATCCTGAAACCGTATGCGTACAAGCAGTGGGAGCCGGCTTTGTCCGGTGACTGCGTACCTTTTGTATAATGGGTCAGCGAGTTAATCTCAGTGGCAAGCTTAACCGAATAGGGGAGGCGTAGGGAAACCGAGTCTGAATAGGGCGAATGAGTCGCTGGGATTAGACCCGAAACCGGGCGATCTAGCCATGGCCAGGCTGAAGGTTGGGTAATACTAACTGGAGGGCCGAACCCACGTCTGTTGAAAAAGACGGGGATGAGCTGTGGCTAGGAGTGAAAGGCTAATCAAGCTCGGAGATAGCTGGTTCTCCTCGAAAGCTATTTAGGTAGCGCCTCGTATATCACTGTTGGGGGTAGAGCACTGTTTCGGCTAGGGGGTCGTCTAGATTTACCAACCCGATGCAAACTCCGAATACCAACAAGTGTCAGTACGGGAGACACACGGCGGGTGATAAGGTCCGTCGTGAAGAGGGAAACAGCCCAGACCGTCAGCTAAGGTCCCAAAATCTATGCTCAGTGGGAAACGATGTGGGAAGGCACAGACAGCCAGGAGGTTGGCTTAGAAGCAGCCATCCTTTAAAGAAAGCGTAATAGCTCACTGGTCGAGTCGGCCTGCGCGGAAGATTTACCGGGGCTAAGCATAGTACCGAAGCTACGGATCACACGTAAGTGTGGTGGTAGAGGAGCGTTCTGTACGCCTGCGAAGGTGCATTGAGAAGTGTGCTGGAGGTATCAGAAGTGCGAATGCTGACATAAGTAACGACAATGCGGGTGAAAAACCCGCACGCCGAAAACCCAAGGTTTCCTGCGCAACGCTAATCGACGCAGGGTTAGTCGGTACCTAAGGCGAGGCCGAGAGGCGTAGTCGATGGAGAACAGGTTAATATTCCTGTACCGGTCGTAACTGCGATGGGGTGACGGAGAAGGCTACATCAGCCGGGTGTTGGATGTCCCGGTTTAAGCGTGTAGGGAGTAGGCTTAGGCAAATCCGGGTCTGCAATCCTGAGGCGTGATGACGGATTTTAGCTTCGGCTAAGATGAAGTGATGGATGCCCTGCTTCCAAGAAAAACCTCTAAGCATCAGGTTACGAGTGGCCGTACCGTAAACCGACACAGGTGGGTGGGATGAGAATTCTAAGGCGCTTGAGAGAACTCGGCTGAAGGAACTAGGCAAAATGACACCGTAACTTCGGGAGAAGGTGTGCCTTTGGTAGGTGAAGCGGCTTGCCCGTAGAGCTGAAGGAGGTTGCAAAAAATTGGTGGCTGCGACTGTTTAGCAAAAACATAGCACTCTGCAAACTCGAAAGAGGACGTATAGGGTGTGACGCCTGCCCGGTGCTGGAAGGTTAATTGATGGGGTTAGCGTAAGCGAAGCTCTTGATCGAAGCCCCAGTAAACGGCGGCCGTAACTATAACGGTCCTAAGGTAGCGAAATTCCTTGTCGGGTAAGTTCCGACCTGCACGAATGGCGTAACGATGGCCACACTGTCTCCAGCCGAGACTCAGTGAAATTGAAATTGCGGTGAAGATGCCGTATACCCGTGGCTAGACGGAAAGACCCCGTGAACCTTTACTATAGCTTGGCACTGGACTTTGAATCGATTTGTGTAGGATAGGTGGGAGGCTATGAAGCTGACACGCTAGTGTTGGTGGAGCCAACCTTGAAATACCACCCTGGTTTATTTGAAGTTCTAACCTCGGCCCGTTATCCGGGCTAGGGACAGTGTCTGGTGGGTAGTTTGACTGGGGCGGTCTCCTCCCAAAGAGTAACGGAGGAGCACGAAGGTACCCTCAGCCTGGTCGGAAATCAGGCGATGAGTGCAATGGCATAAGGGTGCTTGACTGCGAGACGTACAAGTCGAGCAGGTACGAAAGTAGGTCATAGTGATCCGGTGGTTCTGTATGGAAGGGCCATCGCTCAACGGATAAAAGGTACTCCGGGGATAACAGGCTGATACCGCCCAAGAGTTCATATCGACGGCGGTGTTTGGCACCTCGATGTCGGCTCATCACATCCTGGGGCTGAAGCAGGTCCCAAGGGTATGGCTGTTCGCCATTTAAAGTGGTACGCGAGCTGGGTTCAGAACGTCGTGAGACAGTTCGGTCCCTATCTGCCATGGGCGTTTGAGATTTGAGGGAAGCTGCTCCTAGTACGAGAGGACCGGAGTGGACGCACCGCTGGTGTTCCAGTTGTCCTGCCAAGGGCATTGCTGGGTAGCTATGTGCGGACGGGATAACCGCTGAAAGCATCTAAGCGGGAAGCCCCTCCCAAGATGAGATCTCACTGGGACTTTAAGTCCCCTGAAGGGCCGTTGGAGACTACGACGTTGATAGGCACGGTGTGGAAGTCCAGTAATGGGCGTAGCTAACGTGTACTAATTGCCCGTGAGGCTTGACCATATAACACCCAATAAGCTTGGGTAGTGAGTTGGCACTGCTAAAGTAAGAGAACACACGGTACAGATTTCCATGTAAGCCCCAAGGTAAGGCAAAAAAGCCAAACCAAGAGGCTAAAAGAGTTGAGTAGCGGAAGCCAGAAAGCCGACGCCAAAAAAGTAGGGACAAAAAAATGAAAACGCACTCAGTGAAAAGCACCGCTTTCACCCAGAAGCTTTCAGGGTTATCCTACTTTTAACACCGAATTGCTTGGTGACCATAGCGAGCGTGAACCACCCGATCCCATCCCGAACTCGGAAGTGAAACCGCTTAGCGCCGATGATAGTGTGGCAGTTTGCCATGTGAAAGTAGGGAATCGCCAAGCGCCTAAACCAAAAGCCCAAAAGCCCAAAAGCCCAAAAGCCCAAAAGCCCAAAAGCCCAGAAGTCCTACAGGACCCTGGGCTTTTTTTTGCCCTAAACCTAATGCCTTTGGAAAGGTTAACAACATGTTTTATAGTAATTCAGCGGTCAAAAAAAGCGCATTATCTTAGGGGGTAGAGATAATGCCCGGATTCAAAAAGAAAGCAGGTTTACTACGAGGAGTTAATCAACGTGGTGCGTTTGATACAATTAAAGCATTAACTATGTCATTTTTACATAAATAATTATATAAAAATAGAACAACAGGTTATAAAAGATTAGGCAGGAATGTTAACTTTCACTCAAAGATAGCGACCCAAAAATAGACCCTTGTGACACTATTTGTCCAGGGGTAACCGGCACCGGTGGCAAAAAAAGGAATTTTATTGGTCGGACTTTATTATCTCATCATGAGTCTGTGGCCTATGGCGAGAGGTTGTACTGTCACCTCGGGTGTCAAAGGAGCCATCCAGAACCATGAATGAGCTTACAATTTGCAATGGGATTTTCGGCCGATCTTCCCAAAATGGTTGATTTGAGCCACGGTCGGCTTTGGAGGAGCACCAATAAAAAACGTATCCTATTGAATATATAAGAGTATTATTGAATATTAAAGTAACTTTGCTGGTGTGCTTAAATAACTCAGGAACTGACAAAATCAGGACTATATGTTAATCTAGTTTATAAGATAAACTAGAACTGTGAATTCAACAATGATTACTGTAGGCGCATTTGAAGCCAAAACACATTTGTCTTCCTTGCTTGAACGTGTAGCACAAGGCGAAGAAATCGTCATCACCCGGCATGGGAAACCATTGGCACGGCTTATTCCAATTGCTGTCGCTGACCGATCTCGAATCGACTTGGCTATTTCAAAATTAAAGACTCTCCGTAAAGGCTGCAACCTTGGAGGATTGTCGTGGCAAGAACTTCGTGACGAAGGCCGTCGATGACTGGATTTGTCCTTGATTGTTCCATAGCCGTTTCTTGGTGCTTTGAAGATGAGGCGTCCGAGGTCTGTGACGCTTTATTGGAGCGCGTCAGGGACGAATGGGCTTTAGTGCCTTCCTTATGGCATCTTGAATTGGGAAACGTGATGGTACAGGCTGAACGCCGAGGTCGGATCATGTCGGCGGATGTATCAACCCGGCTTGAACTGATTGGTGATTTGCCTATAGTCACTGATGACGAAACGCCACTAAGAGCCTTGCATGAAATCCTTGCACTTGCCCGTGCAGAAAACCTAACCACCTACGATGCCGCTTATTTGGAACTGGCGATAAGGCGGGGTTTGCCCCTGGCGACTAACGATAAGCGTTTACGGAGCGCAGGCACCAATACAGGGGTTAAAATTATCCCTGATTAAGTGGATAAGTAAATTACCAATCCCGGGTATCAGCTTTCTCCTTACCGGTCACTCAAAAAAATATTATTTTCACTTTAATGAATGTGAATTTTCGACCCCAAGCAGCCCTTTGACTATGTCAGAATCCTATGTCTGCAATAATTCCTTTAGCTGATGTGCAATTTTTTATCCACAACAATCCAAAGAAGATGGTGTAACAGCTAAACAAAATCCCGATGTCTGATGGTGACTTAAAAACATCATTCCAAGGCCCTTTACTCATAATTATCAAGGCTTTTTCATTTCCCAGCCGCCCCCAAGTGCTTTGTATATAGCAACCAGATTTAAGCTAACGACACGTTCGCTACGTATCAACCCATCTTGGGAGTTAAATAAAACACGTTGCGCATCGAGCAAATCGAGATAGCTAGCCCAACCCTTGTTGTAGCGCTGGGTGGCTAGTTCCACAGCCCTTTGATTAGCAGTAACTTCTTGCTGTAACAGTTGGTAGTGTTCCTGCTCTTTTGCATAGGTTACTAATGCGGTCTCAACCTCTTCAAATGCAGTGAGGACTATCTTTTGATAATTCAGTTGTGCCTGATCTTGAGCCTCTATCTGAGCGTTGAGGTTGGCAAGCACTCGGCCAGCATCAAAAATCCGCCATTGGACAGTTGGCCCGATAGACCATGTGCGACTGCCGGGAAGAAAAAAATCACTTGCGCTGATGCTAGTGGCGCCTACCGATCCGGTGAGTGAAAACTTCGGGAAAAGCTCGGCTTTTACTTGCCCGATACGAGCCGTCTCGGCGGCGAGCAATCGCTCGGCTCGCAAAACGTCGGGGCGGCGAAGCAGCAGCTCCGACGGCAATCCGACCGGTACTTGCGGCGGCGGTGCCGGAATAGCCGCTGTTACGGACAGTTCCGTATTCAAGGCATCGGGGTTTTTCGCAAGCAGTACACTCAGGTGGTAAATCAACGAATGAATCGAGGATTCGATCGTCGGTACTTGCGATCGAATGCTCGCCAGCAGTGCAAGTGCTCTTTGCAATTCCAATTCTGCCGCTGATCCATGATCAACGCGGCTCCTGGTGATATTGACCGTTTCTTCTTGCGCTTTAATCTGGTTTTGGAGAATGGATAATTGTCGCTGGGCGCCTCGGGTTTGCAGGTAATATCGTGCCACCTCAGATAGTAAGCTGACCATAACGTCGCGCTGGCCGTATTCCGTCGCGGTCAACTCAGCTGTTGCCGCTTCGATTGCCCGACGTTTGCCGCCAAAGATATCGATTTCCCACGAAGCGTCGAATCCGGCTTTGTAAACATTGTTTTCAAAAGGAGTGTTGGATGATTTTGGCAATGATCCCAGAATAGGCTGATTTTCACTTTGTTTTTGCCGGGCATAGGAGCCGGAGGCACTCAGCGTCGGCCAAAAGTCCGCTTCAGCAAAGCCCTGTTGTTCTCGAGCTTGACGGACGCGGGCCTCGGCGATGCGTAGGTCAAGATTGGCCTTGACCGCTCGCTCGATCAGGGAGTCCAATTCGGCATCGTGAAAGAGCTTCCACCATTCGTCGATCTGATCATTTTGGCTGGCGATGCTGTCGGAAAGGTTGCCGCTCCATTGCGCGGGTGCATCGAAAATGGGGAGCTGATAGTCCGGGCCAACGGTACAGCCGGCTGCCAGGAGCATAAATAATGCGGAGATCTCTGCTTTTGTTTTCATAGGAAATTCCGTCGATGGGTCGTCATTAGGCAGGTTTTGGAATTCGACATTCAGGCTAAGCGATGGCGGAATAACCAATTGGCCGAACTCAATGTCACGATGGCGATGATGATGAGTGGATATACATTAGGCAGCAATGCGATAGGGTCGATGTCCTTGAGGAAAAGTCCCTTTACGATGACGATGAAATGCCGTAATGGATTGATCCAATCCAGGTATTGCAGCCAGCTAGGCATGTTGTCGACCGGCGAGGCATAACCGGATAGCATGATGGTCGGCATCACAAAGCAGAAAACCCCAAGAAACGCTTGTTGTTGCGTGGCACAAACCGATGAAATTAACAGTCCGAATCCAGCCAACGCCAAACAGTAAAAAATCATGCTGCTGTAAAGGAGCAACAGCGATCCCGCAAACGGAACCCGATAAATAAAAATGGCGCCCAGCAAAATGATCGTCCCCTGCACGATAGCCACCAGAACGGCTGGAATAATTTTTCCGATCATAATCATCCCGGGCGTCAGCGGCGAGATTAGCAGTTGATCGAGCGTACCTTGTTCGCGTTCGCGTGCTACCGAAAGTGCCGTGACGATCAGCGCGTTGATCGACGTGATAATGGCGATCAGGCTGGGCAGTATATGCCAGACATAGTTCAGATTGGGATTAAACCAGTGACGAACAACCAAGGACGACGGTACATTCTTTTGCTGCAATTTAAACCGCTCGTTGCTGTAGTCGTTGACGATTTGTTGCACGTAACCGAGGGCGATTTGACCGCTGTTGGAGCGGCGACCGTCGAGTATGGCTTGAATCTTCGGTGGACGGCCGGCCGCAATATCGCGCGAAAAATCCGGCGGAAAACGGATCACGATCAGCGCCTCCTGGTTGTCGATGGCATAACGCACCTCGGCTTCGCTGTACAGCGCAAGTAGTTGGCTAAAGGCTTGTGCCTGTGAGAAACGCTGCATCAATTCCACGGACTCGCGACCGGAATCTTCGTTGTAAATTGCCAGCGTGTTGTTCTTGACTTCCAACGTCGCCGCAAAGGGGAACAAGGCCAGTTGCAGGATGACCGGCACGATCAAAACCATGCGGCTTTGCCGGTCTTGCAGCAGCATCTCAAGTTCCTTAATGATGAGTGTCAGGATGCGTGAAACCATTATTACTCCAAACGGCGGCGGGTTTTCAGCGCCGTCAGGCCAATGAAGAAACTGCCGGCAAACATCAGAAACATGCCGCTGTGTAACAAAATAGGCGCAACATTGCCGGCTTGAAAAAGCGTCTGGAGGGCAGTCACAAAATAGCGGGCCGGTATCAGATAGGTGGCGCCTTGAATCACGGCGGGCATGCTGCGGATTTCGAACAGAAAACCCGAGAGCATCATAGCGGGCAGAAAGGCGGCATTGAGGGCTGCTTGGGCGGCGACGAACTGGTTGCGCAGCACGGTGGAAAGCAGCAACCCCAATCCAAGACTGCTCGCCAGAAACAGCGAGCCTATCCCCCATAAAATCAGTAGCGAACCGCGAAACGGCACATGCATCATCAAGGCCGCGACACCGACGCACAAGAACAGCGAGACAATGCCCAGCACATAATAAGGCAACAGCTTGCTTAACAGCAGTTCGGTCCGGGTCACCGGCGAGGCCAGCAGCGCTTCCATCGTGCCGCGCTCCCATTCGCGTGCTACCACGAGTGAAGTCAGCAGTGCACCGATCACCGTCATGATGATGGTAATCGATCCCGGAATCAGGAAGTTCCGGCTTTCAGCAGCGGGGTTAAACCAAAAGCGCGGTTCGATGCTAATGCCGGGTGGCGTCAGTTCGCCCCGTTCGCGGGCACGTAGCTGCATCCAGCCAGTCCAGGCAGCGATCACATAATTTTGCACGAAGTTGGCGGTGTTGGGTTCCGAGCCGTCCGTCACCACCAGTAGCGGCGCGGTGCCGGTCGGCTGTTTGAGTTTTTCGGCAAAATCTAACGGCACCACCACAAAGCCGCGTACCCGGCCTTCGGTCAGCGCCTGCCCGATCTCAGTCTGCGTTTCGGCGGTATGAACGAAAAAATAGGGTGAGCCGTAAAGGTTGTCAGCAAAATGTCTGGCCTCCGGACTGGTGTCTTCAAGCACTAAGCCAATATGTACGGCGGTAGAATCCAGGTTGATGCCATAACCGAAAATGAACATCATCACCACTGGCAGTACGAAGGCGATCAGATTGCTACTGGGATCGCGCAAGATTTGCCAAGTTTCCTTTCGGCATAACGCGGACAAACGACGGAAGGAAATGGATTTCATATCGAGACCTCCGAAGTATGCTGTTGAACCAGAGAGATAAACGCATCTTCCATCGATGGATCGGGATTCTGCGGGGATGCGATTTGCTCCTTGAGTTGGTCTGGAGAACCTGCCGCAATAATTTTGCCGCGAAACACCAAAGCGATGCGGTCGCAATATTCAGCTTCGTCCATGAAATGCGTCGTGACCATGACGGTGACACCCTTTTCGACGATGCCGTTTATATGGGTCCAAAACTCACGGCGCGTCACCGGGTCAACACCAGAAGTGGGTTCGTCCAGAAACAGAATTGCCGGCTGATGCATGACGGCGCAGGCCAACGCTAAGCGCTGCTTGAATCCGAGCGGCAGGGTATCGGGCGTCGTGCCAAGATACGGTTGTAGTCTGAATACCTCGATCATCTCCGCCATAACAGCTTTCTGCCTTGAACCGCGTAAACCGTAAACGCCGGAAAAAAACTTCAGGTTCTGTTCGATTGTCAGATTACTGTACAGCGAAAATTTCTGCGCCATGTATCCCAGACACTGGCGTGCGGCACTGCCGCTGGTTTTAAGATCGATGCCCATGACTCGCGCCGCACCGGAGGTGGGCGCCAACAGTCCGCACATCATTCGAAACGTCGTCGATTTACCGGCACCGTTCGGGCCGAGCAGGCCGAAAATTTCGCCGCGTTTGACCTCAAAACTAACCTGGTCGGTTGCAGTAAAGTCGCCAAAACGTTTGGTTAGAGCCACCGCTTCCACAACAGTATCGTCGGCGCCGAGCACAGGATTCAGGCTTTGCGCAAGAACCGAATCGCCTCCTGGACCCCCACCTAAGGCCTCGATAAATGCATCCTCGAAGCGCGGCAAAACGGGCACGAGTTCCGCCTCGTCACCGGCGTCGAGTTCCTTGAGATTGGGATAGTCTGCACCTTCACGGAGCACTAGACGGACCGCGTGACCTTGAATGACCCCGTCAGAGACTTCAGGCAAGCGCAAAGCTCTAGCGAGCAATTGCCGACGGTTGCCGGTTATCTGCCTGATTTGCAGGCTGCGATCATGAATACGCTGAGTAAGCTCCGCTGGCTTGCCGGAGAAGATCAACTGACCCTCGTTCATCAGTAACACTTCCGCACATAATTCGGCTTCATCCAGATATGCCGTGCTCCAGACGACTGCCATGCCCTGCGCGATCAACTCATGGACCATTTTCCACAATTCGCGGCGCGAAATCGGATCGACGCCCACACTTGGTTCGTCCAGCAGTAATAACTTAGGGCGACCCAACAGCGCGCAAGCAAGCCCGAGCTTTTGTTTCATACCGCCGGATAGATTGCCGGCTAATCGTGAGGTGAAGCGGGCAAGATCGGTAAATTCCAGGAGGCGTTTGAATGTAGTAACGCGCTCCTCACCCATCAACTCCCGCAGATCTGCGTGGAGTTCGAGATTTTCGATCACGGACAAATCTTCGTAAAGGCCAAATTTTTGCGGCATGTAGCCGATAAAGGTACGTAGCTGATCTACGTCGCGAATCGGATCGAAATGGTCTACGGAAATCCTGCCGGAAGTCGGTGCTAGTAATCCGGCCATAAGCCGAATGAGCGTGGTTTTGCCTGCCCCGTCAGGCCCTACCAAACCGGTAATCTGACCCGGCTTTAACACGGACGAGATGCCATCCAGCGCAGGCTTAGCTGTGTTGGGAAATATTTTTCGGACTGTGTCGAGTACTACCAAGGCATCGGTCATAACGGGGCAGAATTGCTCAACGTGCTTTCATCCAGGTTGACGGTTATCGGCATACCCTGACGCAGTCTGTCATCGGGATTTTCCACGACAATCCGTAAGCGATAGACGAGCGAAGAGCGCAGTTCCGTCGTCTCCACGGTTTTTGGGGTAAATTCGGCACGCGGAGAAATGTAACCTATCTGACCCTTATAACGCTTGCCGCCGGAGGAGTCGGTAACGATTTCGACCTTCATGCCCGGATGTATTCGGCCTAAATCGGGCTCGTGGACATAGGCGCGTACCCAAACTGGATTCACCAGGGAAAGTGTGAAAACCGGTGTGCCTGCTTGCAAAATGGCACCTGCCTCTTGTGCTCGGGTGAGAATGACGCCATCGGACGGTGCGGTTAATACCGCGTCATTCAATTGCAAACTGGCAGTGGCCAGTGCGGCTTCAGTTTGTGCAAGATCGGCCTTGGCTTGGGAAATATCCTCGGTTCTAAACCCGGCTTCGAGGAGCGCCAGGTTATCGTGCGCTGATTTCAGTCTTGCCTGCGCCTCTTTGTGGTTGGCCTCGGCATTGTCGCGTTCCTGGCTCGAGACGCCTTTGTCGGCCAGTAATTCTTCGGCCCGCTGGAATAAGCGCTCGGCATTGATGGCAGTGGCCTCGCGCTCGCGGACGAGCGAGCGGGCTTGAGCGATCTCTTGCGGGCGATTGCCGGCTTCCCTTAACCTCAAACGCGCTCGCAACGAGTCAACCTGAGCCTGAGCGCTGGTGACCTGATTGCGATAAGGCTCGCCGTCCAGGCTGGCCATCACATCTCCCGCTTTGACCTTATCCCCCTCGTCGTAAAGAAGTTTCGCCAGCTTGCCTGGAACGCGAAAACCGAGGGTGACTTCGCGTATATCCACGTTGCCGTATAGTGTCAGCTTGATCTTATTCTGGCCGCGAAACGTGAGATAAACCCAGCTTGCACTGCCCACAATAATTAGCAAAACGATCACAAAAGGGATGATCTTTTTCACAATGATGCCTCATCAATGATTTGTGTTAGCAACAGCCGGAGCCCGGCCAAGTCCTGCTCTGAGGGATGCAGGATGCCGAAAATTCTCCAAAATTTAAGCCCATCCAGGGCAGCGAGAACCAGCCAACTTCGATCGGCAGGCAAGCCTTCATCAAGCATTCCTTGATGTACCCCCTGGAAAAAACGTTGCATCGGCTCCAGCATTTTCTGATTGCTGGACACGGCCCCTAACAATGGTCCGGCCACGCGTTGTAGCCGGGGAAATAGAGAACCCTCGGTATCCAACATCATATGTAGCATCGTCCTGGCGTGTCGCCCCCGTCCAGGAGGCTCGCACGCCAAACCGGCGGCAAACCTTTCCTGAACGATGGAAGCGATGCGCGAAACCATACCCAGCACGAGAGCGTCTTTAGAGGGGAAGTGATAAAGAAGCCCACCTTTGCTAATGCCGGCTCTCGCAGCAACTGCCTCTAAGGTCATCGAATTGACGCCTTGCTCTATCACGACGGCTTCGGCTGCATCGAGCAGACGTTCGCGGGTATTGGTTTTTTGAGTTCGTTTCATACGACCATATACTATACCGTCTGGACGGTATAATCAATAGCCATCACAGCTTGCTTCGACGCGTTGGTAATACGTGTCGGTTACCGCGGCCGAAATGAACCATTCATCACTCTCGAGTAATATTGTCCCCACCAAAAGACTTGAACAACGCGACATGTCCAACTGCCCAGTTCAAGCGACTTTGCACCAGTTTTTCGCGGGCCTGATGCCAGACCCTCCGGCTGTCCAAAACGATTTGCAGGTCGCTTTCACCCTCGGTGTAGTAGGCTTCAGCGGTTTCTGCAGCCTGGCGAGCCGAGCGTTCGGCTATTTCCAAGCTTTGCTGGCGATCATGTTCGCTTTGTAAATTCGCCAGCCCGTCTTCAACTTCTTTTAGCGCGTTCAGTACCGACTTTTCGTAGGTTGCCAAGGCTTCTCGGTAGCGTGCCTCTTGGGCATCGACATTGGCCAGCAGCCTTCCGGCCTGAAAGATCGGCAGGGATAAGCGTGGTCCAAACCCATAGAAACCGCTGGATAAACTAGTGAAGTTACTTAGGTCCTGGCTTTGGAATCCGGCCGAGCCCGTCAAGGATAATTTCGGAAACAACTCTGCCACTGCCGCACCTATCGATGCGTTTGCAGACGCAACCACACGTTCGGCTTGACGGATGTCTGGGCGTCTCCGCAGTATATCTGACGGCAAGCCGGGGGCAATTTTCGGTGGCAACGGAATTGATACACTCAGCATAGCCAATTCTGTATCCAAAGCCGTCGGAGCCAAACCAGACAATAGCGCCAAGGCATGACGATGGTTTTTGATTTGCGCAGAGATAGGCGCAACAGTGCTTACGGCGGTTTCCAATTCCGCTTTGGCCCGCTGCACATCGAGAGCAGTTGTCAAACCTTCTTGGTAGCTGGCCTCGGACAAGCGAAGGATTTCGTGCTGGTTTTTAACATTGTCTTCGGCTATTTCCAGCTGGCAATGCAGCGATTTCATTTCCAGGTATGTTCGCGCGACTTCGGCGGTAAGGCTCACTTTGATATCGCGCTTACTTTCTGCGATGGCTTCTGCGTTAGCGTCGGCCGCTTCCTGCTTTCGGCGTATACCGCCGAATAAGTCCAATTCCCAGCTGCTGTCGAAACCGGCTTGAAACAAATTAAACGGCGAGCCTATAGGGCCGAAGGCCGTCGACTGACCGTTACCGTTTTGTAATGAGCCCATCATACCCAACAAGGCATTGGGACTGATGCGTTCGCGCTGGTAGGCGCTGGATGCATTGACGCTGGGCCAACGCTCGGCGTCGGTTGCATCGCGCTGGGATCTGGCCGCTTGGATGCGTTCACCCGCGGCTTTGAGATCAAGATTGCCTTGTAAGGCATGTTCGATCAAACGGTTGAGCTTGTCGTCGTTGAAACCTCGCCACCATGGCAGCGATTCGGACTCGTGTCCTGGAGCCAATAGGGTTTCCGACCAGTTACTCGGCAAAGCCAGTTCAGGCGGCACATAATCCGGACCTACTGCGCAAGACGTCATCAAAACTAAGCTTAGTGCACCTGACCACGTTTTGGCTTTTGATAAACCAATCATCTATTCCTCCTTGATTCCCAACCAAGTTGCGTACAAGGCGGGCAGGAACAACATGGTCAATACCGTCGCCACTAACAATCCGCCCATGATTGCGACTGCCATCGGCCCCCAGAACACGCTACCGGTCAACGGTATCATCGCCAAAATAGCGGCCACCGCAGTCAGCAAGATAGGCCGTAATCGCCGAACGGCAGCTTCGATGATGGCATCCCAGGGCCTGAGTCCAGCGGAGATATCTTGTTCGATTTGATCGACCAGGATCACTGAATTACGCATGATCATACCGGCCAAAGCGATCACACCCAGCGTGGCAACGAAGCCAAAGGGGGCATGGAAGATTAATAAAATGATGGACACACCTATCATTCCCAACGGCGCGGTCAGTAAGACCATTGCCGTGCGTTTGACGCTTTGCAGCTGTATCATCAACAGCGTGACCAGACCCAAAAGCATCACCGGCATCACCGCGTTGATAGATGCCTCGGCTTTCTGACTGCTCTCGACCGCGCCTCCCAACTCGATGCGGTAACCGTCCGGCAACTTGGCACGCAAAGGTTCCAACAGAGGTTCAATTTGCGCGGTCACCTCCGGTGCTTGGCTGTCGTCGCGGATGTCGCTACGAACGGTAAAGGTCGGGAATCTGTTTCGGCGCCAGATGATGCCTTCCTCGAAACCATAGTCGCTTCGTACCAATTGGCCCAAGGGTACCGCCTTGCCACTACGAGTGTGGACGTTGATTTCCTCAATCAAAGCCGGATTTTTGCGCTCGCCGGGTTCGGCTCGCCCCAAGACCTCGATCAGCTTGTTGCGCTCGCGGTAATCGGTTATGCCTAAACCCGATAGCATGGTGTTCAATACAGTGGAAATGTCTTGGGAACTGACGCCTAATACGCGAGCCTTATCCTGATCGACGTCCAGCCTCACTACCTTGCTGGGTTCGCTCCAGTCCAACTGTACGTCTTGGGTATGCGGGTTAGTGCGCATCACCTCGGCGACCTGCTCGGCGATTTGCCGGGTTTGGGCAATGTCGCGACCGGAGACTCTGAACTGCACAGGAAAACCAACCGGAGGGCCGTTTTCCAGGCGGGTCAGTCGAGCGCGCAACAGGGTAAAATCGTTGTCGAACGCTTTACGCAGTCGGGCGATCAGTTTTTCCCGCGCCGGCAAATCCTTGGTTAGCACCACGAGCTGAGCAAAATTATCGTGATCCAGTTGTTGATCCAAGGTCAGGAAAAATCGAGGTGAACCGGCGCCGACGTAACTGACGAAATTGACAATGTCGGGATCATTCTTTAACAACGCCTCGGCTTTCAGCGTTGCCGCTTCGGTAGACTGTATCGACGAACCCTGCGGCAACCAGAGGTCTATTAACACTTCCGGCCTATCGGAAAACGGAAAGAATTGTCGTTCAACCAGACTAAGCGCAGCTATCGATACTGCAAACAAAATCGCGGTGGCGGTCAACACCAGACGCCGCCGGCGCAAACAACTTGTCAATACGCGTCGAAATCTGGGATAGATGCCCCTGCTATAAACTTCGCTTTCGTCGTGTATGCCTTTGCCTTTCATGTCCGGCAGCAGCAAATAGCCGATGTAAGGCGTAAAAATTACGGCCACCAACCACGAAGCCAGTAAGGCGATTGCCACCACAGCGAAGATCGTAAAACAATATTCACCGGCCGAAGAACTGGCAAATCCCACAGGCGTGAAGGCTGCAGCCGTTACCAAAGTGCCGGTCAGCATAGGAAAGGCCGTAGAGGTGTACGCAAAGGTGGCGGCCTTGATACGATCCCAACCCTGTTCCATTTTTACCACCATCATTTCCACCGAGATGATGGCGTCGTCGACCAAAAGTCCCAAGGCGATGATCAAGGCACCGAGCGAGATACGCTGCAAATCTATGCCGAGCAGCTTCATAACCAAAAAGGTCAAGGCCAATACCAATGGTACGGACAAGGCCACGACCAAGCCGGTACGCCAACCCAGGGACAGAAAACTAACTGCCAAAACGATAACGACGGCTTCACCCAGGCTTTTCATAAACTCGTGGATTGAACGCTTGACAACACGTGGCTGATCCGAGACCTGATGAACGTCCATACCAACCGGCAGGTTTGCCGAAAGTTTGGCGATCTCGGTCGACAACTGCTCACCCAATTTCAGAATATCGCCGCCCTTCGTCATCGACACCGCCAAACCTATCGCATCCTCGCCCTGATAGCGAAACTTGGGTGTCATAGGCTCGGCATAGCCTCGATAGACGCGGGCGATGTCGCCGACACGAAACTGACGACCGTTGGCTTCGATGCCGATCTCTTTAATGGCATCTACCGACTTCAAATCGCCACTGACTCGCATGTATACCTTGTCGCTAGAGGTTTCTATGCTGCCAGAGGGGTTCATGCCGTTTTGTTGGCGCAAGGTCTGAGCGATGGCCATGGGATCTATCCCCAGATTGGCTAGCTTGCTATGCGAGACCTCAATAAAGACTTTTTCCTGCTGAACACCGAGCAAATCAACTTTGGCGACTCCGGGTATGGCCAATAATTCCTGGCGAACGTCGTCGACAGCGTCTTTCAGTTCGGCGTGGGTAAAACCGTCGGTGGTAAATGCGTAAATCGTGCCGTAGGTATCGCCGAATTCATCGTTGAAAAATGGCCCACGTACGCCTTCCGGTAGAGCATGAACGACGTCACTCAACTTCTTGCGTACCTGATACCAGGCATCCGGCACCGCCGTGCTGGGCGTGTAGTCTTTAAGATTGACGAAGATATAGCTCTTGCCTGGTTCGGAATAGCTTTGCACGAAATCCAGCCACGGCGTTTCCTGCAATTTTTTCTCCAAGCGGTCGGTGACTTGCTGTTCCATCTCGCGCGCCGTCGCGCCGGGCCATTCGGCGCTGACGACCATGGTTTTGATAGTGAACTCGGGATCTTCAGCGCGACTCAATGTTAGATAAGCCATCAGACCGCCCAACATGATCACGACCAAGAGATAGCCGATGAATGATTGGTGGCGTAATGCCCAATCTGAGAGGTTTAGCTTAGTCATGGCCGCTCTCCAACAGCCTGACTTTTTGCCCAGCCACCAGTTTATGCACGCCGGCGGTGACGACACGTTCGCCTTGGTTCACGCCGCCGATGATCTTGGCGTTCTGATCGTCGTAGCCTTCGACCATGACAGCTCTTGGCTGGACAGTTTGGCTTTGATCATCGAATACCCAAACCGAGGGCTTGCCATCAAGCTCGGTCAAGGCGGTCAACATCAGGTTAGCGACAGGTTGATTCTCGTTTTTTTGGATATGTACCGTCGCGGTCATGCCCAAACTGACAGAATCGTCGGCTTCCGGCACGGACACTTTGATGGTATATGTACGCAATACTTCGTCGACCCCTGGTGAGATTTCCCGCAATTGACCTTGATAAAATCGTTCCGGATTAGCCCATAGATTGATCTTAATCGAACTGGCAGCCTTCAAATCCTGTAAGCGATTTTCCGGAATACTGGTTACCACTTCCTTTTCGTCGGCTCGAACTAAGCGAAAGATGGCTTGCCCCGCGACTATGATTTGCCCGGATTCGGCGTCGACGGAAGTAAGCACGCCGGCGTGATCGGCTCTCAACTCGGCGTAACCTGATTTTCGCGCATAGCTGCCTTGCGAGGCTTTGGCCGCAGCGACGCGCGCTTCAGCGTTTCTGACCTGGTCCTGGCGTTTATCCAGGGCCGCTTGGCTGGCCAGATCCTTTTGCTGCAGGTTAATAAGATGGTTTAAATCCTTGCGGGCTAGGTCCAATTCGGCTTGAGCCGCCGCGAGTTGCGCTAAAGCACCGGCTTCATCGAGTTTGACGTCGGCTTGGTCTAGCGTCGCCAGCAATTGACCACGCTTGACGACCATACCAACATCAACCAGGCGTTGAAGTAGTTTGCCACCGACTTGGAATGCCAAGGGGCTTTCGTGACGGGCCTTGATCTCACCTGAATAACGAGCGGTGACCGCTATCTGTCGGTATTCGACCCCCGTCACTCTGACCGGGCGCGGCGGCGGATCGACAGGTTTAGTCTCGGAGCAGGCGACCAACAGAAAAGCCAATGGCAGGCAAAAAATTAACGGTGTACGAATCTCTTTAGATAGAAAGCTAATGCCAATCATCGAAGGTACTAACTGGATGAGTTTTGCATCAACCTTGGGCCGGTTCGAAAACCCGATGTAGGGCAGTAAATTTTTAACCAACGCCTGCCCATAGTCTTGCTCCCGATCACCGCAAATAGTCATCCTTGCAATGCCTCTATCACCACCTGCACTAATTGGCTGCCTTCGGGTGTAGTCCAACTGCCGGCAAGTTCGGCAATGAGTTGATTGGTGGTGGTCAGTGTGACGCCGCCTCGTTCCATCCGGCGCAAAGCAATGTCATCAGCCATCACAGTGGGTGAACCACCGGCATCGGCGACAACCTGCACCTCGAAATCATCGCGGACTAAACTCAATGCGGGATAAACGGTGCATACATCATTGGTTACGCCGGCGACGATCAGTTTTTTGCGACCGGTTGCTCTGACCGCTGCGGCGAAGTTCTCATCGTCCATGGCGTTGACAATACCAAAACGTTTGATTCGGGCAGCAAAATCGGCTGGCAGGATACCCTCCAGTTCACTTAACAACGGCCCCTGCGCGTATTCTTCCATGCTGGAGGTCAGTACGACAGGTAACTTAAGGATACTAGCCGTCTTCGCCAGCATCAGCGCATTGCGTTTCATTTCTTCAAACGGAATGGACTTTACCCAGCTCATGGTACCAACCTGATGGTCGATCAACAGCATGGCGGCATTATCGGAACTGAATTTTTCGTAACTCATGATGTTTCTCCTACGTTGTTGATGGGATGCATGCACCCATTGGGTAATAGCTGTTAACCAGCCAAAATAAAATTACAAAGAGCCAAATTCCCCGCGTTGATAAGCGGCAATACGATCCGCTAAGGCTTCAGGCGATGCCAACGCCAACGAACCCTGCCAATGCACCGGTTGCCGTAACGGCACGCCGGAAAACAGGACAGCCTTGGTATGGCCATGCTTCGCTCTTAGCGTAATTTCAGAAGGCATTGCCTGGGCTGGAAACACTGGTAGCTTGGGTTGGTTGGCATCAAAGACTTCGCCGTTAATCTCCAGTGTGCCGAAGATCGGCATGACGAAAGCACTGTGGCCATTCGGGATTGGCACTGACAGACTGGCTCCCTCATCCAGCGAGATGTCGAGCAGGCGGACCTCTGTCGGCGGGTGTAACGGGGAATGTGCCTCGCCAAAGACACCAAGAGGTACGCGGACTTTCACGCCGGGCAACTGCACGATGGGCACGTCTTGTGGCTCAAGGCTTAACGCAAACGCTTCGGCGTCCTGCTTATCAGCAGCCAAGTTGACGAAGATTTGCAGCATATGCACGGTCTTGCCGATCTCGGCTGGCACTTCGTTATGAATGATCCCGCTACCGGCCGCCGTCCAGTGCAGACCACCAGGCTGAATGTGGTTACGATTTCCCAGCGAATCCCGGTTATCGATGCCGGTTTCCGAATCGAGAAACAGGTAAGACACCGCTGAAAAACCTGCGTGGGGATGCGGCTGGAAGGTTGGCGTACTGATCCAGGCATGATCGACACCGAGAAAAGGGTCAATCGGTTCGGCCATCTCGCCACCCCGTAGCGAGTAAGCGCGAAAACCACTGCCTATGTTCATGGGGTGTAATTGCGCGATATTACTCATGACCGCATGCCTCACTTAGCGTTCGTTTCGTTTAAAAACGGGTAATCGGTGTAGCCTTCCGCACCGGGCGTGTAGTAGGTATTCTTGTCCGGGCTGTTAAGTGCCGCACCTTGACGGAACCGCTCGGGCAAATCGGGATTCGCCAGGAAAGCACCACCAAACACCGTGGCGTCGGCACGGTCATCAGCCAACGCGGCTTCAGCACTGGCCTGGTTAAGACCGCCACCCATCAGGTACGCGCCACTGAAGCGTGAGCGTAACAAGGTGTGATAGTCGAATTTGGCCCCGAACAGTGCGACGTGCAGGTAAGCCAGATTCAAGTCACGCAGCTGATCAACCAGGTAGGTATAGGTTTCTTGAGGATTAGCATCGACGATGTCGTTGAAGTTCATTTCCGGAGAAATCTTGATCCCGACCCGATCCCCGCCGGCCTCAGCCACCATTGCCGCCAACACGTCCAGTACAAAACGGGCTCGATTGGCGACAGAACCACCGTATTGATCCTGGCGCTGATTGCTGCCGGAAGACAGGAACTGTTCAGGCAAATAGCCGGAAGCGGTGTGGAGTTCGACGCCATCGAAACCAGCCTCGAGGGCGCGGCGGGTAGCGAGTCGATAATCATCGATCACACCAGCGATTTCCTCCAGGGTGAGCTCGCGGGGCGTGACAAAGTCCTGCAAGCCGTTGGCGGTCCAGGTTTGGCCGGCTGGCTTGGTCGCGGAAGGGGCGACGGGTTGTGCTTCATTAGGTAGCAGCGAAGGATGCGAGATGCGACCACAGTGCATCAGTTGCATGAAAATACGACCGCCGTTGGCTTGAACAGCGTCAGTCACTTTCTTCCAGGCGTTAACCTGAGCATCAGTCGCTATCCCCGGCGTGCGCACATAGCCCTTGCCCATGACTGACGGAAAAACGCCTTCGGTGATGATCAAACCCGCGCTGGCACGTTGCCCATAATAAGTCGCGGCTAGATCGCTAGGGACGCCGTCGTCGTCAGCGCGTGAACGGGTCATCGGTGCCATGATCAGGCGGTTTGGCAACGTATGACGACCAAGTCGAACGGATGTGAAGAGTTGGCTCATAGTGTGTTCCTCATAAAATTACGTTGGACACATGATCTACTAAAGTGAATTCGGGATAAAGTAGGTATAATTGAAATCTTTGATCCATACATGGAGCAATCAAAGTGGAACTCTTGAATGACATGGCCTTATTCGTCGAGGTCGTTAAGGCGCGAGGCTTTCGGAATGCTGCCGAGGCTGTCGGGATACCTAACTCCACGGTATCGCGCCGGATCAGTGCCCTGGAAAAAGCCATTGGACTGCGGCTGCTGCACCGAACCACACGTAAAATCGAGTTGACGGAGGCGGGCCTGATCTATTTCGAACGCTGCAAACGTATCGTTGATGAGGCCAAACTGGCTCATGAACAGCTCGGGGAGTTGTTGGCACAGCCGAGTGGCGTATTGCGGGCATCACTGCCGGTGGATTTTGCCAATATCTATCTAGCACCATTGATTGCCGAGTTTGCACGCCAATATCCTGGCATCAGCTTCGATTTTGACCTGACGCCTCGATTGGTGGACCTCGTGTCTGAACCTTTTGACGTTGCCATCCGCATGGGTAACCAACCGAACTCGAATCTGATTGCGCGTCGGTTGACGGACTTGAGGCGCTATCTCTACGCTTCACCACGCTATCTCGAAAATTTTGACGAACCGGCTCATCCAGCTGATTTGGCGCTGCACGAATGCATCGGATTCAAAACGACAAAAGCCAGTACCTGGACATTGCACAGTTCCGATGACTCGGTTGAAGTCGTCGTCGGTGGCCGATTCCAACTCAATAGCGTTGGCTTGATCCGGCGACTAGCCATGCTTGATCTGGGAATCACCATCCTGCCTGAGGAAATTGTCGTCGAAGACGTGGCACAAGGACGGTTATGTCGAATTCTCCCTGACTGGGAAGGGCCATCAACCCCCGTCTACGCGATGACCGAGACACGATTGTTACCGGCCAAGACGCAACGCTTTATCGACTTTTTGCGGGATCGTTTAGGCAACAGCTGAGCGCTAGTGAGCCTCCTTCAACATAGATCTCAAAGTTATTCATAAAATGGGTAAGAATGTTTCTCTAGCTACCCAATGCCAAAATAATACCGCTTGAAAAGACCGCGCGTAACTAATTGAAATATATAGTGAGAAATTTAGCCCTTTGCGGACTTTCTCTTTTTGGAGCCGCCAGAATCGGAGAGAAAATAGGCCGGTAGAGAGTTAAATTGGGCCAATACACTATCGAAATGGTGCTCGTCAAAGTCCGCTGGAACCCGCAGCAACAGACAATAAAAAAGCCCAACTGAGACCAGTTAGGCTTTGAAAATTGGTGGAGAAATCGGGATATGAACTCAAGTCCATGCATTTATTGGATGATTTAAGATCATCGAAGACAGCTTTGCAACCCAATTCGGCCTATCAAAAGCTATGAAATTTGACTACTTGTATGACGCAAATTGGCCGAACTCGATTATTGAAATATCCAAAGGCTTTAGATTGGTGAAAGTCCGCAAAGACACCTCAAGCAGCCTTTCACCCTCATTAAAACTTTAACTGTTTACAAATCTAATTCCTTGTAATGACAAGTTTGTCATGAGCGTCCGATTTCTGGAGTATTGCCCTGATCTGTTCAAGGGCCGCAAAGGGTCGACAGCACCAATTCGAATTTCTGGAATCGCGATATTTCTCAACGCCCGCTTTCGTGACTTTACAGACATCTGAAAATTATTTTAGCTTGTTAACCTTTTGACGTTTTCAAATCAGAATGAATTTTCGGTTAGATAACTTGGTTGACATTGATGGTAAATTAATCAATCGACTGCTCAATTGTTATGCATGAGTTGGATATGACCCGCCTTACGATGCATGGGTAAGCAAATAAAATTTGCCTAAACTTTGGAAGCGAGTTTTACTTTTACAGGTTAACAAAGGTTAACAAGTCTGTAGAAAGCCTTAGGTTGTTTGCCGCATCGGCGTTATCAAAGGGTTTATGCGGGTATCAATAAATTCTAACATTATCACTAATTGTTTTTGCACCAATTTGTTTACTTGTATAAGCGCTAATTGCACTGAAATTGTGCAAAACCAGTTGAATTGACCATCATTAACAGCGTTAGCCCTTGCAATTAGGCGTAGAAAAAAATGGCATGAAGAATGCATTAATTTCAGTAAGGTTGTTCTCATCGTGTGTTGTACCTTCTCGGGCGCTGCTCTTTTGACAAGACCAGCGCCATTTTTTTACTGCACGAGATATTAACTTAGGATAAAAAAAGTTATTAAAGGAAGTGTTATGGTTTCAATGTGGCAGGATTATCAGTCGAACTATGCCTATGACGAGTTGCGCAGCGAAGCTTTGCAATCTTGCGCTTCCAGTCAGCGGCTAAGCAATCATTTAGATGATCTTGGCAGTGCAGCTCTTGAGCTTCGCAAAACTGCGGCAGAACTGGCAATTGTTGAAATGGGCGTCACTTTCACAGTCTACAGCGAAGAAGGAAACATCGATAGAGCATGGCCGTTCGACATTATTCCCCGAATAATTGAAAATAAGGAATGGTCTAAAATTGCAGTCGGTTTGCAGCAACGTCTGAAAGCATTGAATTGCTTTATAAACGACATGTACAACGAGCAGGCCTTTATTAAGGATGGCTTGATTCCCGCCTATATAATTGAAAGCTCATCAAATTTCCTTAAAGAGTGCGTCGGCATCCAACCGAAATATGGTGTTTGGGCAAATATCTGCGGCAGCGATTTAATTAGGGATAAAGACGGTACATTTTACGTGCTTGAGGACAATCTTAGAGTGCCATCCGGTGTTTCTTACATGATTGAAAATCGTGTAATTACCAAAAAGGTTTTCCCTGAATTACTGCAGGATCTAGATGTTCTACCTGTTGATGATTATCCTGCGCATTTGTTTGAAATGCTGGTATCAATCGCGCCTCAACATGTCGATATCCCGCGAATTGCAGTGTTAACTCCGGGTATTTATAACTCCGCCTATTTTGAACATGCCTTTTTGGCTCAACAAATCGGTGCTGAGTTAGTGGAAGGCGCAGATTTGGTAGTACAGGATGATGATTGCGTGTACATGCGAACAATTAAGGGGCTGGAAAGAGTTGATGTAATTTATCGCCGCATTGATGATAAGTTTCTCGACCCGAATGTGTTTCGAAAAGATTCTGTATTGGGTGTTAAGGGATTGATCCGGGCTTGGAAAAAGGGCAACGTTGCTTTGGTTAACGCGCCGGGTTCTGGAGTTGCCGATGATAAAGTTGTCTATGCCTATGTACCGCAGATGATTCGATATTATCTTAACGAAGAGCCGATTATTCCAAATGTTCCAACTTACTTGTGCAGTGATCCCGAACATCTTGATTTCGTGCTAAAGCATTTAGAAGAGTTAGTGGTTAAACCAGCCAATGAATCCGGAGGCTATGGCATGCTGGTCGGGCCGCATGCAAATAAAGAACAAATAGTTCGTTTTCGTAAGATTATCCAAGAGCAGCCGAGAAACTATATTGCTCAACCAACCATCGCTTTGTCGACCTGTCCAACCTTATGCGGAAGCCAATTAGAACCGAGACATATCGATTTGCGCCCGTTTATTCTTCAGGGCGAACACAGCTATGTCACGGCCGGTGGGTTAACTCGAGTGGCAATGAAAAAGGGCTCGTTAGTGGTTAATTCGTCCCAAGGCGGTGGTAGCAAGGATACTTGGGTTATTAATACAGGGAGTTAACCATGTTATCTCGATCTGCCGAACGATTATATTGGCTAGGGCGTTACCTTGAACGTACGGAAAATTGCGCTCGATTGCTCAGTGTTTATATGAATCTCATGTTCGATTTACCGATGAATGAAGAAATAAGCTGGCAAAATTTATTGACTATATTCGGTGCAAAGGAGAGTTTTTTTAAACTTTATGATTTACCCAGCGAGCAAAATATTATGAGTTTTTTGCTTACAGATAAAAAAAATGCGGGCTCCTTATTTTCATCCTTGGCTATTGCCCGCGAGAATATCAGGACATCGCGGGAATTAATGCCTGACGAGGCTTGGCACCAAGTTAACGAAATGTATTTATTAATCCGTGAGAAGGCAGATTCTGCAACGCATCGGCGAGGACGTGTTGTGTTGTTGGGTGAGATTATGCGCGGCTGTCAGCGTTTTACTGGATTTCTATCTGGTGCGATGAGCCAGGATGATGCGTTCAGATTTATCAAGATAGGGCGAAATATTGAACGTGCCGACATGACCACGCGTATATTGGATATTGGTTCAGTATTGCTGGCGGAAGACCGTAGCGATAGACTCAGGCAATATGAAAACACGCTATGGATTAATGTCTTGAAAAGTTTGAGCGCTTTACTAATGTATCGTAAACATCGGAGGCTTCGGATTAACAGTGGAGATGTTTTGGATTATCTTATTAAGGACCACAACTTCCCGCGTTCAGTCATCCATTGCATAAATGAAGTAAAGGCTTGCTATCAATTTTTACCCCGTTCGGAAGGTATCTCGGACAATCTCGATCAATTATCAAATTTGTTAACCGATGTGGATTTTTATCAAATTAAACCGAAAAGCTTGCACGAGTTGCTTGATAACATCCAGTTAAAATTAGGCGATGCTCACGATCAAATTGCCGCGAACTGGTTTTTAGCAGTATCCTCGGCATGATTTGTTATTACTGTAGATACGGGGTAGAAGTGTTTTTTTGAGAATAATCAATGCGAGGCTTGAGGCAGTCAGTTAGGCTTTAATCCCTAACGTCAGCAGTTCCATGCTTTGCAAGTACGCGCTGATGGCGGCTGAATTTCTGTAAAGTCGGGAGAAACTTTCAATTGTTGCGAAATGCGGGGTGATCTTTGTTAGCAGTTTCCAACAAAGCTTAATGCAATGGTCGAAGTTAGTTTTTATTTTAAACCCACTTAACCGGAGTATGGGAGATGGCAATACTTATCAATTCGGCAGCACATCTGGTAGGGGCTTATAGGCCATCGCGTAAAGGCTTGGCGTGTGTAAGGTCATAATGCGGTAGGGCAATAAACGCATTGCGCAATTCCTCATGCCAGCAACGTTTAATGGTTAATAAATAGTCATCATCGGCATCAAAACAGTAATATTCATCAAAGCTCAGGCTGTCCTTGCGGTAAACCAAAAGCTCAATGGGGGGGCCTACACTGGCGTTGCTACGGATGGTTGAATCCATGGAAATCAAACAGCATCGTCCAGCTTCATCCAGATGAGTAGACATCTTTATGAATCGATCCAGTACTGGTTTGCCATATTTGCTTTCACCAATCTGCAAATAAGGCGTTTGTCTTGATGTCGTAATGCTGTTGCCTTCAGCATATATCATATAAGCGCCATGCGCTTCGTTGCCGATTTGTCCGGCAATAATGAAGGTCGCCGTCGGATTAAAACTGCATTGGCCTTCGTCTTCCTTGTGACGTTTTTGCTTGTCGACACTTATCCGTCCAATATAATCCGCCGCTTCGGATAAATATTGCACAGAATTCAAGTTAACCAAGGTGTTTTCGCGTTTGTCACGACGAAGTTGTTCAACGACTGCTTGCGTGGTCGCCAGATTCCCGGCATTCAGCAACACCAATTTCCGGTCAGGAGGTGTTGCGAACACGTGCATTTTTCCGTACGTGCTGACGCTATCAATGCCGGCATTGGTGCGTGAATCCGACACCAATACCAGTCCTTCATCCACAGAAACCGCAATGCAATAAGTCATGTTTTTACCAATTAGTAATCAATCTGCAAATTTAAGTAATAAAGTTAACCACGGATTTTCCCGTAGCGCGTAAATTAATCCAGAGACTACAATAATAACTAAAATTCATCGTTTCATCCTATAGGTTTTAACCTAATTTTGATTAAATGATCGTCAACAAATCGCGTCGCTCGTTCTTTAAGCAAACATCTAACTGTTGCATGTGTGGCTGCTTTTCTGGTTTAGCCAATTTGCGGCTTGCAAATCGTTGCCTCAATCCTGAAGATACGCCTTGTTCTGAATTGGAAAAACAAGCATGGAGGGGCGTTAATCCCGATAAATGGTGGGATTGCCATACCCATATTGTAGGTTCGGGTGATGGCGGCAGCGGTATCTTTCTTCATGCTGCCATGCAGCAACCATTACGGCATCCAATACAAAGCCTTTTGTATAAAGCTTATGCGAATGCGGCTTGTACTGGAAAACTAGGTAGTCAGGATGTCGCTTTCGTTGAAAGACTTGTGGCGCTTATGGAAACCATGCCTAAAGGCGCGAAAGCCATGTTGTTTGCTTTCGATAAAGTATACGATTCTTACGGCAATCCAAGTGATGCAAAGACCTCCTTTTTTGTCCCCAACGATTATGCGATGGCTCTGGCAAAAGCTTATCCTGATCGCTTTGAATGGGTTGCTAGCGTCCATCCGTACCGTAAAGATTGCGAGGCTGTATTGGAGCAGTGCCATTTGCAAGGTGCAAAAGCGATCAAATGGCTGCCCTCATCCATGGGCATAGACCCAGCCGACCCTAAATGTGAGCCTTTTTACAGGGCAGCGGCGAAGCTGAATCTGCCAATCATCAGTCACGGTGGTGAAGAAAAATCGGTGCATGGTGCAAATCAGCAGGAATTAAGTAATCCGCTTCGCCTTCGGCGTGCGCTGGATGCCGGGTTGAGGATTGTGATTGCCCATTGCGCAACTTTGGGTAACGAAAAGGATGAGCAAGGGAAAAAATGCAGAAATTTCGATATTTTTGCCCGGTTAATGGCGGAAAACCAATGGCAAAAACAATTATTCGGGGATATATCAGCCATCACCCTAAGAAATCGCGAAATGGAAGTGGTCAAAACTCTGATTTCGGAAACTGCTTGGCATGATCGACTGCTGAATGGATCCGATTATCCGTTAACCGGCGTTCTGCCGCTTATATCGGTTAAAAGCTTTGTACGCTCCGGATTGTTGTCCGAAGATAACATTAAGCCGCTGCTGGCATTGCAGGATCATCACCCGTTCCGATTCGATTTCGTGCTAAAACGCAGTCTGACTTGGCAAGGAAAGCGTTTTGCTAGCAGTATCTTTGAAACGCGGCCCTTTTTTAATTAACAGCCAACTTAACTGCCATAATAAAAATCAAGATAGAGAAATAGCGTTTAAGTTTTTTAGCGGGCAGTTTATGCGCTAATTTTGCCCCGATGGGAGCTGTAAATAGGCTGGCGAATCCTACCGCAAGAAATGAAGGCATATAAATGTAGCCAACGCTGTAATCTGGCGCTTGAGTAATTTTCAGCCCCAGCAATACATAACTGGTCGTGCCTGCCAAAGCAATCGGCAGGCCACAGGCGCTGGAGATCGCAACCGCGTTGCGCATGGGGTAATGGCTATGTGCCAGATAGGGTACGGTTAAGGTGCCGCCACCGATGCCGACTAGAGCCGAGAGTGTGCCAATCAGAATGGCAACAAAAAAATCCATCAACCTGGATGGGTTACTCATGCCAGATTTGGGTTGGCCGCCTCGTGCCAATTCAATGCCGACATAAAACAAAAAAACTACAAAAATTATCCGCAAAATTTCGGTTTGGATTTTATCGGCGACTAAAGCCCCCAGGCCGGCGCCAACCATAATTCCAGGGGCTAATCGAAACACTTTTTGCCATGATACCGAACCCAAGCGGTGGTGGCTGTAAACCGAAGAGGTCGCAGTAATGATTATCGCGGAGAGTGATGTTGCTATCGCCATGATCATAATTAACTCTTTTGGAAAATCGTGTGCAGTAAATAAAAGTACCAGTACAGGTACGGTCACCAAGCCGCCGCCGATGCCAAATAGCCCGGCTAACAGGCCGGTGCAAAGGCCTAAGCCTAGACTGCCAAAAATAATATCCTGCAAATATATCTCCTGGATCAGCGAGCCTGTGGTGGGTTGTCATTATGCCGGTTTTAATCGGGTTTATGCTATCCTAACCTGTATGTTATTGGTTAAGAATTATTGATGCAAAAGTATCTGGTTGGTGGCGCCGTCCGAGACAGGTTACTTGGCTATCCGGTGACTGAATATGACTGGGTGGTGGTTGGTGAAACGCCGGAATCCATGCTGAAACAGGGCTTCCGCGCTGTTGGTAAAGATTTTCCGGTCTTCCTGCATCCGGAAAGCCATGAGGAATATGCGCTCGCCAGGACTGAGCGTAAAACGGCGCCAGGTTACAAAGGCTTTGCCATTCAAGCCAGCGCGAATGTCACATTGGAGCAGGATTTATTACGGCGCGATTTAACGATTAACGCCATTGCCATGACGCCATCCGGGGAGATCATCGATCCATATGGAGGAGAGGCGGATCTTAACCGGCGGGTTTTCCGGCATGTTTCACCCGCATTTGCCGAAGATCCAGTGCGCATCCTGCGCGTTGCCCGTTTTGCGGCGCGTTATCAAACATTTGGTTTTAAGCTGGCGCCGGATACCCTTGAGCTGATGCGGGCAATGGTGGATGCGGGTGAAGTCGATTATCTCGTTCCCGAACGGGTGTGGGCGGAGCTTTACAAAGCGTTAACCGAGACTTCGCCCTCAGCATTTTTTTGTATTCTGAAAGATTGCGACGCGCTGGAAAAAATCTTTCCAGAAATTTTTAACCTTTTTGGCGTTCCGCAACCACCTAAATATCATCCGGAAATCGATACCGGTATTCATGTGCTAATGAGCCTTGAGCAAGCCGCCATATTATCCCCAAAACCGGAAATCAGGTTCGCCGCATTAATGCATGACTTGGGTAAGGCGTTGTCGCCCAAAGAAAATTTGCCGCATCATCGCGGGCATGAAATAAAAGGCTTGCCCTTGCTGGAAACTTTATGCCGCCGCTTGCGTGTGCCCACCGCATTTAAAGCGTTGGCATTGTTGGTGATGCAGTATCATACCCATTGCCACAAGGCGTTTGAAATGCGATCGGGAACAATAGCGGATTTGTTAACCGCTTTAGGGGCTTTTAAGCCACATCATAATCATTTGCCAGATTTCTTGTTGGCCTGCGAAGCTGACGCCAAAGGTCGAACCGGATTGGAGCATCAACCTTATCCTCAAGCAGCTTATTTGTTAACCCTTGCGCAAACGGCGATGGCTGTTGATATCAATCCGATATTGAATGGTCAATTGCAAGGCGCCGAGATCGGTGACGAGATCCGTCGATTGCGTATTCAAGCGATTACCGATAAGATCAAAACAATGAAACAAACTATTTAATCAAAAAACTTAACTATGCCTTCGTTTGATATTATTTCCGAGTTTGACCCGCATGAAGTCACCAACGCTGTTGATCAAGCCAGTAAAGAAGTGGGTACCCGCTTCGACTTTAAAGGCACGGATTCCAGCTTTGAGTTAACCGACAATAAAATCGTGATGATTTCCGAATCTACTTTTCAGCTGCAACAAATGTTCAGTATTGTTTGCACCAAATTAAGCCGTCGCGGAATCGACATCGCCTGTTTGGATGTTGGCGATGCCAAGGGCAGTGGCAAATTGATGCGGCAGGAAGTTACCTTGAAGCAAGGGTTGGATAGCGCTTACGCCAAAAAATTGGTTAAGCTGATTAAAGACAAAAAGCTCAAGGTACAAGCGGCCATTCAGGGCGATCAAATTCGCGTTACCGGAAAAAAACGCGATGACTTGCAAGAAGTAATCCAAATGTTAAGACAGGAAAAACTGGAACAGCCACTGCAGTTTGAGAATTTCAGGGATTAGTGGGTTGCCTGTCATTTAAAATCGAAGATCCTGATAAATTAGCTACTTTTCGATCTCTGTTACCACTGGTTTCATGCCGTTTTTTTGCAAGCGGGACATCAAGCTATTGACGTTATTCATTTGGTTGTACGGCCCGATCTTAACCCGATACCAGGTAACATTTTCTACCTTGGCTTTCTGGATAGTCGATTCGATACCCATTAGCGCCAATTTTGCTTTTAAGCGATCGGCTTCTTCAAAATCTTTGTAAGAACCGGCTTGTAAAATGTAAAGGGTGGATTTGTTTTTGCCGATATGCTCCTCCCGGGTACGGGTTTTAACTTCATAGTCAGGCACAATCACTTCTTTTTTGGGCAAGATGGTATAAAAATCAAATTGTGGCGTCTGTGGTTTTTCTTCTTTGGTTTCAGCTTTTTCAGCTGGTTTGATTTCTGATGGCTCGGTTGTCGCGACTTGGTTTGCCTGCTTGTTGAAATCAGGGCTTTTCAGGTAAACCAAAAACACTGCAAAACCGATGGCGATAGCAGTAATCAGCATCCATCTGACTATGCCGCCATTGTTTTGGGGGCGTTGACGCTGCCTGTCATTGGTATCTCGGTTATAGGTGCGGTGTTTGTAATCTTTAGCCATTACATCGTTTCAGGTGTGTTGATGTTCAACAATTTTAGACCATTTGCAAGAACCTGCTTAACGGCGGAAACCAGATTTAATCGCGCATCTCTAAGTTCCGCTTCGTCCACCAAAAATTGGTGCGCGTTATAGTAAGTATGGAAGTCATTTGCCAACTCACGCAAGTATAAAATCAACTGGTGCGGTTCATGGCTTAAGGCGGCGCGTTCCAATGCTTCAGGATAACGTGCCAGCGTTGTTAACAAGTTAACCTCATGATCTTCTGTTAATTTGATCAAGTTGTCCATGCCTGATGCGATATTACGGGTGAAGCCCTTTTCAGCTATCTGACGTAATACGCTACAGACCCGCGCATGAGCATATTGCACATAATATACCGGATTCTCGCTGGTTTTTGACGTGGCGAGTTGCAAGTCGAAATCCATGTGCTGTTCAGAACGGCGCATCACATAGAAAAAGCGTGCTGCGTCTTTGCCTACTTCGTTACGTAATTGCCGCAGGGTAACAAATTCGCCGGAGCGGGTGGACATCTGTACTTTTTCATCGCCCCGATAAAGCGTGGCAAATTGCACCAGCAACACTTTCAACTTATTGGCGTCAGCGCCCAAAGCCTGGATGGCGGCCTTAACCCGCGGAATGTAACCGTGGTGGTCGGCGCCCCAGATATCGATAATCTGGTCAAAACCACGGTCCAGCTTATTCATGTGGTAAGCGATATCGGATGCAAAATACGTGAACTGTCCATTCTCACGTTTGACAACCCTATCCTTTTCATCGCCCAATTGGCTGGAAGCGAACCAAATCGCCCCGTCTTTCTCATACAAATGACCGGATTTTTTCAATCTTTCCAAGGCTTTGTCGACTGATCCGTTTTCTACCAAGTGTTGTTCGGAAAACCATTCCTGATAGTTAACGCCGAATTCTTCCAAATCATTTTTAATGTCTTCCAAAATATCTTTCAATCCGGCTTGAAAAATATCTCGATAGCCATTGGTTCCCAACAACGTTTTTGTTCGGTTGATCAACGCATCAATGTGCGCTTCCTTATCGCCGCCTTGTGCTTCATCTGCGGGTATTTCTTCAACAACCAGATTAAAAGGTCGCCGATATTCATTTCCGGATTTCTTATGGATTTCCCTGGCAATATCGCTGACATAGTCGCCCCGGTAGGCGTTATCCGGAAAGCGCACCGGCTCACCACATTCCTCCAAATATCTTAACCAGATACTGGTGGCGAGAATGTCCATTTGCCTTCCGGCATCGTTGACATAATATTCACGATGCACATTAAAACCGACTGCTGCCAGCAAATCCGCTACGGCTGATCCGTAAGCCGCGCCACGACCATGCCCGACATGCAATGGGCCGGTAGGGTTTGCGGAGACAAATTCGACTTGTATTTTTTTGCCCGATCCAATCCGGCTGCAACCATAATCTTTGCCTAATTCATGGATTTGCCGGACTACATCAAATTGCGAGCTCGCATCCATGAAAAAATTGATGAAGCCAGGGCCGGCGATATCCACTTTTGTGATCGCCGTATCTTTCGGTAATGCGGCGACCAGTTTTTCCGCCAATTTACGCGGATTCATTTTCGCCTGCTTTGCCAGTATCATCGCCAGATTAGTGGCAAAGTCTCCGTGCAAAGGGTCCCGGCAGCGTTCGACGATGATCGAGGCAATAACGTCACTAGCGATAATATCTTCTTTTTTAAGGGTTTCGATAGCTTTCAGAATAAGGGCTTCTAACTTTTTCTTCATGAACCTTGTTTTTTGTAAAACTAATAATAACCCTTCATTATCCATGATATCGCCAAGTTTATCTATGCAAACGCAAGTTGGCTCAAGTTATTTGTTGCCCCAATGCTTAATTTAGGTAGTACCGTCAAAACCTCCTCAAAATAAAGCTTCGGTGAATAAAAATATATATTTTATTTGTAATGTTGCCTTCGTGATTTTTCTTTAAATAAAATAGATATGATAATTTTATCAATAAGATAAATAAACATATTACAAATATGGCATGGATATCGCTTAGTTATTTTTGTCGTTCATTGAGCTCAAGTGCTGACAAGTTGTGGTTTTTGCCACGCTGGTGCAACTTAACCCAATCTTGGTCGTTAGGTTGTATGCCGCCGAGTTCAAAATTGACAAACGGGTGGTTCTGGAGAATATAGATTGGTTCTATTCCAATACGCCCCAATGGATAGCTCAATGGTAGAGCAATAGACTAATAATCTATCTGTCGTGGGTTCGACTCCCACTCCAACGGTCTGTAAAACCGATATTAATAAATGCAGTAGGGCTGGTTGTGGAATGCATAAGCCTCCATTGCCTTTAACCCGCGAAAGAATTGCTGAACGGGCAAGCCGTCAGGTCGCTTTGAATGGCGAAGCGTATGGTTGAATTAACAGTTATCGGGTTAGTGCAGGCTTAAGCGGGAACATTTCATCGCGCCTTTCATCTCCCTCGTTTAGCCGGACGGACGATTAGGTTAAGGGTATTGACCAGATTTTTAGTAATGGAAGGGAATAATAATTATGTTTATAAAAAATTTTATCAATAAGAACGAACGCGGTTTGTTGTTCGAACGCGGCGATTTCGTAAGGATTTTATCGCCTGGTGAATACCGTTTCTTTGTGCCATTTAAAAAACTGTCCATAAATAAAGTGCCAATCGATACGGTTTGCACAGATGAGACTTTATTAAATTACCTGCAAAAACATGAGCAGGAAGTTGCTGCGAAATACTTGACTATTTTCGAGCTGGCCGACTACGAAGCCGGTTTGCTTTATCAGGATAATAAACTGGTCGAGATTCTGGCGCCAGCCACCCGCCGTGCTTACTGGAAAGGCGATGTTGATTTAAAAATGGAAAAAGTCGATTTAACTGCCGATTATGTAGTCGATGAAAAACTGGGCCAACGCTTCAAGCAATCTGCCATTAAAAGTCGAGAAGTAAAAGGTGCGGATTGCATATTGTTTGCGCGTATTCCGGCGTATTTTGTCGGCGTATTGAAGGTGGATGGCAAGGTTGTGCGCTTGATGACGGCTTCTACTGAAGCTTTTTGGGATTTTAACCGTGATATCGTGGTGGAAACTGTGGATACCCGCTTGCAAAACATGGAAATCAGCGGTCAGGAAATCTTAACCAAGGACAAAGTGGCGTTACGGTTAAGTCTGATAGCCACCTGGAAATACAGCGATCTGTTAAAGGCGTTTGAAAAGCTGAACAAACCGGCGGATCATTTGTATTACGAATTGCAATTCGCCTTGCGTGAAGCGGTGGGCGAACGGACGCTGGATAATTTGCTGGAAAACAAACAATCGCTGAATACGATATTGTTAAATTTGGTTAAAACCAAGTTAGCGGAATTCGGCATTGAGGTGGCGAGCGTCGGTTTACGCGACATCATCTTGCCAGGTGAAATGAAAACCATCCTCGCGCAGGTGGTAGAAGCGCAAAAAGCCGCCGAAGCTAATGTGATCAGACGGCGTGAAGAAACCAATGCGACCCGCTCGCTGTTGAACACCGCGAAAGTGATGGAGGAAAACGCCACCGCCTTGAGGCTGAAAGAGCTGGAAACCTTGGAGCGGGTAGCCGAGCGGATCGATAAGATTTCCGTTTATGGCGGACTGGATCAAGTGTTGAATGGCTTGGTTAACATCAAAGTGTAAGAGCCTGCCCGCAAGGGCAGGTTTTTTATTCATCAACTACCTCCCAAAAAAATTAATTAGGTAAAATCTTAAAATTAGTCACTAACTCATGCTGTCCTCCCGCCGGAATCTGGAGCAAGTCAAATGCAATATTCCCGGTTTCCACGCAAACAAAGTGCCGGTAATCCTGATTTCCTAAATCCTCCATTTTTCTGGAGGTTTTCTGCCACGGATTCCAAACCACGCCGGTTTTGCAATGCTGCGAGGCAATTTCAATACGGCGGTTAAGAGATGGGTCAACCAGCACGAGATTATTGTCGATATCCTCATAAATGCGGTCGGTTTCTTCGCTGATGGTGACAATTCCTGTTTGCAGTTTTTCTTTGCCCTGGTCCAGCTTGTCGAAATAGCGGCAACCTTCCAGGCCTAAAACTTGCGCCTGATTTATATCACCCACTTTAAAATAGGTGTGGAACGCTTGGGTGATGGAAAAGGCTTTATCGCCGGTATTCTCGGTTAACAATTTCAGGGTTAAGGTTTTTCCGATGATAAATTCCAATGTTAACCGGAATGGCTGTTTCCAGGTCCTTTCTTGCTTCTGGCTTTCAATAAATTCCAGTGAAATTCTGGTTTCTGTTTCTGTGCTGAATGTGTTGATGATGCGCCATAAATTATTTCGAACGAAACCATGATTGGGCCGTTGCAAGCCCTTTGGATCGGGGCCAAACCATGGCCAACAGACGGGAATGCCACCGCGAATGGCTTTACCTGTTTCGTAGAACGATTTTTTACTGAGAAAGAGCATGTCGCTGACTTGATCATGCGGCTTATAAGTGAGTATTTGCCCGCCGTGCAGTGAGATTAGCGCTTTTGCATTTAAGTTATTTATTTCTATAAACGGGAAATCGCCTTTGCCGGAAACAAAACTGACGTGGTTTTGGATGCTGAAATTATCATGGAGTTGTTGAGTGGTCATATCCTTCTTGATAGCTAGGGTTGTATCGTGAAACAGTCTTTTTCACAGAAAATAATGTTCATCTTAGCAAATACCGCTATCATTGCATTAAGTTAAGGAATCTCTGATTAAGTCACCCGAAATTGCTAATATTACTATCAACATAACATCAGGGTAGCCAAGCCATGAAGCAACAGAGCCTAGCATCGTTGACCTTTGAAGGGATGAAGAAACGCACCAAGCGAGAGAAGTTCCTGAGTGAAATGGAACAAGTCATACCCTGGGAACGGTTGCTGAAGTTGATTGAACCGCATTACCCTAAGGCCGGGAAAGGCCGTCAACCGATGGGGTTAAACGTGATGTTGCGGATTTACTGCCTGCAACAATGGTATGGCCTGTCCGACCCTGGGGCGGAAGAGGCGCTGTACGACATGGAATCAATGCGCCGCTTTGCTGGCTTGGAATTGGGTGAAGATGTGATCCCAGACGAGTCCACGATCCTGAACTTCCGCCACTTGCTGGAACAGCATAACCTGACCCATGCGGTGTTCGAGGCGGTCAAGGCGTACTTGACCGAACAAGGCCTATTGCTGGCTGGGGGTAGTATCGTTGACGCGACCATCATCCATGCGCCGCCGTCCACCAAAAACCAAGCCAAGCAGCGCGACCCTGAGATGAGTTCGACCAAGAAAGGCAACACCTGGCATTTTGGCATGAAAGCCCATATCAGTGTCGATGCCAACAGCGGCCTCATCCACACCGTCGGCATCACCACGGCGAGCGACCACGACAGCAGCGTCATCGGCGAATTGGTCAGGGAGGACGACCGCGCGGTGTTTGGCGACAAAGGGTATTACAACGACCAAATTAAGCAGGCAGCACGAAAGGCTGGTGTGTACTGGGCGGTGCTGGACAAGGCCAAGCGCAACCGGAAGCTGTCGGCCTCGCAACGCAAGCGGAACAAAAAGCACGCGTCGGTCAGGGCGAAAGTGGAACATGTCTTCCGCATCGTCAAGTGCCAGTTCGGATACCGCAAGACCCGTTATAAAGGAATCGCCAAGAACGCGGCGCAGGTATTTTCGCTGATGGCCTTGGCAAACCTGTACCAAGCCCGAGGTGCTTTGTTGGCGGTTGCAGGATAACTGCGCCCTAAACGCCTCAAATCGGAACAAATTCCGAGTTTGGGGCGTAACAAAATGGGAATGAAGACACTTTTGTTGCCGTTTGGCGCTTTCCAACTAAACGGTAAGTTTTCCGTTGAGTTGTTCAGAGATTCCTTAAGTGTGTTCAATAAGTTATATCGTAAAAAGTTAACAAATTGCGTTCTATTTGGTGCAAAGTTTTATATTGAGTTGTTAGATTTAATTTGTTTTAAACAAGAAGTTTTTCCAAAGGTTAACAAGAAGAGGTAATGATGCAGCTAGGTATGATCGGGCTCGGTAAGATGGGGGCTAACATGGTAAGGCGATTAATGGCGGGAGGTCACCAGTGCGTAGGCTTTGATGTCAATAAGGCGAGTGTTGATGCAATGGCTCAAGAAGGCGCGCAAGGCGCATACACTTTGGAAGAACTGGTTAACAAACTGCAGTCGCCCAGAGTCCTTTGGTGCATGGTGCCGGCGGGGGAGTTAACCGAAAAGACCGTAGCCGCGCTAGAAGTGCTGCTGGATGCTGGCGATATCATCATTGATGGCGGCAACTCGTTTTACAAGGATGGCGTGCGCCGGAGCAAAATGCTGGCAGAAAAAGGCATTCATTATGTCGACGTCGGCACTAGTGGCGGCGTTTGGGGCGTAAGTCGCGGTTATTGCCTGATGATAGGCGGAGCGCAGGAACCCGTCCAGAGGTTGGATCCTATTTTCAAGACGCTTGCCCCGGGCAAAGGCGATATTCCTACAACTCCGGGTCGAGATAATCCAACTGGTACGGCAGATCAAGGGTATCTGCATTGTGGTCCCGTGGGGTCGGGTCATTTCGTCAAGATGATCCATAACGGCATCGAATACGGCATGATGATGGCGTATGCTGAAGGCTTCGGCATTATGCGCCATGCCGGCGACGATCATCTGCCTGTCGATCATCAATATGATCTTAACCTGTCTGAGATTGCCGAACTTTGGCGGCGCGGCAGTGTTATTGAGTCATGGTTGCTCGATCTTACTTCGATAGCCTTGCACGAAGACGATGATTTATCTGGGTTTTCAGGTTATGTGGAAGATTCCGGAGAAGGCCGCTGGACGGTACAGGCTGCGATTGAGGAAGCCGTCCCCGCACATGTGTTAACCGCAGCGTTATTCGAGCGATTCCGCTCGCGCCAGCAAAATACCTTTTCAGACAAAGTGGTTTCTGCGATGCGTAAGCAATTCGGTGGGCATGTGGAAAAGAAAAAGCCCGAAACCAAAGGTTGACCAAAGTTAAAAGTAAACAGTAACCCCCATCTGTGCCGCTTTTGGAGCCATAAATGCCCGACTTAAAAAATGATAATCCCCTTACCGCCGGAATCAACATAACTCATGCGCCGCAGCCGTGCACTTTGGTCATATTCGGCGGTGGCGGCGATTTAACCCGGCGTAAACTTTTGCCTGCTATTTATAATCAAGGGCTTGAAGGAGAATTACCCGCCAATTTCGCCGTGTTAGGGTTGGCTATCGAGAAAATGGATGACGCGGAATACCGTCAATTTGCTAAAAAAGGCATCGAACAATTCTCCAGGCAACCTTTGGAAGCGAATTACTGGACAGGTTTCGAACGCTGTCTGCATTATATTCAGGGTTCATTCGACGATCCGGAAGTTTATGTTAAGTTGAAAGCTCGCCTTGCCGAGATTGACGCTAATTTTGGCATCCCTGGCAATCGTGTGTTTTATCTGGCGATTCCTCCGACGTTTATTGAAACGTGTGTGCGCCAATTAAAAGCGGCAGGACTGGTCATGCCGGTTGACGGCCATAGCCCCTTTTCGCGGATTATTGTTGAAAAACCTATCGGAAGGGATCTGGAAAGCGCGCGCTTGGTTAATGCGACCTTGTCCGAAAGCTTTGATGAGCAGCAAATTTACCGCATCGACCATTATCTGGGAAAGGAGACGGTGCAGAATATCTTGGCTATGCGTTTCGGCAATGCCATTTTTGAGCCGTTATGGAATTCAAAACATATTGACCATGTACAGATTACAGTAGCGGAAGAAGAGGGTGTCGGTACGCGCGCGGGTTACTACGATAGCGCCGGTGCGCTGAGGGACATGATCCAGAATCATATTTTGCAATTGTTAACCTTGATCGCCATGGAACCACCCTGGATTATGGATGCTGATGTGATTCGCGACCATCGGCAGGATATCCTTAACTGCTTGCGTCCAATTACCAGAGAGACGTTCGACCAGCATGTGGTGCGCGCCCAATACGGCCCCGGCTTTCATCATGGCGAAGACGTGCCAGGATACCGACGTGAAGCGGGCGTGTCGCAGGATTCCATTACTGAAACTTACGTGGCATTGAAAGTGTTCATCGACAATTGGCGGTGGTCGGGCGTACCTTTTTATATTCGTACCGGTAAACGCATGCCGAAGCGAGCAAGTGAAATTGCTATCCAGTTTAAAAGTGTGCCGCCGATTTTATTTAATGCTAACCATGATCAACCTTTGGAACCTAATGTATTGGCGTTAAGCATCCAACCGAATGAAGGTTTGTCGTTAAGGATTGCAACAAAACTACCCGGCGCAAAGCTTAAAATTTTTCCTGTGAAGATGGATTTTCGTTATGGATCAACCTTTGGCGAGCAATCGCCGGAAGCGTATGAACGTTTGCTGCTGGACGTTATGGCGGGCGATGCAACGTTATTCATGCGGCGCGATTCGGTTGAATCATCGTGGGCGTGGATCGAAAATATTCTTGATGTGTGGTCGAGTAGTCGTACCCGTTGGATTCCTGAGTATGCTTCCGGCACCTGGGGGCCGATTGAGGCAGATCGATTAATCGAATCTGATAACCGCCAATGGCGTACGCTATGATGCATAAAGACTGCGTTTCCAAAGTTTTCAGGCAGGAATCCAATTTGGAGAGCATTGCCGATATTGAACCGGGTCTAGGCAGATTGTGGGCTAAGCTTAACCAGGACATCAACAGCGATGATTTTGCCGTGATCATGCGCGCTTGTATGTCGAATCTGATTATTTACTGTGATACCCCGCAAGAAGCTGAAACGATTGATGAGGAAATCGCAGCGATTGTCGATGATCATCCCGCCCGCGTGATTTTGCTTGTTGATAATGGCAGCCCAAGCTCAGGTTCAATCGAAGCGGATATCGAGCTGTATTACACTGAGCTGGATGATGGCTGGCAAGTCTGTGCAGAACGTATAGATATAACCGCGACCGCAGCCATGAAAGACCGTTTGCCTTATGTGGTCAGGTCGTTGTTGGTCGGCGATTTGCCGACGACTTTCTGGTGGGCATCGCAGCGTGCGCCATCGATGGCGGGTGAGGTGTTCTTGCAACTGGCAAGTCTGGCAAATCAAGTCATATACGATAATGTCGGTTGGGTTAACCCGGCGCAAGGCGTCGCCACCATGACCCGTTGGGTAGAAGCGCAACAAAATAAACAGGTTGTGCATAATCTGGCTTGGCGGCGGTTTACCAATTGGCGCAAACTGATCGGACAAGTATTGGATCCTCAAGTGGCTCCAGGCGCATTGGACAATCTCCATACCATCGAAATATCCCATGGTCCTCATGCTTTGCCCACTGTCTGGCTATTAATTGGTTGGCTATCGGATCGTCTCAACTGGCAAGCTGTCGATGGCAAGCGTCTTTCTGATTCGGAGTTGATCTGGCGGTTCAGGAACAAGCAGCAAGCCATCAAAGTTCAAGTAAAACGCTTACCCGAAGGCGACCCGTTAATTTACCGCCTGTTGTTTGACTGGAGCACTAAAACCAGTCACGATCGAATTTGTTTTGAGCGTTTGGATAGAGAGCGTATCGGCATCGTGGAAAAGGAATCGACGGTGCCCCCTCGGGTTTTTACCTCGCAAGTTCCGGAGCGTTGCACCTTAGTGACAGCACAACTGGCACAACGAACCAGGGATAAAATTTTTGAGAGCGCGCTAAAATCTTCTCAGGCGATGGCGGCCGTGTTTCAACAATAAATGGTAATATGTTTTTTTTGAATTGGAAGTTAGCTGAATCGTTGAATACATCAAAATAAATCGACTGGATCAACATCCACGCTCCAGCGGATTTTTTTTGAAGTTTTGTTGTTGTCCAAATAATTAACTATCTCGGTTAACAACGCTTGCAAGTTTTTCCGGTTGCGGCTTTGCAGTAACAGTTGATAACGGTAAACGCCCACCCTTTTTTCCATAGGTGCGGCGACCGGGCCTAAAATTTGTGTATCCTTATTTTTATGGGCTTGGGCGAAATTTGCCACATGCTGAAGAAATTCTATTACGAATCCTGATTTTTTTGCTTGTGCACGGAGCAAGGCATGATAGCTAAATGGAGGTAACTGGGCTTGCTTGCGTTCCGCCAAAGTAATCTGGGCAAATCGATTATAACCTTCATGGATTAAAGTATTGAGCAAAGGATGCTCTGGATGGCGGGTTTGTAGGATGACTTTGCCGGGTTTTTCCGCGCGTCCTGCCCGCCCTGAGATTTGTACGATAAGCTGGGCCAAACGCTCTGCTGCTCGGTAATCGATGCTGAACAAGCCGCTATCGACATCGACAATCGCCACCAGGGTGACATTTGGAAAATGATGGCCTTTGGCTAACATTTGCGTGCCGAGAACAATATCGGCATGACCTTCGTTGATTTGGGCAAGATAGCGTTCCAGCGAACCTTTGCGCTGCGTGGTGTCGCGATCCAGTCGAACCAGTGTCTTATCGGGGAAAACCTCTTCTAGAGCAATTTCTATACGTTCAGTACCCAAACCCAAGGGGGTTAACTCCTCCGAATTGCAAGCGGGGCATGATGGCGGTAACCGTTGCTCTTTGCAGCAGTGATGACAACGAAGCAACTTGCTATGGCTGTGGACAACAAGGTTGGCGTCACAATGTTTACAACGGGCTACCCATCCGCAGCCATGGCAAGTCAAGGTAGGGGCAAAGCCGCGGCGGTTAAGAAAGATCAAAACTTGTTCGTCTTTTGCTAAAACCTTGCGAATTTCGCCAATCAATGCTTCGGAAAGCCCATGGTGCATTCTTTTGTTTCTGATATCCAACAAATACAAGGTTGGTTCAACCGCATTGCCAGCGCGTTCGGACAAGATAAGATGACGATAACGCTGTTGTCCGGCGTTATACAGACTTTCTAATGAGGGTGTCGCCGAACCAAGGAGTACAGGAATATTCAGCAATTTGCCGCGCACAATGGCGACATCGCGGGCAGAAAAGCGGAAACCTTCTTGCTGCTTGAACGAGGTATCGTGTTCTTCATCCAGAATAATTAATCCCGGATTTTTTAGCGGAGTTAACAAAACGGAACGAGTGCCTAGCAAAATGGCGCTTGTGCCTTGTTGTGTTTTAAGCCAAGCGGCATGACGTTGTTTGTCGGTTAACCCTGAATGCGATATCGCGATTGCCACGGAAAAACGTTGTTCGAAACGTTCCACTAATTGGGGGGTCAGGTTGATCTCCGGTACGAGTACCAAAACTTGTTGCCCGCGTGCTAATACAGAACGAATAATTTGCATGTACACTTCGGTTTTACCACTGCCGGTTACACCTTCCAGCAGGAACACTTTAAAGCTATCCAGGGAAGACGTAACTGCATTTACCGCTGATTGTTGCTCTGTGCTCAAGGTAAATGATTTTGAGCACCCTAGGGCTTCTAGGTTAGCTTTTTCGTTAGCCACTAAAGAAGAATTTATCTTTGGCGGCGGGTTGGCTTGTATCAATTGCTTGTCAATTAGCGCTTTTATGGGGGATCGCCAGTTGAATCCCAGTTGATTTAACCCAATCTCGCTTAAACAAGAGGGTTTACTTTGTTGAAAATAAGCAAAAAGCTTTTGTTGTTTTGGTGAACGTTTAAGTTGTTCTATGGCTTCAATTTCGCCAAGTTTTGTGAGTGCATAATATTTTTCTTCGTTTTCAAGAGTAGCCGACTGGCCTCTGCGTAAGGTTAAAGGGAATGCCGTCTCCATAACTTCGCCCAGAGGATGATGATAATAATCGCTGGTCCATCGAAGTAGGCGAATATCTTGTGTACACAGAAGTGGCGCATCGTCAATAATATTGGTGATAGTTTTTAGTTGAGAAAAAGCAACGTTACTGTTTTTGGTAACTTCGATAAGGTAAGCAACTTTTTTACTTTTGCCGAAAGGGACTTCCAGCCGTAATCCAGGAATTAAATTCTCGCGATCAACGGCTTCCGGTGCAAGGTAATCGAATAATCGGTATATAGGCACCGCGACCGCCACTCTTAAAATGAGCGGAGAAGCAGAATTTTGTGACTTAGCCAGCATCTTTGACAGAAATTTTATGTTAGCGAGCTAAGTTATTATGAAACTTAAGGTAATTTAAGTTACCCACAAAAATTGTGGATAACTTTGTGGGTAAGTGCATTTTTGTTACCGTTAGTAACGGTTTTTATTACAGTTTTGTTACATTGCGTAGATTTTAATCTATTAAATATTACATGTAAATCAATTGGTTGTGTGTTAATCAAAAGCTTGTTCCTGGGATTTTGACCAACTTTACCAATTTACTCGGATTTGTGGATTATCTTTGGTATTCCAGTCAGTGCAGAACGATTAATGTCAACCATTATATTGTCAGGCAGAAAGCTTGATAGTGTCGGTTGAGGCTTGACAAATTTTAAAGTCATCCTGTCGCTTTCGCCGATGGCAAGATAAAAATCACGATCCTTTTCTTTTAATTTTAGGGTGGGCGGGAGCGTCCATACGCCTTCCGGGTAATCTTTGACGTCTTTGGGATTAGCGTTGATTTCGGATTTTGCCAAGAATTCAAACCCGGCATTTCTGGCTAAGGCGATCACGTAGTCTTCGTTAACATAACCTGATTTTGCGGTAGGGTTCTGGCGGTTTTCTGGCAGAGCCACGGTGCTCAACGACACCAAGAATACCCCCCGGTTTTAAGGCTTTAAACATAGCGCTGAAAACCATTGCCGCCTGGTTGTTTTTCATCCAGTTATGCACGTTGCGGAAGGTTAGCACTCGGTCGGCTGTGCCCGTCAGGGGCGATTTTCAAATACTCAGGCGGTTGTAATGTTGTTATTTCGACTTTATCGTATAGGGATGGTTGGCTTTTAAGTTTTTCGTTAAATTTAGCCAGTTTCGCTTTCTGGTAAGAATTCTGCGTATCCGGAGAAAATTGTGCGGCATAGAATTTGCCTTTTTCCCTCAGAAATGGCGCCAGAATTTCGGTATACCAACCATCACCCGGCCAAATTTCCACAACTGTCATAATGTCTTTGACGTCGAAAAAATTCAGGGTTTCTTCGGGGTGTCGGTATTGATCGCGGTGTTTGTTTTCTGGAGAACGGTGCGAGCCTTCAATTATTTGTTTTAATGTAGCAGGTGCGTTGCCAATTATTGGTGTGGGTGCAGCGGAAATAGATGTGGCGGCTTTTAGCTCATCAGCCTGCAATGATGGAATTATTTGAATGCTAACAAGTAAAGCCAATAGTAATTTATACATATATTTTCTCGATGATGTCCAAGTTATCAAATTCAGGCGTAGTTTTCGCCTAGCCTTCGCGATAATTCCAAAATTGTAGCAAACTTAAGGTTGCCAAACTTAAAAATGCAACGAGAGTCCAAGCGGGCATGCTGATGCCGAATAACGTCCAATCGACTTTGGCGCAATCGCCAGTGCCGCTTAACATTAACTTGATGGTTTCTGTGAGTGGAAAATTTTGCAATACGTAATCCAATCCAGGACCGCATTCAGGCACTTTATCCTCGGGCAGGTGCTGAATCCAGACATGTCTTGCCGAGACGGAACCGCCCGCCAAGGCAACAACAGCCCCCCAAATCGCATAACGCCTAGTGCCAATTAAGCCTGGGTTGTGAAGAAAAGCGATTAAAAAGCAAAAGCCAGTCAGAAAAATACCGATGCGTTGGGAAATACACAACGGGCAAGGTTCCAGTTTTTCTACAAACTGAAAATAATACGCTGCTCCCAAAAGCGTCACGCAGCCTAAAAAACCCAATAAAAACCAAATTCGGGCATTAAATCTTAATTTATTTATCAAATTTTCTATCATTTTGGTTAATTTAAAACTAATGTTAAAGTCAAAGCTTTCATTATCTGATTGTAAACCTACAATGAGATTGAGTTCAGGTAAATTTTACCAATCTCGATCCTTTATTATCCCGAAGAATTCGCTTCCATTTGGGCTGAGGGATTGTAATGGGTTAAGGGATTGTAAATGGCTACTGAAAAATATCACATTTTAAAAAATCAATTTTGTACTACATTTTTAATCCGTGATTCAATGAAATATCGTGCATTAACTGCATTTTTTGTGAGCGTTAAGGATATTAGGTGGTTTCTACTAAACTTACTTTTATTAAGTTGAATAGTTTCGTATTTTCCACTCCAGAAATTCATTTTTCGCATAGTAAAAATGTTACTTGGTAATTAATTTTATGAGCATACAAAACGATACGGCCATTAATAAACCAGTTATAAACCAGTATTCGGAATTAGATGTCATGATTCAGGCTTTGGCTTATCTCTCTATGGCGCGAGAAGGGGAGGGTGTAAACCATCTGAGGCGAATTCAAAGTTATATAAAAATTTTATCGAAATCGCTGAAATCGCACCCTCGTTTTGCAAGTTATCTGGAGTCAGACGAGGTTATCGATTCGCTTGCCAAGGCAGCTGCTTTGCATGATATTGGGAGCGTTGGTGTCCCTGACAGGATACTATTGAAACCGGGCAGGTTAACGACCGATGAATTTGATGTCATTAAAACGCATCCAAAAATCGGTTTAGATTTGATCTCGCAAGCTGAACAGGATACGGGGAAATCTGTGCCCATGTTAATTTATGCTAAAGAAATCATTTTTAATCATCACGAAAGATGGGATGGTAGTGGATATCCTGAAGGCATATTTGGGGATGAGATTCCGATTTCTGCTCGGCTTTTTATGGTGGCGGATGTCTACGATGCTTTGATTAGCCGAAGAGTATACAAAGCCCAAATGAACCATCAACAGGCGGTTAAGGTGATGTCGGACGGCAGAGCAACTCTATTTGATCCTGATGTTATTGATGTTTTCATTCAGGTGAATGAGGAATTTAGGCGAATTGCTTATTTATATGCCGACAATGAAAAAGATTTCAAAAGGAAGATAGATTATTTAGAAAAAGCTATTGCGATAGAGCCTTAAAATCGTGGTCAATAAAATCTCTTTATTATGCCGAAACTTAAATATAAACATATTGAGCGGGAATCGCTTATGCAAATCAAAAATAGTCATGAAGTTAACAGGAGATTTAAGTTATGTAACTGAAATTGACAAGGTGTCATCATTGATAACTTCCATTACAAGTTAGGAATGTTGGTGAATTCGCCTTTGATCGAAGCTCTTATTAATTAAGTATGTTTTATGTGCGCCAAGAATTGATAAAGTTGCTTTAATCAACTAAAAGTTTTTTTCACAGTAAATTAGATGTGGCTTTCCTTTCCGCCATGTGCTGTATTTAACTCACTTTTTTTGCTGTTTTTGACAATATCCGCAATTGTTAACAGCTTATATTTCCACTACTTCAATTCTCTTCAAATCTTGAACAGAGTTTCTAAAAATTTGTAAATAAGTATTCTTACGGATAGCTTAAGTATACCTTGCTGTTTGAATATATTAACGATAAAAGGAGAAAGCAAGTTTACTCCTTTTATTTCTTAATATTATTACAGTAGAAAGGGGAAACACAGCGCTATGAAGATCTTTCCTGCAAGATTTATGTCGCCCGGATGCTTTATTAATCTGGTGCTGATGTCAGCTTTTTTCTTCACGACACAGGCGATAAGTCAACCTCTTCATGCCGCTGACGAGCAAAATACGGTAGAAATTGCTAAGAAGCCTCGCCTTTTAGACCCATTGTCCCCGAGCGAGCGCTCTCTTGCAGAACGGCTTGCCCAAAACGCTAATCGTTCAATGCGAGCAAGAATGATGTCGGAAAGTAAGCCTAGGCCAAAAGGATTGGAGGGTTTGGAAAATATGCAAACTCTCTATAGTCAACATCATAATGAAGACAAGAATTCCGATCCTTTATCGCGCAAAGCAGATGTTTTTTTATATGACTATTCGAATAACGAATCAATCCGGGTAGTGGTAGATTTAAAAGATAATACCGTTCAAGACAGAGTTGTGACTAAAGGGGCCGTAAATCAACCCTTTTTTACTCAACGGGAAATAAATGCTGCGTTACAACTTATTTTTGACCATCCTGACATGGGGTCTCGTCTCCGAAACGCTTACCGGAATGTATCTGGACAAGAACTTATAAATGTTAACCAGCTACAGGCAGAAGGTGGCATCTATTTTACTGATCCCCGCACACCACTGGGTAGAATTACAGCCTCTTGTAAAGAGGATCGATGCATGCAGCTTTTTATACCCATTAATGACTCGAGTTTCATAGATACAAGTAACGTCATAGTCAATCTCTCAACGGGAGAAGTTATGTGGACTGATCAAGGCATATCTGAGCATACACACTAATTAAATCTAGGAAAGTATATAAAATGAGCATGTCGTACAAAAGAACGGTAAAAAATTTTAGTGCTGTAATACTCGTAATTCTGGGTGTTAGTGTTACACAAGCAGCTACGTGTATTAATCCATCACCCAAATCTGTAGATTGCCAAATGACAAAGGGTGCTCGTTGGGAGTTTACTTGGGCTAATGATGTCAAAAAGGGCCTAGTATTGAGTGGGATAACCCTTACGGCAAAATCAGGGGCGCCCAGGACACTCATTCTTCAAGAAGCATCCTTAGCGCAACTGCTTGTGTCTTATGATAACAATAGCGGCAATCAACACTATGCGAGTGATTCGGGACTAGCTTTAACCCCTTTAGCGGTTAAGGACTGTCCACTCCCCGGCAAATTATTACCAAATAATGGAGTCAATAGTGCGCTCTTATGTCAGATGATAATTCCACGTGGTTACGCTTGGCGCGGATCAGGACAAATTCAAGGAGAAAGTCTGATTTTATTTGGGGTGAGTGCGGTTGGTGGGGATACTTATATAAGCCAGTGGATATTCAACGATGATGGCTCTATCCAAATTAGGCTTGGCGTAAGCGGTCAGGTTGATCCATCACGTGACTCCTCTGCTGCTACAGGTTGGCCGATTGGTATTCCTGGATCGGCTCGTTACGCGACAAACCGTTATCATACCGCTTATTGGCGTCTTGATTTTGCCATAGGGGGACAAGATAACGACTTATTTCAGCAGCTGGATTATGCCGGTTTACCATTTTTTGGATACATTAGAACTCAAACAATCACCGATAGATTGATTGAAGGTCAATTTAAGTATTCACCAGAAGGTCAGCGGTTTTGGATAATTAAAGATAAGGCAATTAGCAATTTAGCAAATGGACAGAAAATAGCTTTCCAAATAGTGCCGCATCAAACATCTATGCATCGTGGTGGCGATGCCTTCACCAACTTTGATGTTTATGTTACCCAAAACAAAGCTTGTGAACAATTTGCTTCACATAATCCGACTACAAGCGGTTGTGGGGTCGGTTTGCCTCAGTTTGTTAATGGAGAAGCTATCAGTGATCCTGTAGTTTGGGCTGGTTCTACTTGGCATCAAGTGCCACGCGCTGAAGATGAAGCCGATATTCAGACTCATTGGCAAGGGATCGTTATTGCGCCTCGTGATTTAACCGACACATCTCCCTTTAACTAAGTAACGGGCAATACAAGATGAAATCGTTTTCTCTTTTTGAGTCATTCATTATCCAAACCGTCTCCTCGATCTTTTGCGCGGTTTTATTTTTGCTGTCTGTACAAAATGTGTTAGCACAGACAACAGAAACGCTGGGTTGCTCGACTGAATACCAAATCGTACAAACTTTTGCTAATTCGGCTAAGTGGGAAATGTGTTGGGAGCCAAGAGCAGGGTATGGCTACCGTATAACGCAGGTCATTTATACGCCTCCGCATGGTATTCGAAGAAAAGTACTCGGTTCAATGCATCTAGCGCAATTATTTGTTCCATATGATGAGAATGGCGCTCGATATCACGACATCGGTTTCGGTAAAAATCTGGAGTTGCTTACCCCAGCCGAATGCCCGGAAGGAAATTTGCAAACAAATCATACGTTATGTTTGGTGCATCGCCCGACGGGATATTTTTATAAGAATGTGAGTATTGGAGAGTCGAGCCAGGGTGACAGCTTTGCTGTTTTCGGCTATATCGCCTTTAGCAGTTACAAGTACATTTTGCAGTACACATTTTTTGATGACGGCACGATAGAGCCGTCAGTCGGTGCCACAGGCAGTTTAGCTCGTTTTGCAGGGACAGCGAGAACTGGTTGGCCAATTGGTAAACCCATTCAAATGGCCGTGAGTCACAACCATCTTCTCATTTGGCGAATGGATTTCGATCTTGATGGTAATTCAAATAATCGAGTTGAGAGAGTGAGCTTTACAAATACTGGCGGTGACGGGCGAAGTATGTCGGTAACGCCTCTTACAGTTGAAGCAAAAGAGGTCAATAGCCTTGCGAATGCCACGTTTTGGCGGGTTGTTAATACTGCCCAAAAAAATGCCGACGGACGCAATATCTCCTACGAAATTGAACCTAGTGTTACCGATTTACTCCGCGCGCCAGAGGATTTTACTCAAAATGACTTTTACTTAACCCAGTATAAATCTACGGAAGAAATAGTCGATTCCGGCCTTGTCAGTTTTGTTGGCGACGAAGTGATTACTGATCCTGTATTGTGGTATGGGGTAAACTTCCATCATGTTCCGCGTGCCGAGGATGATATTAAGATGCCTGTTCACTGGCAAGGCTTTCGCTTACGTCCGAGGGATGTAACTACGTCCAAGGCCGTTGTTACGAATTATGTGCCGGTCATCATAAATCCTGGGGCGCAAACGAGCGGCGTGAATAGCAATGTGAGTATGCAAATCAAGGCAACCGATGCAAACGCTGGAGATATTTTGAAGTATAGTGCAACTGGATTGCCGACAGGGTTGAGTATCAATGCTGCCACTGGCTTGATCAGTGGCAAAGTTCCAACTGTTGCTGGTGTTTATACAACTCAGGTATCCGTTAGTGATAGTCATCCGGGGGGGGCGGTCAGTGTCAATTTTATTTGGACAATTAGCGCCGTGATGTCCAGTAACACACCGCCGGATATCATTAATCCCAATGCCCAGACAAGCGGAGTAAATAGCCCTGTAAGTATGCAAATAAAAGCGACCGATGCAAATGCAAGGGATGTTTTAAATTATAGTGCTACCGGATTGCCGACAGGTTTGAGCATAAATAGTAACACCGGCTTGATTAGCGGTACTACGCCGGTTATTGCTGGCAATTATGCTGCCCAAGTAACTGTGAGTGATGGTCATCCGAATGGTATTTCCAAAATTAGCTTCCCTTGGACTATAACGGCGGGCGGTGTTTCTCAAACTCAGACATTCACTTCTCCTGATGTTATCACCATTCCAAATAAGGGAGACGCTTCACCGTATCCAGTAAATGTAAATGTTAACGGAATGACGGGTTTTGTTAGCAAAGTAATCTTAACTTTGAATGGCTTAACCCACAGCTATCCGGCTGACATTGATATGCTGTTAGTTGGTCCGGGGGGCAGAAGGCAATACTGATGTCTGACACTGGTAGTACAACCCCCATTAATGCTATTTCGTTAACATTTGATGCTGCATCAGCCTCATTGTTGCCTCAGAGCACAGTGATAAGTACTGGGGTCTATAAGCCTACGGATTACGCATTAGGCTATATTGATAGCTTTCCATCTCCCGCACCAACAGGCTCATATCAAGCTGATCTGAGTGTTTTTAATGGGGTTTCACCCAATGGAATATGGAAAGTTTATGTATTCGATGATTTAGGCGGCGATTTCGGAAAAATACAAAATGGGGTATCTCTAACCATTACCACAGGCGGTAATACTACAGATACTAACACTCCACCTGTTATCACCAGTCCCGGTGCGCAAACAAGCATAATGAATAGGAGTGTAAGCCTGCAAATAAAAGCGACAGATGCAAACGCTGGAGATGTTTTAAAATATAGTGCTACCGGATTGCCGCCAAATCTAAGCATCAATGCCACTACAGGCTTGATCAGCGGGACTGCAACCACTGTTACTGGCAATTATACTGCCCAGATAACTGTGAGTGATGGTCATCCGAATGGTATTTCCAAAGTTAGCTTCCCTTGGAAAATAACGGCGGGCAGTGCATTCCAAACCCAGACATTCACATCACCTGACGCTATCATTATTCCAAATATGGGAGCAGCTTCCCCATATCCAGCAAATGTAAGTGTTAACGGAATGACGGGCTCTGTTAACAAAGTATCTTTAACTTTGAATGGCTTATCCCATGTTTATCCGGCCGATCTCGATATTCTGTTGGTTGGTCCGGGAGGGCAGAAGTCGTTGCTGATGTCTGATGCTGGGGATACAAAACCCATTAATGCTATTTCGTTAACATTTGATGCCGCATCTGCTGCGGCTCTGCCTCAGAGCGCAGTGATAAAATCTGGTGTCTATAAGCCCACGGATTACGCCATTGGCCCTGCAGACAGCTTTCCAGTGCCCGCACCAATAGGTCCATATCAAACTGATCTGAGTGTTTTTAATGGAGCCTCACCCAATGGAATCTGGAAAGTTTATGTATTCGATGATGTAGGCGGCGATTTCGGCAAAATACAAAATGGAATTTCACTTAAGATTTCTACTCAATAGATAACAAAAGATTGATTTGGTGATGGCTAGGTGTCTTTTTTTTGTCCCTAGCCTTCTCTGCTCCTTCTGTTCTATTATCCTTGTGTCTGCTTTCTTTGGGGAGTAAATCCTAAGATTGGAAGTATCAAAATTGATGCCGGCGATTAGAAAAATTCTCGGGATGATTATCGAATCAGGTGGTTTTCCTAAAAACTCGCCAGTAGTGCAAATTATTTGATTGTTATTTAATGTCTCTTTAAGCTAGACATCTTTAGCAAATAGTTAAAGATCTTGAATGTAAGAATTTCTAGGGTTGTTTACAGTATTTTGGGAAATACCGTAGATGAACATACATAAACAGCGTTTTACCGTGCTGGACAGAAAAGAAACCTGGCAGCTTTAAAACCCGCATCTGGAAAATGACGCATTTGGCGGAACGCTTCAGGGTCTCAAGGCCAACGATCTATGCCATCCTCAAGCGGGCAAGGTTACAAGAATTTAAGCCCCGGGACAGCCAACCCATGCTTCAAGCCCCTCCAATTTGGCCTTAAACGCCTCGTCAAAGTTGACCAAGAGCGCCTTAAACGCAGAGCTAGACCCTACAACAAGTCTTATCCGGGCGAACTCGTCCACTTAGATACCAAGCGCCTGCCGCTGCTCAAAGGCCAATCACCCGCCCAGCCCAGGGAATACTTGTTCGTCGCTATGGACGACTTCTCCCGCGAGCTTTACGCCGGCATCCTGCCGGACAAGGCCCAAGACAGCGTCGCCCAATTTTTGGTCGGCAACGTCATTGCCCAATGCCCTTACCAGATCGACTACGCTTACTCCGACAACGGCAAGGAGTACCGGGGTACTGACAACCATGCTTTAGCATCTCATTCTTGGTCCCGTCGCTTTTGTGCTTCACTTTCTTGGTCGCCAAGTCGCTGTAAAGGAAAGGCTTGCGAACCAATTCAAACGCCACCGGCAACGACACGCCGCCAACATGGTAAAGGCAGTTGAGGATATTGATGCCCTTGACCGTACAGTTCTTGGTGTGGTCAAAGTATTAGCACACCAGTTCGTTCTCGTCGGTATAGGGCTTTTCCTGGATCGTGTCGTCAAAGATCAATACGCCATCCTCCTGTTCGATCTCACGCACCGTCTTTTTGACGTGCCGCCATAATATTTTTGAGTCATAGTCGTCCCGGTTCAAAAATCGAGTCACTTGGTCGTGGCTTAACGCCCCGTCTAGCTGGCTTAAACGGTGTAGCGTAAGCGAAAAGTTAGATTACGTTTACAGCTACCAGATTTACCTGTTTCTTTCAGTCTTTTGATATAAATCAATTGTTCATACGTTTAGTTGGTTATCTTTGTTCAAATAGAAGTTACATAAAAGGTTATCCCTGTGCAAATCCAGTTTTAAAGGAAAATATCACGGAGTGCAGATGTAACAGTTACTTTAATTATGAGAAGTTGAATATGATTTCATTAAAACTAAAAAAATCGTTTTCTTATGGCTTGGCATTGCTGCTGGGTTGTTTTTTTAATTTATCTATAGCGGGTGAAACGACTATTGAAAGCGTCAGTTATAATGGTGTACAAGGAAATGCAAATAGTGATCAACCAAGTATAAGCGCCGATGGTCGCTTTGTGGCATTTAATTCCGCATCTTCTAATTTAGTAACACAAGATAACAACAATAGCTATGATTCTTTTATTCATGACAGATTAACAAAACAAACTACACGAGTAAGTATTAATAGTCATGGGGTAGAAGGAAATTTTGGAGGTTTAAATACAGTCATTAGTGGTGATGGTCGCTTTGTTGCATTTGAATCTTTTTCAACCAACTTAGTTGACGGTGATACCAATAATAATTATGACATTTTCTTACACGACCGTGTAAAAAACTACCACACGGGTTAGTGTCGATAGTAACGGTGTAGAGGCAAATTCTTCTACGTTCGGAGGTATAAGCATAAGTGAGGATGGTTGTTTTGTAGTATTTCAATCTGATGCGACCAATTTAGTTAAGGGCGGAACAAAACAATTTCCAAACGTTTTTGTTCACGATACACTTACTAAACAAACACAGCTGGTCAATATTAATAAAAATGGAAATGAGGGAAATGTCGGTAGCCAGCTAAATGGAACTCATAGCATAAGCGCCGAGGGGCGTTACATAACATTCACATCATGGGCTAGCGATTTGGTTGATGATAATAATGGAGCTTCTGATGTTTTCGTGTTTGACCGATTGAGCAAAAAAACAACGAGGGTTAGTGTCAATAGCAACGGAATTGAAGGAAACAGCTGGAGTTTGTCCCGATGTATAAGCTCTGATGGTCGCGTTATATTGCTTTTAATTCCCAGGCTTCTAATCTAGTTTCAAATGATAATAACAATATAGATGATGTTTTCATCCATGATCGAATATCTAAGCAAACTTCTCGGGTAAGTATTGGAAGTAAAGGCCAAGAGGGAAATTGGTCTAGTGGCTTATCTATTAGTATTAGTGCAAACGGACGTTATGTAATTTTCAGTTCACTTGCGAACAATTTAGTCACTGGAGATACTAATTCAACATACGATGTATTTAGTCACGATCGGTTAACTAAACAAACAACACGAATGAGTGTTGCCAACAATGGCGCGGAAGGTAATGGAGCCAGCCTTTATTCAGATCTCAGTGCCGATGGACGGTTTGTTGCTTTTGTGTCCAATTCCGATAATCTTGTTTCTAAGGATATTAATTATTCTGATGATATCTTTATCCGCGACCGTCTCCTAGATAAAAAACATCACTCCGATCTAAAAAATCAACGTAGTACAACAACCCTGGGGTTTAGCCAGTAAAGGCTACGGCGCATTTAATTTTAAGATTACCAACAATGGCCCCGATCCCGTCAATAACGTGTCTGTCACCCATCAGGTTTCAAACGGACCAAAATTGCTTGGCATTCTGGCGAGCCAAGGGGTTTGTAACCGCTACGCTACGATCAGCTTATGCCAGCTCGGGAAACTCCTGCCCGGCAACAGCCTGTCTCTATTCAGTATCGCCAAATCGGATGACCGCGATCCACTATACAGCGTGTTATTGTAAGCGCGACGCCAGTTGTTGAGGCGACTCCGACTAATAACCGAGCTTACGTCTCGACTAAAGTTACGCCTTAATTTCCGATTTGGAATCACTCAATTCCGGTAAATAACTAAAATAAACCCGTGGTGCATTTAGGGGATAAAAAATAAGTTGCTCATTTTCACTGGGTGAATATCATTAAATTTTCGCCAAAAAACAAATGATATGAGCAACTTATGTGTAAGTTATAACAAAATATTGGGGTTATTGCACGAACTGGAACCCGCAGACAATTTCCTCAAACAAGTCCGTACACCTAAGCTATCGGACAAACAACTGATTGCGCTGTCGTTGTCGGCAGAAAGCCTCGGCATTGACTCGGAACGTTACCTGTTCAAACAATTGCCGGCCAACCTGGCAAGCCAAATTGAACGTTCCGTGTTCAACCGGAGGCGGCGAGGCCTGAAATTCATGGTTGAACATTTCCGCCAACGGATGGTCACTGTGCTGGTGCCGTCTGAGGGTTATTTTTTTTTGTTGACAGCATGCCCCTGGAAGTTTGTAAAACCGCCCGTGCCAAGCGCTCCCGTATTTGCCAAGATGTCGATGGGGCGGCGCCCAGCTACGGCTATTGTGCCGCGCACAACGCGCATTACTTCGGTTATAAATTCCATGCGGTTTGCACACCCCAAGGGGTTGTCAAAACCTTCGATATCTCAACCGCAGCCACTCATGACATCCATTACCTCAACGATCTGAAAACCCAGCTCCAGCACTGCGTTTTGGTCGGGGATAACGGTTACCTGAGCCGCCAATATCAACAGGACTTGTTCGAAACTGCCGCCATCCGGCTGGAAACCCCGAAACGCCGTAACCAAACCGACTTTGTGCCGTTCAGCCCCGTGTTAAGGAAAGCCAGAAAACGCATCGAGACCTTGTTTTCCCAGCTTTGTGACCAGTTCATGATCCGACGTAATTACGCCGAATTCTTTACAGGCTTGTCCACCCGTATCCTCTCTAAAATGACCGCATTAACCCTCATTCAATGGCTAAACCATCGCAATGGAAACAATTTGAACAACTTGAAAATCGTTATTTCCTAAATGCACCACGGGTTTAATTAAAGTATAGTTTTTAGTTCGCCGTTCCATTTGGAAGTCAAAAGCAAGGCGGAATATTCAAGCATGTCCTTGCTTTTGCAATAGCACTTCGATTTTTAGCGTAGCCTAGCCAAAAAATGTATGAACAAGCTGTTATATCCTCGACCGTATAGGTTTCCGCATTTGATTGTGTATGCGGTGCTTACGGAACGAATTTTTTATAAAGACTCCAGTAACCGTTCATTACATCGGTTATATTATTGATTGAGCCATGGTTTTCGGTCGGTGTCGGGGAGTCCTCTTCGCAGTTGAGAAATCCTTCATCATGTCCAATAGTTCTTTTGGAGCCTATATGAGTATGTATTCCATCCATATCGACTACATGCACCGGCATCGGAACGAATGGCTGCATTTCAAGAATCGTCCAATTGAACGAAAACCGAGCCCCTCAAGGTAAAGCTGGGGTTGGTTGCGGAGCTTATTCTTATTCCCCGGCACCTACAAGATTTACATTTATAGCGCTGTTTTTAATTGACTAAACAGTTTTTGACCTAGTCAGGTTTCGCATTTCGAACAACTCTATAGCTACGTTCACTCAAGCTAAATATGAGCGGGTGTCGCGAGAAATATATTTATTTAACAATGCCGAAAAAAAAGAATTGAGAGTATCACCGGCTAATTACTTCCATGGCAATCTCCTTGAGATTAGCGTTTTGAACGCTTTTTGAAAAAATATGAAGTGGAGAAGTTTGTGACAATTTAAAAAACTATAAGAAGGGATAAGTATTAAATGAGAGCAGCTTAAAATTTTAAACTGCTCTAAACAAATAGTCTTATTATGCTTTTTTTCTAGTACTTACTAAGCCCAGCAGTGCTGAACCGAATAACCAAAAAGCAGCTGGCACTGGTACCGAAGAGACAGGAGCTGTTCCTGTATCAGCAGTCATGATGAATGTAGTGGCATCAAACCCTGTTTGACCCAAAAGATTACCTGCAAAACCAACGCCTTGATAAGCAGTGCCATAATCCGCATCGCCTAAATGGTTGTTTTGATCACCATATTGATCAGCATAATGCAAACCATCAATAATGAGTTCCACATTACGCCAATGAGAGGTATCACGACCGGATAAATAGTCAAAATGAACGAAGTAACTAGTATTTTCAACGCCGAATGAAACCGCTGATGTAGTTGAATCTGCAATATGCGGGGGAGCATCGTTTCTCAGATCAAATTTCAGAACAGCGTTTTTTGCACCGGTGACAAGATTAGTAATATCGAAAGAAAAATCCAGCCAAGTTGATGGAGTTGTATCGTTTGTAGCTTCGCCAACCTTTGTATAAACAGGAGCAGCAATACCACTGGTACTATTAGCTAACAATACAGATAAGAAAAAACAACTAAAAACAAAACGTATTTTATTACACATATAAATTCCACAAATATTGATCATAGAACATAAATTATCATTCCCAACTTAAATTAATATTAACCAAACGAAGGCAAATCAAAAAAATTTAATAAAAATCAGGTCGTGAGCATAAGCTTACATAGTATTGTAGTTTTTTGGGTAAATTTTGCATATAGGTAATATTACCTACTGGATATTTGTAGGTTCGTAATGACAACATAATAGCAAGTTCGTCGCCCATATTTATGAAATAAACCGTTATCTAGTATGGTCGATGTACTATTGAACTTAGCCGATACAAGTAAACACTTATATTTAGATGCTTACAAGTCTTGTTCTTTTTCAACCAAATGCCCCTTTAACTATAGAAAAAACTTACTTTTTCATTCGGCTGTACACCTTATAACATTTGATTTTTAACCATCATGTTATGAGATAATTAAATGAAAATTAAATAGCCATTCGGTAAATAAATCAGGAACACATATGTTTTCATTACAAACCATCTTCGGCAAAGGCGATAAATTTTACGGCTTGCTTGAAGCCAGTGCTGAATCTGCGAGTTCGTCTTCCAGGGCGTTGATTGAACTTTTAGGCACTCCAGCCCCGCAGAGATCATTAGAAAAATTTAAACAAGCGCGCCGCCGCGAAAAAGATTTGTTCGCGCAAATCAGCGAGGAACTGGTTAATACTTTTGTTACTGTACTTGAACGCGAAGATATTGAGGCGTTGAGTAGCGCGCTTTATAAAATCCCCAAGGTCGTAGAAAAATTTGCGGAGCGGCATACCCTTGCCTTATCACGTATAAGTGATGTAGATTTTGCTCCGCGTGCCGCCATGCTGGAGCAAGCCTGTGAAGTTTTGGAACAAATGGTCGGATTGTTAAGAAAAGGTATGGATTTGGAACAAACCAAAAAGTTAAACGACCAATTGCAGGATATTGAAGGTGAAGCCGATCGCCAAATACTTGAATTATATCGTGATGCATACACCTCTGAGTCAGATCCGATTCGTTATCTGGTAAAAAAGGATTTGTTTGAAATCCTTGAGAAAGCGATCGACCGTTGCCGGGATGCCGGTAATGTTATCTACCACATCGTCTTAAAAAACTCATAAAGGGCTCTCATGTTGACTATGCTTTTGCTTGTCATACTGGCAGCGCTTGTATTTGAATTCATCAATGGTTTTCACGATACCGCAAATTCAATCGCTACCGTGGTTGCCACCAAAGTGTTAACCCCTACACAAGCGGTAATTCTTGCTGCTACCACTAATCTGGTTGGGGCTTTTTCGGGCACGGCTGTGGCTAAAACGATTGCTTCAGGGTTGGTCGATACAAATATTGTAACCGTTACCTCTGAAGTTTTGATTTGTGCGCTCATCGGCGCGATCATCTGGAACCTTATCACTTGGGCGCTCGGCTTGCCTTCTTCATCCAGTCACGCCTTGATTGGTGGCTTATGTGGGGCAGCTTTAGCTGCCGGAAACAATAATTTCGATGTATTAATCTGGTCGAAAACCGCCACAGTCTGGACTGAAAACAAAGGCTTACTTTGGAAAGTGGTGATTCCTATGGTCAGTTCCCCAGTGGCAGGTTTTACTTTGGGGATCTTCATTATGGGCACATTGATGGCGATCGTTAGCGGAATGAATTCTGCGGGTGGCACATTAGCTCGGATATCCCGCCCTAAGTGGATAAATGTCTTTTTTGGCAAGGCGCAACTTTTGTCCGCCGGTTATATGGGATTTGCCCATGGCAGCAATGATGCGCAGAAAACCATGGGCATAATTGCCTTAGCGATATTTTCAGCAAACGGTACCGGAGCCTTGGATAACCTACCCGCGTGGGCGGAATTTTTAAAACCGGATGGCGGTGAAAAAGATATCGATCGCTGGGTTATATTTACGTGCGCCTTGGTGATGGCGATGGGAACAGCCGTAGGTGGATGGCGGATTATCAAGACGCTGGGTCACAAAATGGTAAAATTACATCCAATCAACGGTTTTGCGGCTGAAACCAGTTCAGCGACCATTTTGCTGACAGCAGCGCATTTCGGTATGCCGGTTTCTACAACTCACAGTATTTCAACGGCCATAATGGGTGTAGGTTTTGCGAAAAATCCTCATGCACTCAAGTTAACCATTATCGAGCGTATTGTGTGGGCTTGGGTTTTAACCATTCCGGCAGCTGGGGGATTGTCTTGGGCAATGGTTAAATTAATGTATATGTTTCATGGATAGCTATTAATTTTTTTCCTAAAATCGATTATCAAAAACAGCTAATGTCAAAAACTAACATCTGGCATTATTCACAGGAATTACGGTCATTAATAGCTTAATTTAAATTCTCAAGAGCCATTAAACAATAAAAACCAGCTAATTTCTAAGATAAAAAAACACTATACACGTTATTCCAACGATAGGATAAATTCCCACTGCCGTTCATTTACGGGCATTATTGATAATCGATTTCCCCGTTTTACCAAAGCAAGGTCGGCAAGTTCAGTATGTTGCTTAAGCTCAGATAAAGTAATTGTCCTTGCCAGTTTGCTTATGAATTTTACATCCACCATCATCCAAGTCGGTCTGTTTGGATCGCTTTTAGGGTCGTAGTGCTTATCATCAGGATCAAACGCCGAAAAATCCGGGTAGCTCTCTTTGGCGATTTCCATAATTCCGACAATGCCAGGCACTTTGCAGTTGGAATGGTAAAAAAACACTTGGTCGTGTAGTTTCATTTCGTCTCTCATGAAATTACGCGCCTGATAGTTGCGAACACCATCCCAATGTTCACTTTGGTGAGGTCGTTTTTTTAAATCGTCGATGCTGAAGGTGTCGGGTTCCGATTTCATTAACCAATAATTCATACGTGTTCCCTATTATTCGTGTTTTATTCTTTAGTCAGGCTTTGCGCTGCACAACTTTTGCACATAATTTCAGCTAAAAGTCCTTGTTGTCATTATAAGTTTTGCATACTAAACGAATAAATTGTCTCTTACAAACTCACTAAGGGGACTTTTATGCAAAACAGTTTTTATTTTAAACTCGGGCTTATTTTCTTTCTTATCATCGCGTTACTAATCCCGCGTTCATTTCTTAATGATCTGGTTAATGAACGCATAGGCTTGCTGTCGCCAGCCTATGACAGCATTAAGCAAAGTTGGCTCGAAGAGCAAGTATTGGCTAGGCCGATTCTGGTTCTGCCTTAGTCAGGTAACTCATCAAATAAAAGAAAAAATTCTGGATTCTGTTAAAGTTGCTCAAAACTTAACCAACAGATCAAAAGTCCCTGATTCCGAAAAAACTATCGGTTAACAGCAAACTGGATAGCTCGATACCCTATCGAGGGATCTGAGGGATTTCTATTTGTAGCAATAATCTTGGGATACAAGGCGAATACAATCTCCGTTTATGACGATGGCAACGGTATTTCCGATGCCAATTTTACCGTCCTGCGCAGCAGCGGCGGTACCGGTTTGGGTCTGGCGATTACCACGTCTTTGCTTAGAGCATACCAAGGCAGCATAGTGCTTTTACCCTCAAATCATGGCGCTGAGTTCAAGCTAACTCTGTCTGTCGTTCTATAGCCGCAAATAGTAGTCTCAGCTTTTACGTTGTATAAGTGATTGATTCCAAGCTAATACATTGTAAGTTTGCACTATTAACCAAAGATTGCCGAGCTATATTGCTCTCTTCGTTTGATGGCTAAGAATTTTGTTGAATTTTCAGTGTTAGAGGCTAGTTAGCTTTTTATTATGGGAAAGAGGTTTTGTCATGAAACTGTCATCAAGTTGTCATCAATAATTAACCTTAGCTTGTTACTTTGGATCTCAGAAAAACAGAATGAGGTTTTGCAATGAACAATATTTTTTCTAAATACATTAATTTAAAATTAAACAGTCTGACCGGAACATTAGTTTATTTGGCAATGACCAGCTTAATCGTGAGTTGGTGCATTGAATTTTTTGCCAGGGAGTTTTTTCGGTTAAGTTAAAAGATACGCTATCAAAATGCGTCGATTTTAATTCCTTTAACTTGAGGGTGTTTTGTGATAAATAAAAATATTTTTTTCAGGATGATTTTACCGATGTAGAGCAAGAGCTTTGTTATAAGTTAACCGCGTTATCTTCTCTTCTTTTGGTAACATTGCCGACGATGATATTGTTTATTATTGCCTATTACTTGAAACTTTAATCCTGTCACACAACAGCTTTGATTACCAAAAACCATAGTCTTTTTTCTATTATTGAAGGTTAACTCAGGTTCAGTTTTTAATTTCGTACAGCTATAGCGCTATAATTTAGTTCTTAAATAGCTTTTCGGAGTAGGTTCACCTTGAAAATCGACAAAAGCGCAGACTTGATTTTGCATTGGAGTGTTGTTGGGTTAATGCTGACAACACTAGTGATTTTCCTATTTGTCAGTCATAAATTTGGTCACGAGCTAGCGCCCCCATTGCCTGAGCATGATCGCATGATTATAAGGTCAGTTTTTTACGTGATTGCAATCATCTTTTTTCCTTTGACCAATCTCGTGCGTCACATCCATCTTAGATTAAATCAAACAATGCCCGGTGATGGAAATGCTCGCAGCCGATATTTGTTAACAGTGATAGTTTCTATGCTTTTCGTCGAAACTATCGGGGTGTTGGGTTTTGTAATATTTATGCTTGGGGATGATTTCAACACCCTTTACATTTTTATTGGACTTTCGTGTTTGGGGACTTTTCTGTATCGGCCCAAGCTAGTCGAATACGAGAGTATTGTCGACTCCCTGTCGATAAACAGGGAACCATTTGAAAAATTCCCGCATTAAGTGGGATCGGCCACTTTGATTTTTTTGCGTCGGTAATTGTGTCCGTAAAATATTTCGGTTACCTCGCGTCTCAGTTTTTTTTCAATCTCGAGTTTTTGTTGATCGGTTAAGTTGCTTTCTTTCTCGAACAAATAATTCTCAAGTTCGGTCTCCTTAAGCATCATCTTGGTGTGAAAGATATTTTCCTGATACACATTCACATCGATCATTTGGTAATCTTCTTGAGTATCTTTGGCGATATAGTTTTGAATAGACGTGATATTGTGGTCAATATAGTGCTTTTTGCCAGTGATATCGCGGGTGAAGCCACGAACACGATAATCCATGGTCACTACATCAGACTCAAAGCTGTGAATCAAATAATTCAGCGCTTTTAATGGCGAAATCCGACCACAGGTCGACACATCAATGTCGGCTCTAAACGTGCTAATACCATTGTCCGGATGGCTTTCTGGATAGGTGTGGACGGTAATGTGGCTCTTATCCAAATGCGCCAGTACTGTTTCCGGTAGTGGGCCTGGAGTCTGGCTGTTCATGCCTGCGGGCGGCATGACATCGCCTTCAGAGATCAGCATGGTGACGCTGGCGCCCTGTGGATCGTAATCCTGGTGGGCAATATTCAATATCTGTGCGCCGATGATGTCGGCAACATCTTTTAATATTTGGGTTAACCTGTCCGCATTATAAGCTTCATCGATATATTCAATGTAGGCCTGTTGTAACTCGGCGGGAGCGTAGCAAATGTCATAAATGTTAAAACTTAACGATTTGGTTAGATTGTTAAAACCGTGTAATTGCAATTTGTTCAACGCATTAAACCTCGATAACTTCAAAATCGTGGGTAATTTCCACCGCTTTGCTTAACATAATGGAAGCGGAGCAGTATTTTTCCGCAGACAGTTTCACTGCTCGTTCAACAGCGGCAAGTTTTAAATTTTTACCGCTTACCTTGAAATGCAAATGTATCTTGTTAAATACGCTAGGAATCGCATCTACACGCTCGCCAGATACTTCCGTTACGCAGCCGGTCACATTATTGCGGCCTTTTTGTAAAATCTGCACGACATCAAAGGATGAGCATGAGCCGACGGCAAGTAAAATCATTTCCATTGGCCGCATGCCGATATTGCGTCCGCCATGATCGGGTGGGCCATCGATAACAACAGCATGCCCACTGCCGCTTTCACCGACAAACATCATGCCATCGACCCATTTTATAGTTGCTTGCATTAATCAATCCGAATTTACAACAGAAAATGCTGCATAGAGTAGCATAGAATGATTAAACCTAAGAACGTGTGAAAGTATTTTTTTTTGCTATGCTTCATTGAGTAAACATTAACAATTTTAGTTACTGATGGTGGTAGTGATGCAATTTAAACCGCAGGAAGATATCAATAAAAAAATGATGGAATATTTGTTGCCGTTCTGTCATAAAAAAACGTATCCCTCAAAAACCGTAGTTTTTCGACCCGGCGATTTAGGGGATCGGCTGTATTATATTGTGGATGGTTCAGTCAGTATCTGTGTAGAAGACGAAGAAAACGATCAGGAATTGGTGCTCGCTTATCTCAATCGATATGAGCTCATCGGTACTATCGGTATTTTCAAAGGTTCCGAGACCAGAAAAGTAACGGTCAGAACCCGTACTAAATGCCAATTGGCTGAAATAAGCTACGAACGTTTTCGCCAAGTAATGAAAAAGGAGCTTATAGAGCAAGCCCCCGATTTTTATCATATGATTGCGGAGCAATTGGCTGTACGTTTGTTAAAAACAAGCCGTAAATTCAGTGATCTGGCATTCATGGATGTGGAAGGCCGTATTGCCCGTGCCTTGCTGGATCTTAGCAAAGAGCCGGACGCAATGACTCATCCAGATGGTATGCAGCTACACATTACCCGGCAGGAAATCGGCAAAATCGTTGGTTGTTCCAGGGAAATGGCAGGGCGCGTGCTAAAAGAAATGGAAGATAAAGGTTTGATCTCCGCTCACGGTAAAACCATCATCGTTTTTGGTACCCGCTAGCGCTAACTCATTTTTCTAGATTCTTGAATGGTTTCGTAAGCTTTGCTTATTTTCTGGGTTTTTTCTTTGGCCAACTTCATCATTTCTTCCGGTAAGCCTTTAGCCACTAACTTGTCCGGATGGTTCTGGCTCATTAGTCTGCGGTAAGCATTTTTGATGTCGGCATCGCTGGCGGAGGGGTTAACCCCGAGTACTTCATAGGCATCCTGTAAGCTCGAAGTTTCTCGGCGTCGACGATGCTGACCTTGTTGGCGTTGTTGTCGATAATGTTGGTCATAATTCCCGGAATAACCGCTAAAGCCTCCATTCTGGAATCGATTTCTCGCTTGCACCATCATTTTCAGGCGCTCGTAATCAAAGGCCGATACATGTAGTCGATTGCAAATGTGTAGAAGCAATCGGTCTTCGTGAGTGTCGATACTACCGTCAGCCAGTGCCTCTTGAATTTGTATTTCTATAAACATCCGGATTAAATCCGTACGCCGATGGCATTCGCGGTAAAATTGGGTCAAAGCATCGTCTAGCGGAAAGTCAGGATTTTTACCATGTTGGAAAAGGTTGATCGCGGTTTTACGCACGTCCCCAGTTATCGACATTTGGTTCATTATGCGGTTCGCCAAGGATATTTCTTCCGGTGAGACTCGTCCATCGGCTTTGGCGATATAGCCCATGACCGAAAATGTCGCTGTAAAAAACGCCATTTGCACCCGATGTTGATCGCCAGGATTAAACCCGCTGTTATCGAAAGCGCCCTGATTTTCTATTGAAATCTTGCCGACATCGAATTGATGTCCGATGGATGCGCCAAAAACGGCGCCTAAGGGGCCACCAAGCATAAAGCCGAAAGCACCGCCGACCACTTTACCTAACCAACTCATTAATCCCAAACCTTCTTATAGCTTAAATAATGATAAAATCACGCCGAAAACGGCTGATTGCGGAGTTTTGTTTGTGAGTTTACGAAACCACAATATGACGATAATAAAGCTGTTTATCAATATTATTTTGTAATATTTAGTCCGAATATTTTTGAAAGTATCATCTACCGACTATTTGAGGTCTTATGACAGCACCGGCAGCGCTTTATCAATCTAATTTAAAATCTTTAAAACTTAACACCCGCGGCAAAGTCAGGGATATCTACGACATAGACAGCCAGTCAATGTTAATTGTCGCTACGGATAGGTTATCCGCCTTCGATGTCATTTTGCCAGATCCGATCCCTGAAAAAGGCGTGATGTTAACCCGTATTTCTAATTTTTGGTTTAAAAAACTTAACCATATTATCCCTAACCACGTATTAGGTGTTCCATTACCTGAAATTATTCAGGACGAATTGGAGAGAGCCCAAGTGGAGGAGCGCGCTATTGTTGTAAAGAAGTTGAAGCCTTTGCCGGTTGAAGCGATAGTCCGTGGCTATTTAATCGGTTCCGGCTGGAAAGATTACCTTAATACCGGGATGGTTTGTGGCATTAATTTGCCCGAAGGCCTAAAACAAGCTCAGCAGTTGCACCAGCCAATTTATACGCCGTCCACCAAAGCGGCCATTCACGACCACGACGAGAACGTCGCTTTTGAAAAAACTATTGAACTGATCGGGCAGGATTTGGCAGAAAAAATCCGTAATGCCAGTTTGGAGCTATATAAAGCAGCCGCCAGTTATGCCTTAGAGAGAGGGATCATTATCGCAGACACAAAGTTCGAGTTCGGTACTGACGAATCCGGAAAACTTTACTTGATCGATGAAGCCTTAACCCCTGATTCGTCGCGTTTTTGGCCGAAAGATGAGTATCAGGTAGGAATCAGTCCGCCCAGCTTTGATAAGCAATATGTTCGCGATTATCTGGAAACTCTGGATTGGGACAAAACTGCGCCCGGTCCGCATTTGCCACAGGAGGTGCTGGAACATTGCGCAGCAAAATACCGGGAAGCAGAAGCCAGGTTAACCGCCGCTTGAGTATTGAAATCAGATAAGCCCATGTTCAGCAAAAGAATAAGGTTCTCCGTCGCCGATAATGAAATGATCGAGCACGCGAATGTCAAACAGCCCCAATGCTTGTTTAAGCTTTTCGGTGATCGCTCTGTCTGATTGGCTGGGCTGGCTATTTCCTGAGGGGTGGTTGTGGGCAAAAATCACTGCCGCCGCATTATGCTGTAAGGCTTGTTTTGCGACTTCTCGCGGGTAAACATGGGCAGCATCAATTGTTCCTTGAAACAGCTCTACAAATTGTATGACTCGATGTTGGTTGTCCAGGAATAAGCAGGCGAAAACTTCATAAGAGTATCCGCTTAACTGGGCGCTGAGATACGCGCGGGTCATATCGGGGCTGCTCAAAACGCCGCCGCGTTGCAGACATTCTTTAAAGTGGCGTTTTGCCATCTCCAAAACTGCTTGCAATTGAGCGTATTTCGCCAACCCCAGTCCCTTACCCTCACAAAATTGCTCTCGGTTAGCACCAAGCAGGGCTTTCAAGGAACCGAACTCGGTTAACAAGTCACGCGCCAAGTCGACCGCCGATTTGCCATGAGTGCCTACGCGCAGGAAAATCGCTAGTAGTTCGGCATCGGTGAGTGCGGTTGGACCGCGAACTAACAACTTTTCCCTTGGGCGATCGTCCTCAGCCCAGTCTTTAATCGACATAAGTTCTGATTTCCTCTGAAATAATCTCAAGCATAGAAGAATTTCGCTATAATTTCTGCGAAGTATAGCCAGGAACGAAATTGGATATTTCCAAAAAAAAACATATCTTATTGGCGGTTTGCGGTGGAATTTCGGCCTATAAATCTGCCGAATTAGTCAGATTGTTAAGAAAGCAAAATGCGGATGTGCGTGTGGTGATGACCGGGGGCGCCCAGCATTTCATTTCTCCGTTGACGTTTCAAGCATTATCCGGTAACCCAGTGCATACCGATTTGCTTGATCCTGCCGAGGAAAATGCCATGGGGCATATCAATCTTGCTCGTTGGGCGGATGTAATGATTATTGCTCCGGTAACGGCAAATACGATGGCAAAATGTGCGCATGGGATTGCCGATGACTTGACCTCCACGCTTTTTCTTGCTGCTGAATGCCCAATTTACATGGCGCCTGCGATGAACAGGGTGATGTGGGATAAGCCTGTCACACAAGTTAACCTTGAAAAACTCAAAAAATATGGGGTTAACATGATCGGCCCCAATGCCGGCGATCAAGCGTGTGGCGAAGTCGGTTTTGGAAGGATGGTAGAGCCTATTGATATCTGTGAGCGTGTCCTAGCAAAGCCTGCTTCCGGCGTTCTTTCAAATGTTAACGTGCTGATTACTGCGGGCCCGACGCGGGAGCCAATCGATCCAGTACGGTTTATTTCTAACCGTAGCTCAGGAAAAATGGGTTTTGCGCTTGCAAAAGCAGCTTTAGATGCGGGGGCAAAAGTCACGTTGATAACTGGGCCGGTTAATCAAATATCGCCATCTGGAGTGGACTGTATTCAAGTGGAAACTACCGTAGAAATGTTTGAGGCAGTGATGGCTAAAGTTAACCAAAACGATATTTTCATTAGTGCGGCAGCAGTTGCTGATTATCGTCCATCGATTCAGGAAACGGTTAAAATAAAAAAGAAAAACCAACAAACTCAATTAACCCTTGAAAAAACCGATGACATTCTTGCCTCAGTGGCGAAGTTAACCAAGCCGCCATTTACGGTAGGTTTTGCGGCGGAAACGAATGATCTGGAAAATTATGCCAGGGACAAATTGCAAAAGAAAAATCTGGATATGATTGCCGCCAACTGGGTCGGCCGGAAACAGGGCGGTTTTGACAGCGACGAGAACGCACTGGAGGTGTTCTGGCCTTCTGGTAAGACCACTTTGGAAATGTCCGATAAATTCCACATTGCACTGCAACTGATTCAATTAATAGCTCAAAAATTTAATGAAAAAAATAGAAGTTAAAATTCTTGATAAACGCTTGGGCAATGAAATCCCAATGCCCGAATATGCCACCTCCGGCTCAGCAGGTTTGGATCTCAGGGCGTGCCTAACAGAGGAAACTGAACTAAGACCCGGCGAAACACTGTTAATCCCGACCGGCCTAGCTATTCATATTAATGACAACCATCTGGCGGCGGTAATTATTCCAAGGTCTGGGTTAGGACATAAACATGGCGTTGTTTTAGGTAATCTGGTTGGTTTGATCGATTCGGACTATCAAGGCCAGATTTTTGTTTCCTGCTGGAATCGTGGCAATACCTGCTTTAATATCACAGTGGGAGAACGTATTGCGCAAATGATATTTGTTCCTATCGTACCGGTTTTACTGGAACAAGTTGAGGAGTTTCAAAAGAGTAGCCGAGGCGAAGGCGGCTTTGGTCACACAGGGAGAAACTGAAGTTTGTATGCCAAAGTTAATATTCCAATTTGTCATCAAGAAAGCCGTAATGCTTATAACTCCATAATTCACCAATGGTAGACAAGATTCTTTATTGATCCGGGCAAAGATATAAATTCCGCTAAACTTTAGGTTTATATTTTGAATTATTTTTTGAGAACTAGATGAAGATTCTTTTTTCTGTGTTAGCAATGATTTCAATGATGATGGTTTTTATTGCTGGCTCCGGAGCTTACTTAATATCTAAAACGCTTATTTCCCAATACAAGGTAGATGCGGTCTCCTCCGCTGCAAAAGGAATTGCATATTCTTTATCGGAACAGATTAAATTGTATGATCGGATACTGGAAAAAATGGCTCAAGATCCTGATGTCATTAACGCGGTAGTGCAAAAAAATCCTCAGCTTCTCGGTGAAGCTGAAAAAAAATTAGCCGCTCACTTTCCTAATGTCATACATATTAAGCTTATCCTGGCAGATCAATTGGCTATAGGTAAAGATCAGGTCGCCGATTTAAGTTTCGCGGATCAAGAGATGGTTAAGCAAACACTTGTAAAAATTCAGTCTCCTGCTGTTCAGGGTGATGGCAATGAGCGTCACTTGGCAATCGCCCATAAAATCACACAAAATGACACAGCCTTAGCCGTCGTTTTAGCAACCATCAAATATGATTTTTTGAATGCAGTATTTTCAACTGTGGCTTTGGAAAAAGGCTATCTCGAACTTCGGCAAGACAAACTCGTTTTATCGTCTACTGGCGACAGCACAGACGATATTTCTAAAGCAAACGCACCTATTTCAGTTCCAGAAACCAACTGGAAAATTTATTTTGACAATAGCGCGATTACGAATTTCTTTGAGTTCTCACTCATTTTTTCCATTACTTTAATTCCAGCATTAATGGTGGCGTTAAGTTTTGCCACCGGTTATCGCAAATTTAATGATTTATTAAGGGTGGAACTTGGTTGGCTAATAAAAGCGGGTAAAGAAATTTTAAATGGAAAGCCGCCCGCGGAGTATCCAATTAAACTACACGAAGTCGGCATCGTCGTGTCTACTTTAGCTCAGTTTCAACGAGTAGTGAGTGATAAACGTCTTGATATTTAAATGCAAAGTTCAATAATGTAACAATATAAGACGGTATATAATCAATTAAATGATTGCTGTTATTCAATTTTGAAATTAAAGATAATTAGATAGGGGAAAGAATTGGAACGTTTGTTTTCGATATTAACGGCGACAGCAACCCTGATGATCTTGATTGCAGGTGCAGGCGTTTATTTTTCTTCGAAAACTGCGCTAACTCAAGCAAGAGAGGACGCGGTAGTTTCTAAAGCGCAAATGATTGCGCAAACGATTAGCAAACAGGTTCAGTTCATGGGCGGCGCACTGGATAAAATGGCATTGGATCCTGAAGTTGCCAGCGCAATCCTCAGTGGTGATCGTAATAATTTAAACTCAACTGCAAGTAAATTGGAAAAATATTTACCGGGAGTAAAAAAAATCAGGTTAGTTCCTGTGGGAACTGTTGAGCAAGATCAGGTCAACGTTCCACATATGAGTTTTGGCGATATCGACATGGTTAAGGCGACTTTTTTGGATAATCCATTGCCAGCAATTCAAGGCGACCCTGGCCCGAACCGTCATTTGGCCATTACCCGCAGGGTTATGCAAAACAATCAAGCTGTTGGTGTTATTCTAGCCAGTCTCGACTTTGATTTTATTACCCAAAGTCTAAATGAAGCAAATATTACCGAAAATTATTTAGAAATTAGGCAAGATAAGTTAACCCTAGCCAGCACAGAAAAGAAAGATGAGGAAGCGGATTTAAATAAAATTCAAGTTCCAGGCACTAATTGGGAGATTTATTTTGCTGACCCTAACAGCAGTAGCTTAGGTCATTCAGCCTTAATTTTTAGCTTCATTTTATTGCCCTTACTGTTTGCGTTGGGGGCTTTCTACGTCATTCACCGTCAGCTTTCCGTGTTGTTAGCCCAAGATCAAGATTGGATTTTAAAAGCGTTCAAAGACATCTTAACCGATAAGCCGAGAGGCAGTTATCCGGTTATTTTAAACGGTATGGATGCAGTTATTGCCTCCATGGTTCGTTTTAACCGTGATGTGGAGAAAAATGAAGCTGACACGGCTGCCCGCGAAAGAGATGATTTCGAATTAGAAGGATATTTCGACGAGCTCCATGACTCAATTTCCGATATTGAACAACAAATTCAAGATGTTGTTGCTGAATCTGAGGTAATAAAACCAGCTAAAAGTGTTGCTCCTATAAAGCAGGAGGTTAAGCCAGCTATTATTCCAGAACCGGAAAAAACAGTTAAAACGGAAACACCGAAAGTTAAAAAAGAGACGGATACCATTTTTCGAGCTTATGATATTCGCGGTATTGTTGGTAAAACTTTAACCGAAGAAATTGTTCGTGACATCGGCAAAGCATTGGGCTCAGAAGCTAAAGACCATGGCTGTCATACTCTGGTTATAGGTCGTGATGGTCGGTTATCAAGTCCTAATATGGCTAAAGCGCTTACCAAAGGTATTATTTCCACAGGATGTGACGTGTTAGATATTGGTGTTGTTCCTACCCCTGTGCTTTATTTCGTAGTGCAGCATACAGACGGGCGTTCAGGGGTGATGATTACAGGTAGTCATAATCCCGCCGAATACAACGGCTTAAAAATGATGATGAAAGGCGATACGCTTTCCGGTGAAAGGATACAAAAGCTTAAACAACGAATCGACGAACAGGATTTCGTTACCGGCAATATGCCTGGTTCGATTGATGAAAATGTCATGTTTGTAAATGAATACATTGGTACTGTATGTGACGATATCCAAGTAAACCGTGAGTTAAAAGTAGTCGTGGACTGCGGTAATGGCGTTGCAGGAGAGATTGCGCCGGTATTGTTGAAAGAATTGGGTTGCGAAGTGGTTGAGATGTATTGCGAAATAGATGGCAACTTTCCAAACCACCATCCCGACCCGAGTAAGCCTGAAAACTTAGCTGAACTGAGGGCTTGTGTGGTGGCAAACAATGCTGATATTGGGATCGCTTTTGATGGTGATGCCGACAGGCTGGGCGTGGTCGATTCAAGTGGCAATATTATTTGGCCCGATCGCCAGATGATGTTGTTTGCTAAAGATGTTTTAGCCGGCAAACCCGGTTCCGAAATTATTTACGATGTAAAATGCAGCCGGCATCTTGCGGATCAAATCGTCAAATATGGCGGTCGTCCATTAATGTGGAAGACCGGGCATTCTTTTATGAAAGCTAAACTCAAAGAGACCGGAGCCAAATTAGCTGGCGAAATGAGCGGCCATATTTTCTTTAACGACCGGTGGTTTGGTTTTGATGACGCCTTGTATTCTGCCGCACGTTTGTTGCAAATACTGGCTGAAGACCATAGAAGCAGCGCGCAAATTTTCGCCGATTTTCCCGATAGTTTAAATACGCCAGAATTGAATGTTGAATTGGCCGAAGGTGAAAACACTAAATTTATTGAGGGCATGTTCGCTAATGCCGATTTTTCTGGCGGTAAAGTGACTAATATTGATGGCATGCGCATTGATTTCTCCGATGGCTGGGGATTGGTTCGCGCGTCGAATACAACGCCTTCTTTGGTCATACGATTTGAAGCAAATAATCAGCAAGCGCTGACCAAAATACAAGAGCAATTTCGCGAACTTATGTTGAAAGTCAAACCCGATATCAAACTACCTTTTTAATAAGATCCCATTAAAACAATGGAAAAAACTAAAGCGCATTTAATTGCCGACATCCTTATCGAAGCGTTGCCTTATATCCAGCGCTTTAAAGGCAAGACAGTCGTCGTGAAATTTGGCGGCAACGCTATGATTGACGAGGCTCTGAAAAATAGTTTTGCACGGGATATTGTGTTAATGAAACTGGTTGGGATTAATCCGATTGTGGTTCATGGTGGTGGTCCCCAAATAGGGGAGTTACTTAACAAAATAGGTAAAACATCCAGTTTTGTAGACGGTATGCGTGTTACTGATAGCGAAACAATGGATGTCGTGGAAATGGTGTTGGGTGGTTTGGTTAACAAAGAAATTGTTAACCTGATTAACAGAAACGGCGGTAAGGCTGTTGGGTTAACCGGAAAAGACGGCGATTTTATTCGTGCCAAAAAGCTGTATATTGAAGCGCGCGATAAATCCGAACTTCAATCTTCCGAGTTAAAAGTGCCTGAAATTATCGATTTGGGTCATGTTGGTGAGGTTAGCAGTATCGATCCTGCAGTTGTCGATATGCTGGGCAGCAGTGATTTTATTCCCGTCATTGCTCCAATTGGCGTTGGCGAAGATGGGCAGTCTTACAATATTAATGCTGATTTGGTCGCTGGAAAAATTGCCGAGATTTTAAAAGCTGAAAAATTGATGTTGTTAACCAATACGGCCGGAATCCTAGATAAACAGGGTAAGTTATTAACGGGCCTGACTTTAAAGATTATCGATGATCTTATCGCTGATGGAACCATATCTGGCGGGATGATTCCTAAAACCCGTTGCGCGACTGACGCCATCAAAGGCGGTGTTAGTCGTGTCCATATTATCGATGGCAGGGTCAATCATGCCGTATTGCTGGAGCTTTTCACCAATGAGGGTGTAGGTACATTAATACTGAGTAAATAAATGTTGTTTATTCATTTAAACTTGTTTCCAGGAACTCCTTGAAGGCAGACCTGATATCTTGAACTTTTTTGCTGGCGCACAGTTCAATGCCAATCGAAGAGTCCCTGCACCGAATATCTAAGAACAATTTTTGTTTGTTGTCACCCAAATCAACCTTGGAGATGGCCAAGCTCAAGTCGTTATCGGTATCTGGGGTTCGACCCATGATGAGCTTTCCGGAATCTATTTCCGGTTCTTTGCTATTAGATGAGGTTGAATGTTTGCTGATGAAGTCACCGGCAATTTTCCAGGCTTTTTCGCATTGGCGTTCGCTATCGCAGGTAAATACGCCTAACTGATTAGCTGCTTTGGCTTCTTCTTGCTGCTTTTCCAGGCGTTTTTGTTCTGCTGATTTGGTTAACTGCTTATAGCGAGCGATATCCGCATTGAATTGTTCGATAACTTTATTCTTCTTTTCGATATTTTTACTGATTTTGACGTAGGTTTCTTGACTGTCTTTTTCTGTTAGCTTGATTTGGTCGATTACTGATTGCGGTATTTGCTCGCCGTTTCTCTCATGGGTCGCTGCTTGGCGGTTTAAAACCTCCAACTGGTTGTCCAAACGTTTCAGGTTGCTAATAACCAGTTTTTGTTCAGTTTCCATTTCTTGCAATTTGGCTTTGAAAGTATTTTCCAAATCCTCAAGCTTCGAATAAGTGATTCTAAGCGCCTTGTCGTGGAACATTTGTTGGGCAATCACTTTTTCTTGCGCTGTTTTTAAGGCGACCAAAAGCTTATCAAGCGCTTCCTCGGATTTGGTTTTGGCTCTTTCGGTTACAGCGATAACGTCCCCTCGATCATTCAGTTTTTCAATTCTTGACTTGGAATACTGCGGTGGAACTTGGTCGGAAACATGGACTTTGCCGTTTTCATCTACCCATCTAACCATGTTTTTTGCGTACACCATTTGATCGTATGGTATTAACAAACTTAAGGTTACCAAGATTAATGATTTTCTATAGCAATGCATTCGTTTCAGACTGAGAATGATTTGTAGTCTTGAATTATAGGTTATGTCTGGTTAATTTTAAATCTGTGAGACCACTCATGTTATTCTCTGATAGTAAATTCTTATCGATAAGCTTAAGTTATCTTAAAAATTTCCCCTTGAGAACATTTAAAAATACCTGGATTTCATTTAACTAATTAGACTTGCCAACTGTTGAAGGGGTGGAAGAATCACCATTTTCGCCAGTTGTAATAAAATTAACGCAACCAAGGGCGAGGCATCAACGCCACCAAAATCAGGTACAAATTTACGGCAGGTATCCAGCATGGGCTCGGTGATGCTTTGCAAAATAGATGAAACCGAATCAAAGCCGCTAGGCCTGATCCAGCTTAGCACGGCACTTGCCAGCACGGAATAAATCATTATGTCGAATAACAGTGAAACTAATTCGCTCATGCCAAGGAGGCTTAATGCGCCAATGCTGATGCTCATCCCTTTTAATAAAAGAATGACGAAATCACTTAACATTTGCAACATTAACGCAAAAACAATGCAAGATGTGTCGATTTTACCTACTGGCGGAATATAACGGCGAAGTAGCTTTAACGGCGGATGCGTAATTTTGATTATGAATTGGGATACCGGATTGTAAAAATCGGCGCGACACCATTGCAGTAAAAAACGTAGCATAATCGCCAAAATATATAAGGAGACTAGAGAATCAATGACGAAAATTACGGGATTAGTAAAATAACTTGCATTCATTATTTGGCTTCCATTTGCTTTGACATTTCTATAGAACGGTTTCTGGCGGCATGAAGGGCGTTATTGACCAATTCGGAAAAACCGCCGCTTTCAAAAGTTTCAATTGCTTTTTGTGTGGTGCCACCGGGCGAAGTTACTCTCCGACGGAGTTCTGCAGGTGATTCTGACGATTCCAAAGCTATTTTAGCTGCGCCCAACGCGGTCTGCTGAATTAATAAACGCGCGGTAGCTTCATTTAACCCTAATTCCAAAGCCGCTTTTTCCATCGCTTCCATCAGGAGGAAATAGTAGGCCGGCCCGCTGCCGGAAACCGCCGTAACAGCGTCTAAATCACCTTCATTGTTAACCCAGAGCGTAATTCCCACGGATCGCAAAATATTTTCGGCTAAATCTTTTTGTTCAGTTGTGACATTTTTATTGGCGTGTAGCGCGGTCGCCCCGGTTAATACCAGAGCGGGTGTATTTGGCATGCAGCGAACAATGGCTTTATCTGTCCCTAACCAATGACATAAACTGGTTTGGTTAATGCCGGCGGCAATGGATATTACTAGTTGATTAGGCTGCAAAACCTTGGCGAGATCTTGGGCAACTTGACCTAAAATCTGCGGTTTAACGGCAAGCACGACCACATCGACAGTATTAACCACCTCTTGATTGCTGCTGGTCGTATTGATTGGAAGCGTGCTGGACAGGTTGGTTAATGCCTCTGCATTAACATCCGATACCCAAAGCTGGCTAGGATCGTGCCCGCTGGCAACCAATCCCTTAACCAAACTTGCCGCCATATTGCCGCCGCCGATAAATCCAATTTTTGTTGTTTTCATGCGCTTTTTTCTTTAAAACCTAACATTGTACCTAAATATGTGGACGAAACCGAAAATCACAAGCAAATATTATGAGTATCCTGTGGTAAATTAGCTGAAAAACTAAACTTAGTTATGATTGAAACGCTCTATGTCGAAAATGCGATACGGCAACATCCTCGAACCAAAGCTATTCTTGAGCGCTTTTCGCAGGCCAGAGCCATTGGCTGCGAACGGTATGGCGAAGTGTTTAATCCGAAAGGGCAAAACTTTCGCCTGCAAAAACTAAAGCCTGCATTGATCCTGGCGGAAAAACACCAAAATTTCGTTCACCCGGCGCCGTTAAGCTACAACATCGGCGGAAAAAACAATTATTATTTTTCGCACATGCTTAATTGCCTGTATGACTGCCGTTATTGTTTTTTACAGGGGATGTACCAATCGGCAAATTATGTTTTGTTTGTGAATTACGAAGATTTTCAAAATAGTATAAAAAATATCTGTAACGTGCATCCTTCTGAAGATGCTTATTTTTTTTCCGGTTACGATTGCGACAGTTTGGCCTTGGAGCCTGTCACCGGATTTGCGGCTGAGTTTTTACCCTTTTTTAAACATTTAACCAATGCTTGGCTGGAATTAAGAACAAAAAGCACTCAGATCAGAAGCCTGACTAAAATAGAACCTTTGCCTCGAGTCATTATCGCTTTCAGTCTTTCACCACAGGATATTGTTAACAAAGTCGAGGCCAAAGCGCCCTCATTGGAGCGTCGTCTTGCCGCTATCCAGATATTACAGCGGCACGGTTGGCAGATTGGATTGCGTTTCGATCCGTTGATTTATCAAACCGGATACCAACAACATTATCAAAATTTGTTTAAACAGGTATTTAGTATTGTTAACCCAGATCAGCTACATTCAGTTAGCTTGGGAGTCTTTCGCTTGCCAGAAGCCTATTTTAAAAAAATGCACCGGCTTTATCCTGATGAAAAATTGTTTGCCAGCCCATTACAGCAGCACGAAGGGATGATATCTTACCGTTCTGAATTGGAACAGGGAATGTTAAGTAACTGCGCCGAGCAATTGTTGACTTATATCCCCCAAGCAAAATTTTTTCCATGTCAAATTTAGGGCGCACCATTTTAGTGACTGGCGCCAGTTCCGGAATTGGCCGGACAATCGCCCAAAAACTATTGTTCGAGGGTCATCAAGTATTGGGGGTGTCACGTGATTTGCTGAAATTCACCACCTCCCATGTCAATTTTTATCCTGTACAGATGGATTTAAGCCAATTAGCCAGCCTTCCTGAACACATGCAAAGGCTGCAAGAACGGTTTCCTTTACTTGATGCCGCTGTGTTTGCCGCAGGTGCGGGGTTGTTTGGGTCTTTAGAAGAATTTTCTTATACACAAATACAGGAGTCGTTAACGCTTAATTGTATGAGCAATATCGTCATGACTCGTGCGCTTATACCATTTTTTAAGCGTAAAATGCGTAGCGACCTCATTTATATAGGTTCTGAAGCTGCCTTGAAAGGAAGCCGAAAGGGGACGATTTATTGCGCGGGTAAATTTGCCTTGCGCGGTTTTACCCAAGCTTTGAGGGAAGAATGTAGCAAGGATGGAGTTAAAGTTTGCCTCATTAATCCGGGGATGGTCAAAACTCCATTCTTTGATAAGTTGTCATTTGAGCCGGGTGAAGAAGCAAAGAATTTCTTACAGACAAGCGATGTTGCCGAAGCGGTGTTATATGCCCTGAATTCGCGGCACGCCATGATAGTCGATGAGATTAACCTGAATCCGGCGACAAAAGTGGTCAGAAAAAAATAATTATTTGCATTTCCCACACAACCCAAGGTTTGCCGTTTAACTCAGCTATGTCTTCAAACAATTCCGAAAATACTCACGCAGGACACAATCACGCCAAGTGCCTTCAAACTGCGCTTACCGATGCTGAGCGCCTTTGTTCAGAACGAGGAGTACAACTTACCCCGATTCGTCAACAAGTACTTGCCCTGATTTGGGAGAACCATAAGGCGGCTAAGGCTTACGAATTGCTGGAAAAGCTAAAACCGCTGCAAAATGCGGCTAAACCGGCAACAATTTATCGCGCCTTGGATTTTCTGATTGAACAAGGCTTGATACATCGAGTTGAAAGCTTGAATGCCTTTATAGGTTGCAATCGTCCCTCATATCAGCACGAACAACTGTTGTTGATTTGCAAGGAATGCAATGATGTTGAAGAGCGTTCAGCACCAGAGGTTATGCAGAGTTTGATGGCTGAAATTAAAGAGGCCAATTTTATTGCGCAGAGCAAGGCAATTGAAATTCAGGGTATTTGCCATGAATGTGCAACCCAAATGTTCAAATAATCAGTTAACCGTTAGGTTCTGAAGAAAACTCCAATTTTTTGTATAAATATCTTTGGTTTGAGATCTTGGTTGCATATGTTATGTTATATTGTAACATTTTCAATAAAATTGAATGTTTAAGACAAAATTTGCACTCATATGATTAAGCAACTAATCCTTTTCTTGATTTTTACGATAATTTGTCCGTTCTGTATGGCGAATGAAGATAGTCCTCAGCAACTTGAGGAAATGACTGTATACAGCAATGCAGTCAAACAAACGACCACCAAATCCACCCGGCCGGTTAACATTTTGAGCGGCGATGATTTGCGCAATAAAGTTGGCCAAACTATTGGCGATACGTTAAGTAACGAGCTCGGCGTTACCAACCAATCATTTGGTGCGGGCGTTGGTTCGCCTGTCATTCGTGGTCAGGCGGGGCCGCGGGTTCGTATTATGCAAAACAGTTTGGGAAATAATGATCTTTCCTCATTAAGCCCTGACCATGCTAACGGCGTTGATCCCGTTATTGCAGAACGGGTGGAAGTCTTGCGCGGACCTTCGACATTATTGTATGGAAACGGGGCTATTGGCGGCATTGTCAACGTTATTGATAATCGCATTCCAGAATCCGTACCCGAAAAAATGATTGGCGGTGCCGGCGAGCAGCGTTACGATTCAGCCACAAATGAATCCGCCAGCGCTTTAAAACTGGAAGGCGGTAAAAAGAATTTCGCATATCATGTTGACGGTTTTTATCGTGACCAGAACAACACTCACATCGGCGGGTTGGCGATAGATGAAGCCGCTGTACGGCAGCATGATCCTAGCTTTAAGAGTATTGCCCCTGGCGAACTGATCAATTCCGGGGGCTTCATCGATAATTCACAAGCGCGGGCGCGTGGCGGTTCGGTCGGTATGTCATACGTTGGCGATGCCGGACTGGTTGGTGCTGCAGCCAATCAATTCGAAAAGCTTTATGGCATTGCGCCGGATGGGCATGGTGAAGCGCCGGTTACAGTTGACTTAAAACAAACCAAGTATGATTTAAAAGGCCAACTCAACAAACCATTTGCTTTTGCCGAAGAAATTCGCATGAAATTCGGTTATACCGATTACCGGCACACAGAGCTCGACGGTGGTACACCTGGCACGACTTTCTTGAATGAAGCTTATGAAAGCCGCCTGGAATTCGAGCATAAGCCTTTCGCCAATTTAAAAGGCGTATTCGGTTTTCAATCGGTTAACAATCAGTTCGAAGGTTTAGGGGAAGAAGGCCGGATTGTTCCCAAATCGGATATCGAATCCTATACGTTGTTTGGCGTCGAATCTTTAAAGAAAGGCGATTTCACCTTTGATTTCGGCGCCCGTATTGAATTAAGCCAGATTACGCCTGATGACAGGAAGGCGGTTTCCTACGTTCCGGTCAGCGGTTCGGCGTCTGCCTTGTGGGATATCGATGATCACCATCAAGTCAGCATGGCTTTTACCCATTCCGAACGAGCGGCGCAAATTCAGGAGCTGTTTTCGGATGGATTCCATCACGCGACCCGCAGTTACGAACTTGGCAACGCCAATTTAAAAAAAGAATTATCGGAAAATATCGATCTCGGATACCGTTTCAACGATGACTGGGTAAGCGCGGAAATCAACCTGTTCCACAACTGGGTTAGCAATTATATTTATCAACAGCGCTCTTCGACCAGCCTATTCAATGCTGGAGACGGCACAATTGCAGTTCTTAACGATAACGGCGTGCCTTTAGACCTACAAGGCACGCCCTTTGAATGCATGGAATGTTTTCCCGTTCTCAACAGCCAGCAAGCTGACGCCACGTTTAAAGGCTTTGAGGCACAAGCGACATTTACTTTGATGCAAAACAATTACGGAGCGCTCGATTTAACTTTATTCGGAGATTATACTCGCGGCACATTTAACAACGCGAAGGATGTTCCTCGAATGCCGCCCTTACGTTACGGCATGCAATTAAGTTATGAAAAAAACGAGTGGTCGGCAAATGCTCGTTTAACACGCGCCGAAGCCCAGACAAATCCCGGCGAAAATGAAACGCCTACGGATAGTTATTTGCTGCTTAACCTTTTAGGGCAGTATCACCTGACGGATTTGCATGGTGTCGACATCATGCTGTTTGCCAAAGGCAAAAACATGCTGAATGAGAATATTCGTAATTCTACCTCCTATTTACGTAATTTTGCTCCTGAACCTGGGAGGAGCGCTGAATTTGGCATTAGAATCAGTTATTAAACAACTTTTTCACGAATGCAAATGGTTAAGAGGGATGCGTAGCGTTTTACTGATTAGTTGAGCTAATTGCTATCTCCCACCGGTGCGGCAAAAGCGTCGGAGATTAATTTCTCGCCATTATCACCCGTTAACGTTTCTAGAAATGAAATCAATTCGTTAATTTCAACCGCTGTAAGATTCAACGGTTTGATTAAAGGATCAAGGTTTTCGTTAGCTATGCCGCCGCGGTTATAGAATTCAACGACATTTTTTAATATGGGCATACTGCCGTTGTGCATATAAGGTGCGGTGAGGGCAACATTCCGCAGCGAAGGTGTTTTGTAACGCCACTTGTCTTCCGGTTTCTGGGTGATTTCATAACGACCCAAATCGTTGGTTTTGGACTCCGAGACTGATTCGATGATCTTGTTAGGTACGTCCGCATAAACGCCAGGCGCAACCTGCACTCGCTGCTTGGTGTCGGCAGCCTTATTCATCGCTGCGTCAAAACCAATACCAGTATTATGCAAGCTGTTGTCGGTAAACAGGGCGAAACGGTTGTCGATTTTATGGCATTGACTGCAACCTGCTTTACCTTTGAATACTTCAAAGCCCCGTTTTGCTTGGGCATCTATAGCTTGTTCATCTTTGCCAAAGTGCCAGCGGTCGAAAGGCGAATTTGCGGAGTTCAGGGTACGCTCATAACTGGCGATCGCCATGCCAATGGTTTCCATGCCGGGTGGTTTAGCGAAGGCTTTTTCAAACATTCCCTGATAATCAGCGCTTTGTTTTATTTTATCAATGACATAACTAATAGAGGGGTTCGCCATTTCATTATGCGCCAGGAGCGGCCCCCAAACCTGTTGCTCCAGCGTGGATTCCCGACTGTCATGAAACAAGGTTTGTTGGTAGGCGACGTTATACAAAGTCGGGCTATTACGCCGCACCGTGCGACCTTCCACGCCCACTGCCATAGCCATCTCATTACTGGTGAAGCCTTGCTCGGGAATATGGCACATCGCGCAAGAAAAAGTATTGTTGATCGATAAGCGCCTGTCGTAAAACAATTTGCGGCCCAGGCTGATTTTATCGAGCGTTATCGGGTTATCCTGCGGGACGAGAACATTCGGCAATCCTAATGGAGGTTGCTTAATGGTGAGCATCAAATCAGTTGGAATACCTTTGCGTTGATTTAAGGCAATAGTTTGGCTTTTATACTCTTTGCTTTCATATTGGTTTTTATTGTCGCCAGCTTTATAAAGCAATGGGTTAACTTCGCCGGTTTTAGTTGGTTCGTTAACCTTAACCTCTTGCAGCAATGTCTTGACGTCATTGATCACAATATCGGCATGCAGGAGTTCGGTGTTGTATATATTGCGGATTTGTTTACTTTTGTCGATTAAATAAACCCGCAAGCCATGATTGAAGGTACCCGTAAACTTTCCTTTGGCATCAAAAACTTTTTCTACTATTTGATGGTAGTTTTTTAGGATAGGCTGTAGCTCCCGTTCAGAACGCGTCGTTAAAAACTGCCAATCAACGCCTTCACTCATCAAGTTTGCTCCGTAAGCTTTCATGCGTTCTGGCGTGTCGTATTCTGGATTAAAACTCAAGGTAAGCAGGGTTAACTGTTGCGCAATTTCCGGCTCTTTCGCAAGACGGTTTTTGATTTTATGGAAAACAGCGGTCGCTAATGGGCAGCCATTAACATCACTGCACGTTGAATAGATAAAACTAAGTAAAACGACTTTTTCCCCTTTACCACCCATCAATTTATGCAGTGTTGTCGGCATGCCTTGGCTGCCAATTACTTCACCATCGTCAGCCAAACCAAGTTTTGGTAATTTGTAAGTGCCTGGGATAGGAGAGGCAAAGCCAAGCTCACTGTATCCGGGCGCAAGATTGTTAATCTTAACCGCGCTGTTTTCGAAGGACATTGCTGCGTTCGATAAGCTAAATTGCATTGCAAATAGGACAGGGTAAAGCTTGCTAGAGCATGTTCTGTGTGGCTTCATAAGTGAGTAAGTATGTGACTGGCATCCGGCATTTTTCAGGCGGTTATTGTACAATAGACGGTTAGTCCGCATTTATGTCAACGAATGAGCAACGAAAAAAAGCTGCACACCGAAAATATTATTGAAGAATGTAGTCGTGCCTCCTATGAGCGGGGCAGAGAATACTTCCATAAGGGTTTAATAAAGCACTGCAAAGTGCAAAGTGAAGGCACGCTTTTTACCCAATTGAATGCGTCCGTTGAAGGTACTGCCACAAGCCCTTACAAGCAAAATATCCGCCTGATTTGGCGATCCGATTTTAGTTCCGTTGATATTGAAGGGTCGTGTTCATGTCCGGTCGGTTACAACTGCAAGCACGTTGCTGCGGTTTGTTTGTATTTTCAGGCGCTAAATGAACCAGAATACAACGGTACTTCTGATGCCAACTGTTTGGACTGGTTAGATAATTTCAGGACAGCAGTGACTTCCAGCGCACCAGAGAATTCAAAGGAGTTTCTGGCTTACATATTGAAACCGGCGCGCGTTAGCCACGTTTTTACCTTGGAGTTGTTGGTCACTAAGGAGAAAAAAGGCGGAGGATTAAGCAAAGGTCGCAAAATATCGGTACAAAATTTGCGATTTACCATGACGTATTACCCGTATATTCAACAGGAGGATGTTGAAATCGCCAGGGTTTTGATAGCGCTGGACAATAATGCAGCAGGCGATCCCATTATTAGCGGCGTGGTAGGCGCTATCGCCTTAACCAAATTATTGGCTACCGGGCGATTGTATTGGGATGATATAGAAAAACCGCCGTTAAATGCAGGCTCGCCAAGAAACCTGGATTTTGCCTGGCAAGCGACTGAACAGGGAAATTTTCAGTTACATGTAGAAATTACGCCGACGGCGATGCCGATTTTAGTCGATCCACTGCATTACCTGGATGTGCACGAAGGTCTAATTGGCAGAATTGATAATCTGAGCATAAGCAGCGACCAGCTTAGGTTTATGCTGGCAGCCCCGCCTGTGCCGGAACGCTTTGCTGATGAATTTAGCCACAGGTTAACCGTGGAACATCCTAATCTGCCGCTGCCGCCACCGAAGAAGGTTGCGCTTACGGAATTGTTTGATTTGCGTCCTGTGCCGCATCTTGTGTTATACGGCGAAGCGAACAGCGCACGGCAATACGCCCATTATTTGACCTTAAACTTTAAGTATGGCGATTATCTGCTTTCTGGCTATGACGCAAGAGAATACGGTATTGTCAAAACCCATGACAGCCTGGTGCGTATTCGCCGTGAGTTAACCCGCGAGCAAAAAGCGGTAAATCGCTTAACCGATGCTGGTTTTTCATTGGTGCCGCCAACGCAAACACAAATCAGGGAATTGTTGTTTTCTACTCAAGCCAGAAATCTTACAGAGGGAGCGTCGCGTTGGGGTTATTTTCTGGAAAATATCTTGCCCCAACTGGAAGCCGAAGGTTGGTTGGTCGAAATACGCGATAGCTTCTTGCTGAATTTCCAAAATGTGGACGACTGGGATGTTGAGGTCAGTGACCAGCATACGGACTGGTTTGAAATGAAATTTAATGTGCAGGTAGAAGGCAAATCCTTGCCTTTGCTGCCGTTGATTATGCCCGTACTGGAAAACTACGACCTCAGTAATTTGCCCGAATTGCTTAACATCCCGATGGGTGATTACCAATTTCTTACGTTACCCAGTGAAAAGATCAAGCCGTTTTTAGCGGTGTTGTTGGAGTTGTTTGGCAGCAGTAAGCTCGACAAAAGCGGCTCATTGAGGATATCCCGTTTTAATGCGGGCAGCCTTGCCGACATGGAAACGCATAGTTATGGCCTGTTTGCCATCAAAGGCGGTGAAGAGCTTAGAAAGCTTGCAAAGAAACTGCGCGATTTTTCCGGCATCACTGAGGTGGCTCCGCCCCATAACCTGCAAACGGAATTGCGGCCTTATCAGCAGGCTGGGCTAAATTGGCTGCAATTTTTGCGCGAATACCAGTTTGCCGGCATTCTTGCCGACGACATGGGTTTGGGGAAAACCGTACAAACCTTGGCGCATTTGCTTCTGGAGAAACAGAACGGGCGTATGAGGGAACCGAGCCTCATTATTGCGCCAACCAGTCTGTTAAGTAATTGGCGGCGCGAAACCGAACGCTTCACGCCAGATCTTAACATCCTTATTCTGCAAGGCACGGAACGCAAACAATTGTTCTATAAGATCAGGGATTACGATCTGATTATGACCACGTATCCACTGTTGTCGCGTGATGAAACAACCTTGCTGGAACATCAATACCATTACCTGATTCTCGATGAAGCGCAGATCATTAAAAATCCACTATCGAAAGGCGCGCAAATCGTTCGTCAGGTTAAGTCCAACCATCGGTTGTGCTTGACTGGTACGCCGATGGAAAATCATTTGGGTGAGTTATGGGCGCAATTTGATTTTCTCATGCCGGGATTTCTTGGCGATAGTGCCTCTTTCAAAAAACATTACCGCACGCCTATTGAGATGTTTGGCGATACCGAGCAACGCACCCGGTTAATCCGTCGCATTGCGCCGTTTATGTTACGGCGTACCAAGTTGGAGGTTGCTTCCGAGTTGCCTCCCAAGACTGAAATAATTCGTTCCGTGCCTTTGTATGAAAAGCAGGCGGCACTTTATGAAAGCATCAGGTTAACCATGGAATCAAGAGTCCGCGCCGCGATTGCCGAGCGAGGGCTTTCGCGTAGCCATATTACAATTCTGGATGCTTTACTGAAATTGCGACAAACCTGTTGCGATCCAAGGATCTTGCCAATTCAGGAAGCGCAAAAAATCACCGATTCCGCCAAACTGGATTTATTGATGGAACTGCTGCCCGAGCAATTGGAAGAGGGGCGGAGAATTCTGGTATTTTCCCAGTTTACGCGCATGATTGCAGTGATTGAGGACGAATTAAACCGGCGTTCGATCGCCTACACCAAGCTTACCGGTGAAACCCAGTATCGGGACGATGCCATTCAACGGTTCAAAAGCGGTGAAGTCGATGTTTTTTTAATCAGCCTAAAGGCGGGGGGTGTGGGCTTAAACTTGACCGAAGCAGATACGGTTATCATCTACGACCCCTGGTGGAATCCGGCAGTTGAAACCCAGGCCGCGGATCGGGCATACCGTATAGGTCAGGACAAGCCGGTTTTCGTTTACAAGTTGATTACCGAAAATACGGTGGAAGAAAAAATGATCGCCATGCAGGAAAAAAAGCGCTTGTTGGCGGCAAATATTCAAGGCGATGATAATGGCGAGAAAGCCTTGCAATTTACCGGTGAAGATTTAACTGCCTTGTTTGAGCCGCTGTAAATGACCTTAAAATCAAAATCCTCAAAAAAAGGATTAAGATAAAAAAAATATTTTTGCAATAGAATAATGCATTGATCTTTTATCGAGGTAAAGTATTAAATACCTGTGCTAAAAGATTTTTTAGCATGGAGCAAATAAACATAAGGTCATTGTATGCAAAATAATTTTCTCAAGCTTTACAATGAAAAGCAGTCTTTGGTGGTTGCTGCTTTATTTGCTGTTTTTGTACTGACGCCCAAATTAACCCTTGCGGCCGGTGCGCAAAACATATCCTGCAGTAATGGGCATGGCGAGGGAAAACAGATTTATGTCGAACCGTTAAATGCGGGGGGAAAGACCTGTCGAACCATTTATGTTGCCAGCGTTGGGCAAAGTAAAGAAATCGCCTGGGCGCAAAACAATGTTAAATTTTGTGCTGATGTGGCTTACCGGTTAATGAGCAAGTTAACCCATGCAGGTTGGCGGTGTACTTCGGATGTGGCAGTGAACCAATCAAACCTAAATACGCCTCAATTAAAAACTTATAAAACGTATAAGCACAAAAGAAAAACGCCTCATCATTACGTTGACCATGCCTTGTTGGAAAGCATAAAAAAATAGTGGGTTAAGGATGTTAACCTTTTGAAACTAAAAATTTTTTATCAAAAATAGAGAACGCTCTTGCAGGCATTTTTACTCGACCATTGAAGCAAACTATTTTTGATTTTCAAAATCCCTCCGTTTTACCGTGTGAAAAATTTAATTTTGCCGTTAAACTTGCTCAATAAGCTAAGTTAACCATTTTCTGTTTCGAAAATTCCAATAACTCATCAATGAAATTTCTTCTTCTAGGCACCGCTGGTTGTCATTTATGCGAGCTGGCAGAGGAATTGATGCATGAAAGTCTCTCCGTTGAAACAGGTTTTACGGTCGACTTGATCGATATCGCAGAACAAATACAATGGCAACATGACTACGCCACCCTTATTCCCGTATTATTACATCCGGAATCGTCAAGATTCCTCAATTGGCCGTTCAATTTGGCGCAAGTATTAACCTTTATCAAGCAAACCATGACCACACAATATCGAATCGAAAAAGACAGCATGGGTGAATTGAAAGTCCCTGCCGATGCGCTCTATGCCGCGCAAACTCAACGTGCTATCGACAATTTTCCTGTAAGCGGCCTGGTGATGCCGCCTGCATTCATTAAAACTGTCGCTTTGATAAAACAGACAGCAGCGAAGGCAAACCTGGATTTGGGCGAAATGGAGCAGGCGGTTGCCGAGGCAATCATCGACGCCGCACAGGTTATTAGGGATGGCGAACATCAGGAGCAGTTTCCCATTGATGTGTTTCAAACCGGATCCGGCACCAGCACCAATATGAATGTTAACGAGGTCATCGCGACTTTGGCGTCACGGGCTACTGGCTTGGCGATCAGCGCAAACGACCATGTCAACATGGGGCAAAGCAGTAATGATGTTATACCGACGGCCATCCACGTGAGCGCGGCGATGGAATCTTATAACAATCTGTTGCCCGCATTGAACTATCTTGCTGAAAAGATTGAATATAGGGCGACATCATTACAGCACATCACCAAAACCGGCCGGACGCATTTAATGGATGCCATGCCCATTCGGCTGGATCAAGAATTAGGCGGCTGGGCGTTACAAATCCGCAACGGCGTCGATCGGATTCAGTCGACTTTACCACGCGTCTATAAGCTTGCCCAAGGCGGTACGGCGGTGGGCACCGGTATCAATGCCCACCCTGGGTTTGCAAAAAAAATCGCGGGTTTGCTAGAAAAAGAAACCGGGCTTCCTTTCCAACCGAATGATTCTTTTTTTGAAAGTTTAAGTTGCCAGGATGCGATTGTGGAATTATCTTCGCAATTAAAAGTCATCGCGGTCAGCCTGATGAAAATCGCCAACGATCTTCGCTGGATGAACAGCGGTCCCTTGGCAGGTTTGGGCGAGATAGAATTGCTTGGCTTGCAGCCCGGTAGCAGCATCATGCCCGGAAAGGTTAACCCCGTCATTCCAGAAGCCGCCGCGATGGTTGCCGCACAAGTTATCGGCAATGACACGACCATTACCATCGCCGGACAATCTGGCAGTTTTCAATTGAATGTCATGCTGCCGCTGATTGCCTATAACATCCTGCAAAGCATAGAACTTCTCGCCAACGTTAGCCGCTTGCTGGCCGATAAAGCGATTGATGGTTTCACGGTGCAGGAAGACAACCTGCAAAAAGCGCTGGCAAGAAACCCGATTCTGGTCACGGCGCTTAACCCCATCATCGGTTATGCGAAAGCGGCGGAAATTGCCAAAGCTGCTTACAAGCAAGGTCGGCCAATTATTGACGTGGCTGCCGAGATGACCGAGCTGAGTAAAGACGAGTTGGAAAAATTGCTCGAGCCAAGCCACTTAACGCAGGGCGGCATAGGACATTAGCTAACAGCTAAAAGGCCTAAGGTTTTTAAATTAATCGCTATACTCTCATCAAGTTACCAATTTTTAATGGCAAACTATGATTATAGCGATTTTGGTTATATTTCTTTCGGCTGTGCTAGTTATCGTTTTAGCCAGATTGCGCACCGCACAGCGTGCCGAGTACATCAACAACTTTTCTTTGCCCCCGGGCATTTATGATCGCCTGCAAAAACGCCGCCCTGAGCTAACCCTCAAAGATTGCCAGTTGGTTAGCAAAGGAGTCCGGCAGTTTTTTCTGGCGTATTTAAAAAGCGGGCGCAAATATGTCTCCATGCCTTCCCAGGTGGCGGATGATCTATGGCACGAATTCATCCTTTACACTTGGCATTACGAAAAATTTTGTCGAAAAGCCTTCGGTGGATTTTTACATCATACCCCGGCGGTTGTTTTAAAAAAGAACCGGCAAAACAATTCCGGATTGCGCCGTTGCTGGTGGTATGCATGCAAGGATGAGCTGATCAATCCCAGAAAACCGGTGCGTTTGCCGTTGCTGTTTGCCCTCGACGCAAAACTTAACATTCCTGACGGATTCCGCTATGTGGCGGATTGCACGCTGGCTCGTCGTGCATCAGATGACGATGGCGGCAGCAATGTGGTGCATTGTGGCGGAGATTTTTCCGATATCGGCATTGATGGAAACCTGGACGGATTTGATTTTATCAGCGATTCTTCCGGCTCGTCCGATTCGGGATGTTCCGGCGATGGGGGATGTGGCGGCGGTTGCGGTGGAGATTAAGGCAAGAGAACAAAGAAGTTAACACGCGTTTGGCAAGGTTAATTACAAGCAATCTCCGTATATCCGTATAAACCGGAGATTGCTTGCGTTAGGTTAACCTGCCTAATATTTGGTGACCACACTCATCGCTTGCTGGGCGACGATTTCATGCAGGGCTTCGGTGGGGTGAATGCCATCCCAGAACACATAGCTATCTGGGTCGCCGCAACGGTAAGGCTTTTGGTTAGGCCGGATGCAGGCACCGGTTGTATTGGCAAAGCCATAATCTTCGCCATGGCTGACGACTTCGTCCAATTTTCCTTTTATATCCAACACTTTTACTTTGTTTCCTGGCAGTTTATTGACGGTTTTGAGCACTGACAGCAGGTTTTCATTGAATAATCTTGTTAATAACGTTGCGGTCGGAGCGACTTGAGGATTGGGGATAATCCGGATTGCCGGCGCTTTGGCTAAATCAGGGACATTAAGGACTAAAAATTTCCGGGCACCGTGGGAATACAAGCCAAACAAGGCGTCGCCAATGCTTTTGATGGCATTTTCCAAGATGGGAGCCGGATCTTGGCCTGCTGCTGCGGCAAACAGGGCATCGCGAACGTCATTGCCGCCAATTTCGATCGTGATCAAAGTATTGTGTGAAGTTTTTTGATAATCCACGAAATAACTTTGCAGTTGGGCGGGCAGGTTAACCCGGCAAGGATACGTGGCGACCGCGCGTGCGCCGCCTACGGCGTAATTGGTCAATTTTTTATTGTTGTTCGCGAAAGCGGGCCGTGCGTTGGGGGCGAGGGCAAGGTATCTTGCGAAATTTTCCACCCAGGTCGGGCCATTGCTGAACACATGGCGCTGCCCGCTGATGAGGTAAGGACCATCAGGTACCAAAAAGTTATCAACCGTGGAATAAGGCGGCAAAGTGACAGGTGTGCCGCACTCTTTATTTTCCGGCAGGGATAACCAATAAAAACTATTTCCGCTGTCGCTCAGGCTGCCGCCGAACGCCACGATTCGGTCAAATTGGTTTTTATGCGCCGAAGCAAGGGACGCAAAAAGTGTTAGAACAATTAATGCGGATAGCTTAACAAGAATGATGGGGCAAGTTGTTTTCATAGTGAAATTTCCCGTAGCTGGGTTTAACAGGAACTAAGCAATACCTTCCCTAGCGTGCCTAATCGACCATTTCAAGCAATACGCCTTAATTTAACCTAATGCTTGATTAATCGTCATTATAAGATCATTTTGAAAGTTAGCCTTGACGCAAATCAAGATTGGTAAAAATAAAGTGGCGGTGGGGATTTTGTCTGGGATAGTTCAATTTTTAATGGTCATACCCGGTTATTGCCTGAAAATAGGCAACTTAATGAAGTTGGAGTAGTTAAAGCATTGATCAATGTTTGGCTATCATTGGCTGGTCGTCGATTCGAAACGGGTAAACAAGACAATACCGGGAATGCTTCCCTCCGCTGTGGCCTTTACGCTCTGAATCACCGGTGCGAGTGGAGCGGCAGCGGAACTCGTATCCGTGTCAATTCAGTTGTTATGTTTTCTCTACGCCAAGGTTTAACACATAGCCTTTTTGGTATTCAAAGTACAAAACGTTCGTAATATTTCCAAGGTAAGTGTAAATACACCTTGCCTTATTACTAAATGCCCTATCTGCTGAAATCAGGGCGTTACAGTAGGAGGCCATTCCTGTATGTTGACCATCAGACATTATATTTTTAATTTTCTCGCGTTTAGCTAAGCCCTTATCTGGACTTATACCAAGCATATTTAGCACGATATGCGCACCTGAAATTGCGCCGTGCTGCGTATGCTGAACTCCTTCAATTCCAGGAATAGGCTCAAACCCAAAGAATTGGTTTTTAATGATATTGGGGATGGCTGGCGATATTAATTCCCAAACATCATCAATGGGCGAATGTGATTCCTCAAGTTTTTTTCGGTTCTCGCTCGTAACACCGAATGCTTTTCGTGTTTTATCAATTGGCATTCGATTTTTAAGATGCTTTTCAATCGATTCATTCATCTCTTTAGATTCAGCCGTAGCTTTTTCTAATAATTTCTCTCTTCTCTCATCATCGATAACGCTTGTTAAGCGATCAATTTCTTCGCGCATTTGTTCTGGGGTTTTACTTAGTTCTTTAAAGTTATCAGCGCCAAATGAACGAATGAGTTGTTCTATCATATGATCATTCACATTTTCGTAACCTGATATTGCTTCTAGATGCTGCTCAAATCTGTCATAAGGATCGACATAATCTCGCAGAGTTATATTGCCTACCGATTGGAAGCTTTCGTTCAGTACGTCACAAAGCTCCACAGCACGAAGTAATTTCATGCCTTTTAAAGCATCTTTATTCCCATTTCGATGTATTTCATCTAGGTGAACGTACGAATAAACCCATATGAATCGATCTGGGGCAGTAATCGATATGTCTCCACATGCGACATATCGATAAACGTTCATGTCCGCATAAATTGTGGGTAGTTCAGTTACCAAATATGAATTCATCGTTCAGTTTTGCCTATCCCTTGAACACATATCGTTTGAATTCACCGGACGCGCGCCGCAGGCGCGCGTCCGGGTGGAATGATGGGTTGGGCATCAAATCCACATTCTGGCTCATTTCTTGAAACGCCCTTTTTCGCACCAGTAGCGCATTCTTGTATCAGCACTCCAGCCGTTTTCTTTTTTCCTTTTCTCAAAATCTTTTTGAAATAATTCGGCGGACTCTTGGCAAATCTGGCTATTTAGTTCTGGGTTATCCGCCAGATCGAATGTGGCCACGCCACTTCGACCATAGTCATTGGGGAAGTTTGTAGAATAAAGAGTGTAAACCTCCGATTCCGGAAAGTCTTTTTCGGAACATGCAGCCAAGCTCAAAGCGACCGCAACGAAAATAAAATGTGTGAGAATGCTGGTCATTTTTGATACCCAACAAAGAATTATATAGTTCTGTATATCAATAAATGATAGTCGAACTAAAGGTATTTATCGTCATATCTGTCTTAAATTCTGGCAACGCAAGCATTAAAACAACCTTCAAGTGAAAGCTAACCTGACAGTTTTATTAGTTTGCGCTCACCGAATAAAAGGTTAACCAATGTAAATCCACTGAAATGGAAGTTTAAGCAGGAAGTTAGGTTTGTTTCCGTTGGAAAATTTGCAAAATGTCCACTTCAATCGTGGCGAACGCCACCAGCCATAACGCGGCGTCGTAGGCATCCAGCCAAGCAGATCGCCAGAGCCAAACGATCACCATCGCGAACAAACCAGCAAAGACCAAGGCGGTGGCCGCCAGATAGGCATCGCGATTTTGGAATATTATCTCAGGCCAACGAATCTCGGCTTCCAGCAGGGCGATTAAAGCAATCCAGAGTATAAAATTAACGACTTCCAGCCATTCTTTGCTTTGCAGGTAACCTAGAAAAATCAGGGGGATGAGGATAATAAGGATATTGCGGAGCCTATTTAACAAAACTTCAGAATCGGTGGCAATTTTATTAGTTTCCAATTCGTATAAAATGAGCAGTACCAGCCAGACCAAGGCGTCAACCGCTTTAATCCAGGTATCAGTCAGGGCGTAGATAAAAAAATTCATCGCCAACAAGAACACGATGGTTAGTTTGAATTTTGGATAAGCCAGGTTTGACAGTTTATTTAGCATGAGTAAGCGATCATTGGTATGGTATAACTTTGTGTTTATTGTATCGAAAATGCGGGTCACAGCTTAAGGCTTAATTACTGGATGGAATGAAATTTACGGTCATTATCCCTACGCTTAACGAGGAGAAAAACATCGTTAGCTGCCTTCTGCCGCTCCAGGATTTACGAAAAAACTGCCAAATTATTGTGGTTGACGGCGACAGTACAGATAATACCGAAATTCTGGCCAATCCTTTATGCGATCAAATGTTAACCGCGTCCAAAGGTCGCGCCACTCAGATGAATTTCGGCGCCGCGCAGGCTGAAGGCGAAGTGTTGGTTTTTCTGCATGCCGATACGCTTTTGCCGTTAACCGCCCTGGATCATATTGAACAATCGGTTAACGCCAGACGGCAATGGGGGCGTTTTGATATTGAGTTAAGCGGCAGTCATGCGATGTTGAAAGTCATCGCTTTTTTCATGAACTGGCGTTCCCGATTAACCGGAATTGCGACGGGTGATCAGGTGCTGTTTGTGACCAAACAATACTTTGATAAAGTCGGCGGCTATCCGGATATTCCGTTAATGGAGGACATCGCGTTGTGCAAAAAATTAAAGCCATTCAGTCCACCGATTTGCCTGAAGGCAAAAGTGATCAGTTCTGGACGGCGTTGGGAACAATTCGGCGTTTTCAAAACGATTTTGTTGATGTGGAGTTTGCGGTTACGCTATTTTTTCGGTGCCGATCCTGAAGTTCTGGCATTGGCTTACAAAGAAGGAAAATTATGGAAAGTATAATTCGTTTGTCGGTGGCGGCCGCTGTTTTCCTGATAATGATTTCCTGGGAAGCTTTAAAACCCCGGCGACCTCAACAGGTTAACCGTAAACAACGCTGGCCGGTTAACCTTGGCCTGGCGTTGTTCAATATGGGTTTAATGCGTTTAACTGTTGGGAGTTTGGCGTATCTTAGCGCCGTGTGGGCAGGCGAAAAGGGTTACGGCTTAATTAACTATCTGTCGTTGAACAATGTCGTGGCAATTGTTTTAACCCTATTGGCGCTTGATTTATCTATTTATGCCCAACACATCGTCATGCACAAAGTGCCTTTGCTTTGGCGTTTGCATAAAGTGCATCATACCGATTTGGCATTCGACGCCACGACTGCGGTACGATTTCACCCGCTGGAAATCGTGCTTTCCATGTTCTACAAAATGTTCTGGATTGTCTTGATGGGCGCGCATCCAGAGGCGGTGATTGCTTTTGAAGTCATCCTGAATGCGGCGGCAACGTTTAACCACAGCAATATCGACATTCCCGAGTCGATTGATAAAAAACTGCGCTGGTTGCTGATTACGCCTGATATGCACCGGATACACCATTCCACGATTCCTTTGGAAACAGACAGCAATTATGGTTTTTCCATTTCCTGGTGGGATCGTTTGTGTAAAACCTATACGGCACAGCCCCAACAATCTCAAACCTCAATGCTGATAGGTTTGGATGCGTATCGCAAGCAAGATGAACTGGGTTTTTTGCAATTATTTTTGTTGCCGTTTAAGTCACAGGCAAAACAATAACGTCATGTATTTATTTCAAGAAGCGGTCATTATGGTGTTCTGCAAAGCGCCGGTTCCGGGTCAGGTTAAAACGCGGCTGATTCCTCCGCTGACGAAAGAGGCTGCCGCTGAACTTCATTCCGCGTTAACCCGTAAAACATTAACCACTGCAACGCAAAACGAATTATGTGCGGTGCAGTTGTGGTGTTCGCCGACAACGGGACATCCTTTTTTTCAGGAACTTAACCAAACGTATTCGGTGGAGTTATGCTTGCAGCAAGGCACGGATTTAGGTGAGCGCATGCATCATGCATTTTGCCAGACGTTAACAAAATATAGACAGGCAATTATTATTGGTTGCGATTGCCCTTCATTAACCGGCAAGGATATTTCGCAGGCGTTAACCTGGTTAACCGAAGGCTGCGACTGCGTAATAGCGCCGGCGGAAGATGGCGGCTATGTGTTGATTGGGTTAACCAAGCCACAGGAACAGTTATTCAAGGACATGCCCTGGGGTACAGATCGTGTCAGCGCAATGACACGCGAAAGGCTGCTCGCGCTTAACCTGAGGCATCAAGAATTAACCCAACAATGGGATGTGGATACACCGGTTGATCTTGGCCGCTATCTAAACGCTAACTTCGCCTGATGCAAACTATGGATTGTAAATGACCAGGCTCACTTATATTGGCTTTCTTTAATTTTTTTCCACTTGGCTTTGAATTTCTCTTTATCGGTTAAGTAATACAGATAAACAAAGATTAACGGCCAGCCCAGAAAAAATAAAATCTTAACAATTAACCAAAATTCCATATCAAACTCCTCTCGATAGGCTATAAATTAGCATTTTTTTATTATTTTAAGTGGATTCTTGAAGCTATTATCTTGGAAGCCAATAGATTTGCAATAACAGAGTTTATTTAATTTATCCTAAGGGTATTAGATTAACAAATTTGGAACTTCCATTGATCCATGTGATTCTATTGCGAGTCGAAATTCAAAATTAATTTAAGTTCAATCAAAAGCGATAACTATCTATGGCTGAATCAAACCATCCGCTTCAAAATGATCGATTCTCGGTCTTTTCAAATCTCAAATACGATCTTCCAGCCGGTATTGCTGTTTTTTTAATTTCGATTCCCCTGTCTTTAGGAATTGCACTGGCTTCCGGTGCACCCTTATTTTCCGGGTTGATTACGGGCGTGGTCGGGGGCTTGATCGTCGCTCCGCTGAGTCGCTCTGCATTAGGCATCAGTGGAACGGCTGCGGGGTTGTCCTTGATTGTTTTGCCGGCAATGGAACGTTTGGGCATCAATGCGTTTTTGTTAGCCGCTATTATCGCTGGGCTATTGCAAATTGTTATGGGACTGCTCAGGGCGGGGGTAATCGCTTATTATTTTCCTACTTCCGTAATCAACGGCATGTTAAGCGGCATAGGCATCATTATTTTCATTAAACAACTGCCCCATGCTATTGGTTATGATCGGGACTATGAAGGGGATTTTGAGTTTGATCAGAGTGATAATTATTCGTCGTTAACCGAGTTATTGAACATGGTGGATTACTTATCCCCCACGGCTATTGGTATTTCGTTGGTATCTTTGTTAATTTTGATCTTGTGGGAACAGCCTTTAATGAAAAATCAGGCTCTGTTCCGCGAATTACAGGCGCCTTTAGTGGTAGTTGTACTCGGTATTGTAATTAACGAATTTCTGCGCTCATCAATGCCTGAGTTGGCTTTACAAGAATCCCATCTGGTTACTTTGCCGTTGATTGAAAGTGTGCCCGGATTGCTGGAGCAATTGCATTTTCCCGATTTCAGCCAAATCGGTAACGGCAAGATTTATATAATCGGTTTCGAGCTGGCGGTGGTGGCAAGCTTGGAGACTCTATTAGTGGTGGAAGCAGTCGATAAACTGGATCCGTTTAGGCGAATCACTCCCTCGAATCGGGAGTTAATCGCCCAAGGTATTGGCAATATTAGTTCTGCGCTGATTGGCGGATTACCGTTAACGCAAGTGATCGTGCGCAGTTCGATAAATGTCCAGTCTGGCGCCAGAACGAAAGCCGCCTCGATCATTCATGGGATTTTGTTTTTTTCGGCGATATTTTTAATTCCAAATTTGCTTAACAAAATTCCCCTCGCGAGCTTGGCCGCAATTTTACTCGTGGTTGGTTTCAAGCTAGTGAGGGTAGGCTCTTTCAAAGATTTATATCGATCCGGTTGGTATCATTTCATTCCTTTCGCCGCAACGATTCTTGGGCTTATATTTACGAATATATTAACGGGGATATTGATCGGTTTGACGATAGCGTTGTTCTCAATTTTGCTGGAAAACTACAAAAGCGCTAACTACTATAAAGAAACCCAAATTGGCAATAAAACCATTATCCGCTTATCGGAACATGTAAGCTTTTTGAATCGGGCGAATTTACAGCAAACATTGGATGCTTTGCCTCCGAAAAGTGATGTTATTATCGATGCAAGCCGTTCAAAATACATCGATTACGATGTTTATGAAGTCATCCAGAATTTCAAGATAGAAGCCCGCTTTAAAAACATCAATTTAATATTAGAAAATGTGCGCGGTTTTGGAACTCTGCCGCAGTTGGAGATGTTGCGCTCTTACGATGCTAATGCCCAGCGGAACTTAACCCCGAGGCAGGTTCTTGACATGTTGAAAGAAGGTAACAATCGTTTCGTTAACAATTTGAAATCCAACCGCAACCTCCTGGAGCAGGTTAACGATACTCAAGATGGTCAGTTTCCCGTCGCTATAATCCTAAGCTGCATGGATTCACGCACATCGGTGGAATTGATATTTGACTTAGGTTTGGGCGATGTATTTAGTACGCGTATAGCCGGTAATATTGTTAACGACGATATTCTGGGCAGTATGGAGTACGCCTGTAAATTAGCCGGTTCGAAGCTGATCGTTGTATTAGGCCATAGCCATTGTGGCGCCATCAAAGGCGCTTGCGACGATGCCAAGTTGGATCATTTAACGGGGTTGTTGGAAAAAATTAAACCTGCAATCATCGGCGTACAACAAGAATGCAATGAAATGCATGATTCCCAATCGGAAGAATTGATACAAAAAGTCGCCGATAAAAATGTGCGGTTAACGGTTAACCAAATACGGGAACGAAGCAAAGTGTTAGCAGGTCTGGAAAATACCGACCAAATCGCCATTGTCGGTGGTATGTATGATATAGAGACGGGCAAGGTCGTCTTTTTTGATGGGTCTACTTAAAAGCAATTCACGTAATTGGTTAACAATTCTTCGCAATTAAAGTACAGTCTTGGGTAATCGATGCGTATCAAAAGCTTGAGCGCATACTCGACAGGTACAGACAAGGTGATCAAACGCGCCAATGCAGCCCATATTCTGAAGTCGGTATGAGCTGAACAGCGCCACACGGACAAAATCCACCATAGAATAGGTAAAAGCAAAGAGAAATGAATAACATCCCAACTGGAAACTGTTAATTTTCCAGCTTTTGCCAACAAATCTATACTGATTAAACTGAAATTCAAAAGCAGAAAAAAAGGCCAGAAAATCCGATATAACGCCAAATTTCCCAGCCAGGCGTTCAAAAGGTAGTTTTCATTTGTTTTTAATGGCGCGTTAGCATCTGGAAACGGAGCAGTAAAAAATATTAAAAACGACAACGCCAGCAAAATAAGGAAGCTTTCGCTTGGGTTGATTAACCTAATGTCGTTAAACAAAATTGGTAAAGAGAAATAAAACATAAGCTATATTTAGCGTTTATTCAGGATGAAAAAGGAATAATAAGAAAGATTATACTGAGTTTAAGATTGGCAAACTAACAATTGAGAGAGTTATAATCGGCAACTGACGGCCGGTAAGCCACCTTTAAATCATTCATAATAGATCATAACGGTTTAATAATACGGGTCATATTTGTTAACTACGAAGGAAATAGTCTATGAAAATTCAATCGCTGTTTATCGTAAGTCTATTAAGCTTTTTCTGTGCGGTGGCTTATGCCGAACAGGCTACGGGTTTATGTAAAGATGGTACGGAGTACACCGGTGATTCCAAGAGGGGAGCTTGCCGGGGACACAAAGGGTTAAAAGAATGGTACGCCGATAAAGCTACCGCTGCACCTACATCACCAACCGCTGCTACGCCAGCGACAGCACCTGCGCCTGCAGCAGCAAATGGAGCGGCGACGGGCTTATGCAAAGACGGCACACCCTATACAGGCTCATCAAAAAGAGGCGCATGCCGTGGACATAAAGGCTTGCAGGAATGGTATGCTGATAAACAAGCAGCGACGACTGCCGCGCCTGCAACTGCACCTATTGCTGCCGCTCCTGGTACAAGTGTTAGCGGAATGGCAACCGGTTTATGTAAAGATGGAACAACTTATACGGGTTCATCAAAAAGAGGCGCATGCCGTGGACATAAAGGCTTGCAGGAATGGTATGCTGATAAACAAGCAGCGACGACTGCCGCGCCTGCAACTGCACCTATTGCTGCCGCTCCTGGTACAAGTGTTAGCGGAATGGCAACCGGTTTATGTAAAGATGGAACAACTTATACGGGTTCATCAAAAAGAGGCGCATGCCGTGGCCATAAAGGCTTACAGGAATGGTATGCCGATAAGCAAGCAGCGCCTGCTGCTGTTCAATCACCTGACGCCGCGCCTTCTGCAACAGCGACTAATGCTGCGCCTAGCGCGGCTGCAACAGGGATTTGCAAAGACGGCACGGAATATACGGGTACTTCAAAAAGAGGAGCCTGTCGTGGGCATAAAGGTATAAAAGAATGGTTTGGCGATAAAACAGCGCCCGCCGCTACACCTGCTCCCGCACCTGCTGCCCAGTCAACAACGCCTGCTCCGGCTCAGCCAACTCAACCTGCCCCCCAAGCAACCGCGGCGCCTGCGACAACACCAGCACAAGCACAAGCCGCTGCGCCAGTTACAGGTGGCGGTCCAGGTTTGGTTTGGGCGAATACCCGTTCCAAAATTTATCATTGCCAGGGCAGCAAATTTTATGGCAATACAAAAGAAGGTGAATACATGACCGAAGCTCAAGCCCAAGCCAAGGGTTTTAATGCTAACCGTAAAAAAACGTGCAGCATTAATCAATAATATTTTTTTAAATTGACTGCGGGAAAGAATTTCCGCAGTCAGATATAATTAAAATTGTTTTGTATTTAATTGCCCCCCAATTCGCCATAGACCTATTACGGCGATCAAAGCCCACAAAAGATTAAGCCAAAATAGCGGTTTAGCATCTTTATGTTTGGCATTAGCAACCATGCAGAGAGCGCCGATCAAATTCAGTAAATGGTATTCTGCTGATTTGACTTCAAGTAATTTGATAGTGAGTAACAAATAGGCGCTAATAATTAAAATAAAGCCAATCCAGCCAATACATTCATAGTGTTTATCTTTCATGTTTAGGTTAAATTTAGAGTTTTAAGGGATTAAATATTCGGAATTTGTATTTCTACGCCCTAATTTTTGACTTTATGATAATCGAGCATGTTCAAGTGTTCGATAGTAATAATTTGTTCAAATCAAATCAGATTTGAGGGAAAAGAATTAACAAGACCACTAGTAAAAAAACGAATATACTTGCCGCAAAAATAATAAATAGATTAGGAAGGAATATTTATGAGATTTACAAATTACTGTTTGGTTCGCTTGGCGATTGCTACGTTAACTACAGTATTGACTACTTCATCTGTTAATGCTGCGCATTATGTTTTTTCACAAGGCGGATTTTCCGGAACTCTGTCTCTTAATGGTAAAAATCTGAAGCGTTTTACCAGCGGCAGAATCAGTGGTTCTTTTGATGCCGAAGATATTCTGGACAAGAATGGTAATCCAGGTTCAGACGGTTTAATTTATGGGTTAAACGATGCGCCGAATGAAATATCCAATTTTTCATTAAAATTTTCTGGCAACCCCCATTTTGACTCCATGTTTAGTCTGGATGACATTCCTGTTGATGGACAGTATGTGTTATATGACATCAAGAATAAAAAGCTAATAATCGATCTGTATTGGGAGGGTTCATACCAAGCAGACCATGCATCTTCAGTAACGGGTGACCAATATGATGATTTTGTCGGTTTTACTAATTTAAGGTTAAATCTGGATAGTAGTACGAATAAGTTTTTTTCCGGCGTTGTTTATGTTCAAGGTTATGACAAACAGGGCAATGAAATCATCGGGAATCGTGATTTAAATATTGATATGACATCCTCTGAATCAACAAAGGTTACGATTGCGCATGCTCCATTACCTGGCGCCTTTGGGCTTTTTTGCGGAGCTGTTTCAGTATTGGGCTTAATGCGCTTTAGAAAATCTGGCCAGGGATTAGCGATTTGAATAAATTCCCGCAGTTTCAATCCTTCCTTGCTGCGGGTAGTTTATGGTTAACCAAGATTAAGCGTTAGCTAATACTTTGGCGATAGTTTCACCCATTGCGGCAGGAGTTGGGCAGATGGTAATTCCTAAATCTTTCAACATGGCGACTTTTTCTGCCGCGCCTTCGCTGGCCGATGAAATAATTGCACCAGCATGCCCCATTCGACGACCTTGCGGAGCGGTTAGCCCGGCAATATAAGCGACCACGGGTTTTTTCATGTTGTTTTTTGCATAAATACCGGCTTCTACTTCTTGCGGTCCGCCGATCTCACCTATCATCATGATAACTTTAGTTTCCGGATCTTTTTCAAATTTTTCTAGAATAACTTGATGTGCGCTGCCGTTAATTGGGTCACCGCCAATACCTACGGATGTACTTACGCCGATGCCTAACGCTTTCATTTGCGAGGCAGCTTCGTAACCTAGGGTGCCGGAACGTCCGACGATACCCACGTTACCTGGCATGTATATGTGCCCTGGCATAATGCCTAACATGGATTTTCCAGGGCTAATGGTGCCGGCACAATTGGGGCCGGTTAAGACCATTCGCGTGTCGCCAGGGAAACGGCGCAGGAAATTTTTGACTGTCATCATGTCCTGGGTTGGGATGCCGTCGGTAATGGCGACGCAGTATTTGATACCCGCATCTGCCGCTTCCATGATGGAGTCCGCTGCAAAAGCCGGAGGTACAAAAATGATACTGGCATCGGCTTGAGTTTCTTGTACAGCTTCTTTTACGGTATTGAATACCGGAAGCCCCAAATGTTTTTGTCCACCTTTGCCGGGAGTTACGCCGCCAACGACTTTTGAGCCATACTTCATCATGTCTTCGGCGTGGAACGTACCGATTTTTCCGGTAAAACCTTGGACGATAATTTTGGTGTTTTCGTTAATTAAAATAGCCATTCTTTTATAACCCCTTGGCAACGGCTTCGTTACGAGCCTGAACGGCTTTTTCCGCCGCTTCCGCCAATGTGTCGGCGGTGATGATGGGTAAACCGCTTTCGTTAATGATGCGCCGGCCTTCTTCCACGTTAGTGCCGGATAAGCGCACGATGAGTGGAATTTTCATGTCGATCTTTCTCACGGCCTGTACCACACCTTCGGCAATCCAGTCGCAACGGTTAATGCCGGCAAAAATGTTAACCAGCATGGCTTTAACATTACCATCCGCTAATACCAGGCGAAAGGCCTTTTCAGTGCGCTCAGGTGATGCGCCACCGCCGACATCCAGAAAGTTAGCTGGTTCACCGCCAGCCAGTTTGATCATGTCCATTGTGGCCATTGCCAGGCCTGCGCCGTTAATCATGCAGCCAATGTCGCCATCCAAGCCGACATAACTTAAACCGCGATCTGCCGCGGCCATTTCGCGAGGATCTTCCTGAGTTTTATCTCGCAATTCGGATATCTTCTGTTGCCGAAATAGTGCATTTTCATCGAAACTCATTTTCGCATCCAATGCAATCAATTCGTTATTGGCGTTTAGCACGAGAGGATTTATTTCCAACATGTTGCCGTCAAGCTCGCGCAAAGCGCGATAGCAGCCGCGTATGAACTTAACCGCATGGCTCATAATTTCCGCATCAAGCCCTAAAGCAAATGCCATTTGCCTAGCTTGATAGTCTTGCAAGCCAACCGCAGGTTCAATATGAATTTTGGTGATTGCTTCCGGGTGAGTGGTTGCCAATTCTTCGATGTCCATGCCGCCTTGGGATGAGCCGATCATCACAATGCGTTCAGCGCTGCGATCCACCAAAAAACAAAAATACATTTCTTTGGTAATATCTGTACCTGCTTCGACATATAGGCGGCTACATACTTTGCCGGCAGGTCCGGTTTGATGGGTTACCAAGCGTTTGCCCAAGAGATCTTCTGCTGCTTCAGTAACTTCATCATGGGTTTTGCAAATTTTAATGCCGCCTGCTTTGCCACGAGCACCGGAATGAATTTGCGCTTTGACCGCCCAGACATGACCGCCTATTTCGCGTGCGCGTTGAATGGCATCTTCGGGGCTGTAAGCCAAACCGCCCTCGGCGATCTTAACCCCGTAACCGCTTAAGATTTCTTTTGCTTGATATTCGTGAATATCCACTGTGCGCTTCCAGTTATATTGTTATTTAGATTTTGCAGCAATTGCTTCCGCTGCTCTTACCACATTGTTCGCCATCCGTTCTGAGGCTGCATCGATTAATCGGCCATCCAGCGCTGCTGCGCCTTTGCCTAGAGCGGCTGCTTCTTGCAGAGCTTTAAGAATACGCTGGGCTTTTTCGACTTCCGTAGGCGGTGGTGTAAATACTTCATTCGCCAAGGCAATTTGCGAGGGATGAATCGCCCATTTGCCTTCGCAACCCAATGCCGCCGCACGTTTAGCCGCTTGTTTGAAGCCATCGGGATCTTTGAAATCGCCGAACGGCCCGTCAATCGGACGTAATCCATAAGCGCGACAAGCGACTGTCATTCGGCTGATTGCGGAATGCCATTGGTCGCCCGGATAGTCGGGATTTAAGCCGCCAATGTTAACCGTACGTGCGCGATTACTTGCGGCATAATCGGCAACTCCGAAATGCAGCGCTTCAAGACGTCCGCAAGCGCCATTACGGGCAATATCTTCAACATTAGCCATACCAAGAGCAGTTTCGATCAATGCTTCAATACCGATCTTGTTTTTTAAACCTTGTTGCATTTCTAATTGATTTAACATGGCTTCGACCATGTACACATCTGAATAAACGCCCACTTTAGGAATTAATATGGTATCGATTTTTGCACCGGCTTGCTCGACCAGATCGACAACATCGCGGACCATGTATTGTGTATCTAATCCGTTGATACGCACCGAAACGGTAATGCCATGCCCTTTCCAATCCAGATCGTTAATTGCCTGGATGATATTTTTGCGGGCTTGCAGTTTGTCGTCAGGAGCGACCGCATCTTCCAAATCCAGGAAAACAAAATCAACGCCGCTATTAAGCGCCTTTTCGAACATATCGGGGTTCGATCCCGGCACCGCCAATTCGCAACGCTGAACACGCTGCACCGACGCAGTGTACAAGGTATGGCTCATTAAAATTTCCTAAGAAGGGGGATTTGTTATTAGAATTGCATCAATCTAAGGCATAATAAACCTATGCCAAGCAACCAGATATTGTACGTTTTGTGCAAGAAAAGTCAATTTTTGGTCTTCGATAGATTGCCGATTAAATGATGCTATGTCATTATTAATTAATGCTAAGAGAAATAAACGGTGCTAATGGCTTGAGAATTAGCGCTAGTATTTTTTTCAAGTTCACTAATCGATCTTTACTTTAACCATAAAATTGAGGCAAATCCATGGCTGGCCGTAATCACCTGTATATTCCAGGTCCCACTAATGTTCCCAACGAAGTTTTAAACGCAATGCACGTTACGATGGAGGACCATCGTTCGCCAATTTTTCCGAAACTGTTAACCCCGTTACTACAGGATTTAAAAAAGATTTTTCGCACTGAAAGTGGCCAAGCGTTTATCTTCCCGGCGACAGGCACGGCAGGTTGGGAAATCGCTTTGACCAATTGCTTAAACCCGGGCGATAAAGTGTTGATTTACCGCTTCGGCCAATTTAGTCATTTGTGGGCGGAAATGGCGAAACGACTAGGTTTTGATGTCGAACTTCATCAGGTCGAATGGGGTAAGGGAGTGCCGCTGGATCATCTGGAAGCGCGCCTGAAAGAAGATAAAAACCATGAAATTAAAGCGTTTTTAGCGACCCACAACGAGACGGCCACTGGCGTAACCAGTGATATCGGCGGAATTCGCAAGGTAATGAATGCAGCTAATCATCCTGCTTTGCTGTTTGTGGATGGCGTCAGTTCTATCGCCAGTATCGATTTCCGTTTGGATGAATGGGGTGTGGACGGCGCGATCAGTGGTTCGCAAAAAGGGTTCATGCTGCCGGCAGGCGGTGCATTCGTCGCCTTCAGCCAAAAGGCTTTAAAGGCAACCGAAACTTCGACCTATCCGCGTTGCTTTTTGGACTTGCGCGATCAGATGAATTCCAACAAAGATGGCTATACTCCTTATACGCCTAATTTGCCTTTACTTTACGGCTTGCGTAAAGCTTTGAACTTGTTACTGGAAGAAGGTTTGGATAATATCTATGACCGTCATTTCCGCTTGGCGGAAGGCACCCGCAAAGCAGTGGCAGCCTGGGGCTTGAAACAGTGTGCTCATGCGGGATTTGCATCAAACACCGTTACCGCCGTAATGGTGCCGGAGGGTAAAGACGCCCGCCATGTTATTAGCACGGCCTTCAGCAAGTACAATATTTCTTTGGGCGCGGGTTTGTCTGAGTTGGCTGGTAAGGCCTTCCGAATCGGCCATGTTGGCGACATGAACGATGTCTCCATGCTGGGCGCAATTGCCGGAGTGGAAATGGCGTTGCTCGATAACGGTTTTGATATTAAAGCCGGTAGTGGCGTTGGCGTGGCGATTGAGTATTATCGGGCGACAGCGAAATAATTTGGATAATCGCTTATTCAAATTGTCAGGCGGGTGGCGCTCAGGCGCAACCTGACCTGCACGTCAGTGTATAAAAAGCAAATCGTCTTTCCGCTAGGGGGAAAACATGAGCATTGAATTACTTCCCAAATTTGTAAGGGATAATTTTGAAATCCATGAATGGAAACACGCTTGTGCAATTCTTAAGGAGGATTTTCCAAATGAATGGAATGACATTATTAGCGTTCTGGAGAATTTCCAGCTTAAAAAAAGCTGGCTTATCAACCCTGGCGGCAGAAAATCCAAAGTTTCCGAGTTTATCGATAGCTATCTCTATGAACGAAATTGGGTAGAGAAAGAGTTTTCCACTCAAGTTGTTGTCGATGACTATAGGATAGACACGCCAACGCATAAAGTAGACTGCTTTAAAAATCGCATCGCGCTTGAAATTGAATGGAATAATAAAGATCCCTTTTTTGATCGCGACCTTAACAACTTTAGGTTATTATTCGATCTAAGAGCGATCAGCGTTGGTGTTATCATCACGCGATCCGACGAACTCCAAGAAATTTTTAATAAGCTGGGCAGAGGTTCTTCGTACGGTGCTTCTACAACGCACATGAGCAAACTTTTGTCGCGAATTCAAGGCGGTGGCGGTTCAGGTTGCCCTATCTTGGTCATAGGTATAACAAAATTACTTTACATTGAGGACTAGCATAATGAGTGCGTCTGATGATTTGCTAGAAACTGTAGGACGACGTAAATTTTCAACCGTGCTTGCAGATCCTCCATGGCAATTCACAAACCGTACCGGAAAAATGGCACCCGAACATAAACGTTTAAGCCGTTATCCAACCATGTCATTACAAGACATTAAAGACTTGCCTGTAGAGGCGATTGTGAATGATACTGCCCACTTGTATCTATGGGTTCCAAATGCATTATTACCCGATGGTCTGGCCGTCATGAGCCATTGGGGATTTACCTATAAAAGCAATTTAATTTGGTACAAAATCCGCAAAGACGGCGGCCCGGATCGACGTGGTGTTGGCTTTTACTTTCGAAATGTCACTGAAGTTATCCTTTTCGGTGTACGCGGAAAAAATGCCCGAACCTTGCAGCCAGGAAGAAGTCAGGAAAATATTATTTCTACCCAGAAAAGAGAACATAGTCGTAAACCGGATGAACAATACGGTCTAATAGAAGCTTGTAGCCCAGGCCCATTTGTGGAGTTATTTGCTCGCGGCCCTCGAAAAGGTTGGTTTTCATGGGGCAATCAAGCGGAAGACTATGCTCCAGATTGGGATACCTATGCCAATCACTCTCAAGCAAACATTATTAAACTGCAACGCAAACGTACCGCTTAAATTAGTAAGTCATAAGAATTAACACTTTACCCTATGCCCTATACTTTCTCATTCCACACTACCTTTTTTATCTAAAATATTGTACTTTCACTAAACCAGCGCATAGTTTTTTTGATACGTAATTTATATTAATTCTGGATATTTTTTGAGTTTAAAAGCGTTTAGCAGCAGATATTTTATAACTTAACGAATAAGTTTTATTCAGATAAAAACAAAAACGCCAGACAAAATTTATAACTTTGGAAGCACGATTAACGTCGATGTTTCCAAAGCATAGAATTTCTGGTTCCCACAAACAAACCATTCAAGTAAAAACGCGTCAGAAGATTGGTGATAGCCAAAGACAGAAAATGATTTGTGATTCGGGAGTAACTGTTTTTACCGGGTGGAAGCAAAGGACGGCTCGTTTGTTTTCAACCTTGTTGATGTTTATGATGGCATCATTGTTAACAAACGTATCCTTTACACCGTCGATGATGGTAGGAAGGTGGCAGTTAAGTTGCTCTCGAGGAGTAGGTAATCAAACTGAAATAAAGAAAACATTTGAAGCTGAAAATACCCATTTCATCTACATGCAAAAAAGCGGCTAGCAAGCTGTTCTGGATAACTTTTAAACCTAATTTGGAAAACCATAGCTTGCCTTAATTTATAATTTTTATGGGAAAACCCAAGAACACTGGGCGAGTAGGTTTGTTATTCACTCATGACTGTTTTCAATTTGATAATGAATTTATTAAACCCTATAAAATAAATGGGAATTTAGTGGGGTTAAGCCCAAGAAAGCACAGGGTAAGCCAAAGAGTAGTCTTGTTAAATCTTTTGAAGCTTTTTTTTGAACTTGGATGTAATCTCTGTTAAGTCGTTTTCTTAACATCAGTCTTTGAATATTGAAAACTTCACTACGTAAGAAAAATTTAAGGATCTCAAAATAAACTCTCAATTAAGATTTAGATGAAATAGCTGATTTGCTTGCAATTCTGTAAATTAATCTTGATCGAAACTTTTTGCACAAAACACATTTCAAGATATTTGTTTTCTGACGAGTCTGTTTATTTAAAACAGATTTTAATGTAGTAAATTCAGAGATTCTCATTGCTGGAAATAAACGGATTTTTTATTAGCATCAATAATACTTTATGAATACTAGAAAACAAAAAATAATTTTTTTTGCCAATACAGACTGGTATTTGTTCAATTTCAGGCTCTCTCTTGCCAAATTTTTTAGGGATTATGGACACGAAGTTATTATGGTCTCTCCGCCCGGCTCCTATGGTGAAAAAATCATCGAAGAAGGATTTCGATGGATTCCGTTACAAATGGAAAGAGGTAGTCTTAACCCACTGGCAGAACTTAAAACCATCTGGCGAATTTTCCAAATTTATAAATCTGTAAACCCGGATATCGTACATCACTTTACCATCAAGTGCGTGGTTTACGGCGGTATTGCCGCCAGATTTGCCCGGATTAAAGGCGTGGTCAGCGCGGTGACCGGATTAGGCTATGTATTTATCAGTCCTAACTCATCAATAAGACTTTTGCGACCGCTGGTTTGCCAACTGCTGAAACGCGCCATTGGTGGCAGCAATCGCCGCCTGATTCTGCAAAATTCTGACGATAAGCAGCTTTTTTTATCGCTGAATATAATTGAGAAGAAAAACGTCCATATAATTCCCGGTTCCGGTATCAATACTCAAGTCTTTAACCCTTCGCGGAAAAACGAAGATATTGAGGGTTCGTTGCCAAAAGTTGTGTTTGCCGCCCGCTTGTTATGGGACAAAGGTGTGGATGAATTTGTTGAGGCCGCGAAAATTTTATGGGCGGCAGGTATCAAAGCTGAGTTTATTATTGCCGGCGATCCTGATCCGGGCAATCCTGCAGCAATTCCGGATGAAGTCATTAAAGAGTGGCAGTTACTACCGGGAGTTACTTTCCTTGGGCATGTGGATGAAATTGTTGAGCTGTTTTCAAACGCCTACATGGCCGTCTTGCCCAGCTATCGCGAAGGTTTGCCACGCAGTTTGATTGAAGCTGCGGCTATCGGTTGCCCTATCGTAACCACAGATGTGCCTGGCTGTAAAGATGTGGTTGAACACGGCGTAAACGGTTTTATCGTACCGTCGCGCGACAGTATGGCGTTATCAGAAGCCATCGGTCAATTGCTGTTAGACGAAAAAATGGCTAAAAAAATGGGCAAAATGGGTAGAATCAAAGTTTTAAAGGAATTTGACGAAGTTCACGTTTTTGAACGAACCATGGCTGTTTACTCTGAGTTAATTGCTGGCTTAACCAAGCTTCAAAAATTAATTATTTAACAACCTTGGGGGCATGTCATTTTTAAAATGAATATGCTCCAAATTCATCTTCATTCTGAAGAGCCTTTCTGTTCAAATTTTTTTGTATATTACACCTCTAACAAAATATCTTTATGCCGAAATAGCGGCGATTTATGGGGTAGTCTCCTTAGGAGACCGCTTAACAAATACGTCAGCAAGTATAGAGAGTCATTAACTTATTCCGAAAAAGGCAGTTTCCATCAAAATTATTTTCGCTTTAGATCAAGCATCAAATTGCACGACAAGGGAATATAAAAAAAACCAAAAATTGGTAAAAGCGTTTAACATTAGTTTTCGTTAAACACAATCATTCATCCATGAACAAACCCAAAATTATCGTCACCCGCAAATGGCCTGCCGCAGTCGAAGAAAGGCTGAGAGCAATTTATGATGTCCAGTTAAACGAATCGGATATTCCTATGACTGCGGAGCAATTGAAAGTCGCTTTGCAAACAGCTGATGCTGTGTTGCCAACGGTCACTGATCCAATTACCGCCGAAATCTTGAATGTTCCCAACAAATGCGCCAAAATCATTGGCAATTTCGGTGTCGGTTATAACAACATTGATATCGAAACAGCGAAACGGGAAGGCATCGTTGTCACGAATACCCCTCATGTACTAACCGATTGCACCGCCGATATCGCCATGCTTTTGTTGTTGATGAGTGCTCGGCGCGCATCGGAAGGTGACCGCATGGTGAGGAGCAATCAATGGACAGGTTGGGGGCCGACTCATATGCTTGGGCAGAAAGTGACTGGTAAAATCCTTGGCTTAATTGGTTTCGGTCGCATTGCGCAAGCAATGGCAAAAAAAGCTCATTACGGGTTCGGGATGAAAATCATCTGTCACGCCCCGAGCGCCCCGTCTCCCGAAATTCTTAACGAATACCAGGCGACATATTATCCAACGGTTGAAGAAGTACTTAAACAAGCCGATTTTATTTCGCTGCATTGCCCAGGCGGAGCGTCGACGAAACATTTAATTAACGAAGATCGATTGAAATTAATGCAGCCATCGGCACATCTAATTAATACCGCCAGAGGTGATGTGGTGGATAGCAAAGCTTTAATTAATGTATTAAAGGGCAAGTGGATCGCCGGCGCGGGGCTGGACGTGTACGAAGGCGAGCCCAACATCGATCCCGGTTTTCGTGAATTGGATAATGTTTCCCTATTGCCCCATTTAGGAAGCGCAACATTGGAAACCCGCATTGCGATGGGTAATCGGGTGGTCGATAACATTGAGGCGTTTTTTGCCGGGAAGGAGCCTGGAGATAGGGTTGCTTGACGCAGTGACGTCCAATAACAGCATTGAAATATTCCTTCATACTTGTGTTTGGTTTAGCAGTCGCGTATTTAAGTGGGATCTGAAATTTAAAACCAACCCCAATTAACAGCTATCAGTATTGATATTATTGTAGATGATTTGCACACAAAAATGTGTGTTACCATTCCATTCGTTTCAAATCGTCTAAGCGAGAAAAAAATGAAATTTAGATATGCACCAAAACTCATAATTCTGGTTGCCGTACTTGTTGGTTGCGGGCTTTCTTTTCAGGCATGGGCGGACAAGCATGGCAACTCTTGCTCGATGGCCTACAAATTGAGTGGCTGGTCATTTGTTTACAAACAATATAACGGTACCGGCTACATCACTTGTAGTAACGGTCAGCGCGCCCATGTAAAGCTGGAGTCAAAAGGCGGCGGATTAACCGTTGGTCGATCTGAAATTGAGGGAACTGGAAAGTTTACAGAAGTGAAGGATATTAGAGAGATATACGGGACTTTCGTTTCTGTTGAAGGTCATGCCGGTGTGACCAAATCGGCCGAAGGTGCAGTTTTAACTAAAGGGATTATATCACTGGCGATGTCTGGTACCGGTCGCGGAATCGATATTGGCGTGGCATTTGGCGGCTTGAAAATATTACCACTTGGTCGGTGACCGATAGATATCCAGTTTGCTGGTCAGTTACCCAAAGATCGATCTATTTTCTCTTTGCTTAAAGCATTGTTTAGAACTGATCAAACGGATAATCGTTAAATTAAATATTTTACAATTTCTTTTTCTTCTTTTAATTCAGCTTCAGAAACCTGCATTTTATTTCGGCTAAAATCATTTATTTCCAAGTTCTTAACAATGCTAATTTGCCCATTGTTAACAGTGACCGGAAACGAATATATCAGGTCTTCGGCAATTCCATAACTGCCGTCAGAAAGAACACCCATGCTTACCCAGCTACCTTGTTCGGTGCCGAAAATCCAGGATTTCATTTGATCAACTGCCGCTTTAGCAGCGGAAGCTGCGCTGGATTGGCCGCGCGCTTTAATGACTTCGGTGCCACGTTGCTGTACGCGAGGGATGAATTCGTTAACAAACCAGTGATTATCCACCAAGGTTAGGGCGTTAACTCCGTTAACTTCGGCATGATGCAAGTCTGGATATTGGGTATTGGAATGATTGCCCCATATCGTGACGTTCTTAACCTCCTTGGTTAACACTTTGCATTTTTCCGCCAACAAAGCCAGAGCGCGATTATGATCGAGCCGGGTCATGGCAGAAAAGTTGGATGGCTTAAGGCTGGGCGCATTTTTGAGCGCGATCAAGGCATTGGTGTTGGCAGGATTACCGGTTACCAGTATTTTCACGTTTCGGCTGGCCACGGCATTCAGTGCTTTACCTTGTACAGAAAAGATTTCCGCATTTACGTTTAATAAGTCTTTTCGTTCCATACCTGCGCTTCTTGGGCGTGCACCCACCAAAAAGGCGTAGTCAACGTCTTTAAACGCGATATTAGGATCGTCGGTCACTTCTATGCCGTGCAGCAACGGATAGGCGCAGTCCTGTAGCTCCATAACAACACCCTGCAAAGCGCCCAATGCCGGGGTGATCTCCAATAAATGCAAAACAATCGGCTGGTCTTGTCCGAGTAATGCTCCGGCTGCTAAACGAAACAATAAGGAATAACTGATATTGCCTGCTGCGCCGGTGACTGCGATATGGACAGGAGATTTCATAACGATCCTATTTTTTTGTGATAGGAAGGAGTTTAATTAGCAATTGGCTATTCAGCAATAGCTAAATAGTTCATTCGGTAGACATTAGTTTTTCGGAATTGAGATTTTGCAGATTTTCTCAGGTAAAGGAGTCGTTGAAAATACGCTAGAAATGTATTTCTGATTTAATAATTTATTCGTAAAGACAATCGGTTAGATCGGGAAAGATTTTTGCATCACAGATTGTTTTGGTTGCGATGTTTTCACAAGTTTGTCTCCATTGATGGTAAACAAAAAAAGCTTTATCAAAATCTGCGTTAAGAAAATTAGTAGCTAATGCCGAACAACAATTGTAAAGATCAAGATAATTGTCGATCTTTCCTGATGAGCAATGATGAATTTTTTCGGATAGAACTTGCATCATCGGGAGCATTTGGTAGATTTGGTAAATCGCTGGCGGATGTTCTGGCAAATCCTGCTTAAAATGATTTAAGGCTTCCAAAGCAGTGTAAGCAGTATGTACCAATGCTGTTAAAATATCAGTTATTTCGCCCGAATTAATTGTCTTGAACGTTATCCCGCCTGCTGTCATCAATAATGATTGGTAATTAATGATATCCCTGTCTGTTAACCCAACCCCGTTATTTTCAGTAGTGTTTGATTTAGACTGGTGCTGATCTAGTAGCATTAAATGTTCAAATATCATGATTCAGCCTGCGGAAAAACGGGTGACACCTCTAAACATTCTTCGAACCTTGAACTTAAGACTGCAAAAAAATGATATTTATCCGATCAATCTTGGCATTGTGCAAAATATATATGGCTTCGGATATAATACGAATCAGCAAACTGTGCATAACATAAGGATTTATTACCTGATTTTGAATTTAAACCTGTGCAACCAAACCTTTTTGATAATGTTTGGATGTAATTCGCACAACAAATTGAATCATCACTTATCATGAAAAAACTGTTATTCCAATTTGACACGGATGACCATCCCTCCGTTTTCGACACTGTTGTTGCTTATGATGGTGGCGCGGACCATGTGGTCGGATATGGGGGTTTGGCGCCTGAAAACTTGGGTGCGCTAGTTGAGGGGGCGATTTTTACCCGTGCGCCTAAAGAGAAAAAGAACACGGCTATTTTCGTCGGCGGCAGCAACCTTGCTGCTGGGCAGGCTTTGTTTAAAGCGGTACAAAACCATTTTTTTGCCGGATTCAGGGTGTCGGTGATGCTTGATAGCAACGGTTGCAATACTACGGCTGCCGCGGCGGTAGCAAAGTTAGCTATCGGTCGCAGCCTGGCAGGGAAAAAAGCGGTGATTTTGGCTGGAACAGGGCCAGTCGGTCAGCGTGCGGCAGTGATGCTGGCAAAAGAAGGAGCTGCGGTTACTATTACCTCACGAAAAATAAATTCTGCGGTAGATGCATGTCAAGCCATGAAGACGCGTTACGGTGTTGAATTAACGCCGATGGAGGCCGTCGATAACATAGCTCGATCAAATGCTATTGCCGACGCCAATATCGTGTTAGCCACTGGTGCAGCCGGGGTGGAATTACTCGCCGAAGAGCATTGGCGCGATAACGATAATCTTGAACTAATAGCCGATGCAAATGCTACCCCGCCATTAGGTATCGGTGGTACCGATATGGTGGATAAAGGCATTGACCGTCATGGCAAAATTATATGGGGCGCAATCGGTTTCGGCTCGTTGAAGCTTGCTGTACATCGTGCCTGTATCGCCAAGTTATTCGAAAGCAATGACCAGGTTTTTGATGCAGAGAATATTTTCGCTTTGGCAAAGGAAATGGCCTGAACATCACGATCGTGAATGCTGATTCACAGGAAGTTATTTCCAGCTTGAGAGAAACCGCGGTTAACCTTTTCAAGGCCGGGGTTTTTGCCGCTGATCCTTATTTGGCGGTTAAGCGTTGTTTGCTGATTCAAGATAATGCGTTAAAGATTCGTCAACAAGACGAAAAAATGCCGCTCAGGGTAGGGCGCTGGTCAAAAATTCACCTTATCGCTTTCGGCAAAGCCGCTTGTCCTATGATGCAAGCGGCTTTAGATGTTATTTCGCCATGCTGTCCTGTTGGACAGGCGCTGGCAGTCACTAATTATGAAAATGCGCAGACACTTTCGGGTGTTGAGGTAATCGCAGCCGGCCATCCTTTACCCGATGAAGTTGGCCTTGCGGCAGCAAAGAAATGCGCTGAAATAGCGCAACAAGTTAAGTCGGGCGAATTGTTGTTGGTGTTGGTTAGCGGTGGTGGTTCTGCGTTGATTCCTTATCCAGTTGAATCGGTTAGCCTGTCCGATAAAATCCGTACTACCGAGTTATTGTTAGCCTCAGGCGCGACGATTAACGAAATTAATTGTGTGCGTAAGCATTTGTCTCGCTTGAAAGGCGGTGGATTGGCCCGGTTAACCGCGCCAGCGGAGTTACATGCATTAATTTTATCCGATGTTTTGGGTGATGATGTTTCCGCCATTGCGAGCGGGTCGACAGTACCGGATGAGACAACCTTTTACGATGCGGTTAACATCCTGAAAAGCAAATCAATCTGGCAACACATCCCCGATAACGTACAAAATTATCTTGAAAAAGGCCTGCAAGGCAAGCAACCGGAAACGCCCAAAGCAGGTGAAAGTTTTTTTGAAAAAACAGGTTACACTTTGATCGGAAGCAACCGGATAAGTCTTGAAGCAACTACCCAAGCAGCGCAAGACTATGGTTTCGAAACTAGTTTTATATAGCGACAAGCTATGTGGCGAAGCCAGTGAGCAGGCGAAAAACCTGGTTGCCTTTGCCAAGGAGCAAATCAGCCGAACTTTTAAGAAACCAATTGCCATCGTCGCAGGCGGTGAGACGACGGTTACGCTAAAGGGTCATGGCAAAGGTGGACGTAATCAGGAAATGGTATTGGCATTTGCGATTCATGCCGAAACCCAGAAGTTAACAGGCAACTGGGTATTTTTAAGCGGTGGTACGGATGGTCGCGACGGTCCGACAGAAGCTGCCGGTGCCGTGGTGGATTCCGGTACAATACAACGTATGTTAGATGCAGGGATGAATCCGGTTAAGCTATTAGCCGATAACGACTCATTCACGGCCTTGAATGCATCAAATGATTTATTAATGATCGGCGCAACAGGTACCAATGTCGCCGACTTGCAAGTGTTGCTGATACAGAATTGAATAATTGAAGATTTTACTTTTAGGAGAAATGCATGTTTAACCTTTCCATGACCATCGCCGGTTTCGATGACGAAATATTTGCAGCGATTGAAGAAGAAAAACAACGCCAGGAAGATCACATCGAATTGATAGCTTCGGAAAATTATTCCAGCCCGCGTGTACAGGAAGCCCAAGGCACTTTGTTAACCAATAAATATGCCGAGGGCTATCCTGGAAGACGTTATTACGGCGGCTGCGAGTACGTCGATAAAGTCGAACAACTGGCGATTGATCGCGCTAAAGCCCTGTTCGGTGCGGATTATGCCAACGTGCAGCCGCATTCAGGTTCGCAAGCCAACATGGCGGTGTTTATGGCGTTGATCCAGCCTGGCGATACCATTTTAGGGCTAAGTCTGGCGCATGGCGGTCATTTAACCCACGGCGCCAAGCCCAACTTCTCAGGCAAAATTTACAATGCAGTACAGTACGGGCTTGATCCGGTGACAGGTTACCTTGACTACGATCAAGTCGAAGCTTTGGCTGTGGAACATAAACCTAAAGTCATTGTTGCCGGTTTCTCGGCATATTCAAGAATTTGGGATTGGCAACGATTCCGCGAGATCGCCGATAAGGTTGGCGCGTATCTATTTGTCGACATGGCGCATGTCGCCGGTTTGGTAGCCGCAGGCGTATATCCCAATCCGGTGCCGATTGCCGATGTGGTCACCACCACCACACATAAATCACTGCGAGGACCGCGCGGCGGATTAATCCTGTGCAAAAGTAACCCGGAACTGGAAAAGAAATTTGATTCCAATATCTTCCCCGGCATCCAGGGTGGACCGTTGATGCACGTTATCGCGGCTAAAGCGGTTTCTTTTAAAGAAGCCCTACAGCCTGAATTTAAAGTCTATCAGGAACAAGTCATTCTTAACGCACGGGCAATGGCGAAAGTGTTTGTCGACCGCGGCTTTGATGTGGTTTCCGGCGGCACTGATAATCACTTGATGCTGGTTTCGTTGATCCCTAAAGGCATTACCGGTAAAGCTGCCGATGCCGCCTTAGGCAAGGCGCATATCACGGTTAACAAAAACGCCGTTCCCAACGATCCGCAATCCCCTTTCGTCACCAGCGGCATCCGCGTCGGTACGCCCGCGCCTACTACACGCGGCTTCAAGGAAGCCGAAGTCATCGATGTCGCCAACTGGATGTGCGACGTGATGGAAAATATGGAAGATGAAAAAGTGATTGCCGAAGTCAGGGAAAAAGTGACAGCGCTTTGCAAGCGGTTTCCGGTTTATGGCAATTAGCTGACGGAGTAATGAGGTAACTTCTTGTGCTCGTGTTTGAAAAAGCAGCGCTAGATTTACTAGTGCTGCTTCAATTATTAAAGTGATTCGGCTTTATTGAGTTTTAAAATTTGATTTTTTTCTAAAACCGACAAGGCCGGCTAAAGCTGAGCTAAACAACCATACCGCTGCGGGAACTGGTACGTTACTTGTGCCTGGATCAACAATAGTACCGCCAAATCCATCCAAGTAAGCGTAACCCGCGTGCGCTCCATGAGCACAATCTGATAATAGCATACTTAATGTAAAATTATGACCGACTGCATTTAAGGCCGCCAAGTCAATGCTTTCTGTTTGCCAACCGCTGCTAAACCAGTTCGTGTATGGTTTCCAGGTAACACCGCTAGTACCTGCGCCTATTGAACCTGCAGAACTATAGCTGCGGCTCACTATGTCTACTCCGGTAGTGTCATCACGCAAGGTTATTGAGAAGTAATCGGAGTCAGTGAGTCCATGAGAGGCTTCCAACACTGCATTCCATTGGAAGTAGATGTTATTGTCGTTATAATTCGTTACACTTTGGGATATGGTAGATACGCCATAACCAGGGTTTGAGTCGTTTACCCGTACAGCATAATTTCCATTGTAAACGGTAGTTGCGCCTGTAATAGGATCAGTTGAGCCCTTGGCTACAATTGTATTGTTAGCGGGACCGCCGACATAAGCCGATGCTGTGGGTAAAGTGGCCGAACCGTGCCATGATCCACCGCCTTGTGTCCAGCCATTTAAATTGCCGTCTTCAAATCCACCATTTGTAAATGTAGCTGCGTATGCAGAACCTGATGTGAGCATGGAAATCAACACGGCTAGTTGAGTCATTTTCATATGTTTTCCTTATTCAAAAAAGGCAGCCCAGCTTTCTTTGGTATTGATAAAATTAACCAGAGATCTGTGGTTTTCCGTTGCCTGGCTCACGCCAAGTTTGGCTTTGACTTAGGATTAATTGAAACAAAAAATAGGGGTTAACAAACCCTAGATTTCTGTGAATTACCACTAATTATCAACTTTTAGGGGAGAATTGGTTTGATTTCAAAATATTCGCACTACTTTCATAAACAAGTTCCCCAGATATTATTGGCGCATTCATTTTATGAGAATTGTTTTTTACGTAAATACGTAAAAATACCTATGTAAGTTTTTTCTTACGTTAATTTGCTGCTATCACGGACAGTGGCATGTAATTCCGCGAAGATGGTTAGAACATAAATTCGACGAAGAAAATTATTTTTAAGGCTAATTTTACAAAATTAATTGGCAAGATTCGCTAAATTGTAAAAACATCAGAAATTTATGAACCACTTCACATTTTATCAAGGCGCTATGAGAGGTCTGTCACGGTAATTTCCACTTCAAACCACAATAATTTATTAAGATTTAAGCAGGTTTTGTTTTGGCTGACTATCACTTCATTCTGCTTAACGAAGATGGATAAGAACGATCATTTACTTTGGTGTGGCAGGAGATTATCAACAATTATTTTAAATCCTTTATTTTGTTATCGGTATTGCTTGCAGTAAGTAGCGTCAATGCAGCTTCAATCAGTTACCAAATTAGGGATATCAACGCGGGAGTGAATAATGCGGATTATCGGGCTTCCTGGGCTAGCCAATCTTCGGCAATAAGCACGCAGGAACTCAATGATTTTAATTTTAAGTTCGGCGGAAATAATTCATTTTCTCGTTTAGCGGTAAGCTTTGCAACTGGCAACAATACTCAGCTGGCATTCCAGCTAGCCGTCGATGCGGGTTATGGCGGCGCACTGTATTTGGATAACAATTTATTGACGAAAAATGCGACCGACCTTTGGTGGAATTATAATTGGAATAATGGCAGCGAAATTCTTTCCGGTTTAGCCAGCAACCTGTCGTTAGGGAACCATGTTCTAGAAGTATTTTGGGCTGAGGGTTGCTGTAACGGTTCCAACAGTGCACGTTTTAGTGTTAACGGCAGCGATTGGCAAGATCTGAATATGGCAAACCTCGATCGCTTGAATCCGGTTCCTGTACCAGCGGCATTCTGGTTTTTCGGTTCAGGTCTTATCGGATTGTTAGGTGTTAACCGTAAAAGAATCTTGGGTTAGTCTCACATATTAATTTTTCAGCGCAATATCTCCCAGGTATTGCGCCTATATGCTTGTCATCTAAGCTTAAGAAAATCACCCTATCCCTTCATAAAGGGCCAATTGATTAATCGATGAGCTAAGCATTATCAGGTCAAAAAACAAATCCACTTTCCACAAGTACCGATTCTTTAGCCATCATTGAATCATTGTCCTTAAGTGCTGCAACATAACTAATGTCGGCTTGTCTACTAATTAAGGCAAGTGAGGATGCATTTCATGTTAACCGGGAGCAAGTTTCGGTTAAAATACTTAATGAATCTTAAACCATCAGTTATAGAATATAAGCAATATCACTTATAGATGACTTGCTAGGATTGCTTTAGCATAATCATGTTTGATGTTAACTTTTTGAACACCCCAATGCATTTTTGACCAGCTGTTAACCAATAATTGCCAAGCCTTGTGGAATAAACCACTTTTTTCCAAAAGCGTTGTTCTATATTTTATAAATTCAAATCATCAATTCTTTCTCTAAGAATAATAAATAAACACCATGTCTGATATTGAAATCGCCCAAAAGGCAAATATAAAACCTATCATCGGCCTTGTGAAAGACCGTTTTGGCATTGACGAGGAACATTTGGATCCCTTTGGTCATTACAAAGCCAAGCTGTCGCTGGAATATGTGAATAGCTTAAAGGAAAATAAAGATGGCAAATTGATTTTGGTCACAGCCATCAGCCCTACGCCGGCAGGCGAAGGCAAAACGACAACTACAGTTGGTTTAGGCGATGCCCTGAACGGCATCGGCAAGAAAGCCATTATGTGTCTACGTGAACCCTCGCTCGGGCCATGTTTCGGCGTTAAGGGCGGGGCGGCTGGCGGTGGTTACGCGCAAGTCGTACCCATGGAAGATATTAACCTGCATTTTACCGGCGATTTTCACGCCATCGGTGCGGCACATAACTTACTATCTGCGTTAATTGACAACCATATTACCCAAGGTAACGCGCTTGGTATTGATCCGCGCCGTATCCAATGGAAACGGGTGGTGGACATGAATGACCGCGCCTTACGTAAAATTATTATCGGCTTGGGCGGTATCGGCAACGGCTATTCCCGCGAAGACGGCTACGATATCGTGGTAGCTTCCGAAGTGATGGCCATACTATGTTTAGCGGCCAGCCGTGCTGATTTGAAAGAGCGCTTGGGGCGCATCGTCATCGGTTACAAGGCGGACGGCAAAACCGCGATATACGCGAGCGATTTGAAGGCGCATGGCGCCATGGCTACGTTGCTAAAAGATGCAATCAAGCCAAATTTAGTACAAACCTTGGAAAATAATATCGCCATTATTCATGGCGGTCCATTCGCCAATATTGCGCATGGATGTAATACCGTTATAGCAACTAAAACCGCGATGAAACTGGCAGATTATGTCGTAACTGAAGCTGGTTTCGGAGCGGATTTAGGCGCGGAAAAATTCATCGATATAAAATGCCGTAAAGCCGGAATAAAGCCTTCGGCAGTAGTATTGGTGGCGACTATCAGGGCGCTAAAGTTTCACGGCGGTGTCAGCAAAGAAGAGCTGAATCAGGAAAATCTGGCGGCGCTTGAGAAAGGGTTTGAAAATCTGGAGCGGCATTACCGCAATATTACCCAGCATTATGGCTTGCCTTGCGTGGTTTCGATTAACCATTTTACTTTCGATACCGAAGCGGAATTAACGTTACTGCACAACAAATGTAAGGAATTGGGCGCAGCTTGCATACTCGCTAAACATTGGGCGGAAGGCGGCGCTGGCGCAGAAGAATTGGCGCGCTCAATCGTCGATATTGCGGAGCATCGTGAGCCAGGTTGCAGTTTTGTTTATCCAGACAATCTTCTGCTTTGGGACAAAATCGAAGCGATTGCTACTAAACTTTATGGTGCTTCTGGTATTTCTGCCACCACTAAAATCAAAAACCAGTTAAAAACCTGGGACGCTGATTACGGTGAGTTTCCTATCTGTATGGCGAAAACACAAATGTCGTTTTCTACAAACGCTAACCTGAAAGGTGCGCCTTCAGGTCATAACGTAGAAATCAGCGAAGTACGGCTGGCTAATGGCGCTGGATTTATCGTTGCCATTGCCGGCGACATGATGACCATGCCGGGGTTGCCGGCAAGTCCGGCGGCGGAGCGTATTGATATTGATGATGAAGGGAAAATAATGGGTTTATTCTAGCCAAATCGTTGGCTTAATGGAAAAAGCCATGATCAAAGGAAAAACTTTCAACAACCACTTATTTTAGGAATAGATTTTAGTAAAAAGTTCATCAAAAAATTGGGTACTAATGCACAGAAATTTTGAATTAAATGAGTTATAAATTAATCAAACTTTTAACAAAGAGTTTTAAGTTGGCCTTTTCCTTTATAGAAAAGGATTTTTATCCCAAGCATGGATGTGTATCTCGATAAAGGCAGGTAACTTTAGGTTAATATTTTTATAGCGAGGTACGCCGTCATGAAACCGATAAGCTTTAACACTGAATCTTCTTCACAAGTCTCACGTTCTGCAAGCTCTGCTAAACGAGAGAATCAGGCCGTAGCAATAAATAAGACGGCACTGGTGACTCGATTATTATACGCCGTTATTATTGTTGGTTTTCTAGGCTATTACCTGGAAAAGTCTATGCAAATAATAAGGCAATAAATGAGAGAGCATTTGAGTTCGTGGCAAACTGTATCAGGTTAAGTTTTACATTAGTTTGGTCGATTTTTTTTAACAAAAATTTCATCAACGCTACTGCTGAATTTGCCGTTATCCAGCCGGGTTGTCAGTTTGTCACCTACTTTTAATTGATCTATCGAGTTTATTATTTTTCCAGAAATTAATTGATTAACAATTGCATAGCCACGTCCTAAAGTAGCTAAGGGACTTACCGCGTGTAGAGTTTGGCTGGCGTTTGCTAAGCGATGTTCTACTAATTTCAGGTAAGCGTTTATCGAAGTCATGAGACGTTTGTTGAGGTAATTTCTTTGTTGTTGGCTGCGGTGAATTTTTGATAGCGGTGAACATTGCCACAAGTGGGCAGTTTGTGTATCAATAAATCTCCGGTCTTTGTTTAATTTCAATTGAATTGCATTTTTAAGACGGATTTCCAGTTCATCCAGTCGCTGTATATTTCGGCTTAATTTTTGTTGGGGATGTTGCTGATTTAGTCGTCCCGACATCCAGCCTAGTTTTTGCCTTAATTCTTTTAATTTTCGCTGGATAAGTTGTTGTAGGCGATCTTCTAATCCATTGAATATATTCAACCATTGCTGTTGATCCGGCGTGGCATGTTCGGCGGCTGCAGAGGGTGTAGCTGCCCGCAGGTCAGCAACAAAATCGGCAATAGTTATATCCGTTTCATGGCCGATGCCTGAAATAACGGGAATTTCACTCGAAAAGATCGCCCTGGCCACGATTTCTTCGTTAAATGCCCATAAATCCTCCAGTGAGCCGCCGCCACGTGCAAGGATTAAAATATCGCATTGTTTTAGCTTGTTGGCGGAGGCTAACGCGTTGCAAATTTCAAGCTTGGCGTTGTCTCCTTGCACGGCGACGGGGTAAATAACTACTGGCACTGAGGCAAAACGTCGCCGCAGTACCGTCAGAATATCTCTAATCGCAGCGCCAGTCGGCGAGGTGATTACACCGATCGCTTTGGGCAGTGTGGGCAGATCTTTTTTATGTTCCTCTAAAAACAGGCCTTCTGCTGACAATTTCAGCTTGAGTGCATCAAACGCCCGGCGCAACGCGCCAGTACCGGCTTCTTCCAGATGGTCGACAATCAGTTGATAATCGCCGCGTGGCTCGTACAGGCTGACTTGCGCTTTAACGATAACCTGTTTGCCGTTTTCAGGCTTAAACGAACGTCGTTGCTGCGAACGGAACATCGCGCATCGTACCTGGGCGTTGGCATCTTTCAGGGTGAAATAACAATGGCCGGATGATGGAATGCTGAGATTGGAAATTTCACCTTCCACCAGAATCGATAGAAAATGCGAATTCAACAACCAACCGGTTTCGCGGTTAAGTTCGCTGACGGTGTAGACTTTTTGCTCATTAGACAGCACGCTGTGTTAACCTATCAAACCCCATCCAGCTGCCGATAAGCACCACGATAATACAACAACGGTTTGCCAGAGCGAGAAGTCGCCGCTAACACTTCGCCAATAACGATAAAATGCGTGCCAGCCTTAACCTTTTCAATCACTTTGCATTCCAGGGACATGATACTGTCGGTTAACAAGGGCACGCCTGTGTTGCCTTCTTCCCACTTGGCATTGGCAAAACGGTCTTCCTGGCTGTTCCCGCCGGAAAAATTATTGGAATCATTTTGCTGATCCGAACTTAATATGTTAACCGCAAAATGCTGGCTGCGGTCGATATTCTCCCCGGTATCAGCGGTTTGATTAAGGCATACCAGAATTTGCGGAGGCTCGGCTGAAACGCTGGAAAAAGCAGTTACCGTCATGCCTCTAAGCCCGAATTCATCCGATTTTGAAGTGACAACGGCGATGCCGCTCGCCCAGTATTGCAAGGCTTGTTTAAACTCTTCCGCTGTGACCGCCATTCAATGCTCCAAAGTGTTTGCGGAGATTTCCGGCATGATGGCTAACCTGAGGAACTCCGCGAATTAATTTGCAAAGGATAATATGTTACAACAAGCGAGTGTTGGTGGTTTAAATTTAGATGTTTTAGCCAAATGGAATTTTCTAGTTTTAGAACTTAGTCATGACTTTTTTGTGTTTTATGTTTTTTCAAGATGTGTCAAATATGGCGCAAATAATCAAGAATTAAGTATGGTTAAAATAAGTTAAAATATTTTTATTTAGTTCATAAAAAATCATGACCAGATCTGTACGAGTCGAACGAAAAAGCGGTGAGGCGCTGATTGAATTTATTCCCGAACTGGCCCGACTCAGAATTCAGGTATTCAGGGATTTCCCTTATTTGTACGATGGCACCGTCGAATACGAAAAGAAGTACCTGCAAACGTATATCGACCATCCCGATAGTGTGATTGTATTGGCGTTTGATGCCGACGACAACAAGATTGTTGGCGCATCGACCGCCATTCCCATGCGGGATGAAACAACGGAGTTGCAAAAGCCGTTTCTGGAACGCGGTTATGATATTAATGAGGTGTTTTATTGCAGCGAATCGGTGTTGGATAAGAATTATCGCGGTTTAGGGCTAGGCGTCAGGTTTTTTGAGGAACGCGAAGCGCATGCGGCTGAATTAGGTGGTTTTAAGCATATTACTTTCTGTTGCGTTGAGAGACCAGTTGATCATCCCCGTCGCCCCAAAGATTATGTGCCGCTGGATAAATTCTGGAATAAACGCGGTTACTTTAAACATCCCGAATTGGCCACAACTTACACCTGGAAAGATTTGGACGATCTTGAGGAAACTCCTAAAAACATGACCTTTTGGTTGAAACATGAAAGTTAAAGTCGCCACTGCGCAATACGATATCAGCTTCCTGGCCGATTGGCAGGAATATCAAAACAAGGTTGATCGCTGGGTTAACGAGGCGGCAAAGCAAGGCGCAAAGATACTGGTATTCCCAGAGTATGCCAGTTTGGAACTGGCGTCTTTGTTCGGTAAAGAAGTTTATTCCTCATTGAGCCAACAATTGGCGGCTATGCAAGCCGTCCACGCCGACTATCTTGAATTTTTTAAAAGCCTTGCGGTTAAGAGCGCATGTTACATTCAATCCGGCAGCTTTCCGGTTGAAATTAAGGATAAACATTACTGTAATCGTGCCTATTTGTTTTATCCCAACGGAAAGGTTGAGTATCAGGACAAGCTCATCATGACACGTTTTGAAAATGAACAGTGGTTCATCTCCGCCGGCAGCGAAATAAAGTGTTTTGATACGGAATTCGGAAGGATTGCCATTAACATTTGTTATGACAGCGAATTTCCTATGCTGGCAAGAAAACAGGTGGAAATGGGGGCAAACCTGATTCTTGTCCCAAGTTGTACCGATACCTTGGCAGGTTATCATCGAGTTAAGATTGGTTGCCAGGCAAGGGCGCTGGAAAACCAGTGTTATGTGGTACAGGCTTGTTTGGTGGGCAACGCTGAGTGGTCCGAGGCTGTGGACGTTAATGTGGGGGCGGCGGGGATATATACGCCGGTTGACCGTGGCTTTCCAGATAATGGGATTTTGGCTGAAGGCAAATTAAACGATGTTCAATGGGTAATTGGAGAGATTTTGCTCTCTGCGTGTGAGAAAGTAAGGCAGCAGGGCCAGGTGTTTAACTATCGGGACTGGCCGCGACAATTTTCTTTAATTGAAAATTGACTCAAAAGAATAGCCACTCACTTCCAGAATTTCTTTCAGGCGTTTAAGGCCGTCCATTTGTATTTGCCTGACCCGTTCGCGAGTCACATTCAATTCCTGAGCGACTTCTTCCAAAGTGGAATCTTCATAACCGCATAAACCATAACGACGGCAAATCACTTCGCGTTGTTTTTCCGGTAACTGAAAAACCCAAGTGGCCACATTCTGGCGCATGCCTTCTTCTTGTAAATGATCGGAAGGGGATGGTTTATCAGCGTCGGAAATCGATTCGACCAGAGGCTGATCGAAATCCTTGCCGCCCGGTACATCGATTGAGGTGACCCGTTCGTTAAGTTTAAGCATTTTTTCAACTTTACCGACCGGCTTATCAAGGTATTTGGCAACATCTTCTGCGCTGGGTTCGTAATCCAGTTGCTGAGCCAAAAGACGCTGCGCTTTTAGGTAGGTATTCATTTCCTTGACGATATGAATCGGCAAGCGGATGGTGCGAGTTTGATTCATGATCGCACGTTCAATGGTTTGCCTTATCCACCAGGTAGCATAGGTAGAAAAACGAAAACCGCGTTCTGGGTCAAATTTTTCTACTGCCCGGATTAATCCTAAATTCCCTTCTTCGATCAAGTCGAGCAATGGCAGTCCACGGTTAAGATAACGTCGGGAAATTTTAACCACCAAACGCAGATTGCTCTCGATCATTATTCTTCGGGATTCCCGATCGCCTTTGAGCGCGCGTTTACCGTAGAATTTTTCCTGATCGGCAGTGAGCAGTTGCGATCTGCTGAGTTCGTTCAGATAGACTCTGGTCGCATCGAAACCGCTGTCCGAGCGGGCCTGGAGCAAGGCATTATCATCGAGATCGGTTTTGTCCTCATCAAAGTCTTCAACCAGATCTTCGTCAAGGGCTAACTCGTCGTCAATTGCAACGTCTAGGTCTTCGTCTGTTGGTTCAAATATTTCTTCGTTCATATTAACTCCCGGGTTGACCTGCCTAACCGTAAGAGGGATAAATTATTTTGGTAATAATGCAATAGGATTAATCGATTTTCCGTTTTTTCTTATTTGAAAATGCAAAACAACAGGTTTATGTGGATTTCCTGTTCCAATTTGAGCGATGGTTTGTCCTTTTTCTACCATTTGACTCTCTTTTACATGCATTTTGCTGTTATTCGCATAAGCACTCAAATAAGTTCGATCATGTTTAATAATAATTAGATTTCCATACCCTAGTAGACCATGACCACAGTAAACAGTTTTACCAGCTTCAGTCGCATGTACGTTTTGACCATTTTTTCCCGCAATATCAATACCTTTATTATCAGACTGAGCGAAATTTTTAATGACTTTTCCCCGAAAAGGCCATTCAAAGTTTAACTTTAACACTTTTTTATTATTATTTGAAATACTTAATGTTTTTTCCTGAGAATTTTTTGTGTTTTTTTGATTTTTAGGTTGAGTACTGTCAATATTTAACTGATTTTTCTGTAATTTTTCGTTTTTTTCAGCCTCTTTAATGTCGCTTGCATCGTCTTGAGAGCTACGTGGTAATTGTTTCGTCAATTTGGAGAGAACAGTATCGTTATTAAACTTGGGCTCTTGATGAGTTGGCTTTCCAGATTTTCTCAAACTATCAAGCTCAGTTGGTTTAGGTTGAGGGTTAACGTGGAATGCTTTATTCGGCTTATTTGATTGTTGCTTTACTAAATGCGGAGATATTGGCTTTGGCGGGATGCCTTGTTTAGTAGGATTTTTTGAAATTGGGTTGCTTAAGATCGAAGGCTGATCGGTGTTTTGTTGATAACTGTTATCAGTAACAATCCTTTCAGGGGCGGTATTTATTGCTTTTTTGGTACTGTTTTTCGTTTTATTTCGGTTTAATTTACGTTGTTCGCGTTCTTTGCGTAGCTCTGCCTCTTCGTCAGTCAAGATAGCCTGGTTAACCGTTTTTACCGGAGCGTAAGTTGCCGGTTGCTGGCACGCCACCAACATCATGCTAAACAAGGCAACAAACACATATCTGCTTACTCTTCGTGTAATAAAGTTGAGCATTTTATTTGTTGAGTAATATTTTTTTTGCCCGGTTAATTTGGGCCGCCAGATAGTCCGAGCCACCACGGTCTGGGTGCAGTTTTTGCATTAGTTTTCTATGTGCGGCGATAATTTCATCTTCATTTGCCCCTGGTTTTATGCCCAACACCTTGTAAGCCTCTTCTACGGTCATCTCGCCTTTGGTGGGGTTGCTTGAATTATGTTGCGAGGTGCGATGATGTTTCACTGCCATAAATTCCAGCCAAATTCGATGCAAAAATGGCGCATAACGCAATAATACAGGCAATATCCTGGCGGCAAATGCTATAACTACGCCGATCAAGGCAAATAACCAGTTTAAGCGTCCGCTTAAGGTTAAAACAAGGACGAGTCCGCCGAGCAGTATAAAAAAAAAGTTTCTTAACCATTGCGAGGATTTTTCAGGCGCAGCGGTAAATATTTTTTTGAGTAGATAAATGGCGCCACCGACTAATAGCAAAATGAATAAAATTCGGATCATTTATGACACTGGCGCTTTGTAAGTTTGATGATAAATTTATTAAGCGTAAATAATACCTTAGAATAAGTTATTACACGATAGTCGCCACCACTAAGCCATGACTTTAAAAAATGCCAAGGTTCCTATTTTAGGATTTGCTGCTTTCAGCGGCACTGGAAAGACAACTTTGTTAACCCAATTGATACCCCTGTTAAAACAAAAGGGCTTTCGCGTCGGGTTAATCAAGCACAGCCATCACAACATTCAAATCGACCAGCCCGGCAAGGATAGTTACCGATTAAGGGAAGCCGGAGCTACCCCAGTGATGTTGGTTTCTTCGCGTCGTCGTGCGATTATCACAGAATTTACTGAAGTTAAAGAACCCGACTTGGATGAACAATTACTGGCGTTTGATCAATCTCAGCTAGATTTGGTTTTGGTGGAAGGTTTTAAGGCGGTCAGTTTCCCTAAGATTGAGTTGCATCGGCCATCGTTGGGCAAGCCATTGTTGTATCCTGACGACCCCGAAATTATTGCAGTGGCTTCAGATATCTACATCGATATATCGCCTAGGTTAACCTCTCTGGATTTGAACCAGCCTGAATCAATATCACAATTTATCATTCATCGCATGGGGTTTAAATGACAGATGTTTGCAGCATTACCCCAACTCCATTACTCACGCTGGAGCAAGCGCTGGAGCAGATGCGGGCAGCTATTCAGCCGATTTCAAAAATAGAAAAACTTGATTTATCCGAAGCGTATGGACGCGTTCCTGCAAAAGATGTTTTTTCAGTAATCGATTTGCCCTCATCATCGAATGCGGCCATGGACGGTTATGCCTTGTGTAGCCATGACATCAAGGTTAACCAGGAATTTCGATTGGATGTCGTGGGAACGTCTTGGGCGGGCAAACCCTATGAAAGTAATTTGCAATCGGGGCAATGCGTACGCATTTTTACCGGCGCGGTTCTGCCGATTGGTGCAGATACGGTGGTGATGCAAGAGCAGGTCGGTGTTGAAGGCGACAGCATTATATTTCCTGCTAACATTAAATCTCTTGATAATGTGCGTTTAGCCGGTGAAGATGTACCGAAGGGTGGTTTGGTTTGCGCTAAAGGTAAAAAGTTGACCCCCATTGATGTGGGTTTTCTAGCTGCGGCTGGCGTTAATGAGGTGTCGGTTTATCGAAAAGTAAATATTGCTTTTTTTTCAACCGGCGACGAATTGGTTGGACTTGATCAGCCATTGCAGGCTGGTCAAATTTATGACAGTAACCGGTATATGTTAAAAGGGCTGCTTACTAGCTCTTGTTTCAATGCCGTTGATTTAGGCGTAATTCCAGACGATAAAATCCAATTAGAACAAACCATCAAACACGCTGCAGCTCATAATGATGTCATTATCAGTACCGGAGGTGCATCTGTGGGCGAGGCCGATTATGTGCAGGAAATTTTGGCAAGCATCGGTGAAGTCAATATTTGGAAAATTGCCGTGAAACCTGGAAAGCCGCTTATCTTTGGCAAGATTGGTTCATGTTATTATTTTGGTTTGCCGGGTAATCCGGTTTCTATGGCTGTGCTTTTTCATCAAGTCGTCATTCCAATGCTCAGTTTGCTTGGTGGCGCGGAGAGATATAAAACCGCTACGTTTTTATGCAATCTGCACGTCGGATTTAAAAAAATCGCCGGGAAGGCAGGAGTTTCAGCGTGGCATTCTTAACCAAGATACAGACGGCAATTTTTTTGTCTGCTCTGCAGGAAAACAGGGATCTCATATTCTCAGCACCATGAGCCGAAGTAATTGCTATATGATTTTGCCAGCTGAGTGCAAAGGGGTTAAAGCGGGTGAAAAAGTTTTGATTGAGCCTTTTTGTTCTAATAATCATTAATATAATTTGTTGCTGTTATCGGTAATATTAAGCCTAATTATCAAATTAATGCATATCTGGCATTCTATTCAGTTTCTATTCATCCATTCTATTGACAATGCGTATGCCAGACAAAACGGATTTTATGGGGCAACTATATCCTGCGATTGCTATTTGAAATCAAGGAGAATTTGGGTAAGTAGCATCGTCATCATATCGCGTTAATAAATTTGGCTTGTTTGGGTGGATTCAGGGAAATTTTCGGTTGAAGAATTCCAAAAGGTATTTTAATGCTTGGTTTTGGTAATTTTCCGCAGAAAAATACTGAGTTGGCGTACTAACATTGTCGTTATCGATCAAATCGATGAAGGACGACCTTTTAACAACGTGAGGATAATATTTATGTTTAAAATTAAACAAAGCTTATTTTTATGGATAATGGTAACAAGCTTATTTTCTGGCGAGATTTTAGCCGTAGAAAATAAATTCTACGTGCAATTTAATGCCGGTGCGGCGTTTGCCCAATCTTACAATTTTTTTCAAGAGGGTCAATTTTGCAATTTCACTAATTGTTCTACTAGTTACCATTATTAAAGAAAAGTATGATCCAGGTTTTCTAGGGAGTATTGCCCTCGGTTATAAAATTTCCGATCAATTTCGCATTGAAGGCGAAGGTTTATTTCAGTCAAATGATATGGATAAGGCAGTTTGGTCGTACACATCTTCTTTTTTTTCCGATGGCGGTTCATACGCCCTAAAAGGTGAAAGAGAAAGAATAGCGTTTTTACTGAATGGTTATTTCGATTTTAAAAACAGTACTCCATTCACCCCATATATCACTGCGGGTTTAGGTGGTTATCATATGCGTTTGAAGTACCAGAACCAAAGCTATGAAAATGATCTGGATTTTGCCTGGCAAGCAGGCGCTGGTGTAAATTACGCCCTGAACGATCAAATAAGTTTTGACCTGAAATACCGGTATTTTGGTGGTTCCGATGCTGAAATACAGCTTCCGGGAAATACAATATCAAACTCGACTCGTACTCAGCTATTTGAAGTTGGCGATCATCAAGTCATGGCAGGAGTTAGAGTCGGTTTTTAGGCTATTTGATGAGGTAATAAATTCAGCATGATTAACACTGTGGTTAACCGAGGGTTGTATTTGTTGTCATGCTGAAACCGCTATTTTTAAGCGTTGACAGGTAATTAAAAATTTTTACCATTGGTTAACCGGATTAATGCGATGTTGATTTAACTCGGTCTTATCGAATTTTTCCCACATGTCCGCATAGCGTAAGCCATTGATCGGGTGTTTTAAATGACCGGCAATTTCTGCTAGGGGCTCCAATACGAATGCATAATGTTCGATTTCATCACGCGGAAGTTGAAGTCGACCCTCGTTGATAATCAAGTCGCCATAAAGTATCAGGTCTAAATCCAAGGTGCGGGCGGAAAACTTTTTGCAATCGCGGTCACGTCCGTTGTCCAGTTCTATTTGCCTAAGAATATGAATGATTTCTTTGACATCTTCATTTGAATCAAAGCTTACAATCAGATTATAAAAAGGGTCACCGGTGAAACCGACCGGTTCAGATTCATAGATACTGGAGATGTTAAGTGAACCGAATTGGTCTTTTAAGGCACTGAGACTGGCGGGAATATGCTTTTCTCTGTCAATGTTGCTGCCGATGCTGATGTAACCGGTTGGCATGGTTATTTTTGCCCTCGTTCGATAATGATGCCTACGTCGCTGGCACCGCGAATAGCCCCTTTTTTGTTTAGGCTCACCTTGACCCAAGGTACGTCGAACTCGTTGCGTATAATCTCAGCTATTTCGACGGTTAACTTTTCCACCAGAAAGAAACTGCTGGTTTCCACAAAAGCAATAATGCGCTTCGAAACCGCTTTATAATCCAAAGTGTGCTGAATATCATCGGTTTCAACGGCTTTTTGGATATCGTACGCCATTTCAATATCTAGGATTACGGTTTGTTTTGTTTCCCTTTCCCAATCATAAATACCAATAATGGTTTCAATCTGGAGCCCGCCTAAAAAAATAATATCCATCGCAATTTCCGGTTATGATGTGCCATTTTTAAAATTTGGTAAGTATCGAGGATATGACTTGGTCTTACAAGTAGTTATTGAAATAGGTCCGAAATGATTGAAAGCTTGTTTGTGGTAGGTGCGTATTTTCTGGGTTCATTATCAAGCGCGATTATTGTTTGCAAAATCATGGGGCTGCCTGATCCACGTGGAGAGGGTTCTGGCAACCCCGGCGCGACGAATGTGATGCGTATCGGTGGCAAAAAAGCGGCGGGCATTACCTTTTTGGGTGATTTTTTAAAAGGCTTTGTTCCCGTATATCTGGTTAACATGATGGGGTTCAATACCACTGTTCAGGCGATCGTAGGACTGGCGGCTTTTTTGGGGCATCTTTATCCGGTTTTTTTCGGCTTTAAAGGCGGGAAAGGGGTTGCTACGTCCGCAGGCGTTTTGTTAGGTTTTTCGTTGTGGTTAGGTCTGGCTTTTATGCTGACATGGTTGTTGATGTATAAATTTGGCAAGATTTCTTCCTTATCCGCATTAATTGCCTCAGTGTTATCGTCATTCTATGCCGGATTTATTGTTAAGGATAATGCCATCGTCGGTGGTGCAGTGGTCATGATGGCCTTTCTGTTGTATCGACATAAATCCAACATCCAGCGGTTATTAGCGGGAAATGAGGGTAAGCCGAAGGCTTGATATATTTATGAGTGGGCTGCTCGGTCAGCCGATGCAGGCGGGATTAATCAATAATTCATTTTTTACTGCCAACATAAAAACCTTCCCATTTCATCAACATTTTTAGCGCTTCTTATGAGCCTACTAAAAATCTTCATACGTCATGGATAACAAGCATTATTCTCAACGTGACCTTGCCATTCTTTGGCATCCATGCACGCAGATGAAAGATCACGAGGCGTTTCCAATCATACCTGTCAAAAAAGGGCAGGGGGTTTGGTTGGAAGATTTTGAGGGCAATTGTTATCTTGATGCAATCAGTTCCTGGTGGGTTAACCTGTTTGGACACGGTAACGCGAAAATCAATGCCGCCTTGAAAGACCAGCTAGAAACGCTTGAGCATGTGATATTTGCCGGTTTCACGCATGAGCCGGGCATTAAACTGGCGGAAAAATTGGTTGAAATTACTCCACAAGGACTTAACCGGTGTTTTTATGCCGATAATGGTTCTGCCGCTGTTGAAGTGGCTTTGAAGATGAGTTTCCACTATTGGCGAAATTCCGGCCAACCAAAAAAAACTAAATTTATCACTCTGGAAAACAGTTATCACGGCGAAACGTTGGGTGCTTTGGCCGTTGGCAATGTGCCGCTTTATAAGGAAACTTATGCGCCTCTGTTAATGGATGTGATTACCGTGCCGAGCCCGGATTGCTTCCATCGAGAGGCGGGCGAATCCTGGGCGGAATATTCGTCGCGCCGTTTTGAGTTGATGGAAAATGCTTTGAAGCGGCATGCGGATTCGGTTTGTGCAATCATCGTTGAGCCTTTGGTTCAATGCGCGGGCAATATGCGCATGTATGATCCGGTTTATCTTAAGTTGTTACGCGATGCCTGCGATAAATACGGGGTGCATCTGATTGCGGATGAAATCGCGGTCGGTTTCGGGCGCACCGGCACTTTATTTGCCTGTGAGCAAGCTGGCATCAGCCCGGATTTTATGTGTTTATCTAAAGGGTTAACCGGAGGGTATTTGCCACTGTCGGCAGTGCTTACCACAAATGAGATTTATCAAGCTTTCTACGACGATTATCAAAAGTTATGCGCGTTCCTGCATTCGCACAGTTACACGGGCAATGCTCTGGCGTGTCGGGCGGCGCTGGCCACATTGGAAATTTTCGAGCGAGATAATGTCATTGTTAACAATAAAGCTTTGGCAGCCTGCATGAAAAAATCCGCGGAGCGATTCCAGAACCATCCGAATGTCGCTGAAGTCAGGCAATGCGGTATGATTTTGGCGATCGAACTGGTTAAGGACAAAGTTACCCGCGAACCTTTTCCCTGGCAAGAACGACGCGGGTTAAAAATTCATCAATATGCGCTATCAAAAGGCGTGTTATTGCGCCCATTAGGAAATGTGGTTTATTTTATGCCGCCGTACGTGATTACTGAGGATGAAATCCAACTGATGACCGATGTCGCTTGGCAAGGCATAGAACATGCGGTGAAAGATTAGATGCGTATTTCAAGATTATTTGTTAACCAGCCGTTAAACGCCAATCAAAGCATCGAGCTTGATGACGACAACAGCCATTACGTTCGTACCGTGCTCCGGTTGAAAAAAGACGATGCGATTATCCTATTTAATGGCAAAGGCGGTGAATTTTCCGGGTTGTTAACCGAAGTCAGCCGAAAACGGGTTGGCGTACAGGTTAACCGAGTGGTCATCCCGGAGCGTGGAATCGCCTTTGCAGATTGTTTTAGGTTTGGGGATTTCGCGTGGCGACCGCATGGACTTATCGGTGCAGAAGGCTGTAGAACTTGGGGTTAACAGTATCACGCCGTTAACCGCAGAGCGTTGCGTGGTGCAGTTTACCGCAGAAAAAAAACAGCAACGTTTTCAGCATTGGCAAAAGATTATTCAGCACGCCGCCGAGCAAAGCGGACGCACGGTATTGCCGGAACTTAACGAAATCACGCCAATACAAAATTGGGTTAACCAGCAATCGGGATTACGGGTTTTTCTGGATCCTTATGCCACAACCAGCTTGGCTGAATTGCAGCCCATTGAGCAATGCGTGACATTGTTAACCGGTCCTGAAGGCGGTTTTACCGAGCAGGAACGTGAAATCGCCAAGGCTTCTGGATTCGTTCCGGTGCGCTTGGGTAGCAGGGTATTAAGGACGGAAACGGCCGGTATTGCGGCATTGGCGGCAGTGCAAATGTTGTGGGGGGATTTTGCTATGGCGAAACAGCAGACGGAGGATTGATGACCGAAACCAGAAAATCTAAATCATCAAGTTTTAATTCAAAAGCTCTGGTAACATCAGTCTTATCCGCTTTAATCCCCTTATGGGTATTGTTAACCGCAACTTTCCTGGCCTGTGTTCTGGCTTATTTTGCGGTTCTGATTTTTGACGATAGCATTTCATTTCGCACCGTCATCAAAAAATCTACGCAAATCCTCCTATTGCTAAGTATTTTCCCGATTATGATTTGGCTTAAGCTCAATAAAGCCGATTTGGGTTTTGCGGCCAGGTCAGTATTTCTGAAACAGATAGGCTTGGGCTTTGCGCTAGGTTTTGTTACTTTACTGCCCGTGTTTACAGCCCTTTACCTGTTGGGTGTGGATATCGTTGATACCACCAAGCCCTGGGCATGGGATTGGTTAGCAAAAAAACTGGTGTTGGAGCTGTTGTTGGCATTGCTGATTTCCCTGTTTGAAGAGCCGGTTTTTCGCGGTATTCTCCTGACTGGCTTGAATAAAAAAATGACAACCGAAACAGCGATTTTAGTCAGCGCAATCTATTATGCCGCCCTGCATTTTTTGAATACAAAAACGGAAATCCCAAGCCAGGACATTAATTTTTTCAGTGGATTCGAGCTATTGGGCGAGGCGTTCAAACATTTGTTAAGTCCGGAAATCTTTACCGCATTCCTAGCGTTATGCGCAGTCGGCATTTTTCTCGGCTTGTTAAGGACGCAACTTAAAACCAGTTTGGGTTTATGTATCGGCTGTCATGCGTGTTGGGTATGGCAGATTAAACTTAGTAAAAGCATGTTCAATATCAATCCCCATTCCGACCATCTTTTTCTGGTCAGCGGGTATGACGGCGTCATTGGGCCGTTAGTCACATCCTGGCTGGTTTTGGTCATGATGGCTTATTTCCTTTACAAAAAGCGTTTTACCCTTCAATAAGCGTTTAAGATTTTTCTGGCCGATAAAAAAATCGGCTGAGGAAACTTTACATCTGCGGTATTATCATCGTTTAAATTTAGCTGGCGCAAATTTAGAAGAAAAGCGCCGATATCTTAACCACAACTACGGTAAACACATGACACAAGACGAATTAAAGCAAAAAGCCGCCCATGCCGCATTGAAATATATTAAAGACGTACCGGTTATCGGCGTGGGTACAGGTTCAACGGTAAAACATTTCATCAACTATCTCGCTGACATGAAGGCCGATTTTGAGGGGGCTGTCTCCAGTTCAGAGGGTACAACGGCTCATCTAAAGCAAGTTGGCATTCCTGTGCTGGATCTGAATGCCGTTGGAACAATCGAAGTCTACGTAGATGGCGCTGACGAAATCAACCCGAACAAGCAACTCATCAAAGGCGGTGGCGCCGCATTAACCCGCGAAAAAATCATTGCGGCAGCGAGCAAACAGTTTGTTTGTATCGCCGATGGTACCAAGCGAGTGGATGTGCTTGGCAAATTCCCCTTGCCGATTGAAGTGATCCCGATGGCGCGCAGTTACGTCGCGAGGGCTTTGGTTAAGCTGGGTGGTCAACCGGTCTGGCGGGAGAATTGTGTTACCGATAACGGCAACCATATTATCGATGTCCACAATTTAACCATTTTGGAACCGATTAAAATGGAACAAACCATCAACAACATCACCGGCGTGGTCGCGGTGGGCATTTTCGCCATGCGTCCGGCGGATATCTGTTTGGTCACTGAGGGTGAAGAAATTATTACGTTTTAATCTATATTAAAATCTTAACCAAGTTAAGCTAAAACAAAAAAGGGCTGATTTCTCAGCCCTTTTTATTGGTTTAGTACTACCAATCCCTAGCTCGCCACCAATCGCCTTTTTTGCGAGGTTTGCTAGGATCGTAATAAATATTGGACAACTTTCTTTTGAATTCATCCGTTACCACACGGGCATCTTGTTTTGTTTTAACAACGCGAGGCGTTATGAAAACCACGAGCTCCGGTCTATCATCTTTATTATCAGTATTACCAAACAAAGGTCCGATCCCGGAAGTTCATGTAAAAAAGGAATTCCGGCTTTGTTAGTTGAATTAGTTTGTATTGGTAATTAATCCACCTAAAGCAAGCGTTTCGCCGTCTTTTACCGCAACTGTGCTCTCTATTTCTTCCTTGTTAATAGTTGGTGGTAGTTACGCCAACTGAGTATCTCCAGTTGTTGGTTTGGCTACGACATTACTGACAATTTGCTTAACATCCATGATAACCATGCCATTTGAATTTACCCTAGGGGTCACCTCCAGAGTTACTCCAGTATCTTTATATTGAATTTGGTTGGCTTGCGCAAGACCGCTATTGTCGTTTTCTGTACTAGCTATGGGCAACTGAAGTTGAAGCTGCTGTCTGTAACGGTACTTGATCGCCGACGTTAATTTTGGCTTCCTGATTATTTAAAACCATGAGGGAAGGTGACGAAATAATTTTTACATTATTCAAATCGGCTTGCGCTCTCAGGAGAACCTTCAGGTCGCCAGCATCGTAAATGCTACTGAGCCCTCCGGTTGCTGCGGCGGCTGCTGTTTTAAATAACGGTTTGGCAGCGTCAGATAATTGGGTAGCGAGAGGGCTACCTATACTGCTACCTGCAGCAAAGTTTCTTCCCTCAGATAGATACCATTGAATACCATATTTGAGATCATCTTTTAAATCGACCTGAGCAATTGTCGCATCAATGAGTACCTGTAACGGCATAATATCCAATTGTTTGACGACGGGCATTATTTTTGCGTATTCCTGAGGAGTTGCCGTGATAATGATTGAATTATTAGCGACATCGGCAACGATGCTGATATCGTTGTCTTTAGAGCCGCCACCGCTACGGGATTTTGAACTGCGGTCAGTTTTGCTCTTTTTCTTGCTGGTTGAAGAAGAGCCTGATGTTCCGGTTGATGGATTAGTGGGGTCAGATGAAGTGTCGGATGATTTGTTGCTGACTTCTGCAGATTTTTTGCCCGCAGCCACTTTAGCGGATTTGTCGCGTGAACTGCCGCTACCGGTGAAAATATCATTCAGGGTATCCGCCAGTTCTTCGGCATCCATATGCTGGACTCGGTAGACGTTAACACCGCCAGACGTTTCAGTATTAGCCCTATCCAGGCGGTATACCCAATTTTCAATATCACGCAAATAGCTGGCTTGATGAGTAATTGCCAGAATCGCATTCATTCGTTCGATCGGCATGAACTGGAAAAATTCGCCAGCATCTTTACCGGAAGATACGTTAAAAACGGCTTCGAGTTCGTCGATGACTTTTTCGGGATCGACATGGGTTAACGGGAACAGCGCAAATGAGCGACCTTTGAGTACGTCAATGTCGAACGTGCCGACAATATCCATCACTCGTGCGATTTCATCCACTGTACCTTGTACCGTGATGGAGTTACGGGAGTCGTCGACATTCAGAATAGTTTTCTCATGAACCAGCGGCTTTAAAATATCGGCGATTTCTTTGGCGGCGACGTTACGGATAGGAATTACCCTGCTTTGGTAACCGGTATTGCCGCCAGCAATGGTTGAGCCATACAGGGCTTCGTTAACCGGCTCAATATGGTAGATTTTGCCGTCTTTAACCAAAGCCGCATTGTTCATGCGGAGAACCATTTCCAACGTTGGCAACAGTTCTTCTTTGGTCAGGGGTTCAGTCGTGTTAAGCGTCACCTTTCCGATGACTTTCGGGCTTAACACATAGTTTTGTCCTAAAATATCGCTGAGAATCACTTTAGCGACTTCGCTTAGGTCCGCGTCGTCGAAATTCAAGCTGTAGGTGCCTGGGCCGCTGCTTTTAGCTCCGCTTCCGCCACCCAGACTGCCACTGCGCCTGTGGGATTCCGTCTGCGGCGAGAAGCCGCCTTTGGATGGATACATTTCAATCTTTGAGTTCAAGGCATTGTTAACCGGCGTTTTATTATCCAGCTCCTTGTAGATCACGCTCTCCTCGAGGCTGCTGCCTGACCGGTCTTTAAGCACCGGGCTGAGCGGAATCTTTTTGGCGCGTTTCGGGCCTAACAGTTCACAGCTTGCTAACATTAAGCCGAGGACGATTATGCCCAACGTCTTGATTAAATTATTGAAGTTGTACATTATCATTATTCTCGATATAAATATCACTAGGGTCTTCAGGGATAATTTCAGGTTCCAGTGGCGCTTCCTGATCAAGCATTGGTTCCGGTATCGCCTCAGGGATGATTTCAGGGACAGGCTCAGGCACTGGTTGCCCATTTTCTGGTATTCCAGGCGTTCCTCCCGGAACTGGCTCGACCATTTCGCCTGGCGCGCCTTCAGGCACAGGCATTTGACCTGGAACCAAAGGTTGTTGTCCTGGCTCGACCCCAACAGGTGGGATATTCTGTGGAGGAGAATTGGGGTTAATTGGAGTATTCTTCTTGGGCTTGGGTTTACGCAAGGGAAGTTCTTGTATTTTATCACCTTGGGCAACAACGACTTTGTCTTTGTGGATTTCGGATATTATCCAGCCATCAATTTCATTGTGCTTGGTAACTTTCCGGTAGTTATCTTTAGCCACTTTGCCTGAGGTTCGTGTCATCAATGCGTACAAGGTTTTCTTGTTGGTATAGATGCCGTTGAGCGACCAGTTAAATGTTTCGCTTGCTTTTGATGAAGACACGACAATTGGGGGGGCTTCATTAACCGGCCTTCTGCCTTGAATAAACAACGGTCGGTTAACCAGGTTAACAAAACTCGACTCCGGTTGTTTGGTTAACTCTAGCGTGGGCAATTGGGCGATGGGCGCTTGTTGCCTGTCGACTTTCTCAATTGATGCAATTAATTCCTTTTTAGCGTGGGTGGCGTATAACCATTCTCCAAAAATAGCGATAATCAGAATGCCGCTCAAAACAATAAGAAATTTGATTAACTTAATGTTCATTGCGTCTGGCTCCGCATAAACCCAATAGCTTGAAAGTTGATATTTAAGCCATTGCTCGGTTCAATCTGGCGCGTGATGCGATTTCTGATGCTGCGCATCGGTCTGATATCAAGTTGGTCGATTATAATCAAAGGCGTTGAAGTTTCCAGCTTGTACAAGACCGCCCGTAATACTTCGATATTCCCCGTCATGCGGACACTGACGGTTATGCGATTAAATTTATCTTTTTCTTCAGCAGCGGGTAGTACCTGCGTGCTGCTGAGCTGACCGCCAGCCTGTACGATGGTTTGCTTAATAAATTCCTGCATCTGCGCCGAGGCGAGGGCGCTAGTGCCTTGGTTATTAAAATAGCCTTGCTCTTGGTTTTGTTGGTTAATGGCCTCGATACTTTGGGAAACGCCTTCTTTGCCCGCCAATATCCGCTCATATTTTTTCAGGTTAAAAGCCAGATGTTCTTTGGTGTTGTGTAGCTCAAAGCCTTTGTTTACAATAGGGTAAATGAGCACAAAAAACACTAAAAGCAGGACAAAAATGAGCAGACCGATCGCCAGCCAGCGCTGCGCCTGATTATTGTTGGTTAGATCCACTCGGCGCTCCTGCTTTAGTGACATCAACGGTAATCTGGAATCGTTCCAGTTTGGTGACATTGTCTCGAGTAACTGGAGAGACAAACTTGGCATTAACAAAAAAATCCGAATCTTCCAAAACCGAGATCAAAGTTGATGCGGCGGGTGATTCTCCTTGTATTTGAAGCTGGCCGTTGGCGTATTGGGCATAGGCTAGCCAGGTGTCATCTTTGATCAGTCGGCTCAAAGTATCTAAAACCTCTACGACCATGGGTTTTTCATTTTTTTTATCAATCAATTCCTGCGTTTCGGCGATGGATGCATCTAATTTGGCTTGAAGCGCTTTAATACTCTTGGCTTCTTTTTCAATAACATTGGACTTTGCTTGCAAGATGTTGACTGTCCTGGATTCTAGCCAAACCGGAATGGCTAACACGCCTATAACAAGTGCAAACATTAAACCTGCCAAAGAAAAATGGACAATCTGTGGTGTTAGGTCTTCTTTTGATTGTAAGGTTTCAGGCAGTAAATTGTATTTTTCAGCATACGGATCCAATTCATTTGGAAAGCCCTCGTAATCAACGATTTTGGGCTCCATTCCGAATGCAGAAATCTCCGAATAAAATCTATCCAGAACCTGTCGAGCGGTAATGATGAGCATTACCCTTATCAAGCCCGGCTCATTCGATGCTTCTAATGTTTTAACTGCAAAATAAGCCTGTTCAGCCTTAAATGGTGAGTAGCGAGAAAGTTCGTAGGAAACGACTTGGTTAAGATTTTCTATCGCAGCGGCTGGTAAAGCGAGTTCTTTTTGTAGGGCATGTTTTCTGGAGAGTCGAAAGACTAAGTCTGCTTTTTGATAACGTTCGTCTGACGCTAGCAGTTTCCTGTATTTTACTATTCCCTGTTCATCACGGCTAAGAGTCGTTAAGGGTGTTTCATGCCCGTCCAACCAAAAGCTCAATAAAAATTCGGTACCTTCAGGACGAACAACTATGATTCCGCGATGATCGGAAATAAGGTCCTTAATTTTTACCGGGATGACAGCGCTTAATTCACGCTGCCACCAACGCAAAAATTTTTTAAAATCTAGATCAACCGCCGAGTTCAGATTCAGCATATTCTTTAACTAAAAATTCGTCCATTTGCTCGGTAAATAATGACGGTATATTCCCCGGATTGCGTTGCCATCTTAAGGTTTTATAGTTGCTCGCGCTTCCAGGACTAAGTATGTTGCCCATTTTAGACACGGTTGCTGCAGCTAATGCGCGTGACTTGTCCGGCATTTGCGCCTCTGAAATAATCGTGACAACTTCATTGGCTGGAGCGGCGGCTCCTGGCATACCGGCAAAAGTTCCTGGGAACTCAGGTGGAGGTATATCATTTCTTGCACTATCTCGCCTGCTGATAATAAAACTATCAATTAAATCTGTATCTAAATTAGGTAGCAATTTCAATATTTTACTTGATGCTAGCTTAAGATTAACTTTTGGCTGCCGCGAGTAAACCGTGACCAGCGGTTCAAGCCAATTGTATATACGCTCGTTCATGCCCAGCACCATTTGCAGTTCTTCTACAGATTGAAAAGGTTTGTTTCGTGGTTCATATTTTAATCCGGCATCGCGATATTCTTTTTTTTCTGCGCCCTCCAGATTCAGCAAGTCATCCGGATCACGCCAATCAAGAATAGCACTGATTAGTTTTTTTTGTTTCTCTTCCTCTATTGGCGCGGTCTTAAACACATTTTCAAGCGCTGTAATGTCTGCTTTGTTAATATCAATTTTTCCGGTTTCCGATAAGAGTTGCAGGCGAACTTTGGTGTCACCGAAGTTTATTTGGTAAATATTTCCGTCAGTTCGCCAGCGTTTGTTTTGATCCTGGTTAAGGAGCATGATCTGGGCAACGGCAATTCCCGCCTCTGCCATCGATAATGCGCTGGCGTTTTCTTTGGCAATGGAAACAACAGTCGATTCTCTTCGCATGGTTAAAGCAAAGCTGCCCGCCATGATGACCAGGAGACTCAAAATCCAAAGCACAAGCACCAAGGCAAATCCTCGAGGTTTGGATTTTAATCGATAACCGCCAGATTTCCTAGCCATGTCGTTTTACTGCCACAGTTTATTCATCTCGGGTTATTAAAAGCATTGTCATTCATATTATCTCTATCATCATCTGATATCAGTTCTGAATCTGAATTTGGTGAGGCGTTAGACGCTTTTAGTTCAAACACCATTTCCGGCCAGAAACCGCCATTATCGAGTTCGATTTTAATTTTAACCAGTCTCGGCATGGCCTCCATGTTAAACCATTCATCCTGCCAAAAACCTTCAGGTTGAGTTTCATCCACGTTCAGATAACTGAAGGAAATGTCTTTGACATGATTTAGTAAAGTGACTTCCTCCGGTTTCCATTCTTCGCCTTTGATCGCAGGAAAAAAAGGCTTTATGGAGACCTGAATGTAATTCTCATCTTTTTCTGATAAAAGTTTTAAGGAAAACAACTGTGACCCTGACTTTTTTGCGCTTGCGGGGAAAGACGAGACGAATTGCAGAGATTGCTTATGCCCCTGAAAAGAAAGTGATTTGTTTTCCTCGGAAAAATCGTCCCAAAGCGGTTTTGCTGTAGTTAGATGCTGTTGAAAAAATTGGTAAACCACGGCAACATTATTCACATCTGCTATTTTAGCTTCGCCTTTTTGCCAGCTTTCCGAAGAGATCCTCATGCTAGCGAACAGTAACGCCATCATGATGCTTAATAACGTCATGGCGATAATGACTTCTATTAGTGTAAAACCCTGTGCTGCTTTATGGTAACGCATTGTTATTTTTGGTTAACATTTTCAGGGTTGCCAATTCGAGTTTACGACCATCGCTATTTTCGTCACCCCAATCTACAGTGACATTTATTTTAAAAAGTTCAGCGGCCACGGATTTGGTGTCAACCATCGCGCTGCTTAAAGTATATGGGGCAATACTGAGTTCCCAATTGTATTTGTCGTCAGCTATGCCAGAACTATGATGCGTTCTTAACGGAATTTCAGAGCCGGCTTTAGCCATTAAACTCTCGGCGATTTGGACTGCAACGGTATATTCTTCGGCGACGGAGGCGGTTTTAATTCCGCCGGAAAATATTCGTAGCAAAACCCCTATCGAAAGCGCCAGTATTGAAAAAGCGATTAATATTTCGAGTAGCGAGAAGCCTTGTTGAGAAAGCGGTTTATTTGTTTTCAAGCTCAACCTGCCCGGTTAACCAGTTGATATCGATCTGCCAGTTTATACCGTTTCTTTCCAGCTTGATTCGGCCTCCGCTTGACGATCCATCAGGAAAAAAGCGGATATTTGCCTCGTCTTTGCCGGTTAACTCTTCTTGCGCAGTCACAACAGTTAAATCAATGGTTTCAGGAATTGCAAATACTTTATCGCGATTACTGACTGTGTAAGTGTTTTCGTCAAGGTTGAGCGATACGGTTGTTTCTTCGCGTGAAAGCAATGCTTGCCCTCGCGCATAACGTAACGCAGATAATAAATCCCGTGCCGCTGCTTGATGGCCCGCTGTGCTGGTGCCGGAGGAAATATTGGCGCCGATAACAGAAAAACCTAATACGATCACAAACAATACAACCATTAACTCCAGCAAAGTGAAGCCTTTATTGGAAAAATTGACCATATTGCTACTGTAACGATTGATTGTTAAGTTATGGTTAATGGCTGGTTGAGTGATAATGGTATCGATGATAGCTGAAGAAACAGTCAGTGTTACTCAAGTAAAATGCAATTTTTGTTACGTGTACTGACTTATTCCCAACTGGTAATGTCTTTGTCAGAGCCTTCGCCGCCTTCTTTGCCATCGGCCCCTAAAGAAAAAATATCGAATTTTCCATGTTCGCCGGGTGAAGCATATTTATACTCTTGATTCCAGGGGTCAAGCGGAACTTTGGCTTTACTTAAATAAGGACCACTCCACCTGTTAACCCCTTCAGGTGCTTCCAGTAAGGCTTCCAAGCCTTGGTCGGTGGTGGGATAGCTGCCGACATCAAGTTTGTAGGTGTCCAGGGTTTGGGAAAGTTCTTCGATTTGCACTTTTGCGCCTTTTACTTTCGCTTGTTCAAAGCGCTCCATGACTTTCGGGCCGACTAGGCCCGCCAGCATAGCGATAATACCGAGTACGACCAATAATTCTAATAATGTAAAACCTGATTGTTTTAAGTTGTTGAGTTGTTTCATATTGTAGTGTTCCGTAAAAAACTAAAAAGCCAAGTCGTTAACGCTGAGAATGGCCATCAAAATGGATACGATAATACCGCCGATAATTAAACCCAAGGTAATAATTAACACGGGCTCCAATAAAGCAAGTAAACGGGTTATGGACGTTTTAAGCTGTTTGTCGTAAATCGTGGCGACGCGTAGCAACATTTCTTCCAGACGTCCGGTTTCCTCGCCCATTTTTATCATTTGCATCGCCATCTTGGGAAACATGTTCTTTTCCAATAATGCATCCGACATGTGGCGGCCTTCTTTCAGTTGCAGTTCTGTTTCCTGAATCACGTCGGCCAGCACAAGGTTGTCTACCGTCTCCCTGACAATCGTCAATGCCGAGAGTATGGAAACTCCATTACCCAATAAAGTTCCCAAGGTTCGACTCATGTTGGCGGTTTCTTTATTTAAAATGATGTCGCCAAAAACCGGAAAACGCAGAAAAAAAGCGTCCAACTTCTTCTTCCGCCTTGGGTCTGACATTTGAAAGCTGAAATAACTGGAGATGAAAAAAACGCCCAAAACCAATGTCCACCAATAACTTTGCAACCATTGGGCTAAACCCACCACGATTTGGGTGGGGAGCGGCAGTTCCTTGCCGGCGCTCTGGAACATTTCCATAAATTGCGGCACGACAAAAGTTAACATCACAAACAAAGAAGCTACTGCCATGACTAATAACACGGCAGGATAAATTAACGCAGTGCTAACCGTGTCTTTTAATTCTTTCGAGCGTTCAAGGTATTCGGAAAGTCGGTTCAATACTTCGCCCAAGTTCCCGCCTGCTTCTCCCGCTCGTAACATGTTGATGTAAAAACGGGAAAAAATGCCGGACTGCTTGTCCAAGGCATCGGCTAATGAGGAGCCGCTCTTTACTTTTTCCAGTATTTTCCCAATGAGCTTGCTTACTTTTTCATTGTCATTGGTTAACTCCATCAATACCGACAACGACCGGTCCAAGGGTAAACCTGAGTCTAATAATGTAGCCAGTTCGCCGGTAAATAAAGCGATATCTTTTTGCGATATCTTATTTTGCTTGCTGCCAAGGGCAAAGCCTAAAAATGATTTATTCGAGGTAGGCGTAATGCTGATCGGAATATAGCCTTCCGCTTGTAACACCGAAACCAGGGACAATTCATCCATTGCATCCCGAATGCCGTCCTCTGTCTCGCCTGAATTATTGATAGCTCGAAATTTAAACAGCGGCATTTTATGCCTCCGAAGTGACTCGCATGACTTCTTCCAGCGTAGTTATGCCTTGGACAACTTTGGTTAAACCGTTCTCGAACATGGTTGTCATGCCTTCTTCGATGGCCAGTTTCTGGATGATGCCTGCTTCTTCGTGATTCATGATGAGTTTACGTACCGGGTCTGTCATCGGTAAAAATTCAATAATAGCCATTCGTCCGCGGTAACCCATGCCGTTACAGGCAGGGCAGCCCAATGGTCGATAAAGGGTGATGTTGCCCTCAGGGGCAAAACGGTGCAATCGTAAATCGTCTATCAGGCTTTTTTCCGCCTGATAAGGTTTTTTGCATTCTATACATAGCTTACGCACTAAGCGTTGCGCCAAGATGCCATTTACTGTGGAAGCTAAAAGATATTCTTCCAATCCCATGTCCTGTAACCGAGTAATTCCTCCAGCCGCATCATTGGTATGCAGGGTCGATAAGACCAAGTGGCCGGTCAGTGCGGATTGTACCGCGATTCTTGCTGTTTCCAGGTCACGCATCTCACCGATCATGATGACGTCCGGGTCTTGCCGGACAATGGACCTTAATGCCGCCGCAAAGGTTAACCCGATCTGGGGTTTGGCCTGAATCTGGTTAATCCCCTCCATTTGATATTCGACCGGATCTTCAACGGTAATAATCTTCCGCTCGGAAGTGTTCAGTTGCTTTAACGCAGCATACATCGTGGTCGATTTACCACTACCGGTAGGCCCTGTGATCAAAATAATGCCGTGCGGTTGCGCCAAAACGTCGGTGAATCGTTCCAGATTCAATCCCGAGAAGCCTAATGCCGCAAAATCAAAGACCGTGTTTTCCTTGTCAAGTAAACGTATAACGACGCTTTCGCCATACATGGTCGGAATGGTTGATACCCGTAAATCAAGTTCTTTGCCCAACATTTGTATCTTGATTCGCCCATCCTGTGGCAGACGTCGTTCAGCGATGTTCAATTTCGCCATGATTTTGATTCGGGAAATAACGGCTGCAGTAGATTTAACCGAAGGCGCGTCGATTTCCTTCAATACGCCGTCAACCCGCAACCTGACTTTTAGGGTTTGCTCAAACGGTTCGATATGGATATCGGATGCGCGCGTTTCAATGGCACGCTGCATGATGAGGTTAACCATTTTGATGACGGGCGCCTCGCTGGCAAGGTCTTTTAGATGTTCAAGGTCTTCTTCACCGATATCATCGACGTTAAGGTCGTCAATCGTGCGTTCCATCGCTGTTCGGCCTTCACCGTACTGGACATCCAAAGCGCTATCAATTTCGGAAAGTAAGCCGACTTTGGCAATAATATTTTTTCCGGTGACGAGTTTTAACGAGTCGATGACAAACTCATCTTCCGGATCCATCATCGCGACGGTTATATTATCGTCATCCTGATGTAATCCGATTACGTGATATTGCTTGAGAAATCGTAGGGATACGCTATCGGGAAGCTGTGTTTCCAGAGGGTAATCTTCCGGTTTGATTTTTTCGTAACCGCCGGCTTCTACAAAAGCGTCTGCAACATCCGCCTCAGAACATAAACCTAACTTGACCAATAATTGAGGCAGGCTTTCCGCCACTGAAGTTTTTTTAACCCGTTCGACTTTTTTTAATTCTGAAACCGACAACTTATCCTTTTCCTTAAGGATAGTGAGTAATGACTGGTAGGGCGGGGCTGATGTATTCATATCCGTACTGAATGTTCTAAATTTTGGTCGGTGCTTAGTAATTTTTTTGCCAGATCAATAATTTTTATTTCATCGATGTTGCGAATCGTATAGTCCTGCTTGTTTAATTTATAGGGGTTCACAGTTGATTCCGATTTTATCGCTTTATTTATAGTTGTTTGATAAATTCTGCTCACTGGCGTGGGGCCGAATATCGTTATTGAAGGTTTATTCAATCCCCAAGCCATGTGAGTGGGCCCTGTATCATTACCTATTACCAAGTCGGCTATAGCAATCGCTGATTTTAAGCCGTTTAAATCTAATTTAGGCAATACTTTTATATTATCACATTGCATTGCCATCCAGTCTGCTTTGATTTTTTCTTGTTCATTTCCCCAAGGAATGAGGCAATTTTCCGGCAATGCTTTGGCGATTGCCACGAACTTTTCAGCCGGATAATTTCGACTTTCCCACGTTGAGCCAACAATAAAGATAATGTTTTTTTTTGTTTTTGCGAAAAAATCGGTAATTTCCCAGTTATCTTTGTTCTCACTAAACAAAAAAGGTTGTTTGTTTAAGATCTCTAGCGGGCTAATTGCAAATCCCAACGGTTCAGATAATATTTTTGCATTACGGTCGATGGTGTTGGCGTGATATGGGCTGCTAACCATTTTTTGATAAAACCAGGATGCGGCTTTTTCCCGAATGCTGTGCTTATCGAATCCGACGACTTTTTTTCCAAGCAACCTGGTGACAATGGCTGACTTAACCAATCCTTGCGCGTCAATGACTAGGTCGTAATTTGCGCTGGCGTAGTGGCGGATTTTTTTTAGTTCGCTAAAAAACGCTAATTTATTTTTTTTTAATTCTTTAAGGTTAACCGTCAATATCTGCGTTATGTGCGGATTGTTCTGCAAAATCTCCGCGAATCTTTCTTCAACTACCCAATCGATTACAATATCAGGCGAATGCGTTTTAATGTATTGCAATGCCACCATGGCATGGACAATATCTCCCAATGCTGACAGTTTAACGATGGCTATGCGCATTGGTTGATTAAGCGGGAAGAAGTTCAAGAATTTGAGTTGGCGATATTCCCGTCAGACATTTGTTGTGTTCAGGATGATCGGTTGGATAAAGCGGGCAAATTCGTTTTCGGCAAGGCGAACAGGGCAGATTTAATGTAACGATGTGGGCGTCGGAGCACAGCGGAGGTGTAAATCCGGTCGGTGTCGGGCCGTATAGCGCAATTACCTTTTTATCCAGGGCGGCGGCAATATGCATTAATCCTGAGTCATTGGTGACCACTGCATCCGTAACAGATAACAAGTCAACCGCATCATCCAATGTGGTAAATCCGATAAAATTCCGGCATTGTTGTTCCGTTACTTCATTAATGACGTCAGCGGCTTGTTTATCTTTTTCTGAGCCTAGTAACCAGACCTGCCAACCTTCTTTGAGTTTGGTTAAGGCTATTTCAGCAAAATATTCCGCTGGCCAGCGTTTGGAAGGGCCGAATTCTGCGCCTGGACATAATGCCAGTATCTTATTTTCCTTGGTTAAGCCAAATTTCTTCAGGACGATTTGACGGCTTTCTTCGTTAACAGTCAGTTGAGGAGGTTTGTATTCGGGAGGTAAATGAGCGGTTTTTGTTAACCCTAAATATACAAAACGCTGCACCGTCATGGGTAACTTTGGTTTGTCGAGTTTTCTGACATCATTCAACAATCCCCAGCGGAATTCACCCAAATAGCCCGTCCGTAAAGGAATGGATGCAAAAAACGGAATCAACGCAGATTTCCATGAATTAGGCAGGATGATGGCTTGTTCGTATTGTTCATGCTGTAAGGTCCGCCCCAGCTTAATTCTCTTAATTAAATTGAATTCGCCATGTTGCAGGGGATTGGCAATGCCTTTTGTGATTTCCGGCATTCGGCTTAGCAACGCTAGAGACCACGCTGGTGCGAGTACATGTAATTCACAGTTTGGACGTGAGTTTTTTAAGGATATGAACAGGCTTTGCGCCATCATCATATCCCCTACCCACGATGGGCCGACAATCAGGATTTTTGTCGCATTACTCAAAATGTTAACCTATATGGGTTAACCATTCGGCATGATCTTTCCGGCGGCCTTGGACGTAATCGAAATACAACGCTTGAATCTTTTCCGTAATCGGACCGCGACAGCCATTGCCAATTGTGCGATTATCGTATTCACGAATTGGCGTCACTTCAGCGGCTGAACCGGTAAAAAACGCTTCATCAGCAACATAGACCTCATCGCGGGTGATGCGTTTGATGGTGACCAGCAAACCTTGTTCTTCCGCGATCGTCATGATCGTATCCCGGGTTATACCTTCCAGAGCAGACGTGGTTTCAGGCGTATATAGCTTGCCGTTACGTACAATAAACAGGTTTTCGCCGCTGCCCTCGGCGCAGAAGCCTTCATGGTCGAGCAACAACGCTTCGTCATAGCCGGTGGATAACGCTTCTTGCAAAGCCAGAATGGAGTTGATGTAGTTACCGTTGGCTTTAGCCTTGCACATCGTACTGTTGACGTGATTGCGAGTGTACGACGAAGTACGGATACGGATGCCCTTTTCCATATTTTCCGCGCCCAGATAAGCTCCCCAGGTCCAGGCGGCAACCATGACATGGACCTTCAGGTTATCCGCACGCAACCCCATGCCTTCTGAGCCGTAAAAACACATGGTGCGAATATAGGCGCTATCCAGTTTGTTAAGGCTGATCGCATCGCGCTGCGCTTGGTCGATTTCGTCCTTGCTAAACGGCATCGGCATATTCATGATGTGGGCGGAACGGAACAGACGGTCAGTATGTTCTCTCATCTTGAAAATAGCGGGGCCTTTGTCGGTATGATAAGCGCGCAATCCTTCAAATACGCCGCAGCCATAATGCAAGGTATGGGTTAATACATGGACTTTAGCATCCCGCCAGTCAACCCATTGTCCGTCCAGCCATATCAGGCCGTCTCTATCGTCCATCGTCATTGTATATTCTCCAACCCGTTTATTAATCAATAGTGGTTTCCATAATCCGCTGCCAGATGCGTTCAACCTGCTGTTGCAAAACGCTAACTTCATTTTTGTCGATGACAGCTTTGTCGCCTTGCAGCACAAGCTTATGACCAAAATCGCGATACGTGCAATAGGCTGTTTTCAGTAATTCCGCTTCTGTTTCAGTCATAAAGCCATGTTGCGCCAACCCCTCGAGTAACCTGACATTGTCGGTAAAGGTTGTTAAAGCGGCTTGTTGCGCTGCGTAGGCAAGAATTGAGAATTGTACTATAAACTCAATATCGGCAATACCGCCCTTGCTTTGTTTTAAGTCGAATTGGCCGTCTTTAACATTATCATGCGTCGCACGCATTTTTTCCCGCATTTTCCTGACTTCGGCTTGCAGTTGTTTTATGTCTCGGGGCAGGCTAAGAATTTTATGACGTATAGACTCATATTCAGATTTAAGCCTGAAATCTCCGGCAATAAACCGTCCTCGCACTAAGGCTTGATGCTCCCAGGTCCAGGCGTTATGTCGATGATAATCCTCGTAGGCATTGATATGGGCAACGAGTAATCCTGAATCGCCGTTGGGTCTTAACCGCATGTCCACTTCATAAAGGATTCCGGATAATAGCTTGGTGTCGAGAATATGGCGGATTTTTAATCCTAATCGGCCATAAAATTGCGCGCTGGAAATTGGCTTTTCGCCGTCAGTCATGGCGTTGCCGTCTGCGCAATCGTATAAAAAAACAAGGTCGAGATCAGAACTGTAGCCTAATTCGATGCCACCCAATTTGCCAAAACCAATAATGGCGAAATTAATATTTTCACTGGAAGTATTCGGCGGCAAGCCATGCTTTTCGGTTAACATTAACCAAGCACGGTTAATAGTTTGCTCGACAATACTTTCCGCAATATAAGTCAAGAAATCACTGACCACCATCAATGGGATCACGCCCATAATATCTGCTGCAGCGACCCGCAACACATTCAAATGTTTGAACTCTCGTAACTTAACCATGAGCTGTTCAATATCTTGGGTTTCTATTCCCTCAAGCTGTTGCTTGAGCTGATGGTTAAGATCGTCCCTTTTCAAGGGTTCATAGAGGCGCCGCGTATCCATTAATTCATCGAACAATACCGGGTAATGCGCGAGATAATCGCAAATCCAGGCGCTGGCGGAGGCGAGTTGGATGAGTTGGTTAAGGGCTTCCGGATTTTCCGATAGCAACGACAAATACACATTTCTACCGGCAATTTCCTCAAAAAGCTTGAGCAAGCGCTTTAGCGTTTCATCAGGGTTGGCTACTTGCGGTAAAGCTTCGATCAACTCTGGCAGCAAGCGGTCAATAACCCCCGCGCCTTTTGTAGTCATGCGGCGCAAAGTCGAACAGTTTTTGAAGTCTTTAAGCAATTTTAACGAGGTTTCAGGCTCGTTATAGCCATGTGTTTGCAGGCTATCAAACAATTCTTGTTCATCAGAAACCATTAACCAAAGTAGCTTGCCGAACTTTTGCTTTTCGTCTTGTTTGCTGACTGAAAACACTTGGTCGAAAATGCCGTGAACTTCTTTTCTCACCTGATCCAATGCGGTCTTGAAGCTGGGCCAGTCGGTATAGCCTAATGAGAAAGCCAAGGCGGTTTTTGCGGAAGCATTAACTGGTAGGTCGTGGGTTTGTTCGTCCCGATATTGTTGAATATGGTTTTCAACCCGGCGGAGAAAGACGTAAGCCAGGGTTAACTGGTCGACCTCTTTTTCCGGTAACAATTTTAATTCGCCAAGAATGCGAAGGACATCTAGGATGCCACGCGTTTGCAGGGCTTTATCCTGACCGCCGCGAATAAGCTGGAACGCTTGGCCGATAAATTCAATCTCGCGGATACCGCCCGGCCCCAGCTTCACATTTTCCATGCGGTCTTTGCGTTTCAATTCATGAGTAATTTGCTGTTTTAGCGAACGCAGTTCTTCAAACGCGCCATAGTCCAGATATCGGCGATAAACGAATGCTTTAAGCATTGCCATTAATAGTTGCCCGGTTTCGAAGTCGCCGGCAACCTGGCGCGCCTTGATCATGGCGTAACGCTCCCACTCCCGCGCTTGGGTCAGGTAATAGTTCTCCATGCCATTAAACGTCATAATGATGGGGCCGCTGTCGCCGAATGGTCGTAGCCGAATGTCGGTTCTGAATACAAAACCTTCCGCAGTTGTTTGATCCAGCACTTTCACCAGCTTTTGGCAAAGACGGGTAAAAAACTCGCCGTAGCTGGTTTCTTTACGATCCGGCAAGGTGCCGTCCTCAGCGAAAGCAAAAATCAGGTCGATATCGGAGGAATAGTTCAACTCATAAGCGCCGAGCTTGCCCATGCCCAAAACGATTATTTGCTGGGGCTTGCCATTGGAAAGCAAGGGAGTGCCGCGAATAGCGCAATCCTGCCGATACAGAAAATCCAGAGTAAACTGGATGCAGGTATCGGCCAGCAGGGATAAATTCATTAAAGTTTCGTTTAATTCTGCCCAGCCTGCCAAATCCCGCCAGGCAATCCGCACCATTTCCCGTCTGCGGAAGAGCCTTAATTGAAGCATTAATCCAGCTTCATCGTTAACACTTAACGCAGATAATTTATTTTGATAGGTTTCGTTGTTATATGGATTTTCCAAATCACCCGAGTTAATCAAATCAACCAATAATTCAGGATTTCGCTGGCAACTTTCGGCTACAAATTCGCTGGCGCACCAGACTTTGGCAATGGATTGGTTAAGATTTTCAGATGGGTCAAGAGTCAGATTTTGTGAGTTGAGTTGGATTAACCATTGGTTAAGATTGGCTTTGACTGAAGCTTGAAGCGATTCGGGAAGAGCATTAAAAGACGGTTCTATGTCAATATTGGTTAACATATTGGCTGGGTATTGATCGTGCAAAAGTTAGCTTCATTATAAGTGCATCGATGTTGCAATGTTTGATTTGAATCACTTTTGTGAAAAAAGCTTTAGTGATTTTATGGGTTGAATTAGATGTAATACTTTGGAAGTTTGATTCAGTCAAAGTTATTTATTCGGCTATCAAATTTTTCATTGTTTTTATCAAGATCACGTAAGGGTAAAGTGTATTGGAAATTTCGGTTTGGACTTCCTGATAAACTCTTCGATATTGCTTCAGGCGCAGCTCTTCCATCTTGCCTTCAAAATACTCGGCACACGTCTTTGTTTGACTGGACAGGATTTTCTTTATCAATCGGCCGGTTAGATACTGCAAATCCTCATGTAAATCGTCAGATATTTTTTTCTCCCACACATCGCGCACGGGCATTTCGGTTAACTTTTGTCGAATTTCATTCAAGTCAAGCGTGCTGTTGACATCATTCAGCAATTCTAAAATGACTGAAAAATTTTGACCGGTTTCAGAAATCATTGAAACAATGAAGGGAAAATACTGGCAATTGACGATAAAAACAATTGATTTTGCGATGGCTACAGGTATGCCCACTTGGTGATATTGATCAATTTGCTCTTGAATATATTCAGTAGGCGCTGCGTTGATGTAATCTCTATAGGCAGATAAATATTGCCGGTATTGGTTAACCACATTGGCTTCTGGGCGGATAATTTGTCCATGCGTTATCGACCAGTAATAAAATTCCGCTAAAGTTTTTTCTATCTGAATAAATAGGGGGTATTGCGATTTTGCCTCGATCGCATTACCCAAAGCAATGATTTCGTTCCGTAATTCATCCGCTCCCAATATTTGTTCATACGCCAAATAACAATCGACCAGCTTCATAATGTTGCCGTTCTCGCCGTTGCCATTAAATCCTAAAAAGCTACACCCAGCCTGATTGATGATTTTATTACTGATAACGGTTGCCTTAATTTGCCCGGCTAAAGGATGTTCGGCTAGATGGTCTTTAAATAATGCGCTGATTTGCTTGGGAAAATAAGACTGTAAATAATTGTCATAGCAATTGTCCTGCAGTACTTCGTTAAGATTTTGCAGCTGGTGGGTTAAATACCTTTTGCTGGCTGCCATCAGGTCGGCGAGTTCCGGTCGGGTGATCAATTGTCCTGGTCTAGACTGGATTTCTTTATTCGCGGCGAATGATTCTACCGACCGATCTAAAAATCCGGCCGCTTCTAACCTCTCCGCGACTTGCAAAAATATTGCAGGATCAACTTCACACCTGAGTTGATCCAGTGACAGGGAAAGGCTTTGTCCGATATTATCGGCTATCACTGATTGGCACACGGCGTCAGTCATGTCCATAAACAAGGATTGATAATCTGCGATAAGATGTTTTTTTTGTAATCCTGTGAGTAAGATTTTTAAATTGACTTCGTGATCCGAGGTATCGACACCGGCTGAATTATCTACGGCATCGGTATTGATGCGCCCACCTTTTAAGTTGTATTCAATGCGTGCTTTTTGGGTAAAGCCGAGGTTAGCGCCTTCGCCGACAACTTTAGCACCCAGATTGCAGGCATCTATCCGCACACTGTCGTTGCTTCGGTCGCCTACTTCTTCGTGTTTTTCGGTGCTGGCTTTAACATAGGAGCCAATGCCGCCTAGCCATAGTAATTCGATCGGGGTTGTTAATAGGTAACGGATCAGGGATTCTCCGTCGATTGACTTATAGCGTATACCCAACCATTGTTTTAGTTCTTTATTAACGGGGATGTCTTTTGCTGAGCGCAAATAAACGCCACCGCCCTCTGAAATCAGGGAACGGTCATAGTCATTCCAGGTAGAGCCCGGTAATTCAAATAAGCGTTTACGTTCATTAAGCGCCGCTTCTGAATCCGGAGGATCAGGATCAATGAATATATGCTGGCCGCTGAATGCCGCCATTAATCGAATGCAAGGTGACAACAACATACCATTGCCGAATACATCACCATCCATGCTGCCAATACCAACCACCGTAAAGGTTTCTTGCTGGATGTCTTTGCCCATTTCCCGAAAATGCCGTTTCACGCATTCCCATGCGCCACGCGCTGTGATACCCAATTCTTTGTGGTCGTAGCCGCGAGTTCCTCCGCTGGCAAAGGCGTCATCTAGCCAAAAGTGATATTCAGCGGCAATCGCGTTGGCAAGGTCTGAAAATTTCGCGGTACCCTTATCCGCCGCCACAACCAGATAGGGATCAGTATCATCATAGATCACAAGCCCTTGTGGGTTCGTAATGGCGCCATCCTGATAGTTATCCGTTAAATCAAGCAATCCACGCATCAAGTGGATGTAGGCTTGTTTTCCTGCCTCTTTGAAGTCTTGCTTAACACTTCCGTTGCTTTTAACAACAAATCCGCCTTTAGCGCCAGTTGGGATGATCAAAGCGTTTTTATTAACTTGAGTTTGCATCAGATCTAAAATTTCTGTCCTGAAATCATCAGGCCGGTCTGACCATCGGATTCCCCCCCGCGAAACGTTGCCGGCCCGCAAATGGATGCCCTCCATGTCGGGTGCATGTACGTAAATTTCCCATTGCGGTTTCGGCGAAGGCATGTCAATGACGCCCAAACTATTGATTTTCAGTGCGATGAAGTAATCTTGGCTGAAACAACGTTGATAAAAATTGCTTCTGACTGTCGCGTCAATCAAATTAAAGATAGTCCTTAATATTCTGTCATCGTTGATGTCTGATACCGAATCGATACCTGCCTGTAGCTGTAATCGAACGGGAAATAAAGCGTGTTCTTCCCTGGTGAGCGGATCTTCCCATTCAGGATCCGGTTTGAAGCGCGCTTCAAAATAATTGAACAAATCCAAGGCGATTAGCGGATTGTTAATCAATGCGCGATGAAAGCTCGTTTGGGTTGTCCGATGTCCCAGTTGCAGAAAATAGTTTCGATAAGCGCGTAGGACATCAATCTCCTGCCAGCTCATTCCTGTCAAGATACATAGTTTGTTAAGCGCGTCATTTTCAACGCGCTCATCCATGATAGCTTGAATGGTGTCCAACAAGCGCTTCCTTAGTCGACTGAACGGCGCGCATTGGCTTTGCGCGGTTTTGATGGTAAAGCTTTTAATCGCTACAGGAATACCGTCGATGGTAAAGATAAACTGGACTTGATCAATAACCCGAAGATTCATATTTTCGAGAACAGGAATGAACTCATCAAGATAATGCTCACGTATGCTATAAAAATTCAGGCGATAATTCTGATGCCCCGCCTGTGGCTTGACGAGGCTCATCTTTAAGTTTTTGGATGTACTAAACCGCTCAAGCTGAAGAACGTCACTCAGTGCGTGACGGGGCGAAATTGAGGTACGATAATCTGCCGTAAATTGCGCATGGTATTTTATCCAGAGTTGCTCGCCGAGTCCGCCCAACGCCCTAGCGGCAAGACGCTTGAATGTATGTTGCCAAGAGGATTTACTTTGTTTATTTGGCTGCTCGTCCAGATTCATTATTATTGGTTGTGGTCTTAAGTAATTAATTGGGTTTACTTTAAATATTTGATGATCTCCAGGACATTGAAGTCGCTATGTCTTGTGTAAGTTACTGAGTCCATTAATTTGCGTATCAGGTAAATTCCCATGCCGCTCTCTTTGGGGTTTTCAAAATCCGGCAGCGGAACCATTGCTAAATCAAATCCTTGGCCATGATCGTAGACTTTAATATTCAATTCCTTTTCGAGTAGATGGATCGTTATTTTTACGGTATGTTCAGGGTTGGCATCGCCCGCATGTTTTATGGCATTGACGGTCGCTTCGGTTAAGACCAGATTTAATTGATATGCCAAAGCTTCCCGGTCACCCGTAAAGTTGTCCAGTTTTTTTGCAATGCGCTCGCCAATATTACCGACTAAATCCAAATATTTAGTATGAGTTGGAATAACAACTTCTACCTGGATAAATGGTTCGCACATAAACAATATTTAACCTTCACTATTAAGCGCGCTTTCAAGGTCGCTATAGATTTCAAAGACCCGGTTAAGTCGGGTTAACTCGAACATGGACAGTACTTGCTTTTGGATATTGGATAAAACAAATTTTCCTGCTTTTAGGGCGATATTTTTATTTCCGGACAACAATGCGCCTAGCCCGGAGCTATCAATAAAACGCACATTCGCTAAGTTCAAAATAATTCGATGTTCGCCGTTTTCAATAAGTTGTAACAGATAAGCTTTCAAATCTCCTGAATTGTGCGCATCAATCCTTTCCTCATTAACAATTAATACGTTGTAATCATTTATTTTTTTTAACTCCAGATTCATGATGATGTATTTATAAAAGTGATTAAAAATTGTTGCGTAAATGGGATTATGTGTCCACATTACGTATAAGACCTAAGTTAACCATAATTTATCCTGAGTTTTAAAGAAATTCTGAACAAGTTTGGGGTTGATCGTATTCAAGGATGCTTCAGTGGCATAACGTAAGCTAGGTTAACCTGGCAACTAATGGATTTTTCATTAGTCAAAATTTTAATTACACAAGAAGAGGTAAAACATCATGGGTTGGAGAGAACGTAAACACGAAGAAACTTACACCGATGAGGACGTTGAAGCAAGGTTAAAAGATGAGCTGCCGCATTGGTATCTCGAAAACGGCTGGATTCGGCGGAAGTATAAAACCAGCGGCTGGAAGGGAACGTTAATGGTGGTCAATACAGTTGGGCATTTGGCGGAAGCTGCGTTTCATCATCCTGACCTGACGGTGTCTTACGCCTTTGTCATCGTTAAATTGGTTAACCATGCCGCTAAAGGCATCACAAACAAAGACTTTGAGCTGGCGCATAAAATTGAAGAGGTTGTGATGTGGCAACCCGGCAAAGAGGATGGGGCTTTGGAGGGCACGCCGGATGATCCGCGTTTTAAATACATAAAATACGATTAATCGCTAATACCTCAAAAAATCCGGAGACAGTTATGAATGAAGATACGTTTAATATGGAAATCAGAAAATATCTGAAAAATGTCGGCGTGACTTCGCAACGCGAAATTGAACACGCCATATTTAAAGCGGTTGAATCTGGGAAACTGAAAGGCGCTGAAACCCTTGAGGTAAAAATGACTTTAACCATGCCTTCAATTGGCTTGAGCCACATGATTGAGGGTGAAATAGCGTTGGAATAATTTTTTAAACTTAGGGTTAGATTACTATGAAAGTCGCAATAATAGGGACGGGGCGCGTTGGTTCGAGCATAGCCTATGCCTTGGTGTTAAAGCAATTCTGTGATCATTTGGTGATTGCTGGCCGCAGTAATGAAAAAGCCAGGGGTGATGCGCTTGATTTGCAACACACGCTAGCATTTTGTTCGCGACCCATGCATATCGACGCTGTCGGCAATGACCAGGTTAAAAATGCCGACATAATTGTGGTGACAGCGTCGTTATCTGCCGAAGATCATATTATGACTTCCCGGATGCAGTTGGGCGAAAAAAATGTAGCCATGTTTAGGGAGTTGATTCCAATGCTGGCGGTTAATAATCCGAATGCTGTATTGGTAATCGTAAGTAATCCGGTAGATGTCATGACCTATGCCGCATCAAAACTATCCGGTTTTTTACCCAACAAGGTGATGGGAGTCGGGACATTAGTGGATTCAGCCAGATTTCGTACTTTGTTATCTCAAGAGTTATCTATTCATCCGAACGACCTCCGCACTTATATTCTGGGTGAACATGGGCCTAATCAATTTCCCATACTAAGCAGTGCGGAAGCGGGTGGTGAACGTATTCAGGATACGCCTCGACATCGCGAGTTATTTACTCAGGTGATCGATGCTGGATTCGAAGTCTATCGTCTCAAAGGCTATACCGACCGTGCGATCGCTACTGCGACATGTATGGTTATTGAAGCCATTATTTTTGATGAATGCCGTACCATGCCGTTGGTGACTCGATTCGACGAATGGATGGATATTCGGGATAATTGCTTTAGTATTCCCGTCGTGGTTGGAAGGAATGGGATTGTTCGACACTTGCATCCAGAAATGAATGCAAATGAGCTTAATAGCTTGCGAGATGCAGCGTCGGCTATCAAAAACGCTATTATTTCTTTGCTACCTGATTTAGTTGACTGACTCTTCCGAATTAGAGGGTAATGTGTTTTTAAGCCTTAAGTTTTTTGATTAAAAACTGTGTAATTCTCCTGATTGAAATTATCGCCTGTTTCAATTTCAATGGTTTTAGACTTTCGGCATTAGTTCTGGCATTTTTTATATTGGACAAGGTTTTGCATCTAAGAGTAGAAAATTTGAGTCATTTCTAAAAATAATCGTCCTCACCACCTCATTGTGAAGGGCAAGTTTGATTGGGCTTGGTATAATAATTCGTTTAAGTCCCGATTAACAAAGCGTCACTTTGAGTTAAAGTCGCTTAATTTGATTAATTACGGATGATTGCAAAGTTAACTATTCTTTCTAGTTGAAACCTATGGATTCCACCAACTCACTCGATACCACGCATTATCTTCAGCATCAGTTGGAAGAGATTGTTGCACTTTTGGAAAAGCAGGCGCTGGAAGATGCGCTGGTTCACCAAAGCCCGTCAGCGCATCGGGATCTGGAAGAATCGCTGGTAGAAAAGCAGCATCAGGTCCGGATTCAGGAGCGTCTGGCGGATTTACATCCTGCGGATATTGCTTTTATCCTTGAGTCCTTGCCATTAGATCAACGTCAGATCGTCTGGGATTCCATAAAATCAGAACAGGACGGTCAGGTTCTGCTCGAAGTCTCGGATGCGGTGCGGGAAACCTTGATCTCCAGTATGGAAGCGGAAGAATTGGTTAGCGCCGCCAGTACGCTCGATGCCGATGAAATTGCCGATCTGGCGGCAGACATGCCTAAATCAGCGATGTTCAGGATATTAAGGTCATTAAACAATGTCGAGCGTTCGCACTTAAAAACCATCCTTTCTTATCAGGAACACCAAATCGGCGCCATTATGGATTTCAGCATGATTGCCATCAGGGATGATATCAATCTGGAAACGGTCATTGACTACATACGCAAACTGGGAAAATTACCTGGTCAAACCGATAAGTTGTTTGTGGTCGATCAGGAAAACGTGATTAAAGGCGTTTTGCCGCTTCAGCGTTTGTTAACCCAAGCGCCGGAATGTTTTGTCGGTGATGCGATGGTAACAGATTTTGTGCAATTTCAGGCAGAGCATGAAATTGCCGACGCCTCCCGCGCTTTCGAACGTTACGATCTGGTTTCTGCGCCTGTGGTAGACAATGAAGGAAAATTGTTAGGCAGGTTATGTATTGACAGTATCGTCGATTTTATCCGGGAGAAAAGCAACGACGACATGTTGTTGCAAGCGGGCGTGGAAGAGGATGAAGATCTGTTTTCCAGCGTTTGGAAATCTGCAAAAAACCGCTGGGGTTGGTTATTGATTAATATTGCAACCGCCTTCGCTTCCACCCGTATCATCGATTTATTTGAAGATATCATTGTGCAACTGGTGGCGTTGGCGTCTTTGATGCCGATTGTGGCGGCAATGGGGGGTAACATGGGCAATCAAACCAGCATGCTGATAATCCGCTCACTGGCCTTGGGACAAATTACCGCTTTAAACGTGAAACGGATTATAAAAAAAGAACTGACGCTTGCTGTGGTAAACGGTACATGCATCGGAATTTTGATCGGCATGTTAAGTTGGTTGCTTTACAAAGACATCAAATTGTCTATTGTCATGGCGCTAGCTATGCTGATTAACCTGTTAGTCGCCGTAGTCGTCGGCTTAAGCATCCCTTTAGGGCGGCACAAGATGGGAAGGGATCCCGCTGCTGGAGCGAGCATCATGTTAACCGCGATAACCGATTCGATGGGTTTTTTTATTTTTCTTGGCTTGGCGAAACTTTTTTTAATCAAGAGCTAATTAGTTAACTTTTTTGTACCGCGATATCCGGAAGTAATTGGATAACGCCGGTCCCTGCCGAATGCCCGTGAGGAAATCCGGATTCCAGGTGGTGATTGGCGGCGTTTATATTCGTTTCTGTCGACCAGCGAAATCGCCCGGATTACATACTCTCTGCTGAAACCGGCAGCAATTATTTCATCAGCGGATTGATCGCGTTCGACGTATCGTTCCAAAATAGAATCCAGGATATCGTAAGGTGGTAACGAGTCTTCATCGACTTGGTCCGGCGCTAATTCTGCCGATGGCGGCCGGGTAATCACCCGCTCCGGAATAACTGCCGATAACGAATTACGATAACGCGTCAGTTGGTAGACCAGCATTTTCGGTACGTCTTTAAGAGGCGCAAAGCCCCCGGCCATGTCGCCGTACAACGTGGCGTAACCGACGCTCATTTCGCTTTTGTTGCCGGTGGTTAACAATAATTTGCCCTGTTTGTTGGATAACGCCATTAAAATTACGCCACGGCAGCGCGCTTGAATATTTTCTTCGGTGGTATCTTTTTTTGTGCCCGCAAAGATTTCGGTCAGCATGCTGTTGAAGGCGTTAACCGCCGGCTCAATCGGGATGACATGGTAGTTAACGCCTAAGGCCTTGGCTTCCAATATCGCATCTTCGTTGCTCATGGTCTGCGTGTAACGCGAAGGCATTAATACCGCTTCAACATTCTCTGCGCCTAGCGCATCGACGGCGAGTGTTAACACAAGCGCTGAATCAATGCCGCCAGATAAGCCCAGCAGGGCGCCATTAAAACCGTTTTTCCTGACGTAGTCCTTTATGCCTAGCACCAAGGCTTGATAAGCGCAGGTAATGCGGTCATGGAATGCGGCGCAAATTCCGGGCACAGGATCATTGCCGATAAATTCAATCAAACCAGTAAGTTCTTCAAATTCCGGCGCCCGGTAAACAATTTCACCTTGGGCATTGGCAACAAAGGAAGCGCCATCGAAAATCAACTCATCCTGCCCACCAACCTGGTTAACGTAAACGATAGGGATGCCCGCAGCCTTGATTTGAGAACAAATAACAGTTTCACGTTGGTGAATTTTTCCCAGATTAAACGGCGATGCGTTCAAGGTTAACAATAGCTCCGCACCAGCTTGTTTCGTTGCTTCGATAATGCCGGTTTGCCAGACATCCTCGCAGATAGTTAAGCCAATAAATCGGCCATTAAACTCAAATACACAAGGTTGATTGCCGGGTGTGAAGTAGCGGCGTTCATCGAATACGCCGTAATTGGGTAAGGCTTGTTTTCGGTAGCAAGCAATACAAACGCCATCGTGCAAGACGACGGCGCTGTTGTACAACTTGCCGTTAGCCAATTCTGGAAAACCGATAACCATTGCAATATCGGTGACGGTTTCGGCTAAATGATGAATGGTGTTATTGGCTTCTTCGATAAAATCAGGTCGTAAAAGCAGGTCTTCGGCTGGATAGCCGGTGACAATCAATTCTGGAAATACAATCATGTCTGCGCCCAATTGTTCGCGGGCATGTTTTGCAGTGCTTATTATGTCGATGCAATTTGCGGCAATATCGCCGACACGAAAGTCGGTTTGCGCTAACGCAATTTTGAGGTTTTTCGAAGAAACATTCGCCATTGGTTAACTTAAAGCTTTTTTCATCGCCATGCCTATGTCGGTTGGAGAGCTCACGACTTCAACGCCAGCTTGCTTTAATGCGGCTACTTTTCCAGCCGCCGTGCCTTTGCCTCCCGAGACGATGGCGCCGGCATGACCCATGCGTTTGCCGGGAGGGGCGGTTTGGCCGGCGATATAGCCGATCACCGGCTTGGTGACATGCGCTTTGATATATTCTGCCGCCGCTTCCTCATCGGTGCCGCCGATTTCACCCACCATGACGATGCCTTTGGTTTGTTCATCAGCCTGAAAGCGGCTCAATACGTCTATAAAGTTCATTCCGCGGATTGGGTCGCCGCCGATGCCGACACAAGTGCTTTGCCCCAAACCTTCGCGCGTGGTTTGATGCACAGATTCGTAAGTTAACGTACCTGAACGTGAAACGATACCAATACTTCCTGAAAGATGTATTTTTCCGGGCATGATGCCGATCTTACATTCACCTGGGGTGATAACGCCCGGGCAGTTGGGGCCAATTAATAAAGCGTCGGTTTGCTTCAGGGCTGCTTTCACTTTGAGCATTTGCAAAATAGGAATGCCTTCAGTAATGCATACAATAATTTTGATACCTGCGTCTGCTGCTTCCAGAATGGCGTCGGCAGCATAAAATGGAGGCACATAGATCATCGTTGCGGTTGCCCCGGTTGCATCTACGGCATCGGTTACCGTATTGAAAACAGGTAGTCCCAGATGCGTCTCACCACCGCGTTCGGGGGTAACCCCGCCGACCAGTTTGGTGCCATATTCTAATGCGCCTTGCGAGTGAAACGTACCTTGCTTGCCGGTAAAACCCTGGCAGATGACTTTGGTGTCTTTGTTAATCAAGATGCTCATGCTACCCCCGCCAGGCTGACAGCTTTTTCCGCCGCTTCCGCCAAATCAGTCGCAGCGTAAAGGTTAAGTCCGGTGTTGGTTAACAATTCTCGGCCTTGTTCCGCATTAGTGCCTTCCAGTCTGACAATCACGGGTAAAGTCACGTGGACTTCTTTAATTGCCGCCAGTATTCCATGGGCAATCACATCGCACTTAACAATGCCGCCAAAAATGTTAACCAAAACGGCTTTTACATTGCTATCGGAAAGAATCAATTTAAATGCTTCGGAGACTTTCTCCACGTTGGTGCCGCCGCCGACATCCAGAAAATTAGCCGGTTGCCCTCCTTTAAGTTTGACCAGATCCATCGTCGCCATTGCCAGTCCGGCGCCGTTTACCATGCAGCCGATGTTACCTTCCAGGGTGATATAATTTAAACCAAACTGCTGGGCGATATTTTCCCGTTCGTCTTCCTGGGCCGGGTCTCTCAGCGCTAAAATTTCAGGATGCAGGTCCAGGGCATTGTCGTCAAAATTGATTTTTGCATCCAGAGCGATCAGATCGCCCGCATGGGTAATGATGAGTGGGTTGATCTCAATCTGGCTGGCGTCTTTAGCTAAAAATAAGTTATATATGCCTTGCATAATCTTTTCCATGGCTTTCACTTGCGTGCTTTTTAACCCTAATTTGTAAGCGATGAATCGGCATTGATAAGCTTGCAATCCTGAAATTGGATTGATCTTAATAGAATGGATGCGCTCGGGGTTTTGTTCTGCAACTGCTTCAATATCCATGCCGCCAGCTGCAGAGACGATGAAGGTCATACGTTCGCTGGCTCGGTCAATCAGCAGGCTGAGATAAATCTCTTGTGCTATTGGATAAGTTTTTTCAATCAAAACGTTGTCGATGGGTAATCCGGAAGCGCCCGTTTGGCCAGTAATTAATCGATTCCCAAGTAAACATTGAGCCACATCAGCGGCTTCATTACTGCTTTTAACCAGCTTGACACCACCTGCTTTACCTCTTCCACCGGCATGAACCTGGGCTTTGACCACCCAACTTTCGCCGCCCAATTGTTGGGTTAACCCTGAAATATTCGAATCCTGGTTTGCCGTCAAACCATCTGGTACAGGGATTCCATAAGCTTTAAATAGTTGTTTAGCTTGATATTCATGAATATTCATTACTTATTCCTTTATTCTCACAGAGAGTAATCTTTAGGATTTATAACTTGGTTGTTCGAATAAGTTTCAACTATAGTTATGATAACCGACATTTGCCGGTTCTTCTTGAAAAACATGATTCAACTTGATGTTATGTCTGCCCAAACTCCAGATATTATTTATCCGTGTCCCTTCTCCAAAGGCTATGGCATTCCAAGCAAACAGGCTTGGCAATTGCTTTATGTTTATTATGCTTACCGGTTCATTCTCTCTTTTTCTTTTTGCATATTGTTTTATTTTCGTTATGGACCTTCATTTCTGGGTTCCTTGGACGGAAATTTATTCACCTATACCAGCTTAGCTTATTTGGTCTTAACGCTATGGCTGGGCTTTTGCTTGCTGTTTCGCTGGTTGAGTTATGGCGTATTAGCGCAAATTTTGATTTTTACCGATATCATTACCCTCACATTGCTTATGCATGCCTCTGGAGGTATTGGCAGTGGAATCGGAATTTTGATTGCAGTTTCTGTGGCGGCAGGCGGGTTATTAATAGGCGGTCGATGCGCGGTGGTCTTGGCGGCCATTGCCAGTATGTTTATTTTATCGGCTGAAACCTACGCCGATCACTATGATTTAACCGCTAAATCCAGATACACCTACACAGGCATGTTGGGCGCCTCATATTTTGCTATCGCTTTATTATCGATGGTGATGGCGAAACGCTCGGAGCAAATGTTAGTGCTCGCCGACCAACAAAAAATCACCATTTTGAGGTTAGAGGAATTTAACCAGTACATCATTCAGCATTTACAATCCGGTTTGATAATTTTTGACGAGGCAGAGTCCGTGCTCATGGTTAACCAGGCGGCATTAAGGTTAACTGGTTTGTTGAGTCAGCCAATAAAGCTGATTGAATTTTCTAGTGGGATATCGCTAGAATTCCGGCGTTGGCTGAATGAGCATAGTCAGAATCTCATTCCTTTAACATTAGATGATAATACTGAGATTCAATGCCGTTTTATGTTGATGCCTACTCATCAGCGGGACTATTTTTTGGCGATATTAGAGGATATAACACTTTATAATCAAAGATTACAGCAAAGTAAGCTGGCTTCTTTGGGAAGACTGACGGCAAGTATTGCTCACGAAATCCGTAATCCGTTGGGGGCGATAAGCCATGCCGGCCAATTACTCGCCGAGAATCCCGAACTAAGCAGTTCAGATCAACGGTTAACAAAAATCATTCAAACAAATTCTATCCGGGTCAATCAGATAATCGAAGATATTCTCAATTTATCGAGGCGGACTGATTCCGTTCGTCAAAAAATCAATTTGAATCAATGGATCGATGAATATTTGGAAAATTATTATGTTGAAAACTCAAGTTCGATTTCGCAATTCAAATTGCAGATTGATGAGCCACTCTTACATGGTTTGATCGATCCGAGCCATTTGAAGCAGATAATGGACAACTTGTGCCAAAACGCGCTGCGTTATGGTCGACCTGACAAGGGGGATATTATGATCAGTGCGCATAATAGCCCTCATGGGCCATGCATTGAAGTGATTGATCATGGGGATGGGATTCGCCCGGAACATATCAAACAATTGTTCGAACCATTTTTTACAACATCGCCAAGCGGAACCGGATTGGGACTTTATCTTTCTAGAGAATTAGCTGAGTTAAATCAGGCGAAATTAAGTTATTATTTAACCGAAGAAGGTCGAAGTTGTTTTAGACTATGCTTACAAGATGCAAACGAGACTACCATTGAGATATGATAAAACCACTGGCTTTAATTGTAGATGACGAACCGGATATCCGCGAATTGCTGGAATTGACACTCGACCGAATGGGTATTGAAACCCTTTGTGCAGCCACTGTTCAGAGCGCTAAATTATTGCTTCTCCAGAAACCATTTGATCTTTGTTTGACCGATATGAAGTTGCCGGATGGCGATGGCTTGGAGTTGGTCGATGACATTCAAAAATTGAATAGGCCTATACCTGTAGCTGTCATCACTGCCCACGGCAGTATGGATACGGCCATTCAGGCTATGAAGAAAGGGGCTTTTGATTTTGTATCCAAACCCATTGATCTTTCTGGGATTAAGGCAATTGATCAATAGCGCCTTGAAATTATCTAATTTCGAGACGCCCAAAGACCGCCGCACGCGGCATGATCTTCTCGGAAATTCCGTGGTTATGCGCGAAATTCGTTCTAAAATTGAGAAGTTGGCACGGAGCCAGGCGCCTGTCTATATCAGTGGCGAGTCGGGTTCAGGGAAAGAATTGGTGGCTCGTTTAATTCATCAACAAAGTTCGCGCAGCGATAAGCCATTTGTCGCAATCAATTGCGGCGCAATTCCGCATGAACTCATGGAAAGTGAATTTTTCGGTCATAAAAAAGGCAGCTTTACGGGCGCGGTTAGCGATAAAAAGGGGCTTTTCCAAGCGGCTGACGGGGGAACCTTATTTCTGGATGAGGTTGCCGATTTGCCGCAGCCTTTGCAGGTTAAGCTTTTGCGGGCGATTCAGGAAAAAAAGATTCGTCCAGTAGGGGAACAGGTGGAAATTCCGGTCGATGTTCGCTTGCTTAGCGCCACCCACCGCAATCTCGCAGAGATGGTGAAAGCAGGCGGGTTTCGACAAGATTTATACTACCGCATCAATGTGATTGATCTGGTTTTGCCGCCGCTGAGGGAACGTACCGAAGATATTCCTATGTTAACTGAAAGTATCCTGGTTAAGTTGACCGGCGAAGACAAACCCAAAGTATCAGGTGCCGCGATGGCTGCATTGCAAAAATACCGTTTCCCCGGCAATGTCAGGGAGCTTGAGAATATACTGGAACGCGCTCTAGCGATGTATGAAGGCAATGTTATTGAAGTTGATGACTTGAATTTGCCGCTAGTCGTAGCAGTTGGTGGCGAAACTGATTTGCCCGAATATGACCCGGCGTTACAAAGCCTGGAAGATTATCTTGAAGGTATTGAACGTAAGGCAATTACGTCGGCGCTCGAAGACAATAGATGGAATAAAACGGCGGCAGCGAAACAACTTGGACTAACTTTTAGGTCGTTCCGCTACCGGCTTAAGAAATTAAATATGGATGACTGATACGATTAAGGTTGATATTTTTTCATTCCTTCCAGCTTGGTGATAGCAGTTTTCAGCTTTGTTTCGACATCGGCATTTAGTTCGTCATTTTTGTAGACTTTATCGATTAAACTTTCTGTAACCAACGCTTCTTTAATCCAGCGTTTAGTGAAGCGATAATTTGAATAAGTTGACGTCACTTCGCCAGTTTTAGGATCTTTTAAGCCGCTGCCTTTGGGAGTAAGGGATTCTGTAGTAGGTGCGGCTGTTTTGCCGGTAGCGGGTTTTGCTGCCTTGCTAGCGCTAGGTTTTGCCGTAGCAGTTTTAGTTGTCGCCGCCACTACTTTTGCTGGCGCGGATTCAGTTGGTGCGGGTTTTTCCGCTACAGCTTTAACTTTCGGTGCTGCGGCAGAGGATGGTTTTTCTTTGGTCGATGTTGATGTAGACGTCTGAGGTGCAGTACTGGCAACAGCGCTAGGCTTTTTAGCGGTCGCATCATTTTTCTTTTCATTGATAATGATATACACAACATAAGCTACAAATAATGTAGTTATTAAAAATAACCCCTCTGTCATAATAAATCCTCACCTAGTCGATTAATTTTTTTATGCTAATTCTTGAATTGAAGAATAAACCAGCAAGTTCGCTTTACGTGTGAGAATATAACAGATGCTAGCTTATTTGGTAACCTCTATTGAACATAAAAAGTGCTTAAAAGTACTTAAACCATAAGATTTGACTCAAAAATGGATTCTTGGAGAGGGAATTCGGATAAATATTCGATGTTCGTTTGAATTAGCGCCATTCAAATACCGGTTGATTAACCCGGTTTCGTCGTTTAGTCTTTTGCTAAATGTTGGGCTAATCCCATAGCGTGCCTTGATAGCAATCCTTTCACTATAGGCGTGTGGTCAAATATCGCTAAACCCAAGTTTCGTGCGCCAGCAAGCAGCAAGGATTCATTCGAAAACAACTTAACCAATGTATCGGTAAAGGTAATAGTTCGATCATGGTCTTGTTGCCGCTTTTTCACGTAGTTGGTTAAAAAATGGGTAGAACCGATATCGCCATTCTGGTCTACTTGATTCTGTATCATTTCTGACAATTCTATCAGGTCGCGCAAGCCCAAGTTAAACCCTTGTCCGGCAACGGGATGAAGCTGATGGGCGGCATTACCGATAATGACCGATCTGCCTGTTTGCATATGCTCGGCGCGTATAAGAGAGACCGGAAACGCCCGTCTTGGTGTGGTTAACCTAAACCTTCCCAAGCGATAGCCAAAGCAAGCTTGCAGCTCGCTCAGAAAACCTTCATCACTCAGCGCCATCAATTTTTCAACGTCTTTGTTTTTACGCGTCCATACGACAGCACAATGGGTTTTATCAATCGGCAAAAATGCCAATGGACCTGACTCGGTAAAGCGTTCGTATGCGGTATTTTTGTGTGGCAAGTCTGTCTTAACCGTAGTTACCAAGGCAGTTTGCTGGTATTCCTCTATTTTCTGACCTATGCCAAGCAGATTTCTAACAGATGAGTTCCCGCCATCTGCACCCACCAGAAGTTTTGTGGTAAGCCGCAAAGCGGCTTGTCGGGGCTTGACGTCAACTTCAACGTATTGTTCGCCTGAGTTTATGCCAACCACACGTGCAGGGCAAATCTTCGTTATGCAGGTATTATCTGCTAAGTTTGCGACATGGATTTCTATGTCGCGGGCAGTAATCACGTAACCCAAGGCTTCTACATGTTCCTTTCGTGCGGATAGCCTAGCTTTGCCGAAATGGCCGCGATCGGAGACATGAATGTCCTTAATGGCAGTTGCCTTACCCGCAACCGCTTGCCAAATGCCTAATTTATCAAGTGCGGTGACTGTTCCTGCTGATAATGCTAATGCACGGTCGCCTAATGGTGAATTCATTAATTGATCATTAGAATTTGCCTCCACCAATGCAATTCTCAAACCGCTGTGCTGCAATGCGATCGCAAGGCAATTGCCGACTAATCCGCCTCCAGCAATGACGAGATCGTAACAAGGGTTATAAGCTTGCATTAATTCACTTGCATCAAAGCTTCAATGTCGGCAACCGTTTTCGGTACGCCGCTGGTTAAGATTTCATGACCTTTCTCGGTCACCAGTAAGTCGTCTTCTATGCGGATTCCAATGCCCCGCCATTTGGCGTCAACTAATTTGCAATCCGGGGGTATGTATAAGCCTGGCTCTATTGTAAGCACCATGCCGGGTTCCAATAAGCGCCATTTTTGATCTATTTTGTAATCACCAACATCATGTACATCCATGCCTAACCAATGACCAATGCGATGCATATAAAACGGTTTGAATTTTTCTTTTTTAATCAGAGTTTTCACCTTGCCTTTCAATAAGCCAAGGGCTACCAAGCCTTTGGTTAAGGTCTCTACCGAGGCTTCATGGGCATAATGCCAGGGTATGCCTGGTTTGATCTGGTCTATGGCGGCTGACTGGGCATCCAAAACTAATTGATAAAGCAGCTTTTGCGGTTCGCTGAATTTTCCGGACACAGGAAAAGTCCGGGTGATATCGGACGCATAGTGGTCGCATTCTGCACCGGCATCAATCAACAGCAAATCGCCTTGCTTCAGTTTGTCGGCATTTTCGGTATAATGCAAAACACACGCATTTTTCCCGCCAGCGACAATCGATGGGTAAGCAACCGATCTAAGGCCTTCCTCCATGAAATGATGAACCAACTCGGCTTCAATTTGGTACTCGTACATGCCAGCTTTGCAGGCTTGCATGGCCTTAATGTGGCCTTGTGCTGAAACATCGGCGGCACGGCGCATTAACTTGATTTCTTCCGAGCTTTTAAATAAACGCATTTCATGCAACACATGCTCCAGGGAAACAAGTTCACCAGGAGCGGAAATTCCCAAACGTGATTGCCCCCTAAGATGGTTGATCCAGTCCAGCAGTCGATGGTCAAAATCAGGATCACGCCCCATCGGGTAAAACACCTTTCCCCGATTTTCCAGCATGCCGGGTAAGATTTCGTCCATGTCATCGATCGGGAAGGCATCGTCTGCCTGATATTGCTCGGTTGCGCCCTCCAAGCCAGCATGCGCTCCTTCCCAAAGCGCTTTGGCAGCGTCGAATTCCCGGCAGAACAAAATGTACTCGCCTTGTTCGCGACCAGGAATAAAAACAGCAAGCGCATCCGGTTCGATAAAACCAGTTAAATAATAAAAATCGCTGTCCTGGCGAAATGGGTAGTGTACGTCTCGATTGCGGATTTTTGTAGGCGAGCTACCAATAAGGGCGATATTACCTTGCCCTATGCGTTGCATCAGTATTTTGCGTCTTTTTTTAAATTCGCTTTGTTTCATGCTTCTATATTTGTTTTACGTACTGGCAATTTCAATCAATGGACACTACTGTTGCGAATCGGGTTCAATTCAGTGTTGATGAAGATAACACCCGCTTTAACATATTCGGTAATTTCCACAAAATCATTCTCTGCTTCTTCGTCTTCCGCTTCAGAATCTAGTTTGGTTAGCTCGCTAATATCCCTGATTATTTCCAAGACCTCGAGCGGCCATTTTGCATCCGCTGTGCCGGAACCCATGCCAAACAGGTAGCCTTGACACCAATGCCTCAATGCCTCAAGTCGTTCATGCATGGGTGCGCTATCATCGGGTAAAAACACGGCGAATTCAAAATCTTCATTTACCAATAGATTATAGGTTTGGTTGAACAAGCTTTCCAAAGCAGTTTGGTCGTTAGGTTCGATCCCCTCCGCATTTTGTAAAACTTCTTGTAGCCAATGGTTTCTATCCGCAAAATTGTTGATGCTGATCATGCCCGTTGCCATTCCATGTGCTTCGGCAGCCGACAATTCCGGGTCGAGTTTTGAGACGATTGCATCGATAATTTGATAGTGCATAACGTAAATGATTAACTGTACTAAAATATAACGTGCTTATGCTACCATTTAACGTAAATTTAACGAGTAAATAAGTGATATCAAGTTGTTTTAGTTATAAAACTAAGCTACTTTTACTTAGGTTAAACGCATAATAAAACGGCAAAATTTCTCACTTTTACCCAAATTAAATATCGTATCGACATGACCGAAAAAGAATCCTATCAGTCTCCTGATATTAAGGAACTGGAAAAAAAGCTGGATCAACTTATCGAATTGTACAACTCTGTGAAGAGTGAGAACGAGGCGTTAAAAAATAAGCAGGATACATTAGTCCGTGAAAAAGCCCAATTGGTTGAAAAAACGACCTTGGCCAGAAATCGGGTTGAAGCGATGATTTCCAGGTTAAGAACGATGGGGCAAGGGTCATGAGTACTAAACCGCAAACGGTCGTTGTTAACATCATGGGTAAAGATTACAAAATCGCTTGCGAGCCCAGTGAAAAAGATACCCTGCTCAGGTCCGCGCGAGATCTTAACGAACAAATGTGCAAAATGCGCGACTCCGGCAAAGTTATCGGAGAAGAGCGTATCGCGGTCATGGCTGCGCTTAACATAAGCCATGAGTTACAGACATTAAAAAGTAATAACTTGCCGGTGGTATTGCCAAATTGGAAAGACTCCATGGCAAGTATGATGGTTAAAATCGAAAAAATTTTAGAAAATCGCTAACTCGCGTTACACTAAAACCATCTCCTGCAGTGTTCGAGGGTGTACTGGGTATTTCCTGAACCTATATTTACCCAGGGGGCAACATTCGATAATGGTGTGCATGCCCGTTTAAACGAGAAGCCTGATTTATCGTTATCGCTCCCACTTGAACTTTCGGTTCAAGGACGAAAGTGCATTACGGCACAGGCGGGAGATCTTTATATATCATCTTTCTTTTGCACCGAAATTCCGTGGGCCTATTTTTATCATCGAAGGTTGGATTCAGCCTGGTTCGTGACTATTTCTTGCTTGTCGATGTGTCTCGGGATTAACAAACTAATTATTTGAATTCAATCACATACTTTAGCTCTGTTAATTGAATATTTTTTTCTTAAGACCAATACTATAGCTAACATTATTCAAGTTTAAGAGAAGTGCATCTTATGCAAACTGTAAATAACCCTCAGGCTGAAGGCAAAAGTTGGTTTAACCAGCACAAGATTATGCCGTTTGCTTCTAACCGCCGATTAGGTGTGCGTTTTATAAGGGATGATATTCTGGTTTCGTTAAGAAAAAGTAATTTCTTAACATTAAGCTTCCAGTCCGGGCGTGAAGAAAATTTTGTTAGACTCCTCGATATCAGCAGCAAAGGCGCTTCGATAGCGACTGATGTGAAATTGAGTGTTAATACCAAAGTGAATTTAACCATCACTTTCATGGGCTCGAAAAGCTTTGAGATGCCGAGTAAAGTAGTTCGTGTTACTAAAGCTAAACGTCCTGTTTACGGCATTAAATTTGATGAGGTTAACAACCGTATGGCCGAATACCTTGTAAGTGCAAAAAAATTGGCTTTTAAGTGATTTTAAGTTTATCTGCTTGATTAAAATTTATTCCTGATCATATTTAAGATGGTGCTTTTGCACCCGATAGCGTATGGTTTCGCGGGTGGCGCGCAGCATGCGGGCGGCGGCTGTGACATTATTATGCGCTCGATGCAGTGTCTCCTGCAAAATAAGTTTTTCTATGTCGTGTAAAGACAAGCTGCCATCCAGAGGAATATACATGCCATTATTATTTGTTGCTGTAATGTTGGCGGCTTGATTCGGCAACTGCAACCACTGTGAAGGAAAAACTTCGTTATCGGAAAGCAGCACACAACGTTCGATTACGTTATGGAGTTCACGAATGTTGCCCGGCCAGTCGTAAGTTTCCAGCTGAGTCCAAACACTATCGGGAATGATAGATACATTCTTCCCCATTTTCAGATTGCAATCCGCAATGAATTGTGGCACTAGAACTTGCAAGTCTTCCAGGCGTTCTCGTAGCGGTGGAATATGCAAATTGATGACGCTAAGCCGATGGTAAAGGTCTTGCCTGAATTCTCCGCTTTTGATTTTTTGCAATAAATCCCGATTGGTGGCGGCAACAATTTGTACATCAACTTCCACAGTGGATTCACTGCCCAAACGTCGAAAGCTGAGTTCCTCTACCGCTTTGAGCAGTTTGCCTTGTAAATCGACATCCATTTCGCCGATTTCATCGAGAAAAATTGTGCCGGTATCGGCTTGTTCCAATAAGCCTCGGTGCCGCTTTTTGGCGCCAGTAAACGCACCGGCTTCATAACCAAACAATTCAGATTCCAGTAAGTCTTTTGGGATAGCGGCACAATTTACTTCTATCAAAGGTTTGCTAGCTCTGATGCCGGAATAATGCAAAATACGGGTTAACAAACCTTTGCCGGTTCCGGTTTCGCCGGTAATAACCAAACTGGAAAAAGGTACCTGCGAAAGTTGTTTGAGCATTACCCTTAATTGCTTGATTTTTTGGCTTTGTCCCACTAGGGCATCGGTGCTATAGCGATTAAAGCGTTGATTATTTTCTTGTTCAACCCTGCGTTGCGCCCGCGTGCTGCGGGCTGCGCCTTCCACCAGCATGTGCAAGCGATCAAGGTCGCAGGGTTTTTCTAAAAAATCATACGCACCCAGGCGTAAAGCGCGAACAGAATCTGCGACACTTCCATAACCGGTTAAAAATAACCATTCGCAACGGGTCAGTTTAGCCTTCATTTGTTCCATAAAATCCAGGGCGTTTCCGTCCGGCAGATTCATGTCAGACAAAATAACAAGTGGATCGATACTGTGTTCATCCAGCATGCTGCGCGCACTTTTCAAGTCGACAGCTTGCCCTACATCCCAGTGTTGTTTGCGAAAGAAACGCGCTAATTCGTTGCCGAGAAGTGTTTCGTCTTCAATGATGAGTAATTGGTCTTTCATGTGCGCATTGGCAAAATCAAGGTTGCACAGGCATGGCCTTGGCTATCATTTTTTAACTGCAATTTTCCGCCCAGGGAGCGGGCAAAACGTAATACCATCGATAAGCCCAGGCCAGTTCCGTGCTCATGATAGCTGACAAAAGGGCGCACGCCTTGTTCGATAATGTTTTTGGGGAAACCGGGGCCTGAATCAGAGACTTCTATGTTTAAATGTTCATTTTTAGGCTGAACCGATATTTGGATGACGCCCCCTTTGTTGCCAAGCTCTTTTATGGAGTTCAGTAGCAAATTAAGCAATGCTTGACGGAATTCGGTTTCCGGCAGGGTTAATCGCAATTCAGCCGGTACAAAATATTTTAATTTAATATTTTCATTGATTTGATATCTCAGTAAAGTTAACAATTCGTTAACCAATTGAGCAATGTTAACTAACTTGGCGATTTCTGGCGGCTGCTTTGAATAAGCCAGCAAATCGTTGAGCCGACCGGTTAATCTTTTGACTTCGGCGCTGACCAAGGTTAATCGCCCTGAAAGTTCAGGATCGTGGCAATCCCCATGCATGTTCTCTAAAGCCGCCTGAATTCCAGCTAATGGATTTCGTAGTTCGTGTGCGGCGCTGGCGGCAAGTTCGCCGACTGCAGCCAATCTTTCCGAGCGCGCCAAGGTATGGCTCTGCTCCAGTAAAGTATGAGTCGCATTTCGTACTTCGCGCTCCAGCGTCTGGGTGTGTGTAATATGTTCTTCTTCCAGTTCAATCAAGCGCCGGATCAGACGGTTATAGCTATTGAACAACGGTTGCATGATGAGATCCCGGTTTTTTTCTTGGTCCTTTTCCTCAATAGGCTGCATTTCGCCTTTGGTTAATCTGGCTAATAATTGTTCCAAAGCTGTCAAAGGCGAAAGAATTCGATTCCGAAACACCTGAAAACCAAATGCAAAAGCTGGCAGCAATACCGCTAAGGGAATGATGACGGCAAAATTAAGTTCCAGGCGGCTGTCCTGATAAACTTGCGTCAATAATTTTTCTTCGTTGGCACGCTGCAGATTGAGCAGGTTTTGCGATATGGTGAGTATCTGTGCCAATTCATGCGATTTTCCCTGCTCAATATCTTCCAAAATGCTCTTTGTTTGCGCCAATAATAGGCCGGAATTTTTATTTTCGACGTTTTTAACCGCGTCGGAATTGGCAATAAGGTCGATAAATTTTTTATACAGATCAAGATTCTTTTGTACCGCAGTTTTGTCTGTTTCTGATGATCTTGGCGCGGTTAACAAGTCGAATGTTAACTGCTCCAGATCATGGCCTTGCACGATATCCTGTTTAATCCTGTCAATCCGGTGCAAGTTACTCCAGGTAATTCTCCCCAAGGCTAACAACTCGATCATAACCAGCATGCCCAATACCAGGCTGATGACAACAATCGGGCGATAAAGGATTTTATGCATGGTTTTGGAGGGCTTCAGCTTGCTTAATGAGTTAGGTTAACCACTACTTTTTACCATAAATTTTCAAAACCAAACGATAAAACCACATTGGCCTAAAAATAACCACCCACAGCAACAGAATTGGAGTTAGCGGGACTGGACCAATTTCAACAATGGTAATTACAATCAATATTATGAAACATAAAAAACGCATAGGTTAAGTTCAGGTCTGAAAGTTTCGATACTGATACGTTAACTCGTAACGTCTAAATTCTAGAAGTCTGTTGCTGAGTTATTTTAAAAATTGATAAATAAAGACCCCATAAGCAAGTGGTGCATGGTGTTGCCAGTATGAGTGGTATTTTCCAAATACTGGTTAAGATAACCCGCTTCGACGCGAAAATTTGAATTAAATGTCCAACCTAAACCGGCGAAGGCCCGATTTTGATCGAAACCGGATTTGCCTCCGAACTGGGTGGAATTGGCTCGAATGAAAAATTCATCCCAGGCGATCAGGCTTAACCGTGGTTCGAAATTTAGCGGATGGGTAAGCCTAATCATTTGCCGTGGTCTGATGCGTACGTCGTCACCCTTAAGAAAGTTGGTCTCGACCATTGTTCTGAACATCCAGGTGCCGTAGTCGGTAGGTAAAACATAACGAAAAGCGGGCCAGACATCTTGCTGCGAAACATAAGCCTTGCCGAGGTTTTGTGTTGGTAGCCAGGTATATCCCGTCCAGATTGTGGCGCGATCGCTTAAGGAATAGCCCACTGCCGCCCGCACCATACCTTGATACCAATGGTTCCAGTCATCATCGAAACGGGATTGGCCTTCCAGCCATATCCGGCCTTTTTCGAGTTTCGGATCGATAACTTTCAAGCTGCCTTCACCGACAACTTGTAGCCAGCTACCAGCATCCTGGAGTAAATCGTCAGCAGCATAGGTCGTTACAGATAACGATACGCTTAGTGCAGCGATGGAAATTTTGAGTGGTGTTAAAATATTTTTAACCATTTAATATCTCATTTTATTTGAGTTTTCAGCAGCCCGTGTCGCCATTTGTTTCGGTGCAATCCAATTAGCGCCTTTCCCGCAAGAGGGCGTATCAGCATTAATATCAAGAAAAGTTGTGTTCACGTCCGCATGAAGAGGTTCGATAGATAATTCGTTCGGTCTGCCCATACATAATCTTTGGAATACAAGCGCGCCGGAGATACCGTTGATTAGAAAGGCAATCGTAATTGGTAGGGCAAACCACGGGTCATGGCTGGTGGCGTGGGAAAGCAATAAATCTTCTCCCAAAAAAGCCGGGGTAATGGGAAAACCGATCATGCCAAGAAAACTTAAAAACAATAGCAACGATAGCTTGGGATGTGTTTCCGCAAAAGCTTGATAAGCAAACAAAGACTGCCCTGGATCCTGGTTTTTTGGCAATCTGAATAACACAAAAATACCTAGCATCCATGCCGGTAAAACCCCGGTTAAGTAAATCGTCGAGTCGGCGATTGCAGATGGATTAATCATCAATATAGCCGTTGCCGCCAAAATTGAGCTTAATGCCATCGCATTCCAAACCCTTATGGGGTGATTTCTTGAGCCGAACGCGCTCAGCGAAGCGAAAACCATACCTGCCGCTACCGGTAAGGCGAGATATTTTTTATCCAACCCGACGCTTTCCAAAGCAACCCCGATAATAATTAGAGGGGCAATGAAATAAAGTATTTTTAACCACGGCTTAATATTATTGATGGTTTCGCCTTGCCTTTTGAGAGGCTCCCAAAAAATCCGCCTGATCAAAAGTTCAAGGTTGCCTTCCTGCAAGGAAAATACATACAACGTATTTTGTAGAACATCAGGCAGTGTGCTCCGAATTGATGCCGGCAGAAAAGTAAATCTGACCTCGGTATTTTTAATGTAAAAGTCTGTATCCGCGGCACCTTCTACTCTTAACAAATGCGCGACGATCGATGGGGACACTAATAACTGATAGCAACGCAAGAAGGCATTGCCCAGGAAATGTATCAACACCAACGTTTCAAGCCCAAGGGAAAGCTCAATGAACATCAAGCCAACCTGGGTAATGGAGGCATACGCAATCTGACCTTTTATATTCGATTGGGTTTTCTCGGAAATGCTGGCGATAAGCACTGTTAAAAGGCCAATCATGAACACAATAAAACGTGTCAAATAGTTGTAACTCCAGATCGGCGTGGTGCGTAATAGTAAAAAAACACCCAAATGTACCGATAAAGCTCCGTAAAATATGGCGCTGGACGGCGTTGGGCCTTCCATCGCCCTAGGCAACCAGAAGCAAAACGGAAATTGCGCCGATTTGCCGGAGGCCGCAATAATGATCAAACTGGATAGTAAGAATAACCCTCCAAAACCAGCAGGCGGTAGAGCGCCATCTTCAAATAATGTACCCATCTGTTCAAAGTTCTGGCTTTCGTGGAACAGCAAATGGCTCATCCAGGCTCCTAACAATAAGCCGACATCACAAACCCGATAAATCACAAAAGCCCGTAAGGCGTTTCGCACGGGCTGTAAGCGATGGCGGTAGAAAGCGATAAGCAAGAATGACGAGATACCGACGATTTCCCAACCTGCAAAAAGCACATCGATTGAACCGGACAGAACTACTAGATTTAAGCCAGAAACGAAGCTAAAAACTGTGAGGAAGAACCGTTTATAACCGGATTCACGGTGTAAATAGACTCGGCAATATTTAACGATGATGGCAAAAATAGCCCAAACGCAGCTCAAATAAACAACGCTGATTTCATCCAGATAAAGCAATATAGGAAAGTGGTATTCGCCCGCTGAATATATAGAGAACCATTCAAATTCATGGCGGGGAAAATCTTGCTTAACCCAAACATACAGCAATCCAGCCGTACAAAGCCCCAAAATTCGGCTGAACCACAAGCTGATGTTGGCGAGTCTTCGTTCATTATTGGGCGTTATAAAAATGGTTAAAAAACCCAGAAATGGGATTAATAATTCGGCTGCCATAAGTTGATTCATGATCGACTCCGGTTCAAAGTGTAGGCGGGGATCGTGGTGGTTTTATTGAGGATTATTTCCTCCGAATTGTTTGCTGACGGTGCCTTTATTTCGTTAGGCAATGTGATTGCTTCCCAATGGCTTTTAGAGAACAAAAACATTTTGTGATTTGTTGGTTGGCAGGAGACCAGACGTACCCAGTCGTTATCCAGCCATTCCCGAAGAGCACCTAAATTGGCTATCGTTTTATCGATTACGTCGCAGGTTTGTTCGACCACAATGAGCAGTCTCGCCGGTTCGTGGACTTCAATCATCTGTTGGGGCAGACCGGTGCGTAAATCACCTTCCACGCCATTTGCAACGCCAAGCAGGCCGATAACATTGTGAGGAAGTTTGGTACCTGCGCCGTACACAGAGTTATCCACGCGAGAAAATAGATACTCGAGGTTGATGCCGCCGCATACTGGAATTACCGCCGATAAAATTCGAACCAAAATATTGCCGCCGGGATCAGTGTTGGGATTGTAGGAATGCAAAAATGCGCGCCTGTCCATGAACAAATCGCGAGTGAGCTGTCTTCGACCGATAATAGCGTATAAGTTGTTAGAATGATTATATTCCGGTCGCGGTTCGAAGATAGAGGACGCTCTTGCGCCGACATGGTCGTGAGCGGCAGAAATTGATCTCGTGCCTGGGCTTAACTCAAACCAGCGGCATCGCTCACGGGCATTGCGTTCCAAAGCGTTTAACATGGTCACTTTGAAGGCGTCTAATGCTGGAATCGATTCAGGCGCCAATAAATGCTCGTCAAAATAATCCACTTCATCCCGGCTGGTATTATGCAACGCGGCAACGAATTGGGTTTCTTCGGGAATTAAAATGCCGCGATCGGCTAAAATCCTTCTCACTTCAATCTGGTTGGCCATCCAGGCAAATGCACGCGCATTCGGCGCGCCGGGTTTGCCGGAACATGCGCCGCAATCATAAGCGGCAAAGTGAGGGTTGTTCACGCTGCTAGAACCGTGAGCGACAACGACAACGAGCGGGGCAAAATTTTGAGTTAAACCGATATTGGTTAACAAACCGCCAATCCGGTCAGCCATTTCAGGATAGGAAAAACCTAACAAATAGCCTTCTTCAGTTGGAGTTTCGTTTTCTCTAAGCAGATGCAAATGCGAGTGTGCTTTAACCTCGCTTAATTTTTTAATTTTCGGTAATTTGGAGTCTGGGCTGAACACATCCCATGCCATCCTGAAGGCATACCCTAACCCCAAGGTTTGAGTGTATAACCAACCACGGAATACCGAGTGGGACTTGAAATGCAATTTTATTAATTTTTCCGCTTTATTCTCTGCTTCGAATTCTGGTTTAGTAGAAGTTTCTTTAATTAAATGTTTAGGGGTGATGATGATTGGACATTGCGCCACAGGATAGGCATCATCCAGTCCTTGATAAAAAAAGTCGATGCCGAAAAATCCAGCCGCACCGAATGTTTCGATATCAGGCTCCAGTTCTTCAAGATAACGACGTATTGAGCATTCCCGGTCATCAATGCAGAAGAAAGCCTGAGCTTTTGGTATTGATTTCTGATCGATAGTTGATTGAGGTCTAGACTTTATCGCCGCAAGTAATTCTTTATACAACGACCATTCCATTGCCTCATGCCACACTTTTAAGGTTATCGGTATGTTTGGCTCAGGCATGCCTTTCTTTAATAGGGTTGTGCCTTTAGGAAGATTGATATTGACTATCTTGGCAAAATGAAAGCCTTTCTTTTTTCGCAAAAACGCCAGTTCACAGACCAGTTCTATAGCAATCAACTCCTTCAAGCTGATTTTGCGGACTGCCAGCAAAGCCTTTGGATTTTGTTCAATGAAATGCACCATGCCTGCCCAGCCTGGATGGGCGAGCAACATTTCCAGAATGTATTGTTCGTATAAATCCTCCGACCCAACGATTTGATGCAGACTATCAAAAATCGCCTGCTCTGGTGAACTTAACAATAATCCTTGAACTGCTGGGTGACTAAAAGGATATAAAGGCAACAAACTATTATGTGACAACCTGACAACACAATCCCAAAAAGACTCGTTTTCTTTGGGCAAAGTCCAACGGCTGATGCCTTGATCCAGAAAATTGCCAAGCAGCCTGAACAAAATGGGGTGCACCAGCGTATTCAGATCAAGTTCCATATGATTTAACCATGCGTTGCGAATGCCGTGATTAGCCAGGGAAATTGGAGGATAGTGGCTATTGTCCTGCTCAGCGAACAAGGCTTGCCGAACTTTAACTTTTTGAAAAGCCGGTATGTCATCCCGGTCTAACGCCCAGTTTATCGCGTCATCTTTTATGCGTCCTTCCCGATAGCGCCGTTGATAGTCCTGCATCGGCAGATAACTACGAGCGCCAAACATTTTACCAGCGAGCGCAATACCTTTGTGAAAGGGCAAATGCTGAACCGCATGAAGGGTGTTGTGGTGAATGAAATCTTTTATCGGCCCCTGGCTTGGCAGCCAGTGCGAAATATTTTCAATTGTTTCTTCCAGATTGAATTGGCCACTGTCACGGTGATGAGAGTCGGAACCTTCTACAAAATTATGGACCTGTTTTTGATACGTCATCAGTTTGTGCTTAACCTCTTGATGGTTGATAAGTCACTATGTTTCTAAATCGAAATTAAATGGTCATTAGAAATATCGTTTTAATGTTAATTAAGCACGAGTTATGCCATGTTTTTTTGAGGAGTTGACTGGTGGGCTGCCAAAAGCTAATAAAATTCTATCTTTATCAATAGCCTATATTTTGTTCTGGTGGGTTCAGGTTAATTGTTTTGTGAATGCAAACTATACACATAGGCAAAAATATCTGAATCAAATACTGTTAAATTTAAGGGTGGCTGGTTTAAAACAACCGGTTCTGTTGGTTTATTTGAACCAACATATGTTGTTTGCAATTGTTTCAATTATTCGGTGCGACGCTTAAATGCAGTAGATATAAGGGTTAACAAATATTACTAGGTATTGGCATGGGCATTGCTTTACACATATGTGAGATTTTCTTACTTTAGGAGTAATCGATGTCAAACACCAACCACCTGGCTACACCCAAAACGGGGATTCCAGGGCTCATTGAAAACTGGCGCAGCGATGTGCTGTCCGGTTTTTTAGTTTTTCTTATTGCCTTACCTTTATGTTTGGGCATCGCCATGGCATCAGGTTTCCCGCCGATGGCCGGTATCATAACCGCCATTATCGGCGGTTTGGTTGTTTCCAGGATTAATGGCTCCTATGTAACAATAAATGGTCCAGCTGCTGGCCTGATTGTAGTTATCGTCGATGCGGTGCAGTCCTTGGGGCAAGGCGACGCGATGGCCGGTTACCGCTTTACCTTGGCGGCGATTGTTTGCGCCAGTGTGCTGCAGGTACTGCTTGGTGTGTTTAAAGCTGGAAAATTAAGCGCCTATTTCCCATCATCAGTCGTCCATGGCATGCTGGCGGCAATCGGCATCATCATCATGACCAAGCAGATTCATACGCTGTTGGGGGTCAAGCCAGCCGCCAAATCTTTGTTAGGCACTATCGCCGAGATTCCTCACTCCATCTATGAAATGAATCCGGAAGTTGCATTTATTGGACTTATGGGTTTGTTATTGCTAATTATCTGGTCATTTATAAAGAACCTTACCTTGAAGATGATACCGGCACCTTTGTTGGTAGTGTTGTTAGGTTTGGGCTTGGAACGTTATTTTGACCTGGATCACGTACATAAATATCTGTTTTTAAGTGATGCGGAATTTTTGCCGCACCATATATTTACTATTGGGCCTGCTTTCTTGGTGACGGTACCGGAAAATTTTATGTCAGGTTTTTACTTTCCTGATTTTTCTAAAATTGCCACCCTGGAATTTTGGGAATCTGCTGTCACGATCTGGCTGGTCGGTAGTTTGGAAAGTTTGTTAAGTGCGTCGGCAGTTGATAAGCTCGATCTTTATAAGCGTAATTCCAATTTGAACCGCGATTTGGCTGCGGTCGGTGTTGGCAATATTTTTTCTGGTATGGTCGGTGGCTTGCCGATGATTGCCGAAATCGTCCGTAGCTCAGCGAATGTTAACAACGGCGCTAAAACCGCTTGGGCTAATTTCTTCCATGGGCTGTTTTTATTGGTGTTTGTTGCCCTGTTTCCAAAGCTAATACACGAAATCCCTCTTTCTTCTTTGGCTGCATTATTAGTATTTACCGGTTTTCGCCTAGCTTCGCCTAAAGAGTTTGCGAAAACTATGGAAATCGGCTTGGACAACTTTGTTTTATTTGTAGTGACAATCACAGGCATCTTGGCAACAGATTTACTTGTCGGGGTCGCTATCGGCATTGTGGTCAAGTTGATGATTCATATTACTCGTGGCGTGAAATTGGGCAATCTTTTTTCTATGGCTTTTCATGTTAAGCAAACTGATCCAGGTACTTATCACATTGCTATCAGTGGTGCGGCGGTATTCTCTAACTTTATCAGTTTAAAAAGTATGTTGGCGACTCTGCCGGATAAGAAGGCTATCTACTTTGATTTGTCTGAAGCTGAGTTGATAGATCATACTGTGATGGAGTTTATACATGAGTTTAGCAATGAATATACTCACAATGGCGGCACTTGCACGACTGTTGGATTGGATGGTCATGAGCCGTATTCCAATCATCCGTTGGCAGCGCGTCGTAAAAATTTAGCTTGAATTCACTGCCTGATGAACATGAAGGACTGGCATGAATAAAGTAAAGTAAGTTACATTCATCTTCAGGGACATTAAAATTTGCGCGACAACCTTGGGTAAAACGGCGGGTGATCTGCTTTCAATAGCTACGGCTGTTGGTTACGGCCTCAGTACAGTAATTCTGAACAGGTAGTGTTAATCTAGATTGTAGCTCAATTAAAACGAAAAGTTTCAATCTATATCGTTTATAGGATCGTCATTTTTACGGAAAGAACGTATGAATTGAAAGCCGGATTAAGCTAACGAAAAGATCCAGTCATTACTTACGGTGCTTCGTTGTCGTTACAGGGGCGGGTAGAAAAGATGCATCCATGCATCAATATTGAATTCCGCTTTCCGCACACGATGAGGAATATAGTTCAAAATTGACAAAAACATTTTTATAATTTCAACACAATCTGTTTTGTCTAAATAAATAGTGATCGAGTCGAGGTTAATAACCGTCGAAAACATTAACTTGTTGCGGCATTTCAGCAGTTTTCACTGAAATCACATTTGCGGCAATCATTAATGCAATAATTGCTCCAGCAACGATATAAACCGGCAGTACCGGACTTTTACGAATAACGGCTTTTTTAGCTGTAACCATGGAAATCTCCCAAATATTTTTTAAAAAATCCTAAAACGTTTGTTTAACAAATAATTCTATGGTTAATCAATCGCTCTTACTAAATGATTAAGCAATCGATATGCCAAAAAAATACGATCTTGCTAATTTCTGCTTTTAACTATAAATAACAATAAGATATTATTTTTAAGTTGTTTGCGAACACAAATATCAGATACATCTTTAGGTTAATCGTTCATTAAAAATTGTCAAGTGCACCAAAAATTACAAAATTTCGGTAAGCCATGGTGCAAAAGTTACAATTTTTGGTAATAGTTGCCTATAGCTTCAAACTTAAGCAAAACCATATAGAATGGTCAAGAATTTATAATTAGACCGCAGCCAAAATTACCTTCCAAAGTATCGACCTTGAACCAAAGTATTTCTGCATCATCCGTACTTGCTACTTTTCACCCTGTCGTAGCAGATTGGTTTCTAAGTGAATTCAATGCCCCATCAGAAGTCCAGAATCAGGCTTGGCCTGCTATTCAGGCAGGAGAGTCGACTTTAATCGCCGCGCCGACCGGCTCCGGGAAAACCCTGGCGGCATTTCTGGCCGTCATCGACCAACTGGTTAAGCAGGGGTTAAGCGCTGGCTTGCCTGATCAGTGCCAGGTTTTATATGTTTCGCCGTTAAAAGCGCTTTCGAACGATATTCGCAAAAATCTTGAACAGCCTTTAACCGGTATCGGAATTGCGTTATTGGAAGCCGCTTTGCCGTGCATCGCCTTGCGGGCGCAAACCCGTACCGGTGATACCAGCCAGGCCGAACGTGCGGCAATGAAACGTTTTCCCCCGCACATTTTGGTGACGACTCCGGAATCTTTGTTCATTCTGTTGACCGCAGAGTCCGGACGTGAAATGTTGAAAAGTGTCCGTACCGTCATCGTCGATGAAATCCATGCCTTGGCGGGGAACAAGCGCGGCGCACACCTGATGTTGTCGCTGGAGCGCCTGGAGCAACTAGCCGAGCAAGCGCCGGTAAGGATTGGCTTATCCGCCACGCAAAAGCCGTTAACGGACATCGCGCATTTCTTAACCGGTTATCGGGATACGCCATGCACCATCATTGATACCGGTCATGTTCGCCAGCGCGACTTGGCGATTGAAGTTACCGGTTCGCCGCTGGAAGCGGTCATGGCGAATGAAGTCTGGGCGGAAATTTATGACCGTCTGGAGCAATTGATCCTTGAACACCGCACGACCTTAATCTTTGTTAACACCCGCCGGTTAGCGGAAAGGGCAGCCGCCGCGCTCGCCGATCGATTGGGAGAAGATGCTGTTACCGCGCATCATGGTAGCCTGGCGAAAGAACACCGTTTATCGGCGGAAAACCGCTTAAAGCAGGGCAAATTGAGAGCTTTGGTGGCGACGGCTTCACTGGAATTGGGTATCGATATCGGCGACATCGATCTGGTGTGCCAGCTGGGCTCGCCGCATGGCATCGCTGCCTTTTTACAGCGCGTCGGGCGTTCCGGGCATCGTCTCAGTGCCATTCCCAAAGGGCGAATTTTTCCATTGTCGCGGGATGATTTGCTGGAGTGTGCGGCATTGCTGGAAGCGATCAAAAATGACCAGCTCGATACGATTAAAATCCCTGATTTTCCTTTGGATGTGCTCGCGCAGCAAATTGTCGCCGAAGTCGCCTGCCGGGAATGGGGCGAGCATCAACTATATCAAGCCTTGATTAAAGCGTGGTCTTATCGTGCCTTAACATTAGAGCAGTATTCAGCCGTTGTCAAGATGCTGAGCGAAGGCTACCACACCCGGCGCGGACGCCGCAGTGCCTACATTCACCGTGATGTCGTGCATGGTGTGTTACGTCCGCGTAAGGGGGCTAGGTTAACCGCAATTATGAATGGCGGAGCGATACCCGACCAATTCGATTACGATGTGATCATACAGCCGGAAGGCCTGTTTGTCGGTACATTAAATGAAGATTTTGCTTTTGAAAGCATTCCAGGCGATATATTCCAGCTTGGCAATAATTCCTATCGCATGCTTAAGATTGAGCAGGGCAAAGTCTATGTCGAAGATGCGCACGGTCAGCCGCCGAATATTCCGTTCTGGTTTGGCGAAGCGCCCGGACGCAGTAATGAACTGTCGTCAGCGGTATCGGAGTTAACCACGACCATTGATAAAAAGCTGGAAGAAGGGGAAGAAGTTGCCCGCTTTTACATTATTAACCAACTAGCCTTACCGCTTTCTGCCGCCGAACAACTCCATCATTATCTGGCGACAGCTAAAGCCGCGTTGGCTGTATTGCCATCGTTTGAAAATATCGTGTTTGAACGTTTTTTCGACGAATGCGGCGACATGCATTTTGTTATTCATTCGGTGTACGGTTCAAGGATTAACAAAGCCTGGGGCTTGGCGTTGCGAAAACGTTTTTGCCGCCGGTTTAATTTTGAGCTACAAGCGGCGGCCAATGAAAATAACATCGTTTTGTCGTTAGGCCCTACGCATAGCTTCCCGCTGGAAGAACCCGCCGGTTACCTGAAGCCGGCTACGGTTAAGGACGTATTAATACAAGCCTTGTTGGCCGCTCCAATGTTCCCTGCGCGCTGGCGCTGGGTGGCGAATACCGCGCTCGCTGTGCCGCGCAATCGCGCTGGCAAGAAAGTACCTGCGCCATTTCAGCGTAATGATGCGGAAGATTTGATTGCGGTGATTTTCCCCGACCAACTGGCGTGTGCTGAAAATATCGCGGGCGAGCGCGAAGTTCCGGACCACCCCTTGGTTAACCAGGTGCTGTGGGATTGCCTGCATGAATTGATGGATGTTGATGGCTTAACCGAGGTCATCAGAGGCATCGAAAGCGGCAAAATAAAAGTGACGGCGCGGGATTTAACCAGCCCGTCGCCGATGGCGGAAGAAATCATTAACGCCAAACCCTATGCTTTTCTTGATGACACGCCAGCCGAGGAGCGTCGCACCCTGGCAATTCAGCAGCGCCGCATGGGCAGCCCGCAGGAAGCGGTGGCTTTTGGTCGCCTGAATCCTGATGCAATAGCGCAAGTCTGTGCCGAAGCTTGGCCGGAAGCGCGTAACCCCGATGAATTGCACGATGCTTTGGTTATTTTGGGATTTATGACCGAAAAGGAAGGTGAGCGAGGATGTTCTTTAGTGGGTTCGCAAGAAAAAAACTCTGGCAACACTTCATTTTTTCAGAACTTGCAACAGCAGCAAAGGGCAACTTTGTTAACCTTAGCGCATGGTCAAAAACTTTGGGTCGCTGCAGAACGCTTGCATGAGCTAAAAGCCCTTTTTCCGGACGCGATATGTGTGCCTAATTTATCACCTGTGTTAAGTGATAGTTATGGAAGTAAGGAAGATCAGTTACGCGAAATTATTCGCAGCCGTCTGGAAGGTTTAGGGCCTGTGAGCGCCCAACAATTGGCAGAACCTATAAGCCTGCCGGTTAACCAAATTGAGCAAGCGTTGCTGGCGTTGGAACAGCAGGGGATCGTCCTGCGTGGCAAATACACTCCTGATACGGAAAGCATGGAATGGGGTGAGCGCGGGTTGCTGGCGCGTATGCACCGTTATACCTTAAAACAATTGCGAAGCGAAATTGAGCCGGTGTCGCCGGCCGATTTCATGCGTTTTTTATTTCGATGGCATGGTCTGCATGATCCGATGTCGGGTGAAGCGGGTTTGACCAAAGTGTTGCAGCAGCTTGAAGGTTGTCATTTGCCCGCGATTAGTTGGGAGTCGGAAGTATTAAACCGTCGGATTAAGCCTTATTTCGCCTCTGACCTCGATCAATTATGCATTTCCGGCAAATTTTTATGGTTGAGGTTAAAAAAAGCAGCAGAAAGCAACAGCGCCAAATCTACCGGTAAAACCACGCCGTTAACGTTGATTTCCCGTGTGAATAGCGATGCATGGCGGAATTTTTCGTCTTTGCCCGATATTAATGGTATGCAATTATCCGGCAATGCCTTAAAAGTGTATGAAGCTATTAAGGCATGGGGCGCTAGTTTTTTCCAGGAAATAATTGCAGAAACCGGTTTGTTAAAAACCCAACTCGAAGAAGCCCTGGGTGAACTGGCGGCTTCCGGCTTGATTACCTCCGACAGCTACCAAGGTGTCCGTATCTTGATCACTCCGCAGCAAATTTTGCATCGACGCGGCAAACGTCATCCGGGTTACGATCCCATGTCAGCGGCGGGGAGATGGTCGTTGCTGAGGCCGCTACGTCAGCCCGTAACGGACAGCTACGCGATTGTCGAACCCATCGCCAAAACGCTGTTACTTCGTTACGGCGTGGTGTTCCGCAAGGTGTTGGACAGGGAAGAGGGACTCCCAAGCTGGCGGGAATTGCTCTACATCTATCGCCGCCTGGAAGCACGGGGCGAATTGCGTGGCGGGCGGTTTGTACAAGGTTTTTCGGGCGAACAATTCGCCTTACCCGAGGCGGTTAACTTATTGAAGGCCATACGTAAGCAGGATAACACGGTCGAACTTAACGTCATTAGCGCCGCCGATCCGTTGAACTTAACCGGCATTATCACGCCAGGAGAGCGAATAATATCATCATCAAACCAACGTCTGGTGTACCACAACGGGATTCCTGTCGCTCATGGCTCCGCCAAAAAAATCAATTACCTGCAACACTTTGATGCCGAACACCAATGGCAATTGCGATGGGCGTTGATGGGAAGGTAATCTGAAGTTTTTGACATGAAATCTAAGCATTTCAGAAAATAAGCCGAATTATGGGAAAAAGTTATAATGTGATTTTTAATTTCAGCATAGGTTAAGTTGACCCATGAAAAACATCATTTTATCAAGTATTTTTCTATTAGTTTTTAGCACCATAGTCTTCGCGGAAAAAATCGGTTCAGTCGATACCGACTTCAGGTTCATCGGTCCGGATAACAAAATCCAGATCGAATCCTTTGATGACGAAGATGTACCCGGCGTCACCTGTTATATCAGCCGCGCTACCACCGGCGGAGTCAAGGGCGCGGTAGGTATCGCCGAAGATCGCTCCGATGCGTCTTTATCCTGCCATCAAACCGGCCCGATCACACTGAATGATCGCATCAAAGCGGGCAAGGAAGATGGTGAAGGCGTGTTTAAAAAACGCACGTCTCTAGTTTTTAAATCAATGCAGGTGGTGCGTTTCTATGACAAGAACCATAACGCACTGGTGTATATGGTCTACAGCGATCGGGTTTTGAAAGGTTCGCCTAACAACAGTATCTCAGCAGTCCCAGTATTGCCTTGGCAGGTGGCTCAACCGGCTCCAGTTCCAGCGGTAAAATAATTTTTCATAATTAAATCCGGTGCATAACTTCTAGTTAGGCCTTCAAGGGCGCACAATTATGTACATGAAGAGATCGGATGCGGAAAATCTTATAAAGAGCGAGCTCAAAGGATTTATCGACTCCATGAGAGCGAAGAATCACCTTATCGCTGATCTTTCGAACGGAGATGATTGGAGCTTTGTAATCAAGACTCAAACTTTGATCGAAAGTGTTGTCACGCATGCCGTGCTTGCAAAAATTGGGGAAGACGGATTGCGCAAGATATTCCAGGCGATGCCTCTTATAGGCGATGAGATCAGCAAACAGCTTCTCAAGGAATTGGGGCTTACGACGAGCGCTCAGCGACGATTCATCACCAAAATGGCCACGTTACGAAACCAACTGGCCCATATCCTGATTACGGCACCTTCACTTTTGATTCGTACATTCTTAGCTTAGATCGGGACCGACGGAAAGAATGGCAACAGGCCATCCCTTGGTTTACCGAGTCGCCGGATTCGAAACAAGTTTGGGCTCAATACTCATTGAAAAATCCAAAGCCGGTGATTCATATTGCAACCTTCATGCTGATTGGACTTCTGGAACTCAGTGCTGCCGAAGTCTCCGTGCTTAAGCGCGTTGACGAGCTTTCGATCGCAACGACAACAGAGCTTCTACGGGGAATTGCGCCATGAATCCATCTTTAGGTCTAACTGGTTGTTCAATAGGACGTCAACTCGCTTCGCGGCTTGTCGCCTGTTAACGCGGGCGTTATTGCATCAGAGAAATAAATCTAACTTCAGCGGTTATGGAATTAAAGTTCAAGCACTATTCACTATTTCAGCTAGCCTGCTAGTTCTTTACAAGTTTAGAGTGCTCTTGAGTCTCAATGAATTCACGTCGAAATATTAATGGCTTAGATATGCTGCATATTGGGGCTTGAGGATTCCCTGCTCCAGCAACGACGATGGAACCGAAGTTAAAAATCCGCCCCAATATTCCTTGTTTAATTTGGATGCTCTCTATTTTATTTAGATTGATCTCAATTGTTGAGCGACTAATAAGTCCTTTTTTTGCAATTACGCGTTTGTTAGTTATAACAAGTTCAGTTGTGAAGTATATGATTGCTGCTGCAATCCAAAAGAGAAGCCCAAGTCCCTTAAGTCCCAAAAGTATGAGTCCAAAAATGAATAATGGCACAAGTGACCATAAACTGACTTTACCTTGATAAACAAGATACTCTCCTTTTGTAAGTGCACTTTCAATATAGCTTGACATTTTATAACTCTGTTAAAAAAGTTGACGATTCCAAGGTATCGTCAATAGCCTAACTTTTTTTAATTGGCTGGGCTCCTAAATATAGAAGTCTTGGCGAATTTTCGAATTTTTATGTGCCTGATTTCAAAAGGGTGTTACCAAGGTGTTTAGATAAATAATAATAGTTTCAATGCTCAGTTGCTTCAATAAAAGTGTAGGTAATTCGCTTATGTCTTATCAGAATTGTGACGCAATTAGCAATATACCGCCAAAAACCGATCCAATGCATTGGCAAAGGCTTGTTTATCTCGTTGTCCAAATGCGGAAGGGCCTCCGGAAGCTTGTCCGGTATCGCGCAGACTGGTCATAAAATCGCGCATGGCAAGATGCTCCTTGATGTTTTCTTTTGTGTACAACTCGCCTCTGGGGTTAAGCGCGTAAGCCTGTTTGGCGACCACTTCCGCTGCCAGCGGTATGTCGGCGGTAATGACTAAATCATTGGGTTGGCACTGCTGGACGATGTAATTATCGGCGACATCGAAGCCTTTGGATACTTGGACGGTTTTGATAAATAGGGAAGGGGGCGCAGAAATAAATTGGTTAGCCACGGTATGAGGTTAACCTGCCTGCGTTCGGCGGCGCGGAACAGGATATCTTTAATGACGTTAGGGCAGGCGTCGGCATCGACCCAGATTTTTAAAGACATGATAGCAACATAAACTCGCTTAAGATTCAGTGATGAATGCGTTGACCCAATAAATCAAACTTTGCTTTTTACAAGTGTCATAAACCTCTCTTGGCTTCAACAAATTCAATTTCTGATACGGTTGGCGGGTTAACATTATTGAGATGAATTACAAATGCTTTTAAAAACCAAGTCTTCCAGGAACGCAATAAGACGGTTCTCGTCCTTGTTTTGCCCGAAATCGGTTAACGAGGGCAGGTTATTCATGAAAAAATTCTGGAAATGCGCCATTTCGATGATGGTTGAAGCTAGCGATTTTGGGTAATCGTAGGCCGGGTTGCATTCCAGGATGATGTTGGCGATATGCGCGCACAAATCTTTGTAAGGCTTAAACAGTCGGTCTTTGTTGTCTTCAGTCACCCGTTTGGTTAGATAAGTTTTTGTGCCTTCGGTAATTATGATCTGGTGTAGCAGACTTTCGTCGACATGACTGGTGCTTAAATCATCTTCCACTGATGTCGCCAGTAACTGGATGATCATCTTAAGTTTAACTACCGCATCCGTTATATTGTTGGTTCGATAAGTCACCTGATATTCCAGCCAGGTCCAGTACCAGGCTGTCAGATAAATCAACAAGCGGTGTTTGTTTTCAAAATAGCGGTATACGCCCGCTTCCGTCGTGCCGATAACTTCAGCCAGTTTTCTGAACGTAAACGCTTCAAAGCCATGTTGGTGAATCATCTGGATACTGTGCATGATGATTTTCCTGCCCAGTTCCGATTGCTCGGGGTTTTTGAGAAACAGCTTCTCGTTCATTTTTATCTGTAATTCGATTTCCACGCTTGCTTCGCCGTTAAGCCAAATACCTGGGGTAAATAAGTGTATTAGAAATAATTATATAACTATCTATAAAAAAAGCTTTACAAGTATATATGATAGTAATACTATCAATAAAAGAGCTTTTACTTTTATTGATTATGGATAAAGCCTATGCTAAATGAGCTTAAATATGATCTTCCAGCCAGTATCGTGGTGTTTTTTGTAGCGGTGCCGTTGTGTTTAGGGATTGCTTTGGCTTCCGGCGCACCGCTATTTGCCGGGATCATTGCAGGAATTATCGGCGGCATTGTGGTCGGCTTTGCCAGTGGGTCGGCGTTAGGCGTCAGCGGTCCCGGTAATGGCTTGACGATTCTGGTGTTAACCTCAATTTCCGCCTTAGACGGCTCCTGGCCGGCGTTTTTAACTGCAGTGGTATTGGCTGGCATTATGCAGTTTCTCCTTGGCTTTTTCGAAGTCGGCTTCATTGCTTATTTTTTTCCGTCCTCTGTCATCAAAGGCATGTTAGCTGGGATTGGGCTGTTGATTATTCTCAAGCAAATCCCACACGCCTTGGGTTACGACAAGGATGTTGAAGGCGATTTTTCTTTCTTGCAGGCCGATGGCGAGACCACGTTATCGGCTTTAGGGGCTGCATTCGATGTATTTACTCCCGGCGCGGCGCTGATTTCAGTGGTGTCGATAGCCATCCTGATGCTTTGGGATGTTTTCCTGATTAAACGCCACAAAATTTTTCAGGTGATTCAAGGTTCTCTCGTTTCTATTGTATTAGGCATTGCTTTGAATGTTTGCTATCAACGCGGTTGGTTGGGTTTAACGTTATCACCCGATCAGTTGGTAAACATTCCTGTACCTAAAGATTTAGGCGACTTTTTCGGGCAATTCACATTCCCCGATTTTTCTTCACTGGCGCGGGCAGAAGCATGGAAAGCAGCAGTGTTGATTACCATTATCGCCAGCCTGGAAACTTTGTTAAGTGTGGAAGCCGCTGACCGGCTAGATCCTTACAAACGCACGACACCGCCCAACCGCGAGCTGATGGCGCAGGGTTTGGGAAATATTTTGGCCGGCTTGTGTGGTGGTTTGCCGATTACCCAGGTGATTGTGCGCAGCTCGGTTAACATTTCTTTCGGGGCAAGAACCAAATTGTCAGCCATCTTGCACGGTGCATTCATATTTATCAGCGCCTTAACCTTGGCCGAATTGCTCAATATGATACCGCTCGCCAGTCTGGCGGCGATTTTGATTGTTGTCGGTTATAAGCTGACACGTCCCGCACTCTACAGTGAAATGTACCGGTCGGGTTGGGAACAGTTCATTCCTTTCCTTGCGACCATCATCGGCATGGTCATGACTGATTTGCTAAAAGGCATCAGTATCGGCATGGCTTTCGGTATTTTCTTTACCTTAAGGCAGAGCTATATCAACTCACATATCTGGAACGACGCTGTGTCCACGGAAGAAGGTCATGAAGTACATCACATCGTGCTGGCGGAGGAGTTGTCTTTTTTTGCCAAAGCCAGTTTGCTCAATACCTTAAGTAAAATTCCCCAAAACGCGCACGTCATCATCGATGCCTCCAAAACCAGGAGCATGGCTTTTGATGTCTTGCAACTGATTAAGGAATACAAACTGAGTGCTCAAACCAGGAATATCAATGTTGAAACAATTAATATTGTTTAATTAAAACGGGAGATAAAGATGAAGACTTTAACCAAAGAAATGCAAGCGGCGATCATGCCTGATATGGCGTTAGATTTGTTAAGAAAAGGTAACGAGCGCTTTGTCAACAATTTGAAGGTTAACCGGAACCTACTAGAACAAGCCAACGAAACCTCTGATGGCCAGCATCCCTTTGCGGTGATTTTAAGCTGCATTGATTCACGCACTTCGGCCGAACTTATTTTCGACCAAGGGTTAGGCGATATTTTTAGCGTCCGTATCGCCGGTAATATCATCAATGAAGATATTTTGGGAAGCATGGAATTCGCCTGTAAAGTTGCCGGCGCCAAGATTATTGTTGTCTTGGGTCATACCAAATGTGGCGCAGTGCGGGGTGCTTGCGATCATGTCGAAATGGGCAATCTAACGGCGTTGCTTTCTAAAATCCAACCGGCGGTTTATGACGAGAAAACCGAAAAAGTTAACAGGACTGCCAGTAATTCGGTGTTTGTCGAAAAAGTTGCCACGATTAATGTTAAACGCACCGTGCATGCAATTTTGGAACGGAGCCCGATTTTGAAAGAGATGATTGAAGACGGCTTAATCGGTATCGTCGGCGGTTGTTACGATGTCGCTAATGGCAAAGTGGAGTTTTACGACGATACGATGATTATCAATCAATCTTTTTCCGAAGTTCAAAAAGAGGCCGTTGCCCTAGGTTAACAAATCAAACGTTAATGCCCAGGAGGGGTCATGTTCACAAATGAAGAATATTTACCAAAAACTCAACAATCTAAAAGCAAAAAGCTTTACCTTATGGTAGGAACATCGCTCATTTTGATATTTTTTGGCGACACGATACTATTGTTCATAGCCCATTGCCTTCATGTGATGTTTGAGCTCATGGCTTCAATGATTGAGCATTGGTTGCAAGCGGCATTTAACTTGACTGAACGGCAAGCGCAGATTGTATTCTTTTACCTGTTTGCCTCCATAGCCGGAGGGATTACCTGGTGGTTGTCGAAAAAAGTCTATAAAAAAACCAAGCAGGTTTGCATGTCTGCGCATTGCCGAGCCAAGCAGAAAGTTGAAAGCTTGAATTGGTCGAGGTTAACATTCTGGCTCACGGTCTTTGGGACATCCGTACTATTGTTAACATAAACCGAGCGACAAGTTTGAAGGTGTTTATCAATCCAGAGTTAACCTATCTGTTATTTTGCTTTGGTCATGAAAACAGAGTGATACAACATTATTGTGACCAAAAAATGCGTGTGATCGATGAGTTCTTTCTTGCATACGAACTGTTTTGCTAGGAATTATTTCTTAAAAAAACCGATAATTTTATTAATGACGGCTTTAAGGTAATTGCCTTTGTTTGCATGCGGCATCGGTACATTGGGTTCCGGTTTTTCCAGGAAATCGCAAAGTTCCTTCCAGCCGTCGCCGTTTTCCCAGTTAACGATCAACAAATCTTTTGGCCGATCCCTGAAATAATCCTGCACTTCGCGATTATGTCTTTCGTAACGCTCTATGAGTTGAGCTTCCGTAACATTGGGGAAAGGTAAGCCGTACAAGGTACGTCTGATCTCATTTAAACTTTCCGCCGCTTCGCCTTGGTTGGTCAGCATGGTTTCATAGCTACGAACCCATTTTTGTGGGTCTCTCATTGTTAGCACGAATTTGCTGTTCGGATGAGCTTGATCCAATTCTTTATACAAAATGATCCAAGGCCAATCTTCAAAGGTATCTTTCTTAGCTGCTATCGCCATGATTCTGGATAAATCATTGTTCGCTATATCTTTTACCAGGCTTAAGTCTTGGGTTTGGTGATTGTAGCCCAAAATTTGAAAGCATTTTCCCAAGGTTGTCGTGCCTGTTTTTGCCCAGCCGATTCCAAAAACTTTACTCATATTTAACTTTATTGGTTGGTAGTGATGGTGAATTGAGATTGATTATATCCTGAAAAAACGCAGTGATTAAATCGCTACCTTTTTATCGTTAATTTCTCTCGCTCTTGCTAAAAACTCACGGAAGAGCGCAGTAAAAAGTCCCAAGGTTAACCCGACAAAAGCTGCACTTAATATTATGATTGTCGCCCCCACGCCCTCTGGTTTGTCTGCCATCAGGGTTGGAACGACGGCTTTTGTGTTGTTGATGTTGAGCATTTTGTTTTTAATCTGTTCAATTTTGTTCTCTTGTTCGCTTTGTGAAAGAGCGTTATTTTTTAATGCTTTATCGAGATCATCGTGTTCTTGGTTAAGTCCGATGGTTAGTCGTTGCTCCAAAGCATCAATTAGCTCCTGGTTCCTTTTGATTTCATTATCGATCTGCAATGCTAACATGGCGCCAACGGCATTGTTTGCAGCAATTTTGCTGCGATTTTTGAGGGCGCTGGCGAGTAATAATTTTTTTTCTTTAAGTTGGCCAGAAAGTAACTCCGAGGTCTTTAGAAGCCTTTGTTTTTTCGCTTCGATATATTTTATTTCGTCCTTCCGGCTGGTCAGTTCGTTTTCTGCCGATGCCAATTTGACCTCAAGTTCCTTTTTGGAAAGCCCAACAATATTGGAATGATCGGCGATTATTTTAGATACGACGCTGTCAATTAGTTGTCGGCATATCGACTCATCACCCGGTTTGCAGCTTGTTTTCAGAGAGATTATATTGGTGTCTTTGGGAACGCTCGCTTCAATATCATAGATAATCGGTTTACCGGCATTGTTTTGTTTGTATTCTGAAATAACTAAAGGAATATATGCCGATTTGATTTTTTCCATCACATCTTTGGTTAGTTCAATCGGAACAGGGAGGCTCATGTCGTCTTTTTGCAAACTGCCGATTTGCACTACGGAAGAAACGTAATATCTCGGTTGTTTCAATAACAGGTAGGCGCTACTCAACGCTAAGCAAATAATAACCGTTTGGAAGATAATTTTTTTTTGATTTACCAAGCTCGTCCAAACATCTATCAGATTAATTTCGGTCTCTTGCTGAGTGATTGGCGGAAATTGCTCGGTTGCATACACCAGATTTATTCCGCTAGGTCTATTCATCATGGCTATACCTTTGATTAATGTGATTTAAGCAGCTATTAATTTTAGCTTAAAAAAGAGCTTTTTGGATTAGATTGTTGATTTTAAATTTTATTTTATTGCTTGGTTAAGCTGTTCTTTCAAAAACTCAGGGATGCGTTGATCTAACCAATACCTCGGTTTGAGAGGAATGCGACCGGAGATGAAGCCAACGTGACCGCCGTGAGAAGTGAACTCCAATTGGACATATGCTGATGTTTCATCAAGACAGGGAAGGACTTTTGTTGTCATGAAAGGATCGTCCTTGGCTTGAATAACCAACGTCGGTACGGCGATAGTTTTTAGAAATTGCCGGGAGCTAGAGCGGTTGTAATAGTCGTGCACATCCTTGAAACCGTGCAATTTTGCGACAACGCGATCATCATATTGCCAAAAAGATTTGATATCGGATAAGTCACCCAATTCTTTGATTTTATTTGCATCATCAGTATGCCCAAGACCTTCCAGATGCCGAAGTTTGGTGTGGATATAGTCTTTAAGATCGTTAATAAGGTTGCCTCGATATATTTTTGAGAAGCCCCTATCCATCTTGGTTGCACAGATGTCTAGCAACAATGGCACTGATATAGCTACGGCTGCAAACAGGTCTAGCTTTTCTCCTTGTTCACCCAGCCATTTCAGCAATACATTGCCCCCCAGAGAGAAGCCGACAGCGGCGATGGGCGTGTGCGGTTCTCTTTGGCGTAATGTTTGGTAGAGAAAATGGATGTCTTCGGTTTCCCCGGAATGGTAACAACGCGCACGATTATTGGATTGTCCGCTACAACCGCGGAAATTGAGCGCAGCGCTTCGCATACCCGATTTTAACAAAGCATGCTGCAAGCCTTTGATATAACCCGATTGCGAACTCCCAGTTAATCCATGTAGCAATATTACCAATGGCTGACCACTACTGCCGCAGAAGTCTACATCAATAAAATCATCATCTGGCGTGGTGATTCTTACTCGATGGTAATCAGGCGGATTTTGGATTCTTCTAAACAGGGCGGGGAAAATGGTTTGGGTATGGCAGTGTTTTAACCACCAAGCAGGTTGAAAATTTGTACGGATTAGCATTTTTTTATATTTGTCATGGCTGCTGGGCGCCCAGGATCTGGATGCTCCAGAAAATTAAAAAACCGCTAAAAAGTACCAGGGTGGATATGTTTTTTTCTTCGACTTCATGGGCTTCCATCAGTAATTCTTCGGTCACCAGATAAAGCAATGCGGCGGCGCTAAATGCCAATACGCCACCGATGACCGCATGGGATGCTCCAGCTAATAAAAAGTTGCCCAGAAAAGCAAACAAGAAAACCGTTGCGCCTAATAAACCGGAAAGCCCTATGATTCGCCAGCCCTTGACCGTATCGTTGGTTAACGATAGGCCAAGAAAAAGCAATTCGACCGATAAGCCTAATGCCAGAATCATTCCAGTAGCCCCGCCTGCGGCAAAACCTGCGCCGATGATGAAGCCGTCCATTGCGACATCTGTAAAAGTCGCCAGCATCAAGCCGATATTGATGCCTGCCGATGACTCAGCGCTTTCCTCCAATTTAATTGTCCACAATTTTAGGGCATACTTAAATAATGAACCTAAAGCAAACGACGCAATTAACACCAATCCTGGTGCGTGTTCGCGTTCTATTTCCGGCAACAATTCGACCGCTAGGGCTGCCAGTACCACACCTGCCGCAAAATGTTGAATGAGGCTGCGGGTTGCATGGCTAGGTCGCCACAGCGCGGCCATGATGCCACCTAATAAGGCAATTCCAGCTGGAATTGCCATGAGAGCCAAGTTGTGGCTGTTTAGGGTTAATTCAGAAAATGGGTTGTAAAGCTCGTGGGTCCAATCTGAGTGACGAACAAGGTCGGCGGCATTCATGATTAAGTTGAGTTAGATAGTTACCGCAGATGATAAGGCTAAAATAGATTGAAACAAAAATGAAGAATGAGATTTTAGTAGGACAATAGATTTTGCTTTTACTGTCCATCCGGTTTTTTGTAACCGGTCCACATCGCTTTAACAAGGCTTTCTTTATGGACGATACTCTCAAAAATGACTCCCAGGATGTGCAATCCAACGAGTAATAAAGTGAAATTTGCCGCGACTTCGTGAGCTTCTTCCCAAAAATCTTCATTACTGGAGTCGATTAACCCTGCTAATGGTCCGGCATTTTGGTCGGCGGCATAAACGATCAAGCCGGAGCTAACAGTTAAGGTTAAGCCAACAAGCAAAAAAAGAATCATTGCCGCGCCCGCCGGATTGTGACCAAGGTATCGTTTGGCTTTCATGCCCAGCTCCTCTTTTAAATAAGCGACTGACTTTTTTGGGCTGCAAAGAAAGTTTTTGAATCGGGCATAATCATTTCCGAGAAACCCCCAAACCAAGCGAAACAGGATTAAACCAGTGACCAAGTAGCCTGCCCATGCGTGAATTGTAACAATTCGTCTTCGGTGAAATAAGCAACGAAGAAACCGGCAACGAGCAACCAGTGGAAAATTCGAGTGAGCAGGTCCCATACTCTAATTAAATTTGGTGATTTCATTTTTTCCAACCTCAATAGGCGACATGAAATTCTAGCAGATAGTGGTTATTGGCTAATAAAAATTAAGAATGTTATTGATTTAGGTCAATTAGGCTGTTGCATAAATCGGATTTTGTCGGGTTTACCGATAGATGCTAGTGGTTTAGATTATCCTCATTATTTTCTGAAAAATGGTTTGACCAGTCCGATTTTTGAATGAAGATAGCATTTGCAAAAATCTTATGAGTCAAACCATATGACTTCTTCTGGAGTTAGGCTTTAATTTCCAAGCGGATTTAAAAGGTCAGCCTTGCCTTCGAAAGCAAACAGCATCAAATCTACCATCCTAAAGGTATTTGAGTCAGGCCCAAGTGAGGGGCGCCAGAAAGGATTATGCAGGATAGAAGTCCTGCTGCCTTCCATAGCGCGATGGAATACTTCTGCAACAATTCGCCCCCCGACTCCGGTAAGCCTGCCGTTATTAAGCTCCGCTTCGCGTAAAATATAAAACCACAAGGGAGTATACGCCACCAACTGATCTTTTTGCGCTTGGGTTAATCCGGTCAAGTCGGTTCCTCCGGCACCATCAATAATCTGGGCCGCAGTCAGTGGTGTGATACCCATCATTTCCGCCATCTGTTGCCCTGTTGCCAGACGCACCATCTGTGCGCGGGCAAGATTACGAAAAGCCAGATTAAGTTGGTGTGCCGGCGGTGTAGTTCCTCGTCCACCGAATGATCCCAAGGGTAACTGCTTGAGCGGATCGACTAACAAAGTATCGATCTTTTTGGTAATGTTAAATTCGCTAACTGGCGATACTGTAAGATCACCCCGTCCAGCTTCGGAAAAATCGAACAAGCGACGAAAATCCGCTATCCAATTGGTTGGTAATCTTTCAAAACTTCCTGATTCTGGATCACTGAGATTTCCATCAGGTGACAGGATTCCAGCGGTGCCAGAAAATGTGAACAATAAAGTTAACGAAGCGACGGGACCTGGGCCACCGGAACGGAATACTCTGTTCCACTGATACGCCCCTCGAATCATGCTATGTCCCAAGCGATAGGCGGCAACTGAAAACTCGATGGGCATGGTAGGGGTGAATCCAGGAAACGTAAATGGTTCAAAAAATTGTCTGCCATTGGTAAACACGTCATCAACGATTGCCGGATCGACGATACGCGGCAGGAAATCGTTACGAAGCATCCATTGGTAATGTCGGACGACCCGACGACGGGCGCGTTCAAACAATAAAAAGCTTGGAGTTCCTTCACTTGCCAGTTTGTCCACTACTGCATTGTGAAAACGAATAAAAGCCAAGTGGGTCTGTGCAACGACAAGGTTTTCGTCATTTCGAGTGTCTGGGATGAGCGCAGTCCGTCGTTCAGCCTTGGTGGAACCAAAGCCGACACGAGGCAGATCAAAACCAGCCAAATCAATATTTGTCCCATTGTCTGGAAAAGGTGATTTTGCCGTCGCCCCCATTTTTAACCGAACTCCGTCGCTATAAAATTTGGCATCCTCGGGGTGATGGGGGCCGCGCCCATAAAGTGAATCCAGATCCAGTGCGGGCGAGCGGCCTTGCACAAGTTCGGAAACAGTAACATTTTCCCCCAAAGAACGAGCGGTCTTATCAAGCGTTAAGTCATGGTCGACAAACTGCCCAAGGTAGGTGAAGCCAGCAGGAATTGTTGGCCCGGTCGAATCCGGTTGGCCACTATCAGCCGTCATGGCTTCTGCCAGCGCGATCAACAGCTTTTCATCCAGAGGTTTACCTTTAGGTCCCATGCGCGAAAAGCGAAATTTTCGCAACTCCGCTAGGGTGGAAGCCGGCAAAGTGACCGGTTGGTGTTTTTCATCAAAGGTAAGGATACCTTCACCAATTACATAAAAATTATCTCGATTATGACGCTTCATGGTCTTATCCTCATAAATAGTTAGTTTTGGCATCAATTACGAGGCCTTTAAGTTTTTAAAAAACTTTGAAAGCTTTTTAAATCAGCAGATTAAGATTTTAATTGCTGATTGTTTTAATACTTATCATGACTCGCTGCCTTTAAGGTTTACAGTCTTTATTTTGATCAAAAAATAGCCTCATCGTGAGGCACTGACAGATTTGCTTCAATGGTTGTTGAGAGGAATGGGGTTCTGATAATAAATAGGTAGGGGCTAACCTGGATACAGAAAATGGTACATCCCAACTCAGCTAATTTAAATAACAAGCCGTCAATCTATTCTTGTTGAAGAACATTAAGACTGATGTAAGTTTAATAGAGAGGGAGAAAGAAATCAGTGAGTTAATGCACTTGATAAATGTGGAATTTTCACACTGGTTAAGATTTGGGTGTCAAGTTATTTGATGCTTTTTTCAATCAATTTTAGCCAGAAAAATCAATGCGGTGCAGGCTTGATTTAGGGGTAGATGCTCAACTGTTGGGCGGAAAAGACAAATCGGCATGTGAAATGGATGTTTCTAGATATGGTGGTAGCTCCTTCGGTCTTTTGGTTAAGTTCTATGTTATGAGTCGCTAGGAAGTAAAGAAGAAATGTTTGTTGAAAATTGAGAAAATTAATTCTGAATTAACCAGAAAAAATAGGTGTGTTAACATTTTCTAGCCATAGGAAAACTGCAGCTAAATGTACTGCCTTGGTTAGGTTGGCTATTAACGGTCAATTGAGCGTCATGGCGAATCAGGACATGTTTGACTATCGCTAATCCTAAACCGGTGCCTGCTATTTTGTTCTTGCGATTAACGTCAATCCGGTAAAAACGTTCGGTTATTCTTGGAATTTCTTCCTCGCTAATGCCTTCACCTTCGTCAGTGACTGAGTAAATTAAATTTTGTTCGGTTTCGTGCCACCTTATTTGTACTTTCTTTGTTTCTGGTGAATATTTCAATGCGTTGCTGAGTAAGTTCGAAAAAGCGCTGCGAAGTTCGTGTTCGTCGCCATACAAATTTGTCTCCGTTTTAATTTGTATTTCGATTCGTCCGGTATTGGCTGGAATAGATTCGCTTTCCCGACAGATTTTATTCAGTAGAGCTGGGATATTCACACATTCGCTTTTCCTGGGCTGGGTTTCCAGATTGGATAAGAGCAATAAATCGTCTACCAGATGCTGCATGCGCTCGGTTTGCTCGCTCATTTGTTGCAAAGAGTAGCCGAGCAATTGCGGTTCCGGTGTTTCCATTTCCTGCAATGTTTCCAGATAGCCTTTCAGCACGGTCAACGGTGTGCGGAGTTCATGGGAAACATTGGCGACGAAATTTTTCCGCATCTGTTCCATCCTGCGCAACTGGGTCACATCTTGCGCAATCAGTAACCGTAAGCCGGCACCATAATTTATGATACGTACGGATAACGCCATTCGCTGGTCGGTGGGGCAGGGGATAGTTATGCTTTTGCTAAAATCACCGTTTTTCAAATAGCTTACAAAAACAGGAAAGCGAATCAAATTCGGCAAACGTTGGCCTTTGTCCGATGTTTGTAAGCCCAACATTGACTTTGCCGTATTGTTGGCCCATTCAATTTCATCATGCTTGCCTAATACGATGGCGGCATCGGGCAGGGCGTCGGTTGATTTTCTGAATTGGTCAATGATTTTGCCGAGTTTTTTCTTACGCCTTTTTTCCCGTTTTTTTAAAGAATAAACGTGGTAATAAATATCTTCCCATATTCCTTTCGCTTTAACCTGCTTATCGCGCCCACCCTGGCTTAACCATTTTTCAAAACGGTTGATTTGCAGGATTTGCGATATTAGGAGTCCGCACAGGGTTAACATTATTAATGAAGTTAACCAACCCGTTATACCGCCGACAATAAAAACCAATAAAAAAAGAATGAGAAAAATAACGATTTCTCGTTGCCACGCTTGCATATCAAACGATAGCCGAGAAACGGTAGCCGAAGCCGCGTACGGTTTGTAACATATCTTCTCTGCCGTGGTCGCTCAAGATTTTGCGTAACCGTCGGATATGGACATCCACCGTGCGTTCTTCAATATAAACGCTACGCCCCCAAACTTGGTCGAGTAACTGGGTGCGAGTGAAAACTTTGTCTGGATGGGTCATAAAAAACTGGATCAAACGAAATTCAGTTGGGCTAATGTCCAGTTGTCGGTTGCTTATGGTTAACCGGTGTTGTTCAGTATCCAGGGTTAAATCGCCCAGAACGATTTGGGCAAGCCCGGATAAAGTTCCGCTACGGCGCAATACTGCGCGAATTCTGGCGCATAATTCTTTAGGAGAAAAAGGTTTGGTCAGGTAGTCGTCCGCGCCGATTTCCAAGCCGCGGACTTTGTCTTCTTCCTCGCCTCTTGCAGTCAACAAGATAATTGGCAGATCGCGGTAACTGGGATCTTTTTTTAGCCGCCTTGCCCATTCCACTCCGCTGATTCCGGGTAACATCCAATCCAAAATAATCAGGTCGGGGGAATTCTCTACTATCAATTTTTGTGCTGATTCGGTATCGCCGGCTTCTAAAACAGAAAAGCCGGCCTGATCAAGAATCAATTTCAGCATCGCCCGAATGGCAGTTTCATCTTCAACAATAAGAATTGTATTCTTGGTCATTTAAGTGTGTTTTGTTTTAACAACCCATTTTAACTTTAGGAATATGACGGAATTATGACAAGTTAAAAAATCAAGCCGTAATGTTTAAATAATGTGAAGAGGTTCGCAAAAAACTATACTTTTCAATGGAATCATCTGATAATTATGGAGTGGATTGGTTAAGTTTTACCGCAATCTGCATCCAAGTTTCTACCAGATTGGCTTTATTAACTTTTAAATCATGAAAATGAGGGATGATTATTATGAGTATGTTACAAGAGTTTAAAGAATTTGCCATGAAAGGCAATGTTGTCGATTTAGCTGTGGGTGTAATTATAGGTGGTGCGTTTGGCAAGATCGTTTCGTCACTCGTCGCCGATGTTATTATGCCTCCGATTGGCTTGTTAATGGGCGGTGTCGATTTTACCAAGCTGGGTGTCACGCTGAAAGAAGCTGTCGATGAAAAAACTCCTGCAGTTGTGCTTCACTATGGAAATTTTATTCAAGCGATTGTTGATTTTACCATTGTTGCTTTTGCCATCTTTATGGCTATCAAGTTGATGAATAAACTTAAGAAAGAAGAACCCGCTGCGCCTGAAGCGCCTCCTTCTCCTACCAAAGAAGAGCTTTTGCTGACAGAGATCAGGGATATTTTGAAAGCTAAAAACTGAAAGTATAAGTACTAAGCTTTATCGAATAATTCAAAACTCAGGCTTCCTTCCTAGGAGCCTGAGTTTTTTATGTCAAAAACTTTTTGAAATAACTTCAGCTTTCTGGTCTCTAGCTAATAAATTTTGTACGGCATACAGTGGCTTTAAATCCTCGTACAAAACTTTATAGGTCTGTTCAGTAATTGGCATATCAATTCCGTATGTTTGCGCCATAGCGAAGGTTTCCTTTGCTGCTGAGATGCCTTCAACTTCCTGGCCTATTTCTTTCAGGATGGAAGCTTTATCTTTGCCTTGGCCTAATGCTACGCCGAACCGACGGTTTCTGGATTGATTGTCCGTGCAGGTTAATACCAAATCTCCCAGTCCGGTCAGTCCGGCGAAGGTTTCCGGGTTGCCTCCCAGTTTCACGCCTAGCTTAATAATTTCATTCAAGCCCCGGGTAATCAATGCGGCTCGTGTGTTAGCGCCAAATCCTAAGCCATCTGTTATTCCAGCGGCGATTGCCAATACATTTTTTACTGCGCCGCCGACTTCTACCCCTATAACGTCCGAGCTTGTATAAGCACGAAAACGGTCGGTATGGAAAATTTCTGCTAATCGGGCGGCAAATACAGGCTGGTTTGAAGCGGCAGTAATGGCAGTAGGCAGGTTCATCGCCACTTCACGGGCAAATGTGGGGCCGGAAAGAATCGCCGCCGGCGTCTCCGGTGAGAAAATGTCTTCTACCACTTGATGAAGGAGCGATCCGTCTTCTGGATTAAATCCTTTGGTGGCCCACGCGATATTTAAACTCTTGTTAGAAACATGCGCTTTAAGGTTAACCAGGGTTTGTTTAAATGCATGACTTGGTACTACAAGCAGAAGAAGGTCGCTAAAACTAGCTGCTTCTGCAAGATTAGCGGTGACTGTTATTTGCTTTGGAAGTATAAATCCAGGGAGGTATTGTTTGTTTTCATTAGATTCTGCCAGAGCCGCGATATGGTTTTTATCGTGTCCCCATAGCTTCACTTGGTAATCATTTTTTGCAGCCAGTAAAGCCAGCGCCGTTCCCCATGAGCCGGCGCCAAGCAGGCTTATTCTTCTAGACATTTATCCGCTTAATTAATGCTTTTCGATCCGGCGGATTGTTGTAGTTGTTGCATGTGCTGCCCGTATAGGGCGTCGAAATTGACTGGTGCGAGTAACAATTGCGGGAATCCGCCTTTGGCGACCAGATCGGAAACAACTTCACGGGCATAAGGAAATAAGATATTGGGGCAGAAACTTCCAAGCATTGGTCCCATTTCATTCTCGGCGAAATTTTCCATAGTGAAAATTCCGGCCTGGTTAACCTCGACCAGATAGGCTGTGGTTTCGCCGCTTTTAACAGTAATCGTAATGGTTAAGACGACTTCAAATACAGTTTCCTCCAGCTTGTCAACATTGGTGCCTAGATTGAAATCAACGACCGGTTCCCATTTTTCCCTGAATATTTTAGGAGCATTCGGCGTTTCGAAAGAAATATCTTTGGTGTAGATTTTCTGAATTGAAAATTGTTTTTCTTGGGTGTTGTCTTCAGCCATAAGGAAAAGTCGATAAATTGTTGGATAAATTAATATGAAAGCCGAGTAATAATCAGGCTGAGATTTAGTTTTTACGGTTAACCTTGATTGGAAGCTTGTAGTCTTCCTGCCAGGACTGCATACCACCAGAAATGACAAAAACTTCTTTGATCAGATCATTTTTAGTTATCAATTTGCCGGCGGCATTTGAGCGAGTTCCATCCTGGCAAACGACGAGCACTTGGTTGTTTTTGTAGGCATCCAAGCTAGAGATGTGGTCCTTGATTTTACTTAATGGTACGTTAACCGCACCTTCGATATGGCCTTTGTTGAACTCATCGTTTTCGCGCACATCAACCACTACAGTATTGCCATTATTCATTTTCGTGACTGCGATCATTGGCGTAATTGTCCCGAATTTTTTCAATGCAGCGTCAAAAAACTCATGGATAAGTAGATAAGTTACCGTCAGCAAAGCTAAAACTAAAATGTAGTGGTTTAAAGCAAATTCAATGAAGCGATCCATGGTGAGTTTTTATCAAATAGAGTAAAGATTGGCGATTTGCAATAAAAAATTATGCCAATAATTGAACTTGTTGCGGAATTTTGCCGCCCAAGCCATTAATATTTAGTATAATAATTTACGATTTTGTATTTTGTTTGCCCTTATCGGGAACACATTCAATTCCTCTGAATAATACCCTATTTAACCTTTTTTGGGTAATCGATAATCGGTTAGCCGCTGTGCTAAATTTGAAATGCTGGTTAATTTTGTAATGTAAGTTGTTGGAGAAAAAGAAAAGATGTCTAATCCGCCGAAACCTGTGGTGCTGTTAATTCTGGATGGCTTTGGTCATTCCAAAGTGGAGAAAGATAATGCAATCGCCATGGCGAAAACGCCATGCTGGGATAGTTTACAAAAATATTTTCCCATGACCTTGTTGAATTGTTCCGGTAACTCGGTTGGTTTGCCAGATGGACAAATGGGAAATTCCGAGGTTGGGCATATCCACATCGGTACCGGGCGTTATGTTCCCCAAGACTTTACCAAAGTCAATGACGCCATCAAGGACGGCAGTTTCTTCACTAACCCGGTCTTGTGCGAAGCAGTTGATACCGCTAAGGAACATGGCAAAGCGTTGCATATAATGGGACTATTGTCGCCGGGCGGCGTACATAGCCATGAAGAACAAATTACCGCGATGATTGAAATGGCGGCCAAACGCGGCTTAAGCAATATATACTTGCATGCGTTTCTGGATGGACGGGATGTGCCGCCCAAAAGCGCGGCGGCTTCGATAGATCTCATGGAAGCCAGGTTTAAAGCCTTGGGCGTAGGTCGTATAGCTTCGATAATTGGGCGATTTTATGCAATGGATAGGGATAATCGCTGGGAACGGGTTAAAGAGGCTTATGATGCAATTGTCAAGGGCGAGTCGAATTATCGAGTCCATACTGCCTCCGCCGGTTTAATTTCAGCCTACGAGCGTGGCGAAACCGATGAGTTTGTGATGCCTACTTTAGTAGAAGACGCTCAAGGGGAAATCGCCAAGCTGAGTCCAGGCGATTCAATAGTGTTTATGAATTTCCGGGCTGATCGCGCACGTGAAATATCACAAGCGATAACCTCAGAAACCTTTGCTGGTTTTGAACGAGGTCATGAGCCTCACAAAGGTTGCTACGCGACCTTGACGGAATATCATCAGGATTTTACTTATCCAGTGGCTTTCCCTTCGGTAGATGTTAAGAACGGTTTGGGCGAATATTTGGCGAACTTGGGAAAGACCCAACTTCGCTTGGCTGAAACCGAAAAATACGCCCATGTGACTTTCTTCTTTAACGGCGGAGTGGACGCATGTTTTCTTGGTGAAGACAGGATTTTGGTGCCGTCGCCCAAAGTTAGGACCTATGATATGCAACCGGAAATGAGTTTGCCGGAAGTGACAGATCACCTGGTTGAAGCAATTACAAATCAAAAATATGATCTTATTGTCTGTAATTTTGCCAATGGCGATATGGTGGGGCATACCGGCGTGATTCCGGCGGCAATCAAAGCGGTCGAAGCTATTGATACTGCGTTGCAAAGGGTAGTTGATGCTCTAAAAGCGGTAGGCGGGAAAATGCTGGTCACAGCAGACCACGGCAATATCGAGCAAATGCTTGATGAGGAAACTGGCCAGCCCCATACGGCTCATACGACTAACCCAGTGCCTTTAATTTATGTCTGCGGGGAAGGCAAGTTAAGCAGCGGCGGCAATCTCTCGGATTTGGCGCCGACCATTTTAGATATTCTGGACATCCCTCAGCCGCCAGAAATGACAGGCAGATCGCTGCTAATCGCTCCTGCTTAATTTCCGTATGACCAGAGTCATTTTGCTCGGATTGGCAATTGGCCTAATTGCACCTTACGCATGTGCCGAGCAATTTACGGATTCGTTGGAAGGGGAAGCTGCGGCGGGCATTAATAACCAGCTCCAAGACATAGAGTCAAAGAAGGATGAATTATTGGGTTTGTTAGCCCAAGTTGATGAACGTTACGGTGACGTTGCGGCTTCGTTGAAAGCGATTGAGGTTCAGATAGCTAAAACAAATGAAAGTTTGGCTAAGTTAAGAAAAGAAGCGGGAAAATACCAAGCTGAAATTAACCGGTTAAGTACAGAATTATCCGGACAGATCAAGGCGGCTTATGCCATGGGGCAGCAGGATAGGCTAAAGTTAATGCTTAATCAACGAGATCCGGCGCTTTCGAGTCGAATGATGATATATTACGAATATGTCAACAAGTCGCGTCTGGAAAAACTTGATAATTTGAAGAGAACAGTTAAGTACTTAGACGGGTTAGATAAGGACAAACAAGCCAAAACCGATGAGTTAGGCCAGAATCTTGAGCAAAAAAAAGCTCAGCAAGCGGCGCTGGATGAGGTTAGAAAACAAAGGGATGCGCTTGTTGGCAAATTGAACACCAATGAATCTTCGGAAGAAATACAGTTAAATTTTTTAAAACAAAACGAAATTAAACTGATTAACCTAATCAAGACTTTGGAAAATGATCATAGTCCAGCTATCGAGTCTACCGATACGCAAGATTCCGAGGAAACTGAAAGTTTTGAGACAGCAACCAACCAAGACGAAGGAAGTTTTCCCAAGGTAACAGGCGATTTTTTTAGCTTGAAAGGTAAATTACCCTTTCCTGTGAGAGGAAAGCTGTCCAGTATGCTGGATAAATCTTCTGAAACCGATGCGAGCTTGAAAGGCGTATTGATTAACGCGAAGGAAGGGGACGAGGTTCGTGCGGTGACCGATGGTCAGATCGCCTACGCAGGCATTCTAAAGGGCTATGGTTTATTGTTAATTGTTGAACATAGTAAAAACTTCATGTCACTGTATGCCTTTAACCAAAATTTGTTAAAGCACAAAGGTGACAAGGTTGAAGCCGGTGATGTTATTGCAACGGTAGGGCAAAGCGGCGGGCGCGACAAGCCAGGGCTTTATTTTGAAATTAGGCAGGATGGCAAGCCTGTCGATCCTCTATTGTGGTGCCGTAATTGAGGCAATCCTTGTTATTTTGAACTTAAGGCACAATATTTGGTATTTACTTTGCATTGATAGAATGTTTATTCTAAGCTTTAAGGAAAAAGCTTAATTATTTGAAAATATTTGGGTAGTCGGAGTTAACAGGCACATGTTAAAAAAGAATGGTTTATTTATTTTGTCCTTAGGCATCATGTTGGGTGTTTTTATAGGCATATGCGGCAGCGTTTTTGCTGAAAAGGACAAAACTCGGGCTGCCACTTTAGACAATGAGGCATTGCCTTATGAAGATTTACGTGCGTTTACCGAAATATTCGGGCGCATTAAACGCGATTATGTCGAACCGGTTTCCGACAAGAAGTTATTAGAGGATGCTATTCGCGGAATGTTAACCGGCCTTGATCCGCATTCCTCTTATCTCGTACCTGAGGAATATCAGGAGTTGAAAGAAGGCACGACCGGACAATTTGGTGGTTTGGGTATCGAAGTCACCATGGAAAACGGTTTTGTTAAAGTGGTCTCTCCCATCGACGACACCCCTGCGCAACGTGCCGGCATTAAAACGGGCGACTTGATTGTCAGATTGAATGATCAACCGGTTAAAGGCATGACCTTAACCGATGCAGTTAAGACCATGCGTGGCGAACCCGGTAGCAAGATTTTATTGACCGTAGTGCGCGAAGGTGCGGAAGCGCCATTAAAGATTACTTTGGTGCGAGCGGTCATTAAAGTACAGAGTGTCAAAAACCGGATGCTTGAGAAAAATTATGGGTATTTGCGGATTAGCAGTTTTCAATCCGGAACCGGCGAAAGCGTAAAAGAAGCGCTTGCTAACCTGAAGAAAGAAAATAATGGTCGATTAAGAGGCTTAATCCTTGATTTGAGGAACAACCCTGGCGGTGTTTTAAATGCAGCCGTCGATGTGAGCGACGCTTTCTTGAAAAGTGGTTTGATTGTTTACACCGAAGGACGTATCGAAAACTCCGAAATGCGCTTTAGCGCAAGTCCGGATGATCTGCTTGAGGGCGCGCCTATGGTGGTATTAATCAACGCTGGTTCCGCGTCAGCTTCTGAGATCGTCGCAGGTGCCCTGCAAGACCAAAAACGTGCGGTGATAATGGGTGAGAAGTCTTTCGGTAAAGGTTCTGTGCAAACCATTCTGCCAACCAGTAATGGTTCAGCGGTTAAGTTAACCACGGCAAGGTATTACACGCCATCAGGCCGGTCTATCCAGGCTGAAGGTATCGAGCCGGATATTACGTTGGCCAACGTCAAGTTAGAATCTTTGGATAAATCCGAATTTGATCCAGTAAAAGAAGCTAATTTGTCGCACCATTTGCAAAACGGCAATGGCAACGGCAAAACAAATAAAGAAAAACCTGTTGATGACCTCAGTGGGGTCGTTGGTACAGGTGCGGAAAAGCCAAAAGACAGCACCGAAGCGGACTACTATAAAGATTATCCGTTGTATCAGGCGTTAACGTTGTTGAAAGGGATAAGTATTGTAAATAAGTAGTTGACAGGCTTGGTTTGTCAATTTGCTGATCTGAAAATAGATGGCCTTTTCTTATATCAATGCCGCTCATAATAATAATTTTGAGCGGTAATGGGGTAAAAGACCATAATTTTAGTAATCTTGAGTATTGCTAATCTCATTACATTTCATCATGTTATTCCCTTAGGGAGATGATGTAACGGAAGTTCTATTTGGGCGACAAATTTGGATTAAACTCTGTTTGATCTATATTCATCTATTAAACAATCTGATTGGGAGATGATGATATGGAGGCAGAATATAATGAAGATCCCTCTTTTTTAAAAAGTGATAAATCTAATCATATCTTATTGATTGACCTAGAGAATTGCCCTAATCAAATTCATCAATTAATGAGGAATTTGGAGCAATATTCATATGTGACTGTTTGTTACGCGCAAAGTGGCGCCAAAGTTCCACTTGATTGGATTTTGCCGTTAACTAAAACAGTTAACGAAAATAGATTAAAAATTATCAAAATGCCGAGCGGAGGCAAGAATGCTGCTGATTTTGGCATTACATTTTGGGCTGGTTTCCAGATGTCACAACTGCCTAGTGCAACGCATTTTACAATAGTGTCTAATGATTCCGATCTAGATCATGTTGTAAATTTGTTGATAAGCGAACAACGCAGTGCCGAGAGGATTGGTAATAAAAAGGAAATTATAGGTCATCAACCAACAGACACATGTGCGCCTGTCATTTCAGATGAAAACAGACGATTACAGGAGTACTGCTTGCATTTGGTTAACCACAGTAAAAGTCGTCCTGCAAAAAAACAAACTTTAATAAACAATATCAAAAGCAAATTCAAGGATGATGGTATTTTGTCCGAACAATTATTCAATGTGTTAAGCAAGCAGTCCGTTATAGTTATTAAAGACGGCAACAAAATAAGCTATAACGAACCTAAAATAGCCAAACTAGCTAATGCATAAAAATACTCATTGATAATGTCCCATATAATGGTTCGAGTTATTTAGATCAATTAACAGATATCTGATACTTAACCGAAAAATCCTTCAAATTAGCCAGTGTCACATCCAAGTCTTCCGATTTTGCAGGGAGATAAGAGTTCACGCCTACGCGTGACAAATAAAACACCTGTTCTGGCAAATAATTTCCAGTTGCCCTGATTTCGCCTTGATATCCGCAACGATTTCTTAGCAACCACGCCAATGAAAATAAACGTCCGTCGGCAAGATCAGGAAAATGCAATTCCACTAAATCAAGTTGCGCGATGCGGTCAGCAATGCCATCGAGCGAGTCACTGGGAACAAGGCGTACGCCCAGTTTCCCTTTATGGTTAAGAAGCTCGGCTCCGTTTTGCTGTAATCTGGAAACAGAAATCGTGATATTGCCGTTAACTAATACTGCATCGTCACCAATATATTGCCAGTTATCTTCAGTGATTTGGTTATCTTTAACTATTTGCATACACTTTGTCCTTAAATGGCTCTATACCAACACGTTTAACCATATTCAGAAATGATTCTTCATCTTCGCGTTGGTTAACATAGACGTCAAGAATTTTTCTGATGGCGTTGGCGACTTGGTCTTTTGGGATGGATGGGCCTAAGCGTTCGCCGATTGCGGCTTCGTTTTCGGATGAACCGCCCAAGGTTAACTGATACCATTCCACTCCTTTTTTATCTACGCCAAGGATGCCGATATGTCCCACACTTTGATGGGCGCAGCCATTCATGCAGCCTGACATGTTGATTTTTACGTCGCCAATGTCATGGATATAATCCATGTCGTCTAACGTTTGGTTGATCTCCCTTGCGACACCAATAGAGCCAGCGTTTGCCAAGGAGCAAAAATCCAGACCTGGGCAGCAAATCATGTCGGTGACTGTGCCGATATTGGGAGTGGCGAGGTTAAGTTCCACTAATTTTTGCCACAATGGAAATAGATCCGCTTGTTTTATATCGGCGAACACCAGATTTTGCCGGTGAGTTGCCCGGATTTCGCCGAGATTATATTGATCGGCCAAGTCCGCGACGGCGTCAAGTTGTTTGTCGGTCATATCGCCGGGGGCTATCTTTGGTGCTTTCAAAGATAAGAATACCGCACGATAACCCGGAGTTTTATGCTCGGCTGTATTGTATTCGTACCAAGTCGCGAATTCTGAATTTTCTGCATTATGTTTGCCAAAGCTTTGATCAGTGTCAGCATTTTTGTCATATTCGGGTGGTGCGAAAAATGCTTTCATCTCATCAATGCGCTGATTGCTGAGTTCCAAGCCGTTTTTGATTAAATTCCACTCGGCTTCCACTTGGCGGGTAAACTCTTCCAGGCCGGTTTCCTTGACCAAAATTTTAATACGCGCTTTATACTTGTTGTCTCGGCGACCATAAAGGTTGTAAATTCTGAGAATGGCTTCTAGATACGACAGTATGTGTTTCTTTTCCAGGTATGGTCGAATCACTTGACCGATGATCGGCGTACGGCCAAGACCGCCGCCGACTAAAACGCGAAAACCAATTTCACCGCTTTCATTTTGTACTAGATGCAAACCTATATCATGCAATTGTGTAGCGGCTCGATCATTTTTAGCGCCGCTAACCGCAATTTTAAATTTACGTGGCAAATAATCGAATTCGGGGTGCAACGTTGTCCATTGCCGGATAATTTCGCAATAAGGCCGCGGATCTTCAATTTCATCCCTGCAAACACCCGCCAGATGGTCGGACGTGGTATTTCGCATGCAGTTGCCGCTGGTTTGGATGGCGTGCATTTGTACGCTGGCAAGTTCTGCTAAAATATCTGGGATTTGTTCCAGTTTTGGCCAGTTGAATTGAATGTTTTGCCGGGTGGTGAAATGGCAATAATTTTTATCATAAGTTCGTGCTATATGCGCGAGTTTTCTGAATTGTTTGGAATTCAGCAAGCCATAAGGTCCCGCAATGCGAAGCATAGGCGCGTGAGTTTGGATGTAAACGCCGTTCCTTAATCTTAAATGACGGTATTGATCTTCGCTGAGCTCGCCTTTCAAAAACCGTTCGGTTTGACGTCGAAATTGGTCGACGCGTTCATCAACTAGTTTTTGGTCAATTTCATTGTATTGATACATTTTAAGTAATTTATCGATTTTTCAAGCTATAAACAAGGCTACAAATCATATACTGAGCGTCTTAAAATGACAAAATTTATTAGAAAATGCTAATATTATTCGCTTGATTTTTTAGTTTTTGATCATTTCACTATAACGATAAAAGGTAGGGGATTGTGGTGCGATATTTATTCGTATTTTTAGTGGCATTGTTGTTGCCTGAACTGGTAATGGCGGCCGATTATGAAAACCTGGGGTTAACCGGTACGCAACGGGGAATATACACAGTATTGATCTTTATCATCGCTTATGCCTTCGTGATGACTGAAGAGTTTACCCATTTGAGTAAATCCAAGCCGGTTATCCTTGCGGCGGGCATTATTTGGGCGCATGCGGCAATTCTCGCTCAGGATGCGGGTGTTTCTGCGGAAGATTTGCATAAGGCTTTTGAATACAACTTAAAGGAATACGCAGAATTAATGCTGTTCTTGCTGGTGGCGATGACTTACATTAATGCAATGGCGGAGCGTAATGTGTTTGAAGCATTACGGTCTTACCTGGTAAGGAAGCAGTTTGGTTACCGTAAATTATTTTTAATTACCGGTATCACCACATTTTTCTTGTCTTCAATTGCAGATAACCTGACTTCAGCCTTATTGATTGGTGCTGTCGTGTCTGCGGTGGGTTCCGATAATGAAAAATTTCTGAGCATGGGATTTGTTAACCTCGTGGTCGCAGCCAATGCGGGCGGCGCGTTCTGCCCCTTTGGCGACATTACCACGCTAATGGTTTGGCAGGCTAATTACGCTGAGTTTTTTGATTTCTTCAAACTGTTTATTCCTTCAGTTGTTAACTATGCTGTACCTGCTGCCATCATGTACTTTGCCTTGCCGGATGAGCAGCCGAAAGTGACCAACGAAGCGGCGGTGATGCTTAAGCCGGGCGCGATCACAATTTGTTTAATGTTTCTGGCGACGATTGCTGCGGCGGTTAGCTTCAAACAGTTATTGCATTTACCGCCTTTCATGGGAATGATGGTGGGTTTGTCTATATTGATGTTGTTCGGATATTACCTGAAAATTAATATTACTGTTGAAGGCGAGAAACGGTTTCAATTATTTGATCATGTCCGCAACGCTGAATGGGATACTTTATTATTCTTCTTTGGCGTGGTATTTGCCGTTGGCGGTTTAGGGTACATTGGTTATTTGGAGCTTCTTTCAGGCGCTATGTATGATACCTTAGGTGCGACTACAGCCAATATTTTAGTCGGGTTGATTTCCGCCATCGTTGATAATATTCCGGTAATGTTTGCGGTCTTGAATATGAACCTGGATATGGATTTGTACCAATGGTTATTGGTAACGTTAACCGCTGGCGTTGGTGGTTCATTGTTGTCGGTTGGTTCGGCGGCAGGCGTTGCCTTAATGGGGCAATCAAACCATAAATATACATTTTTCAGCCATCTTAAATGGACTCCAGCTATCGCTGCTGGATATATCGGTAGTATCGTAGTTCATTATATGATTAATGGTTAATCCATAAATTGAAAAAACGAGAGCAAATTAGTTTTGCTCTCGTTAACAAATTTTTCAGTCTTGCGTTTCTTGAGTCAATCTCCCGCACTATTAGTCGTGCTATATGCAGGCTTTGATGATTCAAATAAGTTTGTATTTGATAGCCTAATTCGAAGTCATAATGCTCGATAAATTAAATCTTAAAGAAAATCTCTTAAATCGGCGTATGCTGATTTGTATTTTTACTGGCTTTAGTTCGGGTTTGCCGCTCTATATCCTTATAACCCTAGTACCGGCATGGCTTCGCTCTGAGGGTATCGATTTAAAGGCGATCGGTTTGTTTGCTTTAATCCAATTACCTTTTACATGGAAATTTCTTTGGTCTCCCTTCTTTGACCGCTTTATTCCGCCCCTTGGCAGGCGGCGAGGCTGGATGTTAATTTCACAATTAGCATTATTGCTGGTTATTCCCGTATTTGGTTATTTGCAACCCAAATTTGATCTTTGGTTAATCGCCTGGCTTTCTTTTGTTGTGGCTTTTTTTGGTGCATCTCAGGACATTGCTTTAGACGCATACCGGCGCGAAATTCTGCCCGATGCCGAGTTGGGTTTAGGCAATGCTATTCATGTTAACGCATACAAGATTGCAGGCTTGGTTCCGGGCGCCTTATCTTTAGTGCTGGCAGATTTTCTGTCGTGGACGATAGTTTATTTGCTGACCGCATTTTTTATGCTGCCCGGAATATTAATGACTTTACTGGTTAAGGAACCTGTCTTGGAAGGTGCGCCAAAAACACTGAAAGCAGCCGTCATAGAACCCTTTGAAGAATTTCGCAGTCGAGGGGTAAAGCCTGCTTTATTAATCCTGGCATTCATCTTTTTTTACAAATTAGGTGATAGCATGGCGACAGCTTTAGCCACGCCTTTTTATCTCGATCTAGGTTTTAGCAAAACCGAGATAGGATTGATTGCTAAAAATGCCGGCTTATGGCCTAGTATTATCGGCGGCTTACTAGGTGGTATCTGGATGATAAAGCTGGGAATTAATCGCTCATTATGGATTTTTGGCGTTGTTCAAATGTTAGCGATATTAGGCTTTGCCTGGTTGGCAATCGTTATGCAAAGCGCTAACTTTAACAATTCAAAAATAATCCTTAATTTAGTTTTTTGGCAAATTCCAATACTTAAAAGCCAATTGTGGTTAGGTTTGGTGATTGGGATTGAGGCCTTGGGGGTTGGCCTGGGAACGGCGGCTTATGTCGCATTTATTGCCAGAACAACACATCCCCTATATACAGCGACTCAGTTCGCCCTATTTACCAGTTTATCGGCTGTACCGAGAACTTTTGCCAATGCGACGACAGGCTATTTGGTTGAGTCTATTGGCTGGGCAACTTTTTTCATGATGTGTTTTGGCTTAGCTTTACCGGGAATGTTGTTGCTTTGCAAAGTGGCGCCGTGGACGGAATTCAAAACCCAGAGCGGTCCAATACTTTAATTGAGGATCCCTCAAGTTGGTGTTCATAAGAAATAATTGATATATTCAAATTATTTCAAAGCAATTTTTCGTTAAAGAAATACCCTGATTTATTTAAAGTTAGGATAAAAAATTGAAAAAATCTCGTCGAATTGATCGTTCACCTTATCAATAAGATCGCTTAATTGATTATCGCTAATACCCCGCTTACTGAGATTGCTAGCTTCATCTGATAATTCCATTTTACTGATTAAGTTGGCTGATCGAACTAGATCCGCAATATCGAAAAAGGGGCTGGCGCTGTTTGATCGGCAGTGTTGAGCGATAGTTTCCGAAATCAATCCAGGCAAATTCCATAGTCGGGCAAGTTCTGCGCCGACATCGTAATGATTAAAGCCAAGTAGCTTTTGTTCTACATCCTCTTCTGCTTCGCCGCTTTGCTCAACAAGCAGGCCTATTTTCTGTGATATTTCGGGGATTTGGCGATAAAAAACCAGTTTACCGATATCGTGTAGCAAACCGCAGACAAAAATTGATTCTTTGTTCTCTTTTGTCTTGCAATGCGAGGCGAGTTCTTTTGCCGTTAGAGCGCTACGTAAGCTCATTGCCCAAAAGTCGTGCATAGACATCATGCTGTTAGATTGTGTCGAAAATTTTTCAATGATAAGTGTGGCTAAAACAAGATTTTGCAGCTCATCCGAGCCAATTATAGAAATAGCATGGGTAACTGTGGCTATGCGGCCAGGAAAAGCGTAATAGGCGCTGTTAACCAATTTAAGTAATCTTATGGTTAAACCAGGGTCGTTGGCGATTAAATTACCGGCATCAGCCAAGGATTTATTGGGGTCATTGAGTACCCTTTTCAATTCTAAGAAAAGATTAGGCGGCGAAGTCAGTTGCAGGTCGCCTTTGAACAGATCAGTTAATGTTATGTCTTTGGTTTCAGTTTTTAACATAGGTTCTTTCAAAACTTGGTTTTAACTCATTAATCAGATGGCTTTCTTGCAAAAGAATCGTTTGTTAGGCTATGGAACGATGAGACTTTCGCTAAATGCGAATTAAGCATAGGTAAGCTTGAAAAATATTACAAGTGACTAACTCTGAACTTCAATGTGACCATATAGATCAATACAAAATGGTTTGATTTCTAGGCTATAAATAGGCCTCATGATAGTCTAGAGCCCTATTAATATGACGGAAATAGAAAGGAAGCTTCTTTATGAAAATTTTTATAATTAGCTTATTTTTTGGATTTTTTTCCACCGCTGTCTTTGCTTTTGATATTAACCCTTTTAAAAAATATGACGGCAGCCATCAATTACAGCTAAATAGTGAACAAAGCGCGGGTATTGTGGCTAGTGTTATTATCAATCCAGTGCATGAAGAACTAACAGTAAAAACTTTTTTTCTTGTTAAAGAAAAAAAACTCCCCGGCTACCAATTCATCACGGAAAAAATGATTAATAAGGTCATTTACGGGGTGCGCTGGAACGATGACCCACTTCATTTACTTCCTGATCATCCTTATGAATGGTTGATGAATTTTGAACACGCCAGTGACATTGCCAAGCGTATAACCCCAAATTTTGACTTGTTTTATAGAAGTCACCATTCTGACCTCCAATTTCTTCACGCCATGGCGGATTCTGATTCAGAATCGGCATTAACCACCAAAAATGCAGTGTTGACCTGGATGGAATTCGCTTACAAAGTGACAACTGGCGTCATACCCGTTAAAACCCGGTTTTCAAATTTAGGCCGGTATCTCACTCCTGATGCGGCAGTTATTTTTAAGAAGCATTTTAACCAAAATGGAAAGCGTAAAAATTGGACCCCCGCCTATTTATTTGCCATGAAATGTAACAGGGAAGTATCACTCCCTGATTATTTCGGAAAACTGGATTGCTCTGCAACACGTTGGATATCAAAAAAACAAGATATACAAAATATTGCACTCGGCAGCATCCTTCATGTTATTCAAGATTCATTCTTGATAGTCACGTTACCAGATATCCGCAATATGAGGGGCAATATTCCTTGATTCACGGTAGGTCAGGGATCAAAACTTTTAATGCGTATAACAAACAAAGTTTCAATTTGCACCGAGGGGCTGATAACTACCCCAAAGATTTTGATGAGCTGCCAACCAAGGAAGGTTATAACTTGGAGGAAGTTTCAGCCAAACTAATTTCGTCTGCGCTCATTGACAGGCATGATCATACAAAAAAAGCCAATGGCCCGTTGTAAATAAAAAATTAAAAAATGGTGTTTTGCAATTACTGGATGAGAAGGCAATAGCCGGGTCAGGTAAATATAAATAACACTGAAAATTCACCGCCGTAAGGTTAACTTTAAAAGATTGGAAGGCAGGACGCGCTTCAAATTGCCCTCCAATATACTTGCAGATATACTTGCAGATTTTTTAAACTAAAAATGAAAATGCGCCCCTAGCCCGATATATTCCACTTTATTCTTGTAAAACTGTCCACTGGGTGTATAGCCATTAAAGTACTCAACCAGAATTTGTAGTTTTCTATCAAGGACGCTCAAGTTGTTGAATTCAACTCCTGTCCTTGCCGATATGTCGGTGTTCCAATTGTTTTCCTCAAAGTTTTTGAAGTCGGCGGCAATAATGGGGCGCATTGAGGCAAATTCAAAATACCATGGGCTTCTGAATTCTACACCATACTGGGTAGACCAGGGTTTGAGGTTTGACGGCTCTTTATGGAACAAACCGCCGCCGCCCCCATAAATTCTAACGCCATAAGGTAATTCATAAGACAACCTTAAATCGACGCCTTCATAACTTAAGTTAACCCTTTCGAATTTAGTGTTAACTTTTCTGAGCAAGAACTCATCCCCCAAATGGGAGCTTTGGTGATAAATACGGCCAAAGCCTGAAAACTGCCCCGCGCGAAAACTGGTGTACAAGGAGGCAATGAAATCGGTGTTAAGCAAATCAGCTGATGATGCTCCCAGGTTAAAATCACTAAACACGCCCGCTTGAATGCCTGATTCCCATTGTGCCGTTGAATCACCAATATTTGCCCGATAAAAAGGAATTGTTTCGCCAAAACTTACCGAAGCAATGTCGCGGCCATCAAAATTAGTCGTTTGATAATTTCGGTAGGCCGCGGAAAAATGCGCCCAGCGCGGGTCGGCCAACAAAGGTTTAAACAAATGACCTTTCGGTAAAAATCCTACCGGTAAAAGAACCGATTGATTCGTCGTTACTGTTTCATCCGGCGCGACTTCCACCGGTTGCGTTAACAGGGGTTCGGATTGTTCGGCCACAGGCGCTGCAATCTTAACCGAATTTACCCCAGGTATTTCCGACAGTAACTGAATCGCCTTGGCTTGTTGCCCAGCTTGAATATTGTCTGGTGGAATAAAGATAACTCCATTTTTTACGGTAAGCCCCGGCATATCAAGCTTGAAATTTTGCTTAACGACAGCGGCAGCATAACCGGCTATAAAAATGTCATCAGTGCTAGCAGCATTCGCATACGATGAGTAAAGAATCATTATTAGAAAAGCAAACTGTTTTTTATTAATCATGGTTAAGACCTATTGTGTTGGTTAAATTACATGATGGATTCACGGTTAATGAGTTTTTTATAACAGATGTTATTTAACTCTCTTTTAAAAGCTGAATATGGTGTCATCAGGCCTTGGCTTTTATAAAAGTGATATTCTGATAATCTCGGTAGAAATCAATTTAAAAATTATGCTAACGCCAAAACCTAGGGCAACCAGGCTATGGGTCTGTAGTACAGTTTGTATGGCAATCCAACTTTGTTGGCTCTGCCATATGTGCCGATGAAAGTTTATTCAACTAACTATGTGCCTATTAATGACGAAAAATTCAATATCTGAGATTAATAGTGCAAACTAGATGCCAATTTTTTAATAAATCTTTCTTATTACCCTTTAGGTAGTTAGTGAAATGAATCGTTAACTCTAAAAGTTGTTCGGAAATTTTTACATTAAAAACGGGTAAATATTGCAGGGATTCAAGAGGATCAAAGTAAGTATATAAAGTTAGGGAATAACTAATAATCCATTTTGGTTAACTGGAAATTCTTACAAATTATTCATTCAAAGCATAGATTCATTATTGATTATTTAAGTCACGTTTAAAATTTAAAGCTGAGTCATAGATATAAACATTGGTTGTAGACAGATGCACTTCACTATATTTTAAAACTCTTTTATTTTGGTTAAGCCGATAATATTCCAGCTAAATTAATTCAAGATTGCTTGTTATTCGGTAAATCTTTCAAAGAAAGCCATTAACACTACTTGTCTGATGCTTATGATTTTTTATAGGGTATTGTTTTGTATCTGATATTTAGTTTTGCTGAGGATGGCTCGATAAATGCTTCAAAATAAAGCAAGCTCTTTTGCTGGAAGTTTCAGGAGAAATTATTATGTCAAAATACAAATATCTTATTGCAGAAAAAGCTATCGCAAATGAATCGCAACCATCTGTTTTATGGGCGACACTTGCTTGTATCGTAGTGATGTCAATGGTATTTCATATCAGCCACTTGTCTACTTACAAAGAGGCGAATTTAGAACATATTTATCAATCTCAATGAAATATTTTGAATATGCCTCAATAGCTTAAATGCTAGATAATAAAAGTTAACCAAATCGTAAAATTCAAAGTTTAGGACGCATGGTTACAAGCGCTGGCAACGCCTTATATCTAATTTCCGTCAATTATTACATGGTGGCTAAAATGAAAATCTTTGCGTATTCGGATGTTAATAAGGTTGGTTTGTTGCGGATGCTTAACAAGCTTTTGATCATATGTTGTTTTATTTTGCCAACCCAATCTTTAGGTATCGCTGATATTGAAGAAATTCCAGCGGATGAAAAAAACGCAATCCAGGAAATAGTTTCCATGATTGAACAAAGCGTCCGGGCGGAAGCAAAAAATGCTCCCGCCCGTCGAGACGCCCATTCCAAGGCGCATGGCTGTGTAATGGCGAAGTTTAGTGTTTTACCCTCACTTCCTCACAATCTTAAAACGGGCATTTTCAAAAAATCAGGTGATTACCCGGCCTGGATACGTTTTTCTAATGGTTCTGGCAGAATACAAAATGATTCTGAAGGTGACGGTCGTGGTATGGCGATTAAGCTAATGGCGGTAGAAAATAGCAAGACGGGGACACAGGATTTTGTCATGATTAACCATCCTGTCTTTTTTGTGCGAAATGCGGCAGATTATGTTGAATTCCAAAAAGTGGTTTCCGTGGAAAATCCCACTAAATTCTTTTTTCCCAGCTTAAATCCCTTTAAATTTCGACTCCACGAATTTTGGATTGTCAACGAAATCAAACGCAAAGAGGTCTCCAACCCGCTTGATATTCAATACTGGAGTATGACTCCGTATAGTTTTGGCCAAAGTGCCATGAAATTTTCTGTGAGGTCATGTAACCCAACCTCTGATTTTCCAAAGTCACCGTCTCCTAATTTCTTGCGGGAAAATATGACCCAGTATCTTCAAAAAAGCGACGGGTGTTTTGATTTTATGGTTCAAATCCGAACTCACATTCCGGATATGCCCATCGAGGATCCCACTGTCGATTGGAAAGAAGAAATTTCGCCCTTTATCCCAGTGGCGCGTATCACCATTCCACGTCAGGAATTCAATTCTCCAGAACAAACTGAATTTTGTGAAAATTTGTCTTTCACCCCCTGGCATGCAATCCCTGAGCATCGCCCTCTCGGGGGTATTAACCGGGTTCGTAAGGCGGTTTACGAAACGATCTCACGCGTTAGGCATGAAATCAATGGCCGAAACGAAACTGAGCCAACAAAATTCTAGCGCCATCGTCTAGACCGCTCATGTAAATATAAAAGTTGAGATACGATTGTCCAAGAAAAGGAAAATTTTATGAAGACACTAAGGTTAATTTTTATGAATCGTTAAATCAATATGGTTCTTGCTATAGTCGTTCATTTTATCTTATCTTGAGCGAATGTAACTATGGGTTGCTCCAAATGCGGATCACCCGACTGCGCTAAAGATGACATACTCAACTAAAAGCAGCATTATAAATTAAATCTTATGGGTACAGGATACTCAATACCGAGAACAAGCCCCGTATCCAAACGGCAAGCGCACCAGCCTTACCTTGAAAGGTTCGATTTTCGCTCAATTGGACGATTCTTGAAATGCAACCATACGATCCGCTGCTGGTGTTGATGTTGCCGAAATGGATGAAACATATGTCTATATAAATTCAAAAAAAATATTGCTGGACTTGGGGAACCATTCCTTAACTGCGAAGTTGGCTTCCCCGATATCAATCGAAAACTATAGGATTCATTTAAAAATAATAACATAAGAGGTGCCATGAGCGATTATTGGAGTCCTTATGAAAAATTCGTTCTGTAAGCGTTGCACACTTAATCAAAAGCCGAAAACTATACAGCTAGAGGATATAACAGTTTTTTCTAGCTAGGCTGCGCCGAAATCGAAGTGCTATAGTAAAAGAAAGGACATGCTTAAATATTCCGTCTTGCTTTTGATGTTCAAATGGAACGGTGAACTAAAAGCTATTATTTATTGATAGCACCCGCTGTTTGAACCAAACAAATTTATTATTACACATAATCACTTTATTCAGGCTGTAATGCCCGAACTGGATCAAGACTCGCCGCTTTGATGGCAGGTATTACCCCGGAAAGAACACCAATCAATAAAGAAAGGCTAAATGCAGATGCAATATAGCTCCAGGCCAATTCGACCGGAAGGGCCGACAATAAATAATGGATTAACCCAACAATTCCAATTCCCGATAAAACCCCAACAAGCCCCCCAACCGCACTCAATGTTAACGCTTCAAACAAGAATAATTTGAAGATTATTTTTTTTCCGCACCCATGGCGCGAAACAAACCAATCTCTGCGACCCTCTCTGAGACAGAAATCGTCATGATGGTAAAAATCCCAACAGAACCAACCACAAGAGAAATACCTCCTAACGCCGCCACGGCCAAGGTTAAGATGTTTAAAATTGAATTCATGCTTTCCAGCATTTGATTTTGCATAATCAACGTAAAATCTTCCGTGCCGTGCCTGGCAACCAACAGCTGTTTAACGCTTTTTTCGATAACAGGCACTTGAATATTATTTCCGTACAATAAATCGATTTCCATTAAACTTTCCCTATTAAACATTTCGAGTGCTTTAGCGGCAGGAATGTATATCGTGTCATCCATATCAAAACCAAGCATTTGACCCTTCTTCTCCATTATTCCAACCACCCGATAGCGATCCGCGCCTATCCGCACGCGCTTACCTAAAGGATTCGCTTGACCGAACAATTCTATCGCCAGCTTATCCCCCAGGACAGCTAAAGCGCGTGGATTTGCATCCTCTCCTGATGGCAAAAAATTACCCGTTGCCGGACGTATTCTCCAGACCAGCGGGACTCCATCGCCAGCGCCAATAACATTGGTACGCCGCTGCTTATTTTCGGTTTCAACTCGCGCATTCCCTTGCAATACAGGCACAACAGCGATAATGCCAGCCAATTTACTCAGACTAGACGCATCAGCCATTGATAGGGGGCGCACTGTACTAATAGTGGCCCCAGAAATGCCAAAAGTATTTTTTTTTCCAGGATGCACTCCAATGATATTAGTGCCAAACTGAGTAAACTCAGCGATAACGAAGCTATGAAGGCCGCGGCCTAATGAAGTGAGAATAACGACCGCTGCAATACCAATAATTAATCCTAATGAGGTCAAAGCTGATCTTAATTTATAAGAGGTAATTGTACGAAAGGACAGGAGCAATAAATCAATAAAATGCATGGCTATCTTTTCGCCAATGCTGCAATAGGGTCAAATTTCGATGCCCTGTGCGCAGGGAGCACCCCAAAAAACAAACCAGTCAGAATCGAAACACTTATTGCAGACAACAACCCCCAATTAGGAAGATCAAGCGGAAATTTCGGGTACACAACACGCAACACGAGAATGATCGACTCACCGATAATCACACCGACTACCGCCCCTGTTAACGACAATAAAATTGCTTCAGACAAAAAAAGCCATTGCACCTGCATTTGGGTCGCCCCCAGAGCTTTTAGCAAACCGATTTCGGAAGTTCTCTGAGTAACACTGACCAGCATGACGTTCATGACCAAGACACCCGCAACGATTAAGCTAACACTACCAATACAAGCTACGGCAATAGTCAACGCAGTAAGAATTTTATTGAAAGCACTGACTACGCTATCCTGCGTGATAATGGTGACATCCTCTTCCCCTTCATGCCGAAGTTTGATGATTTTTTTTATCTCATCCACAGACTTCATCATCGCATCCCTGGACTTGGTTTCAACCAAAATCCTGAACAAGGATTCCGTGTTAAACAACCCTTGGGCGGAAGCAACAGGGATAATCACCATTTCGTCAAAATCGACGCCTATGGATTCACCTTCGGAAGCCAACACACCCACCACCCTGTAGCGCCTGTCATTTATTCGAAGCCACTGACCTAACGCTGAAGAATTGTTGAATAATTCCTTTAAAATAGTCTGGCCTATTACACATATCGATGACACGCTGTTGTTTTCTGTTTTCGTCAAAAAACTGCCTTGAGCCATCGACAGGTGACGCACCCTCAACAATGCATTCGTAGAACCGAACACATTTGTTTCCCGCTCCAGCCCTGCAAAAGAAACAGGAGCTGAACCAATTGTTAACGGAGCTACCGCCGCGACATATGGGATAGCTGACAATGACTCCGCGTCTTGCAAAGTCAAATCTCTTGGTGTTTCACCAAATAGAGGGGGGGGGCCGCCTGTAGTCTCGGTGCGGCCAGGCAGCACAATTACCAGATTCGTTCCCAAAGACTCAAACTCACTAACAATGTAGTTACGTGCACTTTCACTGAGCGCGATCAGCAATGTCACGGAAGCAACACCTATACTCATAGCTAAAACTATTAGCAGTGTCCGCAAAAGTTGATTCTTAATGGAATTAATTGAAAGACTTAATGTATCTCTGAGGAGCACTTCAATCCCTAAAAACAAAAAATATTGAGAACAACCTACTCATTTGAATTATTTGTCTTGTTATAGCGAATTGATGAAATAATTGACAAAACAATCAATATCGCCCCAATCGAACCAGTCACTACTTCGCTAATATGGTAGCGCATACTGGCCAACATAATGACCGCTAGAACTCCAATAGCATAATGAGCACCATGCTCCAAATACACGTATTGATCTAACGTGCCTTTATTGACTAAATATACGGTGAGACTTCTCACAAACATTGCACCTATGGCGAGCCCCAACATAATAACAACAACATCTTGTGTGATGGCAAACGCACCAATGACGCCATCGAATGAAAACGAAGCATCAAGGATTTCCAAATAAACAAAGCTGGCCAAGCCGGATTTCTTAATTGCTTGAGCCACTTCCTCAATTTCCTGTTCACCTTCAAATAACTCAGAAAAACTATCTACCATCACATATAAAATCAAACCTGATATTCCTGCCACTAGGGCATGATCCCTGATTTCCAAAGGCAACCACTGTTGCAAAAATAGCAACAACCCCAATGCCAATATAATTTCTATAGCTTTAAGCCGCCCTAATTCCGATAAACGCTCTTCTATACGTCCTAACCAATGCAATTCTTTGGCATCATCCAAAATGAAAGAAAAAAACACCATTAACAAGAACATGCCGCCGAAAGCAGCAATTTGGACATGCACACTATTTAAATGGTGCGAGTAGGTGGCAGGATCTTCAAGCGCCATTTTAGCCACAAGGACAAATTCGATATGAGTTGCTACTGATACGATCAAAACCGGCAGGATCAAGCGCATACCAAAAACGGCAATTAGAATCCCCCAAGTTAAGAAATAATTTTGCCAACGTTTATCCATGCGCTTAAGTACAGAGGCGTTTACCACGGCATTGTCGAAAGACAAACTGATTTCAAGTACGGCCAGTATAAGCGCTATATAAACGGCAATTAGCCCTCCCCACCAAAAGGAAACGGCTAAACAGAGAAATGTAACGAAAATCGAAAAACGAAAATATTGCATGCTTTACCCATCATAATTGTTAACCGGACAACTATAAGAGTATTTACCAATAAAGCAACTTTTCGACTACAACTGATAACAATATTGCTATATTTGCAGCATTCCGGCGCCTGGAATACTACTGAAAAAATATAATCCCAAATTCAGAAACCAACTCCCACAATAAACACGGCTACTAACAATACAATAATAGAAAACTCCTCTAACTGATGCATTAATGAAATTCTTCCTTCTTGCATAATTACGTCAATGCGATTTGGTATTTGGTCTTGCATATGAATGTTTCTCTTTATCATGAGTTAACTCCTAGTTGTGAGGATTAAAATAACTTCGCATTTGCCCTACCAACACCCCCTGAATTTCTACTTCTTCAGGTTTATAGCGTATCGCTTGGTGACTAGCGTTCGCCGGGATAAGCAAGGTTTCATGCGGGTACTGCTCAATGAATTTCAAAGTAGCTTCAGATTTATTGATAAGCGCGACAACAATTTCGCCATTACGGGCGAAACTACGTTGTTCGATAATAACCCAGTCACCATCGAAAATACCTTCCTCGACCATCGAATCACCCTTGATTTTCAGGACATAACAAGGCTTTTGAGTCCTTAATTGATCAGGAATGGCTAAATAGGAAATGGTTTCAACAGCTTCAATAGGCCTACCAGCGGCTATATATCCAACAAACGGTAAGTTCCCTTGATAATCTGGTCTAGAATCGGAATTGTCGACCATCTGCCTGGCAAAATCTGTCAAAACCACACCGCGCCGCTTGCCCTCTGGCGCCTCAACCAAACGCGCTTCACTCAAAGCTTTTATATGGGCATGAAGAGAACCGCGAGATTTCAACCCAACACCAGCACAAATATCCTCTAGTGTTGGTGGGTATTTAAATTCACTTTGGATCAAGAAATCCAATATCTGCCGTTGCTTTTTAGTTATTTTCAACATCATTATGTTCTGCGTATGTTTTATTTAAGATTATCATAAGAACAAATAAAGAACAAATAAATTTTGGCCTTTCTTTTTAATATAATTTGAAAACAAATTCGCTACTGAAAACCTCCCCTCGTCAACATTTGAATGGAAGACTTATTAGTAAGTTACATTGCAAAAGTAATTTATTATGAAGAATCATCGGCATTGATTGAAGTACTCTGGCTTCAGAGCATTATTCTAATTTTGATATTTGATGAGAAGTGATGCGTAGACACAAAGAAGCCTACTAAAATTATATTTAGAGCAGGAAGCTATTTGTATCTGCTTATTAAAGAAAAGGTTTTTTGTTTTTACTTCTTGCTGTTCATGCTAGAAAAAAGTATTATTATAAGTTAACTTTTTAACCGTAGTTTAGTCTGGATTATTTATGAAACCCGAAATTCATCCTCAATATAAAGAAATTACTGTCACTTGTGGTTGCGGAAATACGTTTACGACAGGCTCAGTCATTTCCAAAGATTTGCACATAGAGGTTTGCTCGTCATGCCATCCATTTTATACCGGCAAGCAACGTGTTGTTGATACCGCTGGACGGGTAGACAAATTCAAGAAAAAATACGGAAAATAATTTGACTCATCATTGGTTAACTTTTTTTTCATCCCCAAACTTTGCCTCACCAACGTAAGGTTGGTTAATCTTAATTGAGATAAGCATCTGAAGCTTTATTCAATGCGAATAAAGCTTAATTTTCCTGTTTTTAAAATCCGAAAATACTGAAGCTTAAAACAAGGCTTCAACCGGCTTTTCTTTAATTAGTTGCTTTGCTTTTTCCGTTGTTGAAGCGTCTGATTTAGATTTTTTCGTGGATGGCATTGAAGCTTGTTTTTTTAGCACCACACCCTTTTGTATGTACTCCGTTACCCCATTAATTTTTTTTTGTTCGACATCATTTGGCGGGACAAACGCCTGCACAGGTGATTTCTTTAACGCGGTACGCATGTATTCTGTCCACATTGGCAAGGCCGCAACACCACCGGTTTCATAATGCCCCAATGGCTTATAGTCATCAAAACCCACCCATGCTGAAGCAACATGCGTTGGAGTAAAACCATTAAACCAGGCATCGCGTTGATCGTTAGTCGTACCGGTTTTTCCTGCAATATCACTCCTTCCTAAAACTTTGGCGTCGGTTGCAGTACCAAATTTAATTACGTCCCTCATTAGCGAGTTCATAATAAAATTTATACCGGGCGTTATAATTCTAGGGGCCAAATTGATATCGGTTGACTCTTGATTCTTGCATTTTGGACAGGCTGTTTTGGGGCTGGCCTGATAAATAACCTTACCCTCATGTGTTTCAATGCGCTCAATGAAATATGGATCGATCAGGAAACCACCATTAGCAAAGACAGCATACATACGAGCCATCTGCAATGGTGAGGCATAACCACTTCCAAGGGCCAGCGATAATCCCCAAGGCATTTGTTCTTCGGAAAAGCCAAAGCGCTTACCCGTGGCAATTCCCTTCGCGATGCCAACATCCTTGAGTAGCTGAACTGCAACAATGTTCCTGGAAAAAGTTAACGCTTTTCTTAAGCTAGTGGGGCCGTAAAATTTCTTGGAAGCATTTTCGGGACGCCAGTTTCGACCAAGACTTGGATCGAATACGACTATTGGCGCATCATTAATAATACTTGCCGCAGTGTATCCTTGCTCGAGGGCGGTTGTATAGATAATTGGCTTAAAACCAGAACCGGGCTGTCGTTTAGCCTGAGTTGCACGGTTAAATTTATTTTGGTTAAATTCGAAGCCGCCTGCTAAAGATAGAATCGCTCCATTATTAGGGTTCAGCGAGACAAATGCGCCTTCTACTTCTGGAACCTGGGTTAAAGCCCAACCACTCCCTTTCGATTGGCGCACCCTGATTGAAGCGCCTGGTTTGAGATATTTTTTGATTTTAGTACCCGCCCAATTAATCTTTGACCAAGAAATCTCAATAGATTTGTTGTTATATAGCCGCGCTTTTATGCCGACGTCGTTAACATTTTCCACTTTGGCAAGCAACGCGTCCCCAATAATGACCTTATTTTGTTGCAAGGATTGAGGTTCTTTTTCACTTTTCTTCTCTCCAGGAATACGATAACCATGTCTATTATCGTAAATATGCAAGGCATCCCTTAACGATTGGTCGGCGGCCTTTTGCAAAACCGGATCGATGGTTGTATAGACTTTTAATCCCAAGGTATATGCCTTGTCATTATATTTATCAAAAATATATTGCCTCACCATCTCTGCTATAAATGGGGCTGAAAAATCAGAAGAACGATATTGTAATTTTGCCGAAGATTGCTCATTACTTGCAGATTGAAGTTCATCTTGCGAGATAAATTTAAGCTCATACATTCTCTGCAAAACATAATTGCGGCGCTCAACAGCACGATCCACGTTTGTAATTGGATTATAGGAAGAAGGGGCTTTAGGCAAACCAGCAACCATAGCTTGCTCTGGCAATGTTAACTCATCCAATGTTTTGCCGTAATAAGTTTGGGCGGCGGCAACTATGCCGTAGGCGCTATGCCCCATGTAGATTTGATTCAGGTAAAGCTCGAGAATTTGCTCCTTGCTGTACTCGCGCTCGATTTGCAACGCTAAAATAATTTCTTTCAGCTTACGGGTGAAAGTCTTTTCGTTAGACAATAAAAAGTTCCTGGTCACCTGCATGGTGATAGTGCTGCCACCTTGTTTTTTCTTGCCAGTTGAAGCCAATTGCAACGCGGCGCGCGCTAAACCTTTATAATCAACACCGGGATGCTCAAAAAAATTATCATCCTCAGCAGCAAGAAAAGCTTGAATCAGCCTTTTAGGGACGTCTTTTATCTTAACTGGTACACGCTTATTTCCTCCAAATTCGGCAATCAACTGATTATCTTTACTATATACGCTGAGAGGGATTTCATAACGAACATCATGTAAAGACTTAACATCGGGCAAATCTGCCGATAAACGTTGGTAAATTAAATAACCTGTTACGGCCATAACCACAATTACAGCTAAGAAAAACAAGGCTAACCATTTCAAAAAACTGCCTTTTTTTGATTTTTTTGGCACAACTAATCCTGAAGAAGATAATGTGTAGTCAATCTATAAAATGTTAGCGTTCAAAGATTTATCTTGCTTGCTGTCATTTCAAAATTTGGCGGGGAGTATAGAACAAGACCTGAAACAAATAAATTGAATATTTTTACTATAAAAACGCAAAAGACTACTATACTTTTGCCAGAAAAAAATTGTTTAATGAAATTACAAAGATTTGTATCAACATTTTAATCATATCTATGAATAAGGGCGTTCCATGACCTGGTTTAATCAGAAACAGAATGCGGTACTTGGTTTGGATATAAGCACGGCCGCCGTTAAGTTACTGGAGCTAAACAAAATAGGCACCCGCTATCGTGTGGAAAGTTATGCTGTCGCACCGTTACCTCAAGATGCATTTGTCGATAAAAATATTGCAAATGCAGAGGTTATTGCCGATGCCATTAAAAATGCCGTCAAGCAATCGGGTACCAAATTAAAACAAGCCTGTGTTGCAGTGTCAGGGTCGACCGTTATGTCAAAAGTAATCACAGTGCCTGTAACGCTCTCCGAATCCGACATAGAAGATCATGTCATGGATGAAGCTACCCAATACGTCCCGTATGCTTTGGACGAAGTAAGCTTGGATTTCGAAGTACAACGCGTTAACGAAGCTAACCCGGAATTGCTGGATGTGCTTCTCGTAGCATCAAGAAAAGAAAATGTAAATGATCGCGTCGATGTATTATCCAAGGCCGGCTTAAAAGCAAAAATCGTTGATGTCGAAGCGTTCGCCATGGAGAACGCATTCGGACTCGTCACTGACCAAATAGAAGGCTCTTCATCCGGGCGTACATTCGCCATCGCTGATGTGGGAGCGACAATGACCACATTGACAGTAATACATGATGGCCATACAGTTTATACAAGAGAGCAAGGGTTTGGCGGCAAACAGCTTACGGAAGAAATTCAACGCCGCTACGGTTTTTCTTATGAAGAGGCTGGATTAGCCAAAAAACGGGGAGGTCTTCCAGAGCGCTATGGTGTCGATGTATTGGATCCTTTTAAAAAAGCCATGGCTCAACAGATATCCAGGGCAATGCAGTTCTTTATTTCTTCAAGCGCTAATAGAGGCGTTGAAAGCATTATTCTGGCAGGAGGCTGCGCCTCCATCCCCGGGGCAGCCAGCATAGTAGAACAAACACTAGGTATGACTACCTATCTGGCCAATCCTTTTATCAACATGGCCTTATCTAACAAAGTGAAACCGCAAAACTTAAGCGCCGATGCCCCCGCTTTAATGCTTGCATGCGGGTTAGCGTTAAGGAGCTTCGATTAATGGCAAGAATAAATTTACTTCCCTGGCGCGAGGAGCTTCGTCAAGAAAAGAAGAAGGAATTTCTATCACTTCTTGGGTTAGCAGCATTAGCGAGTATCATGGTTATAGGATTGGTTCATTTGTACATTGAAAACTTAAAAAGTTATCAAGAACAAAGAAATAAAGTGCTACAGGATGAGATTGCGACCCTGGATAGTAAAATTGTAGAAGTAAAGGCAATTGGCGAGATGAAAAGCAAATTGCTTTCGAAGATCAATGTAGTCCAGAAGCTCCAAGAAAGTCGCCCGGAAATTGTCCATTTATTCGATGAAATTCCAAGAACCACCCCAGACGGTGTTTTTCTAACCAAATTCACACAAGTAGGCAACGAATTAATATTCGAGGGCAAAACACAATCCAATGCCCGTGTTTCGGCTTTTATGCGTACCATCGAAGCATCATTCTGGCTGCAAACACCAAAACTGGAAGTAATTAAATCATTAGAAAAAAATGCTGTTGAACAGAATAGTGATTTTGTGATGCGGGCTAAGCTTGGTAAGAAAGAAACGGACACAAACAACGGAGTTAAGCCATGAACTTATCAGAACTTAACGAGTTAAACTGGGACATTAATGCCTCGGGAACATGGCCAACGCCAGTAAAAGCGTTCATAGTGGCGTTAGTCTTTCTTGGTGTCGCAGCCGGTGGCTATTATTTTATGACGTTACCGCAGTTAGACGAACTTGCCGGCTTGGAGAAAAAAGAAGTTGAGTTGAAAGAAGAGTTTGAAACAAAACAAAAAAAATCCGTTAATTTGCAAGATTATAGAGACCAGTTAGCTCAAATCGAAACATCGCTTGCGATTATGATCAAGCAAATGCCCACCCAGGAAGAAGTTGCAAGTTTGTTAGTGGACATATCACAAACCGGATTAGCCAGTGGCTTGGAGTTTAGGCTATTTCAACCTGGCGCACCTGTAACAAAAGATTTTTATTCTGAATTACCGATTAAAATTCAGGTTATCGGCAGATATGAGGAACTTAGTTTATTTGTCAGCGGGTTAGCTGCTTTGCCTCGAATTGTTACTGTTCATGATGTAACAATCATTCCTGTAGGCGGCGCCAAAGCTACAGAGAGCGATGACGTTATGATAATGGATGCCACCGTAAAGACATACAATGAAAAAGGTTCGGCAGCTAACCCATCGGCCATTCGAAAAGTTGGGGGATAAGCATGAGCACAAAAGCGATATCATTCAACAGGGTTAAGCGCCATCTAGTCGTTACCTGCATATTCGTATTGAGCGCCTGCAGCGATAACGACTATAGTGATTTGCAACAATATATCAACGATGTAAAAGTCCGCCCCAAAGGCACGATAGAAGCTCTCCCTGAAGTAAAGCCGATTGAGCCGTTCGTGTTCAAACCAGAAGGTTTACGGGATCCATTCAAACCAATTAACGAAGCAAAAGAAGCGGAAGAGTCTGAGATAGCCGTTGGCAATGGCATCAGGCCAGATACCTCCAGAAGAAAAGAAGAACTCGAATCTTTTCCTTTGGACAGCTTGAGAATGGTGGGAACAGTGACTAAACAAGCCAATTTATGGGGTTTAATCAAGGCAAGCGACAACACGGTTCACAGGGTGCAAACGGGTAATTATCTCGGAAAGAATTACGGAAAAATTATCCGTATACAGTCTGACAAGATTGAAATAATGGAAATTGTCCCGGACAAGCCAGGGACATGGCGTGAACAACAAACTTCATTAGCTTTAACAGAGTGATTTTGAGGGTAAAATGAAAAATAGACAGGGTAATATGATGTGGAACAGAATGGCTCGATCAACCGTTACGCACATAAGTTTAAGCGTATTGTTACTATTTCAAATAGCGAGTGTTAAAGCTGCCGGTCTTGCTATCACAAGCCTTGATGTTGCCTCCATGTCTGGAGATAAAATTCAAATCCAATTAGAGATGACCGGCGCAGCGGTTGCGCCCAAAGTGTTCCAGACAGACAATCCTGCGCGCATAGCCCTTGATTTTCCGGGCGTTGCGAACGGACTGGACAAAAAAATGTTTTCCGTCAACCAAGGCTCTGTTAGCAGTGTTTACGTAGCCGAAGCCGCTGACAGAGTGCGGGTTGTGGTTAACCTCATCGACTCAACGCCATTTGAGACAAAAGTTGAAGGAAACAAAGTCTTGTTGTCTCTGGCGAACACACGTTCCGCAACTGCTTTGCCCACGTCTGCGATTAAGCCACTGCGTTCAACGGTTGCTACAGATGCGGGGCATCCCGGAGCAACCAGACCATATATCCGGAAATCCACGCCCTCCACAGTTGCAGCCGGATTAATGCCAGAGCAAGTCATCCGGGGCATTGATTTTAAGCGAGGTGATAATGGCGAAGGACGCATTTTGGTATCCCTGACTAACCCTGACACCATTGTTAATACCCGAGAAGAAGGCGGCAATTTAGTCTTGAGTTTTATCAATACTCGCTTACCGAATAACCTGTCCAAAAGACTGGATGTTTCCGAGTTTGCCACACCGGTTAAAACTGTAGCAACCGTTGCTTCCAGTAAAGAAACCACGATGACTGTTGGCATGCAGAATAATCTGTACGATTATTCGCTATTCCAGTCCGAAGGCTTGTTGACAGTGGAGTTCAGACCGTTAACCTCCGAAGAAAAAGAAGTACTGGATAGCAAACGTGAAAAATACAAAGGCGACCGTTTGTCCTTAAATTTTCAGGATATCGATATTCGGAGCGTTATCGCAATTTTGGCGGAATTTACCGGCCAGAATGTGGTCGCCGGCGATGAAGTTGCCGGGACAATCACCCTTAAAATGGATGACGTACCTTGGGATGAAGCTCTGGACTTCATTATGATGACGAAAGGCTTGGAAAAATTTGAATCCGGCAATGTTATTCTTATAGCGCCGGTCGGTAAAATCAAAGAATATAAGGAAAAGCAAGAAGCCACCGAAAAGGTGGTGGAGCAACTCGAGCCGCTGGTGACTGAATACATCAAGATCAATTATGCACGGGCTGAAAATTTCCGAAACTTGCTAAATGGCTTTGACACTGGTGCTTTCGGTAGTTGCGGCGCCAATAAATCGGCTGGCGGCTCCGGGTCATCAGGCTCAGGTTCTGGGGGTTCCAGCTTCCCGGGTTCCACCTTATCCACCCAAGGCTCGCAAAATGGCAACCAAAGTGGCGGCCAGGGCGACAATCAAAATTCACAAAACGATCAATTCAGAATTCTCTCCCCTCGCGGTTCTGCGGTTGTCGATGCCAGGACAAATACTTTGATCGTACGGGAAACGACCAAACGCCTGGATGAAGCCAAAAAGCTGATCCGCAGGCTTGACGTTCCAGTTAGACAAGTCATGATTGAAGTAAGGATTGTCACGGCTTCGAATAAGTTTTTGAAAGATTTGGGCGTCAGATTTGGAGTAGGAAAAGTTGAAAATGTTGGTAGCCAAAAAGCTGGACTACAAGTCGGTGGAAAATGGAATGAAACCACTTCAGGCGGTAGTGCTACGGACCCAGAAAATGGCGCAAGAAGCCCAACTGATTTGTTAGTCGACTTGGCGGCGACCAATCCTTATGGCTCTCTAGCCATGACCTTGGCAAGAGCTGCGGATTATGTCTTGAATTTGGAGTTAACCGCATTACAAGACCAAAACATGGGTGAATTACTTTCCAACCCCAGGGTTATGACTGCTGACCGTTGCCAGGCGACGATTAAACAAGGCACTCAAATACCTTATCGAGTAGCCCAGCCAGGCGGAAATGCTTATACCGTTGAGTTTAAAGATGCAACCTTAACCTTGGATGTACTCCCGCAAATTACGCCAAGCGGCAGCGTGGTAATGGCGCTTAAGGTCGCGAAAGATGCGCCAGGAGCTGTATCTATCGATGGTACCGGTATTGATACCAGACAACTTGAAACCAATGTCCATGTCATGGATGGCGAAACTGTAGTTTTAGGTGGTATTTTTGAAGACATCATAGAAAATAACACTAACAAAGTCCCGTTTTTTGGTGATTTACCCGGTGTTGATTTCTTATTCAAAAGAACTCATAAACTGGATGATAAAAAAGAATTATTAATTTTTGTTACCCCAAAAATTGTTAAAGACAACGTTGCCGAAAACAATTAATTCTTCACCCTTTCAGTAAAAAAGGGGGCATGATGCCCCCTTTTTGTTTAATGTCTCCTGTATAATAATTATTATGTTAACGGAGAATATTTATTTAATTGGCCTAATGGGCGCGGGTAAAACCACCATAGGTAAACAATTGGCTAAATCGCTAAAATTTCCTTTTTATGACAGCGACAAGTCTATTGAAGCTAATACTGGCGTTGATATCCCGACCATCTTTGAATTTGAAGGCGAAGAAGGTTTCAGGGACAGGGAGCAGAAAATGATCCAGAAGTTAACCCAATTAAGGGGCATTGTCCTTGCCACCGGCGGAGGCGCTATTTTACGCGAGGAAAACCGTAACGCATTGAAGAACAGCGGCTTTGTGGTTTATTTACAATGCTCAATTGATAGAATTCTGGAGCGCACCCGCCGAGATACACAGCGGCCGCTGTTAAAAACGGAAAACCCGAAATTACGCTTGGAGCAACTTTTTGAACAACGCGAACCGCTCTATCTGGAATGTTCAGATTTTAAAGTGGATACTGGAATCCTTAAAAGCAAAACGGTCGTTTCCTTTATCTTGGAAGCTTACCAGGCAGCCCACAAGCTATGTTAACCTTGCAAGTCGAATTAGGCGGGCGGAGTTATCCGATTTATATTGGATCGGATATTATTCAACAATCCGAACTTTATCTTCCACATATTCAATCCAGGCAAGTCCTGGTGTTAACCAACCAGACCATTGCCCCTATATATCTGGAGAAGGTGCTTACATCCCTTAATTCGTTTAATACAGCCCAAGTCATACTGCCGGATGGCGAACAATTCAAAACTTTGGAAGTACTTAACCAGATTTTCGATGGATTGTTAACCCATAGATTTGGCCGTGGAGCAACATTGATTGCTTTGGGCGGCGGCGTGATCGGCGACATGGGCGGTTTTGCAGCCGCCAGCTACCAGCGCGGCATTCCGTTTATTCAAATCCCGACGACCTTACTCGCCCAAGTGGACTCATCCGTCGGTGGTAAAACAGGGGTTAACCACCCGTTGGGAAAAAATATGATCGGGGCTTTTTATCAACCGAAATGCGTCATTGCAGATACCAAAGCACTTGATACCTTAGATGATCGCCAATTGTCAGCAGGCTTGGCTGAAGTCATCAAATATGGATTGATAAGAGACGCCCAGTTTTTTCAATGGTTAGAGCAGAATATCGAGGCATTATTAGCACGCGATAATTCAGCGCTGTCTTATGCAATCGAGCGTTCCTGCCGCAACAAAGCGGAAGTCGTCTCAGAGGATGAAACAGAAACTGGCGTCCGTGCTACTTTAAATTTGGGGCATACTTTTGGCCATGCCATTGAAACCGGCCTAGGTTATGGTGAAGTTTTACACGGTGAAGCGGTTGCCATAGGGACTTGTTTAGCCGCAGATTTATCGCGGCGACTTGGCTGGTTAACCGAAACACACGTTGAACAGATTCTTGCTTTATTCAAAAAAGCTAAATTGCCGGTTAATGTGCCTGATGGCATGACCATAGATAACTTTATCCAGTTGATGTCAGTAGACAAGAAAAATGTTGATGGTGATATCAGGTTAATATTGTTAAGAACCATTGGCGAAGCTACCTTGCCTGTGCAGGTAGATCGCAATATGTTAAAACAAACACTTGAGTCCAATTTATCCTAGAGTACATGTCCAGTGAATACTCCGGCTAATTCTCGAAATAACACAAACAGCTCCAGTTACCCGCTAATAACCAAGGAGCGCACTCAAAAGCTTGATCTGCTCAAACATCTGATCGCCAATTTAACCCATAGCGTCGTGATTTGCGGCCCAGAGGGGATAGGAAAATCTCAATTACTAAAAATTTTCCAACAAAGCACAGCGCAATCTTGTCTAGTCTGTTGGATTCAAGGTAGCACCAAACTGAATTTTGCTGGCATTCAAGATTCGCTCATAACAACTATAAGCAATTCGTTGCCCGACCTGAAATCACAATCCCTGGCAACAGCATTAGACCGAATTCACAGCCGAGGCGCTAAAGTGGTTTTGGTTGCCGATGATGCCGGATTTTTGGTTCCTGGGTTAATCGAGAAAATTATCGCTTACTCGAATGAACATCCGGCGCTGAGAGTTGTTCTTGCCTTAACCCATAATGAACTTTACTTAAAAAGCACGACTGACCCCGCGTTGGAAGATTGTTATTTAGTAGAAATTCCACCCTTTTCGCAGCAACAGTGTGAAGATTATTTAGAATATCTTTCGACCTTGCCCCGCGCAAGGATCGATTTTAACGCCATTAACGAGGATAAAACTGGGGAAGTTTTTCGAGAAACTCACGGTGTTCCCGGTCGTATCCTTGCTGCGCTGCCTGAGCCTGTAGTAAAAAAATCAATCGATTACTCCAACCCCATCTTGCTGGTTTCAGTATTAGGCTTGATTTTGTTGGCGCTAGGTATTCAGTGGTGGAGTTCACATCAGCAAGTCGAGGTAGCATCAGTACAAACTCCTCAAAAGCCTGAGACAACTCATTCAGCTCCAGCTAAATCGACTGCAGCGGTATCATCGCCAATCCCAGAAGAAAGCAAGCCTGCTACTGCTAACGAGGAAGCCACTAAAGAAACTCCAGCGGTAACGCAAAAATCTGTGGATGCACCATCAACCGGCTCAATGCTCGCCCCACTACCAATGTTAACCAGCAACCAACGGTACAAACTACAACTTCAATACTGGCGACAGGGGAAGTTAAACTGCCAGAACAAACAGTTACCAAAAATACAAGCACCAATCAACAAAATATAGAAAATCAGGAAATAGCAACGCAAAACAATACCGAGTCGAGCGTTAATTTAGGTGCAGGTAACCATTGGTTAACCGCACAACCCTCAGGAAATTACACTTTACAGTTAATGGCGCTGTCAAAGGAAGACGTCATTTTACAGGTGTTACAAAGATATCCCGAGTTGGGTGATGACTTACGATACATTAAAACTAAAACCCGACGTGGCAACGACCGGTTTATATTATTTTATGGATCGTTTTCTGATCCTGAACTCATGAAAGCCGAGAAACAAAAACTTCCGAAGGAACTTCAAAAGATCTGGGTACGCAAAATTGCTGATTTGCAAAAAGAAATCAACATAACGGATGAAGCCCAGACACAAACTGATTAAGGAATAAGAGACATTGTGATGTCATTACAAAACGACATATTAATCAAGGCATTATTAAAACAACCGGTTGATCGTACGCCCGTATGGATGATGCGGCAAGCTGGAAGGTATTTACCGGAATACCGGGCAGTACGCGAACAAGCAGGCAGCTTTTTAAATTTATGCACCAATCCCGAATTGGCATGCGAAGTCACCATGCAACCGCTACGCCGATACAATTTTGATGCCGCAATCCTGTTTTCCGATATCTTAACCATCCCAGATGCAATGGGACTTGGCCTCTATTTTACCGAAGGCGAAGGCCCCAGATTTAAAAATCTCATTACATCAACCAGCGACATGGATAAACTACCTATACCCGATCCAACACAAAGCTTAAGATATGTCATTGATGCGGTTAGCTTAATTAAAAAAACCTTGCAAGGCTACAGTACCCTTGATTGGATTCTCTGGCAGCCCCTGGACATTAGCGACCTACATGATTGAAGGGGGTAGCAGCAAAAACTTCAGGAAAGCCAAAGGCTTGATGTACGAACAAGCCAGGCACATGCACTTTCTGCTTGATAAATTGGCGGTTACCGTGGCCGCTTACCTGAATGCGCAAATTGAGGCCGGTGCTGATGCGATAATGTTGTTTGATACGTGGGGCGGCGCACTGACTACAGAAGATTATTACGAATATTCCCTTGGCTATGCCAAACAGGTTAAGGCATTACTAAAAACTGAACGAGACGGCAGGAAAATTCCGACGATTCTTTTTACCAAAGGCGGTGGCCAATGGTTGGAAGCCATGGCGGACAGCGGCTATGACGCATTGGGATTGGATTGGCAAACCGATATTGCACAAGCGCGCGCCCGTGTCGGGAACAAAGTAGCTTTACAGGGCAACATGGATCCAGTCACACTTTACGCAAATCCTGAATTTATCAGGGCGAAAGTGAAAACTATTTTGGAAAAATATGGTCATGGTTCTGGACATGTATTTAATCTAGGTCACGGCATTTTGCCTGATATAAACCCGGATCATGTTAAAGCCATGGTTGATGCGGTTAATGAATTTAGCCCAATGTATCATCGCACTTGAATCTAGAAAATCTAAGAGGTGTTTAGAATGAATATAATCAGATTTTTTTTAATGACGGTTCTTTTAATGCCAGCTGTCTATGTCAACTGCCGAAAACAAAACCCTTAACGTAAAGCCAGTGCAACAAAACCCGGAAATTACGGTATATAGAAGCCCTACCTGTAGTTGTTGTGAAAAATGGGTGTCGCATATAAAACAAAATAATTTTAATGTTAACGATATCGTTACCGATGATATGCAGAGCTTAAAAGCCAAATATGCGGTGAACGCTGAAATGGCATCCTGCCATACGGCACTTGTTAATGGTTATGTTGTTGAAGGCCACGTGCCGGCGAAAGACATCCAGCATATGTTAACTACCAAACCAAGCATAGTTGGCATTGCCGTCCCAGGAATGCCGATGGGAACACCCGGCATGGAAATGGGCGACAAAAAAGATGCTTATCAAGTGTTAAGTTTTGACGATAAAAATCAGAGCAAAGTTTTCAGCAGCTACCAGGCAAAATAATTCCAGTAATCTTTGGTTATATCGGCGGTGCCACAACCATTTTTGGATCGCATGAACGGGAAAATTCTTAATGAAATTGCTGAAAAAGGGAACTCTAAGCTAGCTGGGATAAATCAACATTCACTTGGTACTTATAAAATTTTTGTTCGCCAACGGCACCAAGATTTCTTCAGCATGGATTGTAGGGTAGCTAGAACCATTGCTAACAACGATTGTGTAACCATCAAATTACCCTGGATTCTGCGACGAAAGGAAATCAGCACCATACTTAAATACTAACAACAACTTCTCAATTTTGAATGACTTCGAAGCGACAGCAGGGGGAACTTTAACTTCCTGACGGTCACGCAGACTTTGCACCAACAGCAAATTAGATTGTTAACATTCCTGACGCAATAATATGCTGGTCAAGTAATTTTTGAACGACTCTTATTTTTAATTTTTTAAAATTATTGACGGTTATCGAAAAATTTATTTGGTTGTCTAGCGTAATCAAAAGGAATTGCCCTGTAGTAGCTTCCCTCGACATAACTAAATTCCGCGTGTTTTGCTAGCAAATCCGTTTTTTTATCATCTATTTGTTGCAATATCGTTTTACTGTCGGCTTGGTCGGCAATCCCCTTTAATACGGTTAACGTATCTTCCATGACTTCATTAGAATGTTGCTCCAATAATCTTGCAGAAATATAGAAAAAATGAGGCGACAAACGAGAGGTCAAACTATTCAAGGCGTTATTTCTCGGAAGAGTATCAAATTTAAGTGCGATTTTATAACCTTGGCACCGGTAATTCTCCAGTCCTGAGAGTAATTCCTGATAGTAAGGGGCATATTGATTGTATACCGTCAGAACGATAACTACATTCATGGTTTCAAGTCCGCACTTCGCAATGAAGTCCATAAAATAGACACCATGATCTTTTTTAATACCTAAAATATGGCGAGGATCAACTTCCAGGAATAAGAAGTTGTCCACGGATAACAATGTTAAGTAATTCAACACATGAACGGTACGGGATAAACGATCAAAAGTGATAATGGAATCTAGATTACTACGATACGTTTCACGATTCGCTAACAATTCCGCAATCTCATGTTCTTGCAGATAATGATAATTGTTAATACCTGTTTCTATACTGGCTGAATAACCGATTACTTGGGTAGGTTTTAAAGTTTTTCTGATTGGAGAAAACACGCTGTTAATCAGAATGGGACCAAACAGACCACTGACTTTGCCATCTTTTATAATAAATGGCTGATATCTGAAATTCTGTTCATGCTCAAAAGCATCATTAAAAACTTCAACAAGATGGTGCAATGACATTAATTCTTACCTGTAAATTACCTCACTTGGGAAACCACTCTATAAATGAGATTCCCGTATATGAAGCTTTAAAAAAAGCGGGTAGTTAACCCGCCGTAGCAACATCCCTGGAGAGGAGTGAACAACTTTCAAGCAATCCATGCATAGAGAGGGCAACAATAAACAGAAAAATTTGTTTACGTTCAGATTATATTAGGGGAAAACATATTTTTATAAAACGATATGATTAGATTAAGTTATCTTTAAATAAGATAAATAGCGACTTCAGATACATCAAAGATTATTTTTAATGTAACTAACGGCTTTAGTTTTCATTTTTAGATACTTATCTAACCAGATAGCCTAAAGACATACCTTAAAAAAGCATGAGTAAAGTTTTAAACAAATAGTTTAATAACGCTATGCAACAAGACAAGCATAATAAACACGCTTAAATTTATATTGAGACGACTCGATAGAAATAGGTGACTTTACAATACTAAAAGCCACCTATTCCTGTTAATTTTATAGTTTTGGAAATTGAAATGTTAACAATTCAATAACTTTGTTGCTTGTTGCTTGTTGCTTGTTGCTCAGTTGACGGACGACGCTCACCAGTCGATCAACTTCTTCATAAGTGTTATAAAACGCTATCGAAGGCCTTACGGTGCTCTCCAATCCATAGCGACGCAATATCGGTTGCGCACAATGGTGACCGGTACGCACAGCAAGCCCCGCCTTATTTAAAGCTACACCAATATCCTGATTGCTGTGGCCAGCAAGCACAAACGAGAGGACGCTGGTTTTTTCCGCAGCTGTACCAATAACATGCAAAAACTCCCTTTACGAACCCTAAGTTATCTCATTCAATAAAACAACTTCAATTATCGGCACTTCCCATTGTTCGACTTTACAACGCGTCTGGAAGACTTCTTCGCTATCGATTTTATAACGCGTAACCATTGCCAGAATGCTTGCTGAAATAATAGATTCCAAATGATCTTGCCAATTTGTTTGGGCAAATCTTGACAACACTGCAATGACTATATCGTTTTTCTGTGCCACGACTTTAGCGTTTTGCCTGACTATAGTGACATCATCGCCGGCATTAAGGCATGCCAAAGTTTGGTGAATAGGAGCATTTGCTGCAAAACTTCCTGCATAACTTAAGTCAAAATCTTTTAAGCCCAGGATGGTGTATTTGTTATTGATTAATTGGGCTGAGCTGCTGGACTCAATTTCACTGTTCCGTCGCAAGATAAAGCCGCCCTTTAAGCTTTTTAGGTAGGGATTTGTTAAATCAGCCCGTTGCAGCAAACAAAGCGTTTCTTTGGCGCGGGTCATTGCCACATAAAGCAATCGACGTTGTTCTTCTTTAGCCGCTGCCGACCAGCCGCCATCAAGGATAAAGACATGGCTGAATTCCATCCCTTTGACGGAATGGATTGTGCTGAGGAAAACGCCCTGTCCTAGACGGCAGTCGCGGCGTTGCTCTGCCAAAGACTCATACAGATATTCCAAGAGCAGTTGTCGGTTGGTTTCAGCATTATCGGTTTCACCCAGCCAATCCAGTAAAAGTTGCCTTAGTTGTTGCAACCAGATGTTTAGCCGACCTGTTTCGATTTGTTCCAGGTACGCCAGCCAGTCACTGGCTTTACATAATGGATTCGGACTTTGTTTGATGGCATTAAGAAAATCAAGGTTTTCCCGAATTCGAAAAGGCGACGGTTGGCTTGTTTCGGCAGGACTAAACTCAGAGGAATATTGTGTTCCTCTAAAGCCGCCCTGATCGGGTTTAATAAACTCCATTCCGTCGCCAAGACGGCACATTGCGACCAATCGAGGCTGTTGTCCAGTTGCCGTAAGCGCAATAATTCCTGCGCTACGGTTTTCGCCTGGTGGCTTTCATTTTGACAAATCAAAATCTGCACCCGCCCTTTCGCTAGAGGGTCAAGCTGTTCCCAACGTCCGCCCGCCGGTAATCTTTTCCGTCCTTGGTTAACCCGTATCGGATGTTGTTTCTTCATCCGGTCTCGATTTGCCTGAATTAACTGGTTTGCAGCAGATATGATATGTTTGCCGGAGCGGTAGTTTTCGACCAAATAATGTTGTATTGCCTGATAGTCCTGTTCAAATTGGCGGATAAACCCGATATTCGCACCGCGAAATTGATAAATATTTTGGTCGTCATCGCCCA
>CAWBFT010000050.1:0-15910 GCA_963788135.1 uncultured Gammaproteobacteria bacterium
CACGTAATTATATTTATCGGGCTAATGGGTGATGCGTTAACCACAGGATAAATATAAATCTCAGGTGTTAAGATATGGTGACATTTACGTTAAGGTTTGATGACATTAAAAACGTAGCCGACTCAGATCAATTGTTAATTTTTGGATTAACATTAACAATGAACTTCTAAAGCCACTAGATACTAGTGGCTCAGAAAAGCTTATGAATTATTTTGAGATAAAATCAACCGTATTCAAATCAACTTTAATGCGTATTTGATTGTTGATTTGTTCGATTACATCCGACAGACGGCTTTTTAATTTATCGCCGTATAAGCCATAAAAAATAAATCGGTCATCCTCATTTGGTCGAGCTACAAGAAAGTCATCAAGATCGCGACCAGGCTGAAACTCCCCTCCAGCCTTTCGCAATGCATCGACGCAACGCCGAAAAATCTTTGGGTAAATCAGTACACCATTTTCTGGTGATAAGTCGTTTATTGTATTGATCTTGAATCGCGTAGATTGGTCATAGTTCCAAACTCCAAGCTTAGATAATTTTGCTTTTTTATAGGCACTAATTAATGAAGTGCGTATTTCTGAAGACAGGCTTCCAAAATAAATACCCAAATATGCAAGCCCATTTTTAATAGCATGGAAATTATAGCTTTCCGCCAGTAACTCCTGGCTCAATTTAATTTCTGCCCCATCTGCTTCCTTAATTTCTTTGAAGACAAATGCTATTGGGCGACCATGACTTTCAAATCCGTCACAAAGAATAGCGGCATTCTGTTCCCATTCAAAGCCATCTGGTGCTACTATCCAGCTCCACTCACTACTATCCACGCCCAACCAACTTAAATATCCATTACGGCTTTTCCAGCCATGAGGCTGTAAAGCGCCACCATAATGTAACTCAGGCGTATCAATTGCCTGAAAACGCAGTTGGTAACTCGCAACATCACTGCTACCAACAGGTTCAGAGAAATGAGGTAATCCTTCAAAAAGGCTCATGTCATTAGCTATAAAACGCATACTGTCACCATCAGGAGAGTGCCAAGCGCGTACTACCAACTTACCTTTGATGACCCGATAAAAGCCTAAAGACATACAATTCCTTTCTTCTATTCTAATAACCAATTGGAGCTATTTTTCTAAGTAGCGTTCAAAAGTGAAAAAGAAAACTTACTCGCGTCTTTATTGTTGACGTGTTTGAGCTTGAGGTTCTGTTTTATGAAATTGCTGTTTTCGCAATTTGTCTTCGTATTCCTGGACAATGTTTTCGAACTCGACACTTTTAATTTGGGTAAAAGGCTCTGTGCCAACTAACGTATCGAGAATGCCTAAGTCGTGACACTTTTCATAACCATTGACGATAGTCTTGGTATGCTCGTACATTTTTCTATTATTACTTTCGCAACGCTTTAACTCTGTAGAGGTAAACTGCTGGGTGCTTTTTAATTGATTATGCTCTAACGCCAAGTCGTTTTTGGATTGATTTAAGGCATTGAATTTGTCGATCACTTCATGGATTCTGGTAGTCGCATCTTCCAAACGTCCACGCATTTGATCCACGTTCTTTTTTTGATATTCAATCTCTGCACCAAGCTTTTTTTCAATGGCTTCTAACCTGGATTTATCTTTTTTATCCTGCTCAACCTGTTTTTTCAACTGGTCAAGCTCAGCAATAATCTTCACATTTTCAGCGGTTAACCGCTCTTTTTCGGCTGTCGCGTCCTTCACCATCATTTGCAACTTCTTAACCACTTTAGCATTACCACTTTCTTTGGCGGCTTGAACATTAGAAGCCATTAATAGCACCACCGATATACTTAATAATAAGCCTGCTTTCATGTTAACCCCTTGTTCCTGGCAAGTTAAAATTTGGCATTAAGGTCAAGCTGCAACACATCGTTGCTATAGGTTGGTCCGGAAATAATATCCGTGCTTAACCATCGCCCTGTAAACCAGACATTTTTCATCAAACCATAGTTAGTGCCAATCACCCAACCTTTTGCATTGGTGCCGCCTAGATGAAAGTCGGAGTCGGTGAAAGCATCCAGCACAGCGTCGCGCTGGACATATTTGAACAAGGCAAAGACGTTCCATTCTCCAAAATTGTCTACTTTAGGCCACCCGAAATCCATCCGGATTTGCCAAGCATTAGCCTCATCGTCGACAACACCGTTTTCGGCATTATTGACTACGTTTAATACCTCGACTGATTTTTGATTAAAACCGACGTTTTTCGCAAAGTCGGCGCTGGCTATTACATGGTAGGGAGCAAAGCCAGCATAATCATAAGAAATATTGGCATTGATAATGTTGTAATCTGATGCCAAACCAAACAACTCTGCTGCTTTAACTTGTGCATTTGTTTCTTGGCAAATTTCGGCAAGAGAATTGCCAACTTGCTGAAATTGAGGTATTGAAAAATTATTATCCGGCTGATTCGTGATACATCTTCTATCCCCCGTATTAGGTTTAGCCCGAATGTTCATATAATCGTAATAAGCCAAGCCGACCCGCAAGGCATCCTGGTTAGCGAATCCCCAATTTAAACCCAACTGACCGCCGACCAGCCATTTACCGGTGGAACTGAGTTCGGTTTCTTGTAGTGGGAAGGCACCGGCGGTAACGTATACTTCTCTGGATTCATCATGTTTACCTGTCATATTTTTTGAGCTACCTAAACTATGTCTGGCAGTAGCTGCAAAGCCTTCAAATGATAAATCGGTATCCCACACTAGCTCGCTGCCACCGGTAAACTCACCGCCACCGACATACCAGGGATTTGCTATACGACCGCCGACTAGGGTTAGCCACTTATAACCTTCGTCATTGACTGCATCATATTTGAGATAAGCCCTATCGACATTAAAGTCATATTGACTGCCGGTATTGCCCATTGACTGATTGGTTGAAACAGGATCCGGTTGGTTGCCTGTCGCTAAGCGCACACCGGCTTTAAAATTGTCTGTAATTTTGGCATCAATCGCCAATCTCACCCGTTCGCGGAAACGGTGCCGGTCTTTATCTGTATTAATATATCGATCTTGTACAGGCGTCCTAGAAAAACCGCCATTTGCGTTGATTGCCTGAAAATTAAAGTAACTTTTATCTGAGATACCTGGGGGTATGTTATCACCCGCCATAAAATCATTCTGAGAGCGCAAGCGTAAATCACCAGATAACTTGAATCGGTTAACCCATTCTGGCAAGGCTTCCGGAATTCCCCATTTCTCATTCTTCGCCTTTTGCATGACATCACCGACGACTTCTTCGCGCAGTTCGGTACGCACTTGCTGACGAATTTCATCTTTTACAAATTGTGGCACATAGGTGACACGGACATCATCCGGTTCAGCCGGTTTAGATAAATCTTTCGCTACCTGTTGCTCTTGTTTAACTTCAGCTTCGGCATCGGCTTTCGCATTCACCACCATTTTGTCGGCATCTTTCTGCGTGATTACCCCTTTTTTGACAAGTTCTTGAATGAGGCTGAGAGTTGTATTTCTGAGTAATAATAAATCTTCTTTTTCACCGGCTTGCGCAACGCTAACTATCCCAAAAATGGCGAGCGGAATTAACTGCTTATATTTATAATTTTGCATTTCAGGTTTTATTAAGTTAAAGAATCGAAATGATTTTTAGTTTGATAGGCTGTTCCATATCGGGTGGTGGCGGTTCGTTAATCTTGCGATATTGGCTGATTGTCCTATTCAACAGCTCGTCTATCTCGCTGTCGTTACTGCCTCTGGCTAATTCATATCGATCGATCGAACCGTCATTTTTGACCCATAACTTGAGAATGGCGGTATAACCTTTACGGCGTAAAATATCTTTTTCCGAAAGCATTGCTACCAGATCGTTCTTAACCAGATTGCCATACCAAGCAAAAGGACTGCCACCACCGCCACCAAAGAGACCGTTTCCACCCTTGCGTGCAGCTAGGCCAAACCCATCCGAACCAGCCGCCCCTTCAGTATCCAGACCTAAATCACGTGGTGGCGCTTCTTCTGGAGCATCGGGTAGTTTCTCAGCCTCCGGTTCGGCTTGTTTTTCGATTTTTTGCTCAGGTTCAGGCTCTGGCAGTTTTTCAATTTTTGGCGGTGGGGGTGGCGGGGGTGGCGGCGCCAAGGTAACTGTCTGGATTTTCCTTTCCTTCTTCTCCGGTTTGTCTTGCATTTTGCTGATTAAATGCACCATCAAAACAATCGCTCCGATTAAAACTAGACCGCCAATGATAAAGGGTACCCAAGCGCGGAATTTCATGCTCTTTTCTGCCATTGTCCGCGCGTCTCATTTAACGAGATTCTGGGTAACCAGACCAATTTGGGTAATATCAAGCTTGCCTAACAACGCCAAGACTTCCACGATCTTGGCGTACTGCACCTCGGCATCGCCTTTAATGACAACCGGCAAAGCAGGATTTACAGCTTTATATTGTTGCAATGAAGATGTTAATTGTTCCATGCTCACTGGATAGGTATCTAAAAAGACCGTGCCATCTGCCGTTATGGTGATTGCCTTGGTTTGTGGTTTAGCAAGGCTGGGGGTATCACTAGCTTTAGGGAGGTTAACGGTGATGCCTTGCACGGAAGCAGTGGTCATCAAAATAAATACCACAAGCAATACGTAAGCCAAATCCAGCATGGGCGTAACATTGATCTCATCGTATGCCGCGTTTTCTTCTTGAACTTTCATTTCATATGCCTCATTGAAGATTAGGTATGTTGCTCAGCTAGCTTCGCAATAAATTCATCCACGAATACCTGCATGTCAGCAGCTACCATTTTGATGCGGCTACCAAGATAGTTATAACCAAACAAAGCAGGTATCGCGACAGCAAGCCCCGCAACGGTAGCAGTTAATGCTGCTGCAATTCCTGGAGCAATAGAGTTAACATTAACCTCACCGCTAACGGCGATCGCCGCAAAAGTAATCATTACACCCACGACTGTGCCTAACAAACCAAGAAATGGACCACCACTGATGGCGATAGTTAGCAACACCATTTGGGAATTCAATTTTTGTAATTCCCTAATCAATACTGCATCCATTGATGCTTTAACGGCTGCCATTGAACTTGAAGATAATGTTTGATTACCTTTAGAGCCATTACCATTTTTCCTGTTTAAGCGTTTATTCATCTCTTCAACGCCGACATGGTAAATACGGTAAATTGAAGAACCAGAAAAAGCGGTATGATCAGATGTCAATGAAAACATCAATGGAGATTCTTCAAATTCATCCATGCCCACTTCGGATTCAGAATCCAAATCAGCAATATCTTTGGCGCTCAATTTGCTGAAGGCATCTTCGAATTTTTTATTCTCTTTGTGAATACGATTAATAACGATTGTTTTGACAATCATCACCATCCAACTGATGACAAACATCACACCCAATATACCTATGATGACCCATCCGTCGATAGTCACGTTATTGAGTGTCGCCATAAAATACGATTCACCACCCTCATCGCTATCAGGCGTTTCTTCATCGGCGTAGGTTAACAACGCTGAACTGATGCCTTGCATATTTACATCAAACTTAATGGCGTTTGCATCACGGGCAAGTTTATAAACTGCAAAATTATCTAACATGCCAACAAAGCCTCTACTACCTGAGGCATCAGCACCAATTGTCATTTCGCCATTCAGTTCTGCGATTTTTACCGGGAATACCCCTGCGGAAACACCATCTAGAAATAATGTCAAATTATCCGCAGTCGCAGAGGCCGCAAGGTGATGCCAAGTATTAGTTGGGATTGTAGTTTGGCCTATGAGTTCTTGTTTTGCACCGGTTTGATCAGTTACTTCAAGAACGGGGGTTTGCTCCTTGATTATCAAAGCCACACTGCCATCCGGACCGCCACGCTGAAATAGTATGGAATTCGGTTGTGCTTGGTCGACTTTAAGCCAGGATGAAACAGTCCAGCCTGTGCCAGGAGACATTGACAAGGCAGGAGAAGCGGGAATACGGATAATTTGACTGCCTTGAAATGCCGCCGCATCAGCAATCAAACCACCTTCAACATAAGTATTTGTCGATTCAATAGGATTAATCGAATTAGCCGTCGTATCTTTTACTGCTTTTCCGCTAAATTGATAGCTCAATACCTGGCTAACATCGTGCGAACCTGGAGCGTCTTGCGCATCAACTGCTTGGCTATTGCCAAAGTACAACCTTATATTAGGCTCAGGAGAAGCAACCACTTCTTTGGGCAATTTAACCCAGATGAACGCCATCTCATTAATGGGATCAAATTTTTCCACAAAAAACTTCAGCGGAGTTTTTTCATCGCCCGCCAATAACCGGATGTCTTTGCCTTTGTCTGACACTTCCATGAAGGAGAGAAAATTGCCGGTATGTAACCTGATTAAACCGAAACTTCCATCAGGGATATTAATATTTTCTTGCTTCAGTTTCTGTATGTCTATGGAGATTTTTTTCTTGAAACCCCATTCTTCATTCCACCAAGCATTAGCCAAATTAGGTACAAGCATCAGTAGAAGCAAAAAAAAGCCAATCCGTTTCATTGTAATAATTGTTATTTAATGAATTATCGTGGCATTTTTACAGCATTTGATTACAGAATTATGACATTTCGCTAAATATTAAAATTAGAAGTTGAAAGTGATATGCCTGATACTTTGCGGCAAGATTAACACTCAGCCGACAAGAAATATCAACAGAGTGTTATTTTGTATAGAAAAAATATTTATTGCCTGGATAAAAACTTAAGCACCAAAACCAATTAACTCAACTTGTATGGCGCCTAATTTATTTTTCTTGTTTTGTTTATCTTCGTCTGATTTGTCTTTATCGCTATTAGCACTGGCTTCCGCCATTTTGGTGGCGTTAGCTGCGACATTGCTTACCCCGGTCAATCCTGCGGCAAGACTAACGGCTAAGGTGACTGGCACACCCGTGCTAACTCCACCAACATCGATATTGTTAGCGCCCAACACCGCCGTTGCAAAAATGGTCACGTTATTTCCACCAATACCCGCTTCGCCAGCATTGACAATCCCACCTAGTGCGTATAAGCCCACGTTACCCTTTCCTACAGTACGAATACCACTACCCGCCACTGGTGGTGGGAAGTCAACGTCTAAATTTCCTTTATCGTCAAAGTTGTATACCGGATCAGAAACCGCTAGCGCCGATTTTGCACCGCGTCCGGCATCTATATCCCCATGCGAAGACCAGACCATGATATCGTCACCACCAAGTGCAAACACCCTAGATTGATTCACGTTGAAATCGCCATCTAAAAATGCATTAATCGATCCTTTACCTCTCGCGATAATACCTAATTCGTTATCTATTTTACTGACTCCGGCAACTGGGAGGCCAACGTTGATATTTCCCCTTGGCACGAGCAAGTTAACATTACCGTCTTTAAGCGTTTGCAGCGTGCTGAATACTAGGTTTAAATCACCCTTCCAGTCATTACCCGGATAGATGAGCTCTATCGCTTTAAATCCCCGCTCGTTACCAGCGAAGGAATCATCCGCAGAAGCTGATCCTGTTTGGTTAAGTTCGTTAAATAATATTTGATTTGTTAACGTGCCAAAGCGACCTTGAATCGCAGCACTCTGCTCAAATGTTAACGAGTTGAAGATCTTAATACAGTCCGCTTCCGAAAGCTTTATGTTATTTTGCCGCTGCCTTATAAACTGAACAACTTCATGTCTCATGTTCTTAAGAATGCCAGTATATTTTGAACTCACTAAAGCATCGAATTTTGGTTTTAGAGACGCGTATTGAGATGTATTTAGTTGTTTAAACTGCTCAAACGCTGTTTTGGTTGTCATGCGAGTGTTTCCAGTCCGATTTTGCATAAACTCGGTGATTAACGACAAATACTTATTGTAATTTTCAGCATACTTCAAGATATCCTCATCAAGATTTTCAAGGCCAAGATAATTCGGTTGGCTTCCGTTTAATCCTGTTAACAAAGTAAGGTTTGCGCCTGAAGATTGCAAGTTAGGGTTACCCGGGCTCGAATCAAGCGCAGACCCATCGCCTAACGTTGATATTCCGCCTGAAGTGCCTAAATCAATATTACGGCCTGCTTTAATTAAAACGTCGCCAGACCCGGCAACCTTGATAGACCGGTCATTAGTGCTTAATGCCACTTCATCCGGAATAGGATAGCTGACATCACGTGCCGCCGTTATTACGCTGACATCACCTTGGGGATTAACATGCTGAATGGCTAACCGTATATTTTTCAAGTCAAGCCCACTGGCAAGAAAAGCTTTTTTGGATAAATCAAAAGATAAGTTCTCAATATTGCCGTTTTGAGTTATGAGCCTGACTGGATTTTGATCGCCCAAATGCACTGGCGTAAGTGAATGAATTTGTTCCAAAGCGGGCTCGGCAAGTGATGAAGGCTGCGCCGGCTTTAACACATTCGGCAGGAAACCTGCCTCTGTATCGGACATAACTAACTCAGTTGAAGAAGCAACCGCTTCTGAATACGGTGCAATTTTTTCTTTCGCCAAAAAATTCAAATTACCTTCGCCGGATGGAAAAAGTTTTAAAGCCCCATCCAAAAGGATGCTGCCTCCAAAGGCGGTTGAATTTAAGGTTCCCGGGTAGTAATTCAAGAATGTCGCCGCTGGCGCTCCAGTCCCGATAACCGATGCCTCGCTAGCCAAGGTGATATTGCCCGACAATGCGTGAGTACTGATGGCGCTCTTGGGGCTATAGCTAAAGAAACTGGAGTTTTTACCCAATATCATTGGATCGGAAACAGCCGATAAAGCAATGCCTTTATTTGCAAATAAGTTAACTTCAGAATCGCCCAGCAACAATTGCGGGCCACGGTTTAAATTTTTTATTAACCCAGGAGCAGCTTCGTCCTTAACGCTTTTACTGCCTCTTATGGCTCCACCAGCCGTTATCTCACCTTTGCCTTGACCCAATAGAAATACACCGCCGTTAATATCACTACCTGAATTAACATTTATGCGTCCGCCACCGTGAATTTGCAGCTTATTGTCCACAGAAGTGAAGCTTGCAGCATTCGAATCAAAAATATTATTACCGATTGCCTTGCCATTTGTCGGCATAGCAACACCAAAATCATCAATATTGTTTTCAGCCTGGATGTTGGCATTCCCACCCCCAAACGCGCCGGCATTTAAACTGAATTTAGCAAAGTCGATCCCCCAAGCAGTTGGTATTGCAGTCTCCCCGGTCTCAAGATTAGTTAAGCGGCCCTGTTTAACTAACCACGGTGCTGCCACATCTTGAAATGCCACCTGCGTTCCCGAGCCTTGAATGTCGTGATTCGCAAATAGAAACAAATCACCGCCCAACGTGGGATGCTCACCGATAGCAAACGACCTTGAACTGTCGTAGCCATAATTAGTTTTTACATAGTCATCACTAAATGAACCGTAGGCATTTCCCGCTTGTGACTTGCCAGCCGTATATACGGCTGTATTGAAAGAAAATGGTCGTAATGATGGTATCCCTGTGACCGAATCGGGTTGTGGCACTAACACCGGGTTAAGAATAGGGGCACCTGATTGGTCCTTAACCGAACCGCCATCGAAAACTATATTCCCACTAGCAGATAAATTGATATCACCGGTGCCGGTTCGCACAACTGTGGTTAATAGATCAAGCTTTTGATCGAGTGGGTTGATTTGGTTTGCGTTCGATTTTGCTGTAATGGTTAAGCTTTTGTTTTCTAAGTTGGTTAACCTTTTATCGGCAGCATTTAAATCAGCCCCTGCCGTCAATAGGTATGACCAAGAGTTGTCAGTCCGTAAGACATCCTTGCTTAAGGAGACAGGCAATGTTTTTGGCGCACCAAATTCATCAACAACCGAATTACCCGATTCATCAAAATATGGCTGATTAATTATTTTCGTTTCTGAACTAAACCCATCGGTTAAGGAGTTTTTTATCGTGAAATTTCCGGTGGCATTAATTGCCAATACCCCGGGCACAGCCTGTTTAGCGGGTGATTCAGCATAACGCCAATCCGCAAAATTCCATTCATCCCTTCAGTTCAAGGTCGCCGGTGTAATTGATTTCCAAACCTGGACGTAAACGTATGCCATCAGCGAGCGAATTAATCTTATTCATGGTGGTGGCACTCATGAAGTTCCCGAGTGTCCGTTTTCAACTTGTCGATGTCGGTACGATTGATTTCACCATCATTACCAATATCTATATTTTTATATTTTTTTACTCCGTCGGCATATATTTCCGGATGACCTTTTACTACGCTTGGTGCTATGGGTTGAATGGCTACGTTATGCCCAACTCCATTGCTGTCGATCTCGGTGCGCAAGGCTCGCAACACCACCTTTCCGCCGTGACTACCGCTTCCACTTACATCAATTGATGCGTCATGATTAACTTGAATACCACTATTTCTGTCGTCATCTGAATCGGTAGAGGTTAGTAACACCTTGCCACCTTCAGCACTTTTGCCAATGCCTTTGGCGCTTAACAGCGATCCTTTTTGCAAGTTGATTTTATCTCCCGCATAAATCTCAATACTTCCGCCTCGTTTTATATCATCGCTAAACAATTCACCAGAAATACTGACAGCGCCCTGATCTGAAATAAGTTTTATTGAATTGACCTTGGCAATTGTTTTAGCACCCACGCTGATATCCGACTTTCTCGAACGTATACTTAATGCATCTGATATAGAGGCGCCATGAAACTTTTTCATCATGAAGTCAAAACCTGATGTTGGGCTGAATCCTGCCACGTCCAACTTTACGCTGCCGCCTTGTGCTGCAAGTTCACCGGATAATTCGATATTTTTTTCAATAGCCTTTAGATCTAATAACCCGCCTTTTGCTTTGCCTCCGCCACTGTTTAAATTTATATTAGAACCCTTCGCCAAATTAATCATGCCGTGATCAGCCTCGACGATAAACTTACCTCCCGGCGTATAATCGAACATATCCCCAAAATGAACTTTTCGACCAGATAAATCGATTTGCGCCTGTGCACCAACCTCTACGTTGCCAGCCAAACTATGCAACCCGAGCTTTCCAGAAGGCAGAATTGCCTTACTGTTAAAGTTAACCTGATTAGCCGTAAATTTTAAAGCACCTCCAAAATGGTCAATTTCGGGTATGGCAACATTGTCATTATTCCCTAAGCGGACTTGATAGCCTATTGCATCAACTTCAAGCGTTTTTCCAGATTGCGCAGTCAGATAACCGGCATTAAGCTGGAAATTAGAGCCAATATTTAATTTTGAATCACCGGCAGCAGTAAAATCCTTTCTGGCATCAATATTTACAGACCTGAATCCGGATATGCTAAAGCCCCCATTGCCTTGGCTATAACTGTCTGCGCTTAGGCTAAGATGTCCTGACCCCGTGCCTGCGGTGGTCAAGTTATTGTCTGACTCATTATGTACCAAAAGGTTTTTTGCATGGAGACTTGCAGTTTGGTTGCCGTTAGCGAAACCAGAAAATCCAGGGGTATTTATAACTAAACGATCAAATGTCAGCGGGTTAAACTTATTTTTACTGTCTTTTAAACCCACATTGCCGTAAAAGCCGATATTTCCTCGACTGGTTAAGATCAGCTCATCGATGGATAATTTTGCCAGATCGGAATTAGATAAATTTAGCGAATCCGACGCGCTTAATTGATCAACTTCTCCTAGGTTAACTTTATTACCGCTTAAGTTGAGAGAACCACCTTGCATTTGCAGGTTGCCGGCAATACTTGTCGAATGGCTAGCGTCGAGCAACATCGATTTATTAGCGCTTAACGTCGCACCTTTTTCAATGTGTAAATCCCCAGCAATACCAAGGGAACTTGCCCTTCTCAACGTAACTTGCCGGTCACTGGAAAGCCTAAGCAATGCGCCATCGGTGGAATTACCGCCATCTTGATTACCGGCAATATTCAGTACTTTGTCTCCCGTATTAACCGAACCTTTCGCTACTAAATTTGCACCCGATTTTACGGTCACTTTGTGGGTGGCGGCCGCAATAAGATCGGTCACATGAACATTTGCGCCCTTGTCAAAACTGACTTCGTCTGACGTTATTTGCAGATTGGTTACCCCGGTATCGGGATTACTGCTGCGCTCGCCACCGAGCAGCAAACTGCCGACACCGAGCTTGGTTAAGTCGTTTGCAGATAATTCAAGGGCACCAGATAATGGATTCGAAGTTAACCGGTTAACAACATTTAATTTTTGCGCTGCAATATCAAGTTTTGCGCCACGGCCACCTTTAGAATCAACTTTTAAATCCCCAGCCAACGATAATTTAGTTTGCACATCCTTAATTACTAGCTGGCCGCTATCTTTAGGCAACACCGGCACAGGAATCTCTTTACGTGCAGCGCGCTGGGTGAAGAAATTATTAGCAGTGACCTCCTCATATTGAGAATGCAAACGCACGTCTTTACCGTCTTCTATCAAAAACCCACTCCAACGTGAATCTCGGATATTGCTACCGGCAAGGTGTTGAAAACCGCCGACAATCGGTAGGCCAGCCTGATTAAATGTAGTGACTCTCTGGTCCTGCGTACCTTTTTGAGGCGTCACTAAAAAAGCGCCAGGGAGTAAAGCATAATGAGAAGGCAAGATGGTGTACGAACCGGCAGCCAATTTATCTGAACCATTGAGATAAACCTGGCTACCGATATCCGTTTTGTAATTACTTAATCTATCTTGCGCATAATCGAACGGTGCTAATGAAGAACTTAGCTTGGGTACTATTGCAAATCCGCCTTGATAGTTTGGCGCAGTACCATCTGACGGCAAATAATCTCCTAAATAATCTGAAGATCCGCCAATACCAGGTTGGAACTCATAAGCATATAAATCTCCACCGCCAGACAAATCAACCGTGCTGCCTTTCTCTAATGATATTGCTGGTGCAGAAAGTGTCAGTTTTTTTTCCGGTGGCGACTTGATTAACAAGCCGATACCTTGCGGATCGTAAACCCAATTTTGACCGGCGCTCAGGTTACCAAATGGAATAATTTGTCCGTCGCCCGATACTGAGGTTAAACTGCCCTTCCCTAAAGTTAATGTCCTACCAGCAATCAGGTTAACTTTTCCAAATGGCGCTTTTACAGTGCCGTTTTGATTAATAACCGGGGCATTAAATGTTAACTCTCCTCCGACAGATAACGGAGTAGCTTTGCTACTTTCGCTATTTGCTATTGCAATTTGACCGTTGGGATTAGCGGTTGCATCAACAGAAAAAGCGAATTTTGATAAAGCCGAAGGATAAATTTGATTGGCGTATAAGTTAATGTTTCCTGCTGAAGCCATCTCCCCCGAAGGCTGGGCTGTCCCTGAAGAAACAGGGACAGGGCCGATAGCACGAATATCGAATTGGCTATTAAATTTGAGCTTATTGAACCCATTCCACTGGGAATAATTATTAAATTCTGTCCATTGTGTGGATGCCGATAATATACCGTTCCCCATAGTTGGCGACCCCAGCATCTCATTTGGATCAACGCGTACTTTTCCCAGTTTTAAATAAGCAGTTTTAAGGTTAACTATGCCTTTGTTCGTTCCATCTTTATCAATCCAGTTGATAACTGGAGCGTCAATATCAATCCGTCTGGCAGCAGTCAAATCAATATCGCCGTTGAAATTTAAAAAACTGTCTTGATCGGTTCCGGCGAATGATTGCCCATCGTTAACAGTATTTCCATTGACTAAACTTAAACGCAAATCATCAAAACCACCTTGGGTTATTCGGTCACTACTGACGATAGCTTTACCGTTTAAACCTAAGTCATGTTCATCCAGGTTATCGCCAAATTTTAGGGAAGGATCCAAGGTTTTTTGAAAATCTTGGCGAATATTCAGGGCTAATCCACCTCGGGGGGCAGGAAAAAAATCAGTGGATAGACGCTCCTCACGGTTAAGTGCCACATCCAGACGACCGCCTTTATTCGTTTTGAGCCCGGATTTTCCGATTAACTCGCCATCGAGAACAATTCCTTCCGCCGCACGTAATGAAATATGTCCGGCATTGGAACCCACTTCAGTCCTGGCAGTACGGACCCCGCCTCGATCCTCGGACAGAATATCCAAGTCGGTATTAGTACCCGAAACATCAATCTTTGAACCTTGCTCAAGCACGAGGTAACCACTTGTTGCCTTAAGGTTAACATTTCCGCCATCTAGCACATCTCCAGTTTTTCTGGATAACGAATCCATTGGATTCAGTCGGGTCGCTCCATTCGCTAATAAATTCGCATTCGTCCCCAACCAGACAACCTGTGTACTGTAGTTTCCTGACAAACTTCCACTTTGATTTCTAATACCAACGTTAATTTCACCACTTGGCGCAGAGAGTAATCCGTCCACATACACGCTGCCTTGCGGGGAAGTCTCAATATTAATTTTTGCTTGCTTATCGCCGTGAATTTCACTTTCGGCTGCCACATTAAGCTGTGTATTCGCTGATAATTTTAAATCCACGGGATTACGCAAATATTCCGGTAACGTGGTTGGCTTAGATAAGCCGGTTATGTTATCTGAGCTGGCATATTGTCTGTACAATGAATCCAAAACAACATTTTGTTGCACCAAATTCAGCTTTGTTTTTGGTAGAAGGGTCATGCTTGATTTACTATTTGCCAATTCAATACCACTAAATCCTTCTACCCCGGTTAAATTTAAAGCTTTGTCTTTAACGCCTATTCCAAACACGCTCTTATCTTGACGCCTGACATCCGATTGATTGCCTACAATAAATTCATCTTTAGCAACATTGATAGCCAGTTTTCCCCCTTGGTTAATACCGTAGGCCGTTAATTCAGCATCAAGTATTATTTTAGGATTAGGTTGATTGACACTATCCACCGACTTTATACTGATTAAACCGGCATCTCCTGCGGTTAACTCTTCATTTTGAGCCAGCCAAGCACCTCCGTCTGCATGAATTGCCGAACCTTTGTACAAATTCATATCACCCATCGAAACAAGAGTAACATTGCCGCCATCAATGTTTAATACTTCGGTTGGAAGGGATGACAAGCCTAAAGCAAAATCATTTACCCAACGTCCGGATGTATTGAGTAGAGCGGAAGACCCCAACGTCAAATTTCCGGATAAATTACCGAATGGCGAAGTACTTCCTTCAGACAAGCCGAAATCAAAAGCACTACCTAGACGTATTTCACCACCTGGCAAATTTAGTTTACCTTTGACATCGATATCTTTTGCGACCAAATCAAACTGAGTTCCCCTGTCAGTGCCAGTTTTTCCTGGAGTTAGAGTAATGTTGGCATCCGCCGCAATAGTGGCATTACCAGTGCTTTTAACATTAAATACTTGGATGCCGGAACGATTCAGCATATCCGTAGAAAAAATTAAATCTGCTAACTTACTTACTTCGGCATCATTTAATTGGGTGGTTGAGGACTTGTTTAAACTATCCTCCGTTTTTTGAAATACGATATTCTGTTTTGAAACAAAACCTTTATCGCTCATATCATCGTTAACTTTGAATGCACCGCCAAATGCACGGGATTCAGGGTTGCGCTGAAATAATCCGCTAACACTGCCCGCAATCAGGTCACCCTGCCAAATCATCCTTGGCGAAAAAACATTCAAACTCCCGGCATCAAGCCCTTCCAAATAATCTGGCTCATATCGCCCTTTACCGAACAATCCGCCACCTTGCCAAACTTTTGTTATCCCCCACTTTTCATGCACTTCCTTATAGGAACCAAGCAAGGCCTGGTAATGTTCATTTGGATTGGCATCGCTTATATCGATAATGGCGCCGTAATCCGTTAACAATTTTGAGGTATTAATATAATCGCCTTGGTAATTGATCGTCCCGCCAGATATGTTGATCGAAGCATTAGGGTTAACGACGACTTCGCCGCCCGAAGTGAGATTTACAACGCCACCTTTACCTAAGCGCTCATTAACACTTCG
>CAWBFT010000051.1:0-42216 GCA_963788135.1 uncultured Gammaproteobacteria bacterium
CGGCAAGCGCGTCAACGGCGGGCATCTACCTGTCCAGTGATCCCACGATTAGCATCAGCGACCAATTACTTGCCTCGCGGCCAACGTCTTCCCTGACGTCACATTCTTCGGTCTCCGACAGCTGGACGGTGACACTACCAACTACGCCGGGTGTTTACTATCTCGGTGTCATCACCGACATCAACAACGCTGTGACGAGAAAGCTACGGCAATAACGCATCGAACGCCGTCCAGATCACAGTCGCCCCGTCGACCGTTACCACCCCTGATTTTCATGCCACCAATTTCAGCTTGAATAACACGACGGTGACGGCGGGTGGCCGAGTCACGTTCAACTACGACGTCAGCAATGTCGGAGCGGGCAGCGCGGCTAGTTCGTTCACTGGCATATACATTTCGACGGATAGCACTATCGACAGTTCGGACGCCTTGGTCGTTGTTAGATCCACGTCGTTCCTCGGTTCGGGTCAGACGGTCTCTGACGGTAGTGTTCCGTTCGATTTGTCGAACCATCCGCTCTCGCCAGGGACCTATTGGATCGGCGCAATCGCCGACTACAACAACGGAATCCCGGAAAGCAACGAGGGCAACAATGCGTCGAATGCGGTGCAGTTTACCGTAACCGCGGCACTGGTACCCGATCTTCTGATCAGTAACTGGAACCCGAGCAGCACTTCAGGAACGGCAGGCGGCAACCTGACGGTGAACTACACCGTTCTCAACAACGGAGAGGGATTAGCCGGCGCGTCGACGACGGGCATCTACCTTTCCAGCGATCCAACCATCAGCACTAGCGACCAACTGCTTGCTTCACGGCCGACGTCATCCCTAACTTCACATTCCTCTGTTTCGGAAAGCTGGGCGGTGACACTGCCAACTACGGCGGGAACCTATTACCTCGGTGTTATTGCTGACATTAGCGATGCCGTGGTTGAAGGCAGCGAGAGCAACAATACTTCGAACGCATATCAGATAACTGTTACCGGGACGGCTCCTACCAATCATAGGCCGATCATCACATCGAACGGTGGATTTACAACGGCGACCATTTCCGTGCCGGAGAATACGGCTCTCGTGACCACGGTCACCGCCATCGATCAAGATAATCAGAACATCACGTATCAGGTTATCGCCGGCGCCGACGCAGACAAATTTCAGATCGATCCTTCGACGGGAGTGCTCAGCTTCAAATCATCGCCCGACTTCGAAGTCCCGACGGACGGGAATCACGACAATGACTACCAGGTCCAGGTCGGCGCATATGACGGGATCGAATATGGCATCCAGACAATCACGGTTGCTGTTACGGACGTGAATGAACTTCCCTCGTCCGACGATTATCGCGATGACCTGAACGATACGACCGCGCCGCTCGGGCAAGTTGGCGTCGGCGGCTCTGTGACTGGCGTCATTGTGCCTGAAGCCGGAGATGTGAACGGCGACAAGGACGTTTTTAGAGTTTCGCTCACCCAAGGGCAGACATACATTATCAACGTGAACGGCGCGGCCGTCAGTGGCCAGGCCGCGCTGGCGCAAGCGATCTTCACGGTGCGCGACGGAACGAACTTCAATACCGTGCTCGGCACTAGCACCGAAGGTTCAGCGGCGGTTCTGGAATTCGCCGCTCAGAAGACGGCTGACTACTATATTCGGGTGGGTGCGAGTGGCGCCAATTATGCCAATGAGAGTGGTGGTTACACGCTCCAAGTAGTGGCCGCGACGACGCCTGAAGCTGATCCAGGAAACAATATCGTAACGGCCTGGGACATTTCACCGTCACTTCAAAGCACCGGAACATTCTCGTACTCCGGTCGAGCCGGTGGTGGCGACCTGGCTGATTTCTTCAAGATCGTGGCACCCGCGGGCGGGCGACTCACAATTAGTCTAAGCGGCCTGAGTGCCGATCTCGATCTGCAATTGCAAGATCAATTCGGAGTACCGCTCAAGACGTCGGACAACGGGGCGACTGCGGCTGAAAATATTTCATGGGAAAACTCAGTGCTGGCCAAATCGTTTACGTCGACGTCAAGCCGTACGGGCTCGCGCAGTCGACTTACACGTTGAGCTTGAACTTTCAGCCCAGGTACTTGTACCCACTTCCACGGCTGAGACGTTGTTTGGCGATCACATGCTGGTAACCTTGGCAGATTTTGCGTTGGCTGCTTATTCCGGTTGGCAGTCTAGTCCAAGTCCAGAAGGATTAGCCTATTCTCGCTTGACTTAAGAACTTTGGGAGCCTGTGGATCTTGGGGGCTCCTCCCTGGGTGGAATATTCATTAATCAAAATGCCGCCGCGTTTGTTGCGAGATCGAGCGATTCTCTCGTCATCTCATTTCGGGGAACTTCAGATGGTATGGATGTTCTGCAATGGACGGATATGCAACAGCACTACGATCTGTTTTCGGCACTAGTTGCCAGCATTGATGACCTGATAAAAAACGATCTCAGCATTAGAAACGTTTACGTGACCGGCCATAGCCTCGGCGGCGCTGCGCGAAAGGTCTATGAGCGCGCACAAGTCCGAAGATTACAGCGCAATTACGTTCGAGGCCGTTACGTTTGCAAAGCCGGACTTCAATATTTCTAAAGTTTTGGCCGGTCCAGGTTTTTTTGGGAGTTTTTGTGCAAGGCGGTCTTTATCGCCGGGCCAATGGGCGGAGACTTCAGCCAGAAAATGGGCGTTAATCTCGAAAATAATTTCCATCAGTCTGGGAAGGAGTAGCTTGAACAAACCGACCGACCAACGCTCCAGGGCCTCCGGCAATAGGGTGTGGTTAGTGTACGCCATGGTACTGCGGGTTATTTTCCATGCTTCGTGCCACTCTAATCCGTGGATATCTATCAGTAAACGCATCAACTCCGCCACGGCTATGCTTGGGTGAGTGTCGTTGAGTTGGAAGCAATTTTTAGCGGCAAAATCGGAAAAATCGTTGCCATGGCGTCCAATCCATGTCGCAATGACATCTTGTAAGCTCGCCGAGGCTAATAAATATTGCTGCTTCAGACGTAAAACTTTGCCGTTTTCGCTGGCATCGTTAGGGTATAACACCATTGTGATATTTTCAGCCATGTTTTTGGCCGCTACCGCTTCGGCGTAATCGCCCTGGTTAAACTCATCCAAATTGAATTCTTCCGTAGCGGTCGCTTTCCATAGGCGCAAGGTGTTGACGGTGCCGTTTTGGAAGCCAGGCACAGGCGTGTCATAAGGCACAGCTAAGATGTCATTGGTGTTAACCCATGAAACTCTTGGTTTGCCACGTTCGTCAATGTGGGTTTCGGTGTGTCCGCCAAATTTAATGACTTGCTTGTATTCGAGACGTTCGATTTCCCAAATGTTACCGTTTCTTAACCAATGATCAGGCTTTTCTACCTGCTCACCGTTAATAATCACCTGAGAGAACATGCCATATTCGTAACGGAGCCCATAACCGGTGACAGGTAGTTGCAAGGTCGCGCAACTATCGATGAAGCAGGCCGCAAGACGACCCAAGCCGCCATTACCTAATCCAGCGTCGTATTCGCTGTCGATAAGTTCTTCAATTTCGAGGCCGAGGTCATACATTGCTTTAGAAGCCAGATCGGTAATGCCAAGATTTATCATGGCGTTGCTCAAGGTTCTGCCCATCAGAAACTCCATAGACAGGTAATAAGCCCGTTTGCTGTCTTGCTCCTTGTAAGCGTTATACGTGTTTTTCCAGCGCTCAATCAGTCGGTCGCTTACGGCTAAGGATAATGCTTCGTAGGCATAGTGTAAGGATTGGCAGTTTTCATCCCTTCCTAAGCGGTGACCATAGTAACGTTTGAAATCGTCGATTAGATGCTTTTTGTCCATGCCAAGATGGGGCAAAGAGCAAATAGCCGAGGAGGGTTTACTTTTTTTAAAATTTCTATGTGGCATCAGAGTTCCAGTTTGATTCTTTGGTAACAATACTAACTCTATTAACCATTAATTAAAATCCTTGGTTTTACATACACTGCGTTAACTTTTAATTAAAAATAATAAATATGGCCTGTTGTTGTCAGCGTTTCAGTGTATAAGTCAAGGTTATTTCAGTTTGAGTTGTTAAGTCGAATTTAACTTTAAGGCTTCACAAAGTTAAGACCAGAATGAGAAATTTTTCCCAGAGCTGAGTAATTTTTATTAAATTGAGCATCTTCTAGACAAAATCCGACAAATTGGGCACAATTAGCTGCTAAAATTCAACTTTATCCTTATTGGCTTTGGGGCATGGCGTTAATCACCGTTTTAAATGGGCCGAATTTAAATTTATTAGGTATGCGCGAACCTTCGCATTATGGGGCTGCCACTTTAGCCGATATCGAAAAAAAATTGCAGGTTAAAGCTAATGAGTTGAATTACAAGTTAAATTTTTTTCAAAGCAATGCCGAACATGAGCTTGTTGAACATGTTCATCAAGCTTATCGTGACGGCGTCGATTTTATCATAATAAACCCCGCTGCTTTTACCCATACCAGCGTTGCAATACGCGATGCGTTAACTGCAACTAAAATTCCATTTATAGAAGTCCATCTTTCTAATGTTCACGCCCGTGAGCCCTTCAGAAAACATTCTTTTCTTTCTGACGTAGCTACTGGTGTTATTTGTGGATTGGGAGCCATGGGATATGAATTGGCACTACAAGCAGCGCATCAAAAAATAACAAGTCAAGAGACGTAACATGGATATCAGAAAAATAAAGAAACTAATCGAAATACTGGAAGAGTCTGGCATAGCAGAGTTAGAAATCAAGGAAGGTGAAGAATCAATTCGGCTTAATCGCTACTCCGCTCCGCCCGCACAGATGACATATTCTGCCCCGCCCATGGGCGTCCATGTTCCGCAAGCTCAGATGATTGACAGTAATGTCAAAGCAAATGCCGAAGAGAAAGTTTCGGGGCATGTAGTGAAATCTCCTATGGTAGGGACTTTTTACCGTTCCGCTTCCCCGGGAACCAAAACTTTTGTCGAGGTGGGGCATTCAGTAAAAACTGGAGATACTTTGTGCATTATTGAAGCAATGAAGATTCTCAATCAAATTGAAGCCGATAAGTCAGGCACCATCACAAAAATTTACGTGGAAAATGCCGAGCCGGTGGAATACGGCCAGCCATTATTCGTTATTGAATAGGCGGGTATAAACATGTTTGACAAAATTGTGATTGCCAATCGTGGCGAGATTGCGTTGCGCATCTTGCGTGCTTGCAGGGAGCTGGGCGTAAAGGTGGTTGCCGTCCATTCCGAAGCAGATCGTAACCTAAAACACGTCCGTTTAGCTGACGAATCCGTTTGCATCGGTCCAGCTGCATCTATCGACAGTTATCTTAATATTCCGGCTATTATCAGCGCCGCTGAAGTTACCGACGCCGAAGCCATTCATCCCGGCTACGGTTTTTTATCGGAAAATGCTGATTTTGCTGAAAAAGTTAAACAAAGTGGTTTCGTTTTTATCGGTCCCAACGCTGATACGATCCGAATGATGGGTGATAAAATTTCAGCAAAAAATGCGATGATTGCATCGGGCATCCCTTGCGTGCCCGGCAATAATGACCCCTTATCGGACAATGCCAAAAAAAACCTCAAGCTGGCTCAAGAAATTGGCTACCCCGTCATTATTAAAGCAGCTGGCGGGGGCGGTGGTCGGGGCATGCGCACTGTGCATACCGAATCGGCATTATTAAGTTCCATTGAAATGACCAAGGCGGAGGCAGGCACTGCATTCGGCAATAGCACGGTTTATATGGAAAAGTTTCTGGAAAATCCTCGTCATATTGAATTTCAGGTGCTCTCGGATGCCCACGGCAATGCTATCCATCTGGGTGAGCGGGATTGTTCAATGCAACGGCGGCACCAGAAGGTTGTCGAAGAAGCGCCAGCCCCCGGCATTAGCGATGAGCAGCGCAATAAAATGGGAGAACGCTGCGCGAAGGCTTGTGTCGAAATCGGTTATTTAGGCGCTGGAACCTTCGAGTTTTTGTACGAAAAAGGTGAGTTCTATTTTATTGAGATGAACACTCGGGTTCAGGTGGAACATCCAGTTACAGAAATGATTACCGGTTTTGATATCGTCAAGGAGCAATTACGTATCGCAGCGGGAATGCCATTATCAATTACTCAGGATCAGGTTAAGTTTATTGGTCATGCCATCGAATGTCGGCTAAACGCCGAAGATCCGAGGACATTTATGCCTTGCCCCGGCAAGATCGATCAGTTCCACATGCCTGGTGGTCCAGGAATACGCTGTGAAACCCACATTTATAATGGTTACAAAGTACCGCCTTATTACGATTCCATGATCGGCAAGCTTATTGCTCATGGTGAAGATCGTAACAGCGCAATAGCCAGGATGAGTACAGCGCTTAGTGAAATTATTATCGATGGAATTAAAACTAACATACCGTTGCAGCAAGACATCATGAACGATAGCGGTTTTATCGCTGGCGGGCAAAATATTCACTATCTGGAAAAGAAATTGGGTATCACTTAGTCAGGTTAACTTCTAATTTCGTGGTTTTGTTAAATTCATCCAAGTAACATGGCTTGGCAGCAAATTACTGTCGTCACTGATGAAGTTAATGCTCCGAAGGTCGCTGATTTTTTTAGTGACCTTGGCGCATTATCCGTGACATATTTAGATGCAGAGGATGAGCCTGTTTACGAACCCGCGATCGGCGAAACCAAGATCTGGGCAAACACACAAGTTGTTGCTCTCTATGAGCTGGATGTTGATCTTTATGAACTAAAAACCAGTTTTTCCAAGTGTTTCGGGAAAGAGCTTTTGAAAAATTGGCAGGAAGAGGAGGTTGTCGACCAACCCTGGGAAAGGGCATGGATGGGACATTACCGTCCCATGAAATTTGCCGATAAGCTTTGGGTTTGCCCAACTGACCAGGAACGGTACGAAAACAATACGGTCTGTTTGGTATTAGATCCAGGCTTGGCGTTTGGCACGGGCACTCATCCTACTACTGCCCTATGCCTGGAATGGCTTGCAAGTCGGGACTTAAGGAATAAAACCGTTATTGATTATGGTTGTGGTTCCGGTATTTTAGCGATTGCCGCCGTGTTGTTAGGAGCAAAACTAGCTTATGCGGTAGATATCGATCCCCAAGCGCTTGACGCGACGGCGATGAATGCTGAAAAAAACCAGGTTGAAGAAAAAGTCATTAGAAGCTTGCCCGAACAATTTCGTCTTAAGCAAATTAAAGCCGATGTGGTTATTGCAAATATTTTGGCTAAACCATTAATCGATATGGTTGAAGATATTACCCATTTGCTTGAACCGGGAGCTAATCTTGTGTTGTCAGGTATACTTGCGGAACAAGCCGATTCAGTTGCAATCGCTTACCAGGCCAAAATTCAGCTCAATGATAGAGTACAAAAAGAAGACTGGATGAGATTGTCAGGTACAAAATATTAGACTTTATGTTTACTCAGTGTCCTGATTGCAAAAAAACCTACCCCTTGGGTGCCGATCCCGTACCCGGTAACAATCTTCTTGCTTATTGCAGCGCTTGTGAAAAAGAATTTAATGCCTTGGAGTTTTTGAGCGAAAGCCCTGCGGGTGTAGTGCAAGAAATCAAATCCACAACAGTCGCTAAAGCGGATATTGAAAAAAAAACAAAACCCAAGTCGAAAAAAAAACGCAAACCAGCCCCCCAACAGGCAAAATCGATATCAACACCAGAATTCAAACCGCCCCTGGATTAAAGCCAATACCAGAAATTGTAGTCGCTTTGCAGCCCGCGCAAGAACCAGAAACTGTTTTAGAACAGACAACGGAAGAAATCCCTGAGTTCATGCAAACCGACGCGTTGCCATGGGAAAATAACACGCCTTCAAAATTTATAGACTGGCGTTTGGGTTCGATTTGTGGAGTGTTGATTTTGATTGCGCAGTTGATTAATTTTGAATCTGACGATTTAAGCCAAAATGTGTCTTATAGGCCATTTCTTGAAAAAATTTGTCAGATGTTTGGTTGTCATCTCATGGGTTACAAAAATCTTGATGAGTTTGAGGTAATGCAAGGGTCGTTTACAACAAGCGGGAATAATGCCATAACCTTCAAGGCAGTCATCAATAATCAGGCAGCGTTCGAGCAAAGACTACCCAACATCAGGCTTACTTTGCTTGATTATGAGGAACGTATATTTGCCCAGCGTTTATTTAAACCCGGCGAATATTTGCCAGGATATTCTTCTAATAAGGCTACTATCGCCAGTGACGAAAGTATGGAAGTGCAATTAAATATTAGCGCGCCGAAAACGCCCATTGGCGGTTATTATTTTGACTTGATTTTTTAAAGAGCTATCAGTTGCTCTTGGTTGTAATTAAAATTGAAAAACTTTTTAATATGTTTTTTCTCAACAAAAATTATCCATCACTCACAAGATTAAATGATTTAACTTATTTACATATTTCTTAAACTTGTATTTAAAATTAAAAACTGGTTAACCATTGTTAACAACAAGTTAACTACAAAACTTTTTCGGAACTTTTCCCAATGTTTCTTAGCAAAAAAATATACTTTTGCAACTATTTTTTGAACTTTTCAAGTCTTTAAATAAAAGCGTTGAGGCAACTTTGTGGTCAAGGTAGAATATTCGAAAACCTGCGATCTTTGTAGTCAAAATGTAGAAGTTGAAGCTTTTATTCTAACCACAAAACAAGGTCAAAAGCTGTTTTGCTGTGCCGGCTGCCAGAGTCTGTACCAGCTTTTGAACGTCAAAGAAAAAACGTTTTCCCAAAATAAAAAATCTAAAAAACAAGAGGATAGTAATTAATGAAAGCTTGCGAAACCTGTGCCGGGCGGGCCGAAATCGGTAAAAATCATAAGCAAATCTCTGTCTTGCGCAGAGCCATCGGTTTATTCTTCGTTTACGCGCCTATAGTCACGTTACCTTTTGTATTTGCAAGTGCCTACATGACATATTTCCATCTATGGTTGATTGGCGGAAAAAACATCAAAAAATTTACCGACTTTCTTCCAGCGAGAGAGAGCCATCGTTATAACTTAAAAAACCAAATTACAATGGATGGCTCTTTCAAGTTCAGCTTGGCGCAATCCAAATTATATTGGATATTGAATTGCACATGGTATTGTCCGGTTAGTGTTGCTGTGTTTGAGTGGCATGCTTACATGGTTAAGATTGTGGAAAATTGGTGGTGTCCTTTCACCCACGAAAAAAAAGAGGGTTATAGCAATGCCAAAATTGATAAATCGTTCTGGCATATTTATCAAGAAGATATCGCAAAGCTTGAAGAGGAAGATCGGGATAACCCTATCTGGAATGATCAGGGAGATAAATAATCTTCTGATTAAATTCAGCTTTTTGCTATGCAGATAGGCTCTTATTATTTACCCAACCAAGTCGTATTGGCGCCAATGGCGGGTATTACTGACAGGCCCTTTCGAAATATTTGCAAAAAATTCGGCGTGGGTATGACTGTATCCGAAATGGTTGCTGCAAATCCTGAGTTAAGAACGCATGTTAAAACTTTGCAGAAAACTGATTTCAGCGACGAAACCGGGTTAAGTTCTGTGCAAATACTGGGCACTGATCCAGCAATGATGGCCGATGCAGCAAGATACAATGTTGGGCAGGGCGCCAAAATTATTGATATCAACATGGGCTGTCCAGCAAAAAAAGTATGTTCTGTCGCGGCGGGTTCAGCATTAATGAAAGATGTTAATCTGGTAAAAAGAATACTTGATGCGGTTGTTAACGCAACACCCGTTCCGGTTACTTTAAAAATTCGCACCGGCTGGGATACGCACACCAGAAATGCGGTGGAGATAGCCCAGATCGCTCAGGAATACGGTGTTTCGGCACTTACAGTACATGGTCGTACACGGGCTTGCAAATTTGAAGGCGAGGCGGAGTATGAGACCATCAAACAGGTAAAGCAATCGGTTAACATTCCTATCATTGCCAACGGCGATATTGATTCTGCCGATAAGGCCAAATTTGTCCTGGATTTTACCGGCGCTGATGCCGTGATGGTCGGGCGTGCAACCCAGGGCAATCCTTGGTTGATTGATGAAATAAACTTTTTTCTGACATATCAGAAAAAAGTTAACAAACCTAAAAAAACCGCCGTATACGAAACATTAATGGCTCATATCGAACAACTTTACTGCTTTTACGGTGCGTTTGCCGGCGTAAGAATCGCGCGTAAACACATAGGCTGGTATCTTCGTCATTTTGATAATATCAGCCAAGATATGAAAAACAGAATTAATAGCGCAACTTCTCCTGGCGAGCAGATAGCAGGGGTGAATGCAGCGTTAAATCTACAGCTTATTGATTGGAATGCGTAATATGGAAATTGTTGCAAAAGAAAATTCCTTCGAGAATCAAGATAACTTGGTGCTGTGTACGCCGTTGTCTGAATATGTTAAGCAATCGGTATCGAATTATCTTCATCATTTGGACGGCCATGATGCGGTTAACCTTTATGAAATGATAATGGCTGAGGTAGAAAAACCTTTAATTGAGGTAGCTTTGGAGCACTTGGGACACAACCAAAGTAAAGCCGCCAAAGCGCTTGGCTTGAGCCGCAGTACATTACGCAAAAAAATGGATTTTTATGGACTCAGTTAACCTTCTTGAAAATATAAAATTTTGGATTGATACCTACACGTCTCATATCTGACTCCCATCAAATTAATTTCAGCCTTGACTGCCAAATTTTCATATCTTCCTGATTACTTTAATTATTAAGTTAAACAAACATGAATAAACTAATTAGACGCGCACTGGTCAGCGTATCAGATAAAACTGGAATTCTAGATTTTTGCCGTGGTCTCGTCGACATGAACGTAGAGATATTATCTACTGGCGGCACAGCTACCATTCTTGCTCAAAACGGCATAAATGTCATAGAAGTAGCGGATTACACAGGATTTCCGGAAATGATGGCGGGTCGGGTTAAAACGTTGCACCCTAAAATCCACGGTGGAATATTGGGTCGCCGCGGAACTGATGATGAGGTAATGCAAGCAAACAGTATTCCGCCTATCGACTTGGTGGTGGTTAACCTTTATCCTTTTGAGGAGACTATTGCCAACCCCGATTGCAATTTAACCACCGCGATTGAAAACATTGATATTGGCGGGCCGACAATGATACGGGCGGCGGCTAAGAACTATAACGATGTGTCGGTCGTCGTTGATCCAAGCGATTACAGCAAAATACTGGCTGAATTGAATTCGCACGACGGACTCTCCAACGAAACACGGTTTAACCTGGCGGTTAAATGTTTTCAATACACGGCTAGATACGATACGGCCATTGCGACCTATCTGGGCAAGCAATTAGGTGAGGATTTTCCTGACGTACTTAATAGTCAGGTATATTTAAAGCAAAAAATGCGCTACGGTGAAAATCCGCATCAAAAAGCGGCATTTTATGTTGAGTTAGCTCCCAGTTCCGGCTCGATTGGTTCGGCCAGCCAACTGCAGGGAAAAGAACTTTCTTACAATAATCTCGCAGATGCTGATGCGGCGCTAGAATGCGTTAAATCTTTTCGAGATTATCCAACCTGCGTGATTGTTAAGCACGCCAATCCTTGCGGCGTTGCCGAAGCCGAAACTTTGTTAGCCGCCTATGACAGGGCTTATGCGACTGATCAGACATCTGCTTTTGGTGGCATTATAGCTTTCAATCAGGAGCTTGATGAAGTAACCGCCTCAGAAATTATTAAACGACAGTTTGTTGAAGTCATTATTGCTCCGTCGATTAGCAAAGAAGCTTACATCGTGTTGCAAGACAAGCCTAATCTTCGCATTCTCCAGTGCGGTGAATTTAAATATGAAAATGCATCAGTGCTGGATTTCAAAAAAATCAGCGGAGGGTTATTAGTCCAAAGTAAGGATATTGCCGACCTTCATTCAGGGGATTTAAAAATTGTCAGTCAACGCGCACCATCCGAAAGGGAACTCAGGGATATGTTGTTTGCCTGGAAAGTTGCCAAATATGTTAAGTCCAATGCTATTGTCTACGCCAAAAACGGACGAACGATAGGAATTGGGGCAGGGCAGATGAGCCGGGTGTATTCAGCAAAAATTGCCGGTATCAAAGCGGCAGATGAAGGTTTGGAAGTCGCCGGTTCAGCCATGGCCTCAGATGCGTTTTTCCCATTCCGTGACGGTATCGATTTGGCTGCGGAGGCTGGTATTGCGGCAATTATTCATCCCGGAGGCTCGATGCGTGATGAAGAGGTGATCGCTGCTGCGAATGAACACAATATCGCTATGGTATTTTCCGGGATGAGGCATTTTAGACATTAAAACATGCGCAAGGCAAAAGATGCCAAACTTGCGAACCTTAACGATATGAAACATCAATCCTGAATTAAAAAATAGAAATCCCGATCATGAAAGTTCTTATTATTGGCAGCGGCGGACGTGAGCATGCTCTCGCCTGGAAGGTAAAACAATCTTCTAAAGTAAGTCAGGTTTACGTTGCGCCAGGTAATGCCGGAACGGAATTAGAGCCAAAGGTAAAAAACGTCGATATTGAGATAACGGATCTTGATAGTCTATTAGAGTTCGCTAAGGCTGAAGGGATTGAATTGACTATCGTCGGACCTGAAGTGCCGTTAACATTGGGCATAGTTGACATGTTTTCCTCGGCGGGACTGAAATGTTTTGGGCCGAGTAAAAAAGCGGCGCAACTGGAAGGCTCGAAAAGTTTTTGTAAAGATTTTATGGTCAAGTACGGTATTCCGACGGCTTCGTACCAAAGTTTTACCGAACCGGCGCTTGCCATTGAGTATATAAAATCCCAAGGCGCACCTATTGTTGTTAAGGCTGACGGGTTGGCGGCCGGTAAAGGCGTGGTCGTAGCGCAAACCGAGCAGGAAGCCATAAATGCAGTAAAAGACATGCTCTCTGGGAATGTTTTCGGATCTGCGGGCAGTCGCGTGGTGATCGAGGAATTTTTAAGCGGCGAGGAAGCCAGTTTCATCGTTATCGCCGACGGGCAACACGCTTTGCCGATGGCGACATCCCAAGATCATAAGGCGAGGGATAATGGCGACCAAGGGCCAAATACGGGCGGTATGGGCGCATATTCCCCTGCTCCAGTAGTCACGCCAGAAATCCATGCTAGAGTGATGCGCGAAGTCATTGAACCCACTTTGTCGGGAATGTCGAAAGAAGGCATGCCTTACACCGGTTTTTTGTATGCCGGCTTAATGATCGCGCCAAATGGAACGTTAAAAGTGTTGGAATACAACTGCCGATTTGGTGATCCTGAAACCCAACCCATCATGATGCGCTTGAAAAGCGATTTGGTGGAGCTTTGCGAAGCGGCATTGACTGGATCACTTGAACAATCCGAAACAATTTGGGATGAAAAACCGGCCTTAGGCGTTGTCATCGCTGCCGGTGGATATCCTGATGCCTATCAGCAAGGGGACGTTATCGACGGTTTACCTAAGCAGGAACAAACTGGATTTAAGGTTTTTCATGCGGGCACAGTTCAAAAAGACGGAAAAACGGTCACTGCAGGTGGACGGGTATTATGTGTCTGTGCCTTGGGAAAGACGATCAGCGAAGCACAAGAAAATGCCTACGGTCTGGTTAAGACCATACATTGGAACAATGCTTACTACCGAACAGATATTGGTTTCAAAGAGGTCAAAAGAGAGAAATTATCCTAGTGCAATTTTTCTCTGTTGATTAGTAATTTTCGGAGTCACTGGTTTTAGATCTTCAAGCGGCACCGGTTTACCAATGCCATAGCCTTGGGCATAGTCGATGCCTAACGATTTCAGCAAGTCGTATATCTTTTGGTTTTCGACAAATTCGGCGATAGTCTTTTTATGCATCACATGACCAACTTCATTAATTGACTTAACCATAGCAAGGTCGACTTGGTCATCAAGAATATCTTTCACAAACAAACCGTCAATTTTAAGAAAATCAACGGGTAAATTTTTAAGGTAGGCGAATGATGATAATCCGCTGCCAAAGTCATCCAAGGAAAATAAGCAGCCTTGTTCCTTAAGGAAATTAATGAAATGAGTCGCCTGGGATAGATTGGATATTGCCGCTGTTTCCGTAATTTCAAAACAAATTTTATTGGTTGGTATCCGCCACTGTTTAAACTGAGCGGAAATAAAGTCCAGCATGGTTTCATCGGAAAGCGATAAGCCCGAAAGGTTAACCGAGCAGAGCGTCAGATTTTTAAGGAAATCTGGATGATTAGCAAGCCATTCAAGCAGGTTTGTTATTAGCCAGCGGTCTAGTTCAGAAGCCAGATTATATCTTTCTGCTGCCGGCAGAAACGCTCCGGGCGGTATGATATTTTTCCTGTCGTCGCGATAGCGGAGTAAAGCTTCAAAATGCAGCCCGTGATGGGATTCCTTTAAAGGTACGATCAACTGGCCATAAAGCAAGAAACGCTTCTGTTCCAAGCCTTGACGGATTTTCTCAACCCATTGCATTTCTCCCCGCCGTAATGCTAATTCCTCGTCGTCCGGGCTAAATACATGAACTCTATTTCGACCTTTTTCTTTGGCGGCATAACAGGCAGCATCTGCTTCTTTCATCAAATCTACCGCATTGCCACTGGCAATGTTGATGGATGATACGCCAATACTTACGCCGATAGTAAAGCTTCGATCTTCCCAGGCAAAATTAAAGTCTTTGATTAAATCGCGGAGTTTTTCACACGCATATAAGGCGTGATTTGGCGAGCAATTGAACATTAAAACGCCAAATTCATCACCGCCCAGACGAGCGACGAAATCATTATGGCGGATGTGTTTTTTCAATAAGTCGCCCAGTTGTTTGAGCAATTCGTCGCCTGCTAAGTGACCGCAGGTATCATTGACAATTTTAAACTGGTCTAGATCCAGATAGCACAACGCATGTTCGGTATTGTCCTGATGTGCCATGGTAATAGCGCGTTTCAGTGTACGGTCAAATTTGTTGCGGTTAGCTAACCCGGTTAATGAATCATGGTCAGCTTGATAAGCAATTTGTTCATTTAAAATTCTAGTTTGGGTAATATCCTCGCAAACGATAAGAAGGCTGCTTTGTCGCTGTTCATGTTCAATAAACTTACCTGTTGCACGTACCCAGATGACCCGGCCGTTATAGCAAACATCACGAAGTTCTTGTTTATGGACAAGAAGCGGATTGGCAAAACAGCGATTAATTAAATCCTGCATTAACAAAGTATCGTCCGGATGGACAAAATCGTAGATTGAGCAATTTTGCAGTTCTTCCACAGACACGCCCAACTGGTTAGCGCCGGTAAGGTTAGCCGAGAATATAATGCCTTCTTTTGATATGTTGAAAATTATGGTCGGATTATCGTCAAACAGGGCTAAATAGCGGTTTTTAGCCCTGGTTAAGGCTAAGTTTTGATCTTCTACAATTTTGATTAATGCATTAAACGAATCAACCAGGGCACCGGTCTCGTCATTGGTATATTTAGCTGCCCTCAAAGAATAATCGCGGGTATCGCTGATTTTTTTGACGGTATTGACTAAGTCTTTAATCGGTTTGGAGATACGTATTAGTAACGGGCGGGAGAGTAAAAATGTGGCCAACGAAATAGCCGTCATCACTAAAAATAAAATGCCAAGAAATTTAATTTTTCTCCAGTAGGCTGCGGAAAAGTCCGCTAAAACATAGATACTTCCAAGCTTTTTTTCGTCATTTTGGATAGTTTTAATAACAATTAATTTTTTGTCATCAAACTGCGTTTCTTCACGGTAAACTTGAAGCGGGCAAATATAGTTGCTTCGCAGTTGTTTTGCTGAACCAGCAAAAACCTTGCCTTGTGCATCGTACAGGCAAGTTATTTGAATCGATGGGATGTTATTGAAAACCGACAAGTTTTCGCCAGCCAAGCCATGGTCTTTAAGTATTAAAGCTGACGCGCTCCGATTGCCGATAATTTCTGCAAGCCTCGATAAATCATCCTTACTTCCTTGTTTAAATTCTGTCAATTCGAGTTCGATCAACAAAAATCCAGCAACCAGCAAATATAAAAGGCTTGATGAAAGCAGAATCAACAGCATTTTACGGTTGATAGATAAGCGATTAAACTTATTAAGCATTATGGATAATTGAATGTTAACCAGCTATTTGAAGGAGGTTGTCACTGTTGTACAAAAGCAAGTTTGAATTTGTTTTACAAACAGTACAAGAATGTAACTAACAAAGCAAATAGATTAAATCTTTCTTAAGAAAAGACTTACTGGGTGCCTTGGAAAAGCAAAAAAGAAACATTTTTTGTTAAAAATAAATGCAATCAATCTTAAGATGCTAAAGTAGGTGAGGAGTTTAAAAATACTTTTAAAACCTCAATTAAATAATGATGATCGAATGTCCCCGCACTTTCTCTAATACTGTGCATTGCCCACATAGGACTGCCAATATCTACAGAACGAACGCCTAATTTTGCTGAGGTGATGGGGCCGATAGTACTGCCGCAGGGCAGGTCGCATCGATGCGAATAATATTGGTAAGGCACTTTTGCCTGTTGGCACCAATCAATAAACAACGCTTCCGAGATGCTTTCCGAACTGTAGCGCTGATTGGCGTTAACCTTGATGACCGGTCCTTGGTTAACCATAACTTTGTGGTCGGTATCATAAGCTGAAGGGAAGTTAGGGTGATACGCGTGCGCCATATCAGCGCTGATTAAAAAGCTTTGTGCGAGGATTCTGGCAAAATCCTGCTGATCGGTCTCATAAGCCGAGGTAATCCGCTTGAGAATATCGGGCAGAAAACTGCTATCGGCGCCTTGCTTGCTATTGCTGCCAATTTCTTCATGATCGAAGAACGCGCAGACTACAGTGTTGTCGTTATTTAGTGTCTTATCATTGAGTAGTGCTTGTAAAGCAGCGTGGCAAGATGCTAGGTTGTCTAGCTGGCTGTTACTATAAAATTCCTCTTGAGCGCCCCATAGAGTACCTTTTTGGGTATCATAAACTGCCAAATCCCAGGATAAGATTTCGGAACAGTCTATGCCCGATTGTTGTTGTAATAGTTTGGAAAAATAATCTGAAGGCAGTTGTTCGGAAAGTGCTGATAAAATCAAAGGTAATTCATTTTGCTTGTGAAGTTTTAAACCCTCTTCGTTAACCTGGCGATTCATGTGAATAGCTAAATTAGGCAGTCGTGCTAAAGGTTTGTCGAATTTTATTAGTTTTCTATCGATGCGATTGCTGTTGTTTTTAAAGCAAATACGTCCAGCCAGACTTAAATCCCTGTCGGTAAACGTTGCCAGAATTGGGCTGCCGTAGATTTCCACATTCAGTCTTAACAAGCTGTCTTTGTTATTCAATGCTTTTGGCTTAATCCTTAACCCTGGTGAATCGGTGTGAGTGCCAATCAGGCGAAATCCGTTTTCCAGTAAAGGTTTGGCACCAACTATGAACAAGATGATGGATGAATCGTCTCGAACGACGTAATAGCGACCTCCGGGTTTCAACCGCCATTTTTCCTTCTCATTCAGCTTTTCGAATTCATAAGGTTTCAACAGCGATTCAATGGTGTTGACAACGTGCCAAGGACTTGGGCTATTATCGATGAATTCTAATAAGTTTTGGATTTGTTTGTGAGCTATCATAAATCTTGGTTAACTTTTGAGCAGGGTGCTAGAGCTATGGTACCTTGAAGATTGATATTTTTGAATGCGTGTATGAAATAAGTCCGAATTAGTGTATCGAGCAATTGCTTCCATCATTTTTAGGCATAATTTTTTTCTAAAGAGCACTTAAGATTTTGATATGCGTAAGCACGCTTCGTCCCAACGCATGGAGTGCATACCCGCCTTCAAGGGTGGAAACGATTCGACCTTTTGCGTACCGTCCAGCAATTTCTTTGAGCCTTTCCGTTACCCATCCGTAATCGCTTTCTACCAGGCAGAGCCCCCCCATGTCGTCCTCTCTATGCGCATCGAAACCCGCGGAAATATACAGAAACTCGGGTTGAAAGTGTTCCAATGCAGGCAACCAGTATTTTGTTACGGCCTCACGAAATTCCAGACCTGAAGCGCCGGCTGGCAAGGGTACATTGATAATATGGTCATTTCCACTATCCACGCCTGAATAAGGGTAATAGGGATGCCTGAAGGTTGAACACAATAGCACTCGCGGATCTTCATGAAATATTTCTTCAGTGCCATTGCCATGATGCACATCAAAGTCGGCAATAGCGACGCGGTGTAAGCCGTAATGTTCAAGCGCGTGTGCAGCAGCCACGGCTATGTTGTTGAAAATACAAAATCCCGAGGCGGTATTTTTTCCGGCATGATGCCCAGGCGGTCGTGCATTGCAAAAAGCATTGTTAGCTTCACCAGACATAACCAGATCAACGCCTTTGATAGCCGCTCCCGCAGATCGAAGCGCCGCGTCCAGGCTATGCGGGTTCATGGCTGTATCCCCATCCAGCTGGATAACGCCCGTATCAGGTGCATTTTTAAAGACCCATTCGACATAGCTGCGGTCATGGACTCGAACGAGCTGTTCCATAGTCGCTTTGGGAGCATCATAATGTTTTAATAAACTGATAATGCCTGATGCCGTCAGTTGATCCTCGATGGCATTAACACGGGCAGGACACTCGGGATGATTCTTGCCCATCTCGTGCTTAAGACAATCCATGTGAGTAATGTAAGCAGTAGACATAAGCTTTAGCTAAAGAAATTTTCTGACATTTTTAATGTTGTTATCATCGGGATTAGTTTCAATAATAAACTCTAGCCGTTCCATTAACTTTAACATGTTGACATTGTTGCTCATGACTTCGCCGGTCATTGTTTTTAATCCTTTCGTCCGGGCGACGTCCATGAGTCCAATCATTAGTAAATGCCCAAGCCCTTTGCCACGCATAGAGTCGGCGATGACAAGGGCGAATTCGCAACTTTCGCCGTCCGGATTGATGGTGTAACGTGTCACGCCCAGTTCTATTTCCTTATTATGATCTTCAGTGACTGCAATCAGCGCCATTTCACGGCTGTAATCAATTTGGGTGAAGCGCGCCAGCATCGTTTCGTTAAGTTCTTGAATGCTATTCATAAAGCGAAAATAGCGAGGTTCTTCGGATAAGTTCCGCACAAATTCCTGTTCAATCACTGCGTCTTCCGGACGTATCGGGCGGATAACCACATTCGTTCCATCGGCTAACTGAATGTTCTTAACCAAGTGAGTTGGATAAGGGTAGATTGCCATATGCGAATATCTATCCGAATTCGGCGGACGGTATTCCACCACTACGCGGGCATCCGCCGCTAAAGCGCCATGCTCATCCAAAATCAATGGATTGATATCCATTTCTATCACATTAGGCAGTTCGCATACCAATTCCGAAACCCTTAATAAAACACTTTCGAGCGCATCCAGGTTAACTGGCGGCATTTGCCGGAAATTATCCAACATTTTAGAAACCCGTGTGCCCTGTATCAGGTCTTTTACCAAAATCGCGTTGAGCGGCGGTAACGAGACAGAACGATCACTCAGCACTTCCACGGCTGTGCCTCCGGCGCCGAAGGTGATAATCGGCCCAAAGATGGGGTCGTTGGTCACACCTACCATCAACTCGCGACCATTCGGTTTAATCACCATGGGTTCGATTGAAATACCCTCAATAGATGCTTCAGGACGGTTGTATTGAACATTTTCTATGAGTTCATGATACGCGCCACGAACTGCCTGGGCACTGCGCAGGTTAAGCCGTACACCTCCGACATCAGTTTTATGGGTAATATCGGGTGAGTTGATTTTCATGGCGACCGGATAGCCTAATTGCTGCGCGATCAATAAAGCTTCATCGGGAGAGTGCGCGATCATTGTTTGCGCGATCGGGATATGAAAAGCCGATAACAGTGCCTTGGATTCCATTTCATTCAACACTTTACGCTTCGCCTGCAAAGCGCCATCGATGATTATTCGTGCGCTATCCAGGTCCGGTTCCAGATGATGGGACAGTGGCCCAGGAACCTGCATCAACAATCGCTGGTTTTGGTAATATTCTGATAAAAAGGAAAAGACTTCTACCGCAGGTTCCGGCGTACGAAAATTAGGCTTTTTTGCATGGTTAAAGGCAGTACGGGATTCTTCCACCTGTTCGCCGCCCATCCAACAGGCAATTAGCGGTCGGCTATATTGATTCGAAAGTTCAATAACTACTTTGGCAACTTCCAAGGGTTGGGTCATGGCTTGTGGCGTGAGGATGGTTAACACACCGTCGACATTTGGATCTTCAAGGCATGCTTTCACGGCATGATGATAGCGATCGGCTTGGGCATCCCCAATAATATCGACTGGGTTGCCATGCGGCCAAGTAGGTGGAAGAACTTGGTTAAGCTTATCTATTGTGTCCGTGCTAAGTTCCGCCATCACTACATTCAGGTCGGCGGCGCAATCGGTCGCCAATACACCAGGGCCACCGCCGTTGGTGACAATAGCCAAGCGGTTTCCAGTAGGCCGGAAGCCGCAAGCTAGCGCCTTCGCAACAGAGAATAATTGAGTGACGGATTGCACCCGTACAACCCCCGCGCGTCTGACTGCGGCTTCAAAGGCATCATCGGAGCCGACGAGTGCCGCCGTGTGCGATCTGGCTGCTTTAGAGGCAACCTCGTGTCGGCCCACCTTAACCAGAATGACCGGCTTGATCCGGGCGGCCGCACGGATGGAACTCATGAAGCTCCGGGCGTTGCGGATGCCTTCAATATACAGAAGGATGCTTTGGGTTTTGGTATCGGATATTAAATAATCGAGGATCTCGCCGAAATCAACATCCGCCGAAACTCCCATGGATACCACGCTGGAAAACCCAACATTATTGGATTTAGCCCAATCCAGAATGGCTGTACATAAAGCGCCTGATTGCGATACAAATGCCAGATTGCCAGAGTTGGCGCTGCCTTTGTTGAACGTGGCGTTCAATCCGATTTCAGGGCGCAATATACCCAAGCAGTTTGGACCGATCAGGCGGATTTTATAGCGTTTGGCATTTTCAAGTGCCGCCTGTTCCAAAGCTTTGCCTGCCTGACCCGTTTCGCTGAAGCCGGCGCTGATGATGATTGCGGCTTTAATTTTATGTTTGCCGCATTCTTCGATTATGGCAGGTACCGTGGCCGGGGGGGTCGTGATGACGGCGAGATCAACGGGTTCGGGTACTAGAAAAATCGACGAGTAAGCTTTACAACCCTGAATCTCGTCGTGTTTAGGGTTTATGGGATAAAGGCTGCCTTGATAACCGCTAAGCAGCATATTTTGGAACACAATCTGACCAACCGAATCAACTCGGTCACTCGCACCAAACACTGCGACGGATTTCGGTGAAAACAAAGGTTTAAGATAATGCTGACTCATAGATAAACCAAAAAAGGGTGGTACAACGTTTAATCTTAATGCTTTTGTCTGGCATTCAGTAATAAATTACCGTCACCCTGTTTGACTTAAATCAGTTAATATCCAGAGTATTTGATGCGGCATCCTAATTCACGATTTATCTAGAAGGGGAGTTTTCTATTAACCTGCTGGATAGGTTAACTTTTTTCGAAATTAGAAGATCATTCCGCTTGTCGTTCAGCAGGTAGAGGTTAACGAAAAATTAAAACCGATAACTAAACACCAGTCGTAAATTACGGCCGTTTTGCGGGATAAAATACTGGTTAAATTCATCACTGGCGACACTGTTATATCTTCGATCCAACAAGTTGTAGATACTGCCGGAAATTTCCAGTCCGTTCAGTGGTTCCTTGAAAAGCTTATCCCCGCTGGTTAAGGTCAGGTTTAATAAGGGATAACCGGATGTTGTTGTGTTGTCACGACCTGATCTGCCGCTGGTATATTGAGCTTCAGCACCAGCACGCAACCAATTCTCAAACATGGGCGTAGAAAAGTTTAATTTGAACAAATGGCTGGGTGAGTTAATCAACTGTTGGTTGTTGCTGTCGTCATAAGCATCGGTCCATGTATAGCTGGCTCGAAGACGGCTGCCATAATCCCATAATTTTTCGACTTCAAATTCGGCCCCCCAAGCTTTATTGCTGCCTGTATTGACATTCTGGTTGGGGGGGTCTTCGTTATTTGTTGTTGGGGTTGAAAGCTCTTTCAACTGAATCAGGTTTTTTATCTCATAATGAAAACCTACGGCAGTTAACCGCAATGAGCGCTCAGGCTGGTATTCGATAATCCCTTCAAAAGTTTTGATCTTTTCCGGGCTAAGGTGCTCACTGAGAATTTGAATTGGATCTTTATAGTAAAGTTCATAGGGGCTGGGTGCCCTGAAGGATGTGCCATAGATAAATTTGAAGGCAGTATTGTCCCAGGGCTTATAAATCAGTGCCAATCTCGGGTTAATCGCGTCATTGGAATAACTCAGTTGGTCATAACGTAACCCGGCGTTCAAAATCAAGTTATCAAGCAGGGTGATCTCGTCCTGAAAATAAATATTGTATCGATAATTCGATTTATTGAAATTGATCAGTGATTCTGGAGCCGCAGGGTCTACATCTATGTATTCGTTGGATAATTGAAAATTATCCTGAAATTCAGCGCCAAGCATCAGTTTATGCCGATCAATATGGGTGCTGGTTAACCTTACCTCCGTTCCCCACCAACGGCTTAAACCTAACCCTTTGTTAACCGTAATGGGCGGATAATCATAGATGTTGGTGTTAGGATAATCATAACGGCCATGATACGCGCGGGCGTATAATTGGAGATTGTCGGCAATCAAGTTGTCGTAGGTAAAATTAAAAAATGCATGTTGGTCGGTATTTTCATTTCGGGGATCATTAAACAAAGTTCCATAGATACCGGTCGGTAAGCCTTTATTGCGGCGAGAGTAGCCGGCTTCCAAAGTAAAATGCTGCCAGGAAAACTTACTGAATAACTTAACCGCATCATCAAAAGCAGGATGACTGGTAGATGCACCTAATTCCGGAAAAGAAAAGTGATTTTCACCCAAGCTGTCATAACGGGTCGCCGAGACCAGCATTTCCAGACCGTTATCGAAATTTTTACCAAGACTGATCCGTTCCTGGTCTGTGCCGTAACTGGCGACACGTCCCGAAAACTCGACGCCTTTGCCTTTAAAGTGGCTACCGGATTTCGTTATGATGTTAATGACACCAAAGAAAGCGTTATTCCCATAGATTGCCGAACCCGCACCTGGTAAATATTCCACCCGTTCTATCAAATCGACATCGACCGGAAACTCTGTGCCCAAAGGGCCTTGGTCATACGTGGCATCATTTAATCGATAGCCGTCCAGCAAGACTAGAACACGGGTATTGAGGTCGCCTGGAATACTGAATCCCCTGGTTCCGGCGTATTGGTAATTGCGGTCGTTATTTATGTAGACGCCGCGCACGCTTTGTACGATATCTGCCAGAGTCCGGTAGCCGTAATCCTTTATGTCCTGCGAAGTAATGACGGTGACGGCGGTTGGTGCATCGGATTTTTTTTGGGTAAATTTAGATGCACTGTAAACCTCCACATTGAGCAGATTTTCAATGGGCATTTCATATAAATCCGTTTTATTTTCTGAATAAGCTGTTGATATATTTAAGAGAAAAAACAAAAAGACAGCAAAAGTTCTGATGAAACGGTAAACACTAGCTGAAGCACGTGTCAACGCTACAATACATGGAGCGAATTTGGGGAAACCAAGAAAAAATTGACGGTTATTCACAAAGTGTATAGAGAGCAAAATACTCGTTCCTCGCGCCTTAAATTCCAGAACCCTCTAAGAGTGAAATAAATTTTTGATAGTTATTTATTTTTTAATAATTAGCTTTTTGATGTTTTATACAAACTCAATTAAAACATTTAATTCATTACGTAAGTAATACTAGTATAGATTCTAAAATTTTGGCTTTATTGATTAATAATGTGAGCGAATTCATTAAGCCCTAGTCAATATGCAGCTTATTTAAAGTCAAGTTTTGCGAGAATTAACGAATCAGAAGAAAGCCTGGCTTTTTTCGGCATGTAACTCATTAGCCAAGCCAGACGCTGCACATCCGGCGTTTTGGTTAAGAATTGCTCTTGCCAGGCGCGATGCGGATTTCTGATGATGCTGGCTAACCATGCCGCTTGTACCGGAGTTAACTGCGACGGTTTTCGCTTGAAATAAACTTCTGACCCTTGCGCAACCCCACAAATTCCCGGGCCTAAATCGACGGTATTCAGATATAAGGCAAGTATTCGATGTTTGCCCAAGGTATTTTCCATTTCCACTGCGTAGAGTAATTCCTCTAATTTACGTAGCCAGGAACGCTCGCCACCGGTAAAAAAGTTTTTGGCGAGTTGTTGAGTGAGTGTGCTCCCGCCGAGTTGTTTGTTAATGTTATTTTGCGCAAGTATGTAGATCAACGTTTCAATGTTATAGCCCGGATGCTCATTAAAATGCGCATCTTCGGCAATAATGACAGCTCTAGGCAACCATCGGCTCATTTGGCTTAAATTAACCCAGTGATACTTGGCAGGTTTAAGTTGATTGTCTGTGGTGCGGCAACGATAGCTGATCTCTGCTGTTTTCAGCCGTTCAGTGCCTAAACCAGTGATGGTTAACCTCTGTAAATCTGGGACAATGCTCCAGCGTCTGCTAGGCCATTGCAGATTTCCGGTTAAGGCAATTTCACCGGTAATTTTTGCTTTTTTCAAGACAGACGAGTGTGCTTTCAGCAGGGAAATTACGGTGCTGATTCGAGTTTTAGGCATTGACCACTTTAAGTCGATACCTTCTTGATCAAGCCAACCTGTGAACAATAATTCTATTTGCCCGTTATCTTGCTTGAACTTAACCGAGCCGGACAATTGACCTTCGTTGCTCCGCACATTAAGGTTAAGTGTTTCAAATCTTAGTGGTTGTTTACTAATCTCGGAAAGTTGCAACACGCAGGATGCACAGGTAATTTCCAATGCCCCAGAATCTTCATGGATAAATACCTCGCCATACGGTGAATGCCATTCAGTATTGGATAACACATATCGACCCGGCGTGGACGTTGCCAAACGTACCAAAGGGTAAGCTGGCAGGTTAACCGCGCCGAACATTGGCAAGTGTAATTTGATACGCCATACGTTCTGCTGAGTTGGACTAACCGCCAAATAGACCCATAAGCAAGTCGCTAAAAAGCTAAGGCAAACGTAAAGATAAGAATACTTCTTAAACATCATTAAAACGCCTGCCCATTGTTTGAATCGGCGCGGTTAACCTGCGTTACCGCCCACCATTCGTGTTTCCGTGATTGAAACAGGGTTTCCCAATACCATGCCGAAACATCTGTCCACTGCTTTTGTTCTGTATCGAATATTCGTTCGCAGACTTGGAGGTGATTTCCGCGATTAGCCAGAAAACAGCGCCAGCGGTTGCCATCGTTGTGTTCAAGTACTTTAGGAGGATTGACCTGATAACCGAGTCCGCGAAAGCAATCAGCCGCCGAATGCAGCATTCGTGTGGCCTCGGTCAAGTGACGAATGACCCAAACGGTGTTGCCATCAGTAAAGCGGGCGATGCCACCAGGAAAGCCTTGGGCAAAGCGTTGTTCTACCGGAGTTAAGGGAAGTTGCCATAACCTGCCGACCCCTTTGTGCCATTGTTCGAATGCCCAATTTTGTTCTTTAGAAACTGGCTGGCTGGCGACTTCCGAATTTTGTGAAAACAGAGGTCTGAGCGCACAGCCTATCATCAACAAACAAAAGCAAATCTGTGACCAGTTAACGGCTTTCATGGCAAATATCCTTGCGATTTGATATTGAAGTTAACCAATAAATAAGTAGCACAATAAAACTAAATACGACCAAGCCAATCGCTTCATGCGCCCAATGTGGCAGTTTGACAATGCCGGCTTCCTTATAAAACAGCAGCGCATTGCGAAATACATTTGCCAGGACGACGACCATTAACGCGACAACCCCATTGATTAAACTTCGAATTGAACTTGCTGAATTCAGGTATGAGAATAGGGCAGCCAAATACATTCCCAGCCACAACATGGCAATACCGGCGCATGGCGCATCGATCAAGACAGACTTGCCATTCCACAACAAAGCTGCCCCTTGTGGCGTGACGGTGATGCCGAAAACAGAAAGCAAAGGTGCAACCGCTTGGGCGCATAACCAGCGCAAGGGATAACCCAGATAGAAGTTAAGCGATGCGGTTAATGGCAAAGCTAACAACGCCAGCATCAATAGAGGAAGCCTTGGCTGGCTTCTGGTTAACAAACCGCTCAATAGCCAAGTGATACCCAATACAGCGCAAGCGGTAGAGAAAATGGGGGGATTACCCCCCAAACAGCTATTGCAATCACTAACCAGAGTGCAGTGATTGTTAAGGTGAAATCGCCGGGTTGTTGCAGCGTTCTTATCTCTTTACCCAGTAAAACGATAATGGTTGTTAAGGCGACGATGCCCCAAGGTTCATCCGAGCCATCGCTTAACCTTTTTGCCATCCATAACCAGTTCGGCCAGACAGCAAGCAGGGCGGATAAAACGGTCACGCTCAATCCAAGGTAAGATTTATTGAGCATGACCCGATCTCCGACGACGTAACCAGGCGCTCATGCCAGCCGCCATCGCCATCATGGCGTAAAATTCCGGTTCCGGCGTGCTGGGCACTTCCGCGCCGACGGCTAATTCATTAACGCCTTGCGGTAACGGGCTAGGTTGATCGACAGTTTCGCCTTTTTCGTTGGTGCGTACGACATGGTCGACGGCCACGAATGAAGTGTAATCGGTTAACAAATTGTATTTCAGGCCTAGTTGGGTGATTTCTTTGATTTCCTTATCGTTATTGCCACCGTAAGTGTACAACTGGGTGTAGTCGCCTAATTCGGCAATGCGTTCGCGCGCCCACAAGTAACGCAAGGCAGAGGCATCGTCTGCAATAATGTCATTTTCGATTTGCACTGTTTGGCTGGTTTGGCCTGTGCTGGTTAAGCCGGAAACCGTAACCTCACCGCGCGCATTGCCACGCCATTTGCCGATGATGACAATCGGACGTTCGGCGAATAAGTCAGGTAGTTTTTGGGGTTGGACATCGTACGCATCCATACCGTTAATCTCCAGTTTAAGATGCGTCCACACCGGGCTTTCTATATATTGCTTAAACGCCTGTGAAGTTTTGTCAGCATCTTCGTCGTTGGTGACGATGAACGCTTCGCCTTCTCCGGCGCGGGCCAAACCTTCCATCAATAGCCGGTTAACCGAAGAGCCGATGCCGAAAGAAAATACGTTAGCTTTGTTCAGATTATTGCGGATCAGGTCGAAGGCTTCTTTTTCCACGGTTACGTAGCCGTCGGTGATGATCACAAAATTGCGCGAGCGTTTATCGGTTTTTGCCATCGTCAAGGCATGGCGCAAAGCTGGTAATAGTTCCGTGCTGCCGCTGCCTTCCTGCTGGTTAATCACGGCAATAGCTTTCTCGATATTATCTTTATTGGCTGGTAAGGAGACTGGCGATAATAGGGCGTCATTGCCGGAAAACAGCAATACATTAAAGGTATCCGTCGGTTTAAGCTGCCCGACCAGATTACGTAATAACGTTTTGGCGGTTTCCAGCGGGAAACCGTTCATCGAGCCGGAAATATCGACGATAAAGATATATTCACGTGGCACGATTTGGTCGGTATTCACTCGTTTCGGTGGCTCGATCATGGTCATAAAAAAGTTTTCATCATGACTTTTGTACAGCATTGTGCCGGATTGGATAACATCGCCCGCCAAGCGGTAATCCAGGATGAAATCACGGTTGCCGTTTTCCGTGCTGGCTGGAAGATTTAACTCGGCATGATGGGCATCCGGTTGGTTAATGTTAACTTCGTGGGTTGTGCTGGCGACTTCCTGCAAGGCAATGGGCGAAGCTAGGTTAACCGACATGGCAAAGGTTGCAGTGGCAGGCGTATCGGATGTTAAATAAGGCGTTTGTATCCATTGTTCATTTTTACCGCTGCCAGCTGCAACAGAGCCGTTGTAACGAGGCCCGACCACGGTGGGATAAACAAACTGGTACTTGCCTTCGCTGGGAATAATCGTTTCCGTGTAATGCAGTTCAACGCTAATGACTTCGCCCGGAAGGATGTTGGCGACATTCATCTCAAATACATTAGGCCGTTGTTGTTCCAGTAAAGACGCGCTTTTGCCCTCGGCTTTGGCGGTTTCATATTCCACCCGCGCCTGTTGTTTCTCGCGGATTTTCGCTTCGATAACCCGCGCGCCGATATGCATTTGCATCCCATATACAGCAGCATGGGTGGAAGCGGGGAATACATAGCGCGCTTCTAGAGGCTTCGTGCCCTCATTTTTATAGTGCTGTTTCACCGTCACATCAGCAATTACGCCGGTGATGTTAACCTTAACTGTCGTCGCTTTAAGCGGCAGGCGGTCAAGCTTGGGGTCGGCGCTGTTAACAAAAAAATACGGTGATAAGCTTTTTTCTGGTGATTCCTCAGGTTCCGCATGCGCAGACACTGTTAAGCTTAACGTTAACAATAATGCTGGGAAAACCGGGCATAAAAAAATTTTCATTTTCACTCCTTCAGTTGGTTAGTGCGGGCTTTGCACGGAGTGAAGGATACGGAAGTGATGAGAACTGATTGGGAAGAAAACAAGAAATCTGTGTGAAATGTTGATGAATTTTTCGCGTCGGGCGAGAGCCGGAACCTACTGTTTTCCCAGAAAATTAATACATACGGAAATAATGCTTTTTTGGTTAAGAAGCCGCTGCCGCCAAATTGAATGGCCGCTGAATAAATAAGTCTTTTACTTGGCGCTGTTTTCGAGAGACAATCGCGCGCAGATCATTATTAAACGATGATAAATTTTCATTAATGATTGGCTCTAGGAGTTTTTATGAAAAATTATAAAATTGTGCTTTTATTAACCTGTTTCTTCCTGGCATTTTCCCAGGCAATTTGCGCAACAACTTATCGCTTTTACCAGGGCGGGTTTGAGAATGGCGGCTATGTCTACTGGTTCGTTTTCGGGAGAGGATTTGAACGGGGACGGCAAGCTGAAATATGTCGATAATGAGTATTCAAATGAATTTTGTTGATAGTTACGGCCATTTAAAGCCTATTAAGTTTCGGTTTCAAGGCAATGCTGAGTTTGAAAGCTTGAATACTGTATCTTTAAGTTCCGACGGACATCATTGTTGCCCTTACTTTCAAAAATACTGTCTTACGATATCGCCACAAATCGGTTCATTTTTAGATGGTCTGATGAATTGCGGATCTACGCCTATGGGATTTATTCAATACCTCTCTGAAGAGAAATTTATTAAGATGGAAGGTGATTTTTATCCTTTTGATCCAGAGAAAGATCATGTTGTCAAAATTTGGAAAACGGAAGAGGATATGAAAACTGAGGTTGTTCCTTCGCCTGGGGCGCTAGTACTTTTTGTTTCAACGTTGGCGGGGCTGGCTTTGGTTAAACGGCGGCAACAGGTTTAAACACGTAATTGACCATGTTTTGATTACCGGACAAACGTTCAAGATTCAATTAATAAAACCGATGGCGCTCGTAATTCGGAAGGCTGAAAATACAGCATGCGCTATCATTTTGAAAGCGGCAGCACCATTTGGCTGAGCGCGCCGCCTTCAGCATGATTCATCATTGATACCTTGCCGCCATGTAATTGGGTAATTTCTCTAACAAACGGCAAGCCTAGGCCGGTGCTTTTTTGTCCGGTATCCGGACGGCGCAAGGAATAGAATTTTTCGAAGATTCTATCCAGCGCGTAATCAGGGATGCCGGAGCCGTGGTCGCGGATGGTGATTTCGCACAGCCTGCGATTTCGGGTGATAGTGATTTTAATCGCACTGCCAATAGGCGAAAAATCCAGCGCATTTTCTATTAAATTGGTTAACGCGCGTTGCAATAGAAATGAATCTCCATTGACGTAAACTGGCTTCTCAACGGTTAATAGAAAGCGGATAGCTTTCAAATTTGCGCATGTTTCTAAGCCTGTTAAAACGTCCTCAAGCAGTTGACTTATTTCAATGCTCTGCGGATTTTCCAAACTGCGCCGCTGTTCTAACGAAGTTAATTCCAACAAGCGTTCAGCGAGATCCTGCAAGCGTTGCGCCTGAGTGGTAATGTTGTCGATGAAGCGTTCGCGTTGCGCATCAGTCATCGGTTCGTTCAACAATTCCGCCGCGCCGCGGATAGCTGTCAGCGGGCTTTTTAGTTCGTGGGTTAGCGATTGGATGTAGTTTTCCGAATAGTTGCGTCCCGCCATTGCGTCGCGCATATCAAGAAAAGCGCTGTTCAGCACGGTGCGCAGCCGATTTAACCAACGCCTGGGCTGGGACAGTTTTTCTTGCTTGAATACCTGGGTTAAATCGTGCGTCAGCCGAGATGGATTGGTTAACCAGACAGATAATACGGTCAACAAAACCAAAACCCCGGCCAAGGTTATTAAGCCCAGATAAATCAATTGCTGCTGCGCGGATAGCAGCAATTCGCGATGAGAGGCGACGGCTTTGCTAACGCTGACCGCGCCGAAAATTTTGCTGCCTTGATAAATTGGCACCGCAACATACATAACGGTGGTGGCCGGATCATTCGGATTGTCGCGGGTCGTCCTGGCACCATAACGGCCGTCGAGCGCCAGATTGATGTCATGCCAGGAACGGAAATCCTCGCCGAGCGCTTGACTTAACGAGTCGAATACGACAATGCCGTTACTGTCAATCACGTAGACGCGCAGGTCAACCTGTTGTTTAGTGATGCTGTAAATGTGGGCGTCAAAGCGGCGTTGGTTAACCTTTGCAAAGGCCTGTTTGATGTTGGCGGTGGCGAGCTGATTATTACTAATTTCGGTCTCCAGCCATGCCGCCAGGATATTCGCGGTATCGACCATGATTTGCTCGGTGGATTCGCGATAGCGGATGTCCAGGCCGGAGGCGATCCGATAAATTAAAAACACGATGCCTACTATGAAGATTAACAGGACACCGGCAAAAATCCGGTTGCGTTTGCTCATTCGCGCAAGGCGTAACCCAAGCCCCGATGGGTGATGATGGGATCCGATTCGGGCTGGATGGCGCGCAGTTTGGCGCGGATCATTTTGATGTGGGCATCCACCGTGCGTTCCAGGCTAACCTCCGGATGCTCCCAGGCTTTATCCATCAATTCATCGCGGGTGAACACCCTGCCTGGTTTGTTAACCAATACTTTTAGCAAACGGTACTCGGTACGGGAAAGTTCTAAAATCGAACCGCAATAACTGATGCGCTTGCGTTCTTCGTCGATTTGATATTTTGTGTTTGCTTCGATGGGTCTTTGCGATAGTGAGAGCGATTGCTGTTTTTGCAAGCGCCTTAACACCGTGCGGACGCGGGCGCATAATTCGCGCGGACTGAACGGTTTAGCAATGTAATCATCGGCGCCCAATTCCAGGCCGACAATACGGTCGATTTCACCGGAGCGGGCGGTTAAAAAAATGACCGGCAATCGATGTCCGATTTGTCTGTACAATTCAAAGCCATTGATATCCGGCAATCCAACGTCGAGAATAGCCAGATCGAAATTCCCTTCGTTAAGGAAGGTTAAGGCCGATTGTCCATTTGTCGCCCAAACCGCTTCGAATCCTTCCGTACTTAATGCGTACAGGGTGGTTTCGGCAATCGCTGGCTCATCTTCAACAACAAGAATACGTGTGGTCATGAAGGAAGCCTTAAGTAAATTGAAATTTGTCTGGGTCGAAGAGGCGAGGCAACATAAAATTTTGTTAAGAAACCATGCGGAGGTTTACTTTGATCTTTGCAGAAGTTAGTCGTTGTAATTTGGTTAAAACTCAAATAACAAACATTTTTAGAAATTGCTCACTATCAAATATTAATTACTATTACGTCCACCACTATAAGAAACAGTTTGAAAGAGAAATTTATTTTTTACTTAAGGTTAGCCGGTAGTGAGGGATTAATCTGGCTAATTTGACTTAACTAATTTAAAGCATTCAAGCATAAATTTATCCATATCTACTACATTGGAATTTTCAACGTATTCAATACCTAAGTCTGTAGTCTCGTCTTGGTGTTTTAGGATTCCGCTTATAGTTAAAGGAATTCCAGATTCAGGTAAAACAAGCTCGATACGAATTTTTTTGCCGTTCAAGGAGTTTCTTATTGGTGTATGTAAGCGGATCTTTATTCCGGTATAACTGATATCGAGAACTTCCCCTGTCATTGAGGATGGCTCTTGTGATTCCAAATTAATGCTGGCTTTGATGCCTTTTGGGTTGAAACGTGGCGAGTAACGGCGTTCAGCATGTCGCATAATAATTTATCTAGTGAAGTTTTACGATTGAGTTAAGTTAAAAGTAGCTCATTGGTTAACTTTATGTAATCAAATTTTATTCACTCAAGACTGTTTCGCACTCTTTGGGTAAGGTAATCGCTGTCGGAGGCGCTTTTTTAGCGGGCTTTTTGGCGTCATCAGAAAACCACCAGGCGAGGTCTGCGCCACATCCATCGCCAGCAGGCACGGGTTCTTGTTTGTAGCAGTTTCTATCGTCCTTAGGGCATTTTAAACGCACGTGGAAATGATCGGCATGGGCAAACCAAGGACGAATTTTCTGCAGCCAGTCGCGTGATGAACTGCTGTTGCATAATTCCCGTTTAACATGAGCGTTGACGAATATCCGATCAACTTCCGGCATAAGCGCCGCCAGTTCAAGAACTTTGGCATTGTTCTGTGACCAATGTAAGTAATCAATGCCGCCTGCTCCGTTTTTAACTACCGAAGGGGAACCCCAACCTTCTCTTTCATCTGGACTAAGTTGCCTCTTGTCAGCTTCTTTGCTCAGTTGATACCAGATATCGGTGTCAAGTCCCGTTTGATGGCTCCGATGGCCGGTCAAGGTGGGCCCGCCTCTTGGCTGCCCCAAATCACCCACGAGCAATGTACCTAATTTTTGCTGATGGGTTTCTTGCCCCAACCTTACTATGAAGTGGATGAGGTCAGGATGACCGTAGTAACGCTTTCTGGAGAGCCGCATGACCTGATAGCCCGACCCGCTTATCGGTAAAGCGGTCGCCCCCCGTATACATCCTGCCGTGTATTTACCTATGCTCTCGGCGTTAATGTCTGATGTTGGTTTTGCAACGACAGACCACGCGTGCAGGGAAGGGTTGGCATGCGCCATTGAAACCATCAATGTTAAGACTAAAAAAGGTAAGATTTTCATTGTGATTTGATTGTATTTTCGACTGGGTAAGATAATACATTGGATTCACAAATTTAAGAAATGAATGGTTTTAGAGAAAAATTCGAAAAATTACATCGGAATGTACAAAGATTTGGGTTTGATGACCCCGATTATTATTTGGGAAGTGATTTCAGGATGATTAATTCGGCATTTCAAACAGAAATGCCGAATTAATTGGTGAATATTAGCAAGGATCCAACTCGGTTCAAGAGAAACAAGGTTGGATCGGATTGAGGTATTTTATTGTGGAACTGCCCCTAAACTGGAACCGAGTGACTTACTTAGGTCAGATACGATTTTCAATTTAACCGTTACTTGACGTGATTCGCCTGTCAATCTGTCAGAAATTAAATCGGTCAGATAAACGAACTTGTCTTTTTTCGAATCAGTGTAATAACCTTTATGAACCGTTGCAAGCAGTTGTTTATCAAACCATTTTGATTCATAAGGAGTTTCTCCCAAGCTATCCTTTTTAGTTCCCCGGAAGTAATAGCCGAGGTTAAAACCTGCCGGAAAATTGGTAGACATAGTGGCGGCCGGAATAAAGTTCAAACCTGATTGGCTTTTGCTCGCCATCTTAACCAGGTTGGCTTGAGTTAAGTTCACCACTTTGTGATAGTTAGGGTCATAATTTTTAACGACAAGATTAGCCGCTGTATGAATATCATTTGCAGGCACAATGGTTCTGCCATTAACGCGTGTATTCACAAAAATCACATCAGTTTGATCTTTTTTTCCTGAAAATACTGTGCCGGTAACTACAGGGTGAATGAAGCCCTCTACATTGGCGTTACTAACCACGATATCTTTATTAAGTGGCTGTACATTAATGCCACGGCCATCAAACTTTGCGGTGCCAGGATCGGCGACCATTTCAATGTTTTTGAAAGTATATTTTTCCGTGTATTGCACACTGATACCGTTCAGCACCGAGTAACCTTTCAAGCCTTCTATAACATTCCGTGCATCATGATCCTGTTTTGGAAAGGATTTGATTACAGTCAGCATTTCGCCGCTTGCTAATACGGTGGAGTTTTTTTCATGAGTGATTGGCACTTTCTCGTAATAGATCGAGGGCAAGTTTTTAACGATATCTTTGTTGGATGTTAACAAATTTGCTCTAGGAATCATCAGGTCGACACCAGGGATTACATTGCGGTGCCAATAGACAATTCCAGCCTTGTAGGCACCGGAAACGACATTGTCTTCCATCTCCATATTTCTAGATTCCAGCCAGAAACCATGGCCGGTATGTCCCATATCGTGATTGCCTTGGCCAAACTTGACATAAGATTGTCTGCCTTCTGATTTGATGGCGATGTTATGTTTAAAAGTCCCTAGTTCATTACCATCTTCGGAAACATAATGTGAGCCATAGACATTGTAAGACGCATTATTTTCCATAATGACATGGCTGGTATGGTTAACAAATCCCCAGCCAGCACTCGAGAAAACTGCATTACCAGAGCAAATAGCTGGAGTTTTGTTCGCATCGCTAACGCCTGTATGATGGAAATGCATCGCATACCGCCCGCGGGGATTGTTGTTTTTATCTGGAATGAAGTTGCCTTTGCTGTCTTTTACGCGATAGCCACGGCTATCCAGTTTAAAGTCGTCTATTGGCTTGGATTTATCAGTGCGGCCAAGATAATAGAACCCCGCGCCCTTAATAATAACATCTTCGCTATGCATTGCCATAAAGTGACCGCGCTGGCTGGGGGGCACACTTTCCCCACCTTCACCAGAAAACGCCACGTTGCGGGTTAAATTGGCCACGTAAACAGGCATATTTGAACTGGTGGGCACGTGGCTGTAAAGTAAAGGGTCGTCCGTATTTGGATCAGCCACTTGACCGAGGGTTATCACATTTCCGGAAATGGACTTGATTTTACGTAACTCATCTTTGCTGATGTAACTCTTGTCACCCGCTTGTTTATAGCGATACCTGGTAGATGTCACCGCAATAATGTCGCCTTTCGTCCAGCCTTTTGGCGTGGATTCAAGTCTGAGTTGGGTAGCTCCTACATCAGGATAAGTAGCGAGGGCATGGAAAGGCGATTTATCGGTACCGAAAATTCGGGTTTTACCCTGCAGGATGATGCCCCGGCCAAGGTTGGCGGGATCCGATTTACGGTCAATCGCCCCTTTGTTGGCAATAACTATTTCCACAGTGTTCGCCGCTGGAACCCTGGCACTTTCTGAGCCGACTTCAAATGTGCCGGTTGAGGTAACTACTAAAGTATCCAGCTTCAATCTGACATTTTTATTGGTAGCGAATTTGATAGTACCATCCACTCGGATAGTACCCAAAGCGTTATCATTAACAACGTCAACTAGCACTGACATGCCTTGGGGTATGTGAAGATTTTCGCTGGCGGCGGGAAGTTTTCCACCACTCCAGATAGATGGGTTTGACCATGAGCCGCTTTTAACTACCCGACGGTTTGCTTTTTCTACAGGGACCAAATTCATAACCGCGTTATGTTCGGATTCATGTTGATTGGCAATAGCATCAGCTAAGCTTGCCGCAGAAACATTTTGAATTGGGTTGAAAATAAACGCTATTGTGAGCAGAGCGAATATATAGCTTTTTATGATAGTCATTGGGTGACTATCATAAAAAGCTGAGTTTGAACGGGAGACATTCCCGTCTATCGAAGATTTTTGCATTCTGAGCCTCCAAAATATACAAAAAAAGAGTAATAAAATTACCCTTGGAATTTTTAGTCTGCCCTCGATTTCTTATGTGTTGCTTAAATATGCAAAAAAATAGAAACCCACTTTCTGTATAGGTTTCTATTTTTTGCATGGTAATTTCATAAAAATAATGATTATTTTTATGTGGTTACGAATGAGTTTTTAATTTCTTAATTAACTTTAAAGAATATTCTGCTACGAGAAAAAAATTAGCCATTCTGGTTTTTGAAGCGATTTTTCTAGCATGATGGAAGTATTGTGCTAAGGATTTTGTTTACTGCATTGTTGTACAACGAATATGGCATTTGAGTTGCCTAAAAAGCAATAGGAGCATCTAGTCCTGTTAAGAAGAAAGCCGATACGGTGATCATTAATCGTATCGGCTTCCAGATGGTGAAATTGATAGTTATTGTGGTAACGCTCCCAAATTCGGTCCTAGTCCCATAAAATTAACCAGTAATTTCAACTTTGTTACAACAACAATCGTTTCACCAGTTAACCTATCCGACATGAGATCTTTCAAAAATACATATTTGTTTTTTTGCGTATCTGTGTAATAACCTTTATGAACTGTCGCCATCAATTGCTTATCCAGCCATTTTGATTCAAATGTCGCTTCTCCCAAGCTATCTGATTTTATTCCTCGCACTATAAAGCCTTTATTATAGTTATAAGGGAAATTGGAAGGTAAGTCCTTAGCAGGGGTAAACTTTAAAACACCTTGATCATCCTTGGGCATCGATGCCGCTGAGTTAGAGCCGTCTTTGTTGGTATTGATGATCTTATGAAATTTAGGGTCATAGTTGCTTTTGGTGATTAATCCGGGTTGATGAATGTCTACTCCCGGAATAATTGGTCTGCCGTTAACCATGACGTTCTTAAAAACGGCATCAGTCTGATCTGGTTGGCCAGCGAAAGTCGTACCCGTAATAATCGGATGGATAAAACCATCAATTTTTACATTATCCAATACAACATTTTTAACTCTTCGATACATATTAAATCCTTCATCCCATTTAGCTGTATCATGATCAGCAACAATCTCGATATTCCTTAAGGTATAGTTTTCAGTATACTGTATTCCAAGGCCATCAATCACTGAGTAGGCTTTGAACGACTCTATTATGTTACGGGCGTCGTGATCTTGCAGAGGAAACGATTTAATGACGTTTAACCCGCCGCCGCTTGATAATACCGTGGTATTAACTTCATGCGTAATGGGTACTTTCTCATAAAAAATCGCCGGCAGGTTTTTGACGATATCTTTATTTGATGTTAATAAATTTTCTCTAGGAATCATCAGGTTTACACCTGGGGCGTTATTACGGTGAAAATAAACTACACCTGATTTGTTAACTCCGGAAACTACGTTGTCTTCCATGACGAGGTTTCTGGATTCGAGCCAGAAGCCATGGCCTGTATGACCAACATCATGATTGCCTTGTCCGAATTTTGAAAAAGACTCTCTACCCTCGGATTTAATCGCGATATTGTGCCGGAACCCCCCTTTTTCATTTCCGTCTTCTGAGACAAAATGACTACCATATACATTGTATGAGGCATTATTTTCCATCAAAACGTGACTGGTATGATTTACAAAACCCCAGCCCGGGCTGGAAAATACGGCATTGCCAGAGCAGATTATCGGGGGAATGCTGTTATTGTTAACCCCTGTGTGATGAAAATGTACCGCGTAACGACCGCGTGGATTGTTGTTGGCACCTGGAATAAAGTTGCTTTTTTTATCTGTTTCACGATATCCGTTACCTTTTAACACGAAATCGTCAATGGGTTTGGATTTATCTGTACGGCCCAGGTAATAGAAGCCTGCGCCCTTAATAACAACATCCGGTGTGTGCATTACCATAAAATGCCCGCGTTGCCTTGCAGGAACAGATTCACCTCCTTCACCCATAAAAATCACATTGCGCGTTAAGTTAGCCACATAAACCGGCATGTTAGGGATGGTCGGAATATGGCTGTAAGTCAGAGGATCACTGAGGCTTGAATCATCTACTTGGCCTAAGGTTATGACGTTGCCAGAAATTGCTTTAATTTTTCTTAGTTCGTCCCCGGTGATATAGCGAGTGTCATAAGTTTTTTTACGACGAAATTTCGTTGCGGTAACGGCAATAATATCGCCTTTTTCCCAGCCAGTAGGCACCGTATCGAGTGTTAACGTGGTTGCGCTTTTATCAGGGTAAGTGGCAAGTGCATGAAAAGCAGATTTGTCAGCACCAAAAATTTTGGCTGTCCCCTGGATGATTACGCCGCGGCTAACATTGAAAGGATCCCAAGTTCTGTCAATGGGTCCTTTGTTGGCAATGATAATTTCAATTTTTTTTGACGATTGAACCCGACTGGTTTCAGAGCCAACAATAAATTTACCACTTTCTGTGACAACTAATGTATCCAGTTTAATTTTTACATTTTTGTTAGTCGGAAATGTTAACACGCCGTCAGCCCTAATTGTTCCGTGTGCAATATCGCTGACAACGTCGACTGTCAATGATTTATCTTTGGGAACATATATGTTTTCACCGGCCGTAGGTAGAATACCGCCATTCCACGTCGCAGGGCTGGACCAGGAACCGCTGTTAACAACTTGCCGGCTTGCCGAGCTAATCGGCACAAGATCCTGGACAGCAGTTTGCTCCGCCATGGAAGCATATGTGGCATGATTGATGCCCCACAAAAATAATGTTGTGATTAAAAGCATCCATTTGATTTGACTTGATTTAGTTTTTTTTGTCATTTCGACAATGTGGAGCGTACTTTTGGGAGACGCCTTTAGTAAAAAATTATTTAGCATTCTTATAGCCTCGCAGTCGTTAGGTAAAAGCGAACGGATCGCTTGAGGCAAAATCTAGCTGGAGTGGCAGCAGTTAACTGTGATGCTTCTCACACAATTATTCACCATGAAAATGGGCATTGGAAAATGTGGAAATGCTCACAAAAAAATAGTGATGAAGTTAAAGAAATTTGTAGGCTGGAGTTTGTGGTCGAGGTTGAGAAAATTTGACAAATCGGCAGCTGGATTTGTCGATCTGAGGCTTAGCTATTTCAGAATATGATGATTTTTGTCATGTCATTAAGCTTTTTCTTGCCGAGGATAAGGATCAAAATTATTTCCAAAAAATGAGAATTAAGGAGTCAATCCTTGGAAAACCGCTATTGAATCTTGGGTATTATCAATGAACTCAGATGCTGCATTTTTCGCCGGATTACAAGTTGAGAATATTAGCTTTATAATATGACGTTAACAGGACAGTAATAATAAAAGTATGGCTAACTATGACTAACCCGCATTTTCAGCGTTTGGCAGGGCTCATTGCGAACGATCAACAGTTTTTGATTTGCGGAGGACTTAAAGGTATTGAAAAAGAAAGTCTGCGAATCAACAAGAAAGGCTCTATTAGCCACAAACCACATCCTGCCGCATTAGGTTCAGCGTTGACCCATCCTCAGATTACCACGGATTACTCCGAAGCGTTGATTGAACTAATAACGCCGCCATTTTCTGACATTCAGGAAACTTTGGATTATCTAGATGCTATCCACCGATTTGTCTATCGGCATTTGGAGGATGAAATATTATTATGCACCAGTATGCCATGCGGTATTGAAGGCGATGCCAGCATCCCCATCGCTTATTACGGCGAATCGAACACGGGTAAAATGAAGCATGTTTACCGACATGGTTTGTGGCATCGTTATGGCCGCACCATGCAAGCGATCGCCGGTATCCATTTTAATTTTTCCGTGCCGGAAGCGCTGTGGCCAGTATTGCAAAAAATGGAAAAGCCCTCCATATCGGCGCAAGATTTTATTTCAAATGAATACTTCGGGTTGATACGCAATTTCCAGCGGGTTGGCTGGATCATTTTGTATTTATTTGGTTCGTCTTCGGCGATTTGCAAAAGTTTCTTTAAAAGCCGTCCTGAACTGATGGCGCAATTCGAGGAGTTTGATGGGGGTACTTTGTACCATCCCTACGCCACTTCATTACGGATGAGTGATATCGGTTACAAAAGTAAAAACCAAGCCAATTTAAGGATCAACTATAACTCGTTACCTGAATATGTGGGCAGTTTAAGTCATGCCATCACTACTCCTTACCCAGATTACGAGAAAATTGGAATTGTCGTGGATGGCAGCTATCAACAGCTGAACGCCAACATCCTGCAAATAGAGAATGAGTTCTACAGCGTTATCCGTCCGAAACAAATCGCCAACTCCGGTGAGAAACCCACATTAGCGCTTAGGCGACGTGGCGTGCGCTATGTCGAGATGCGTTCACTGGATTTGGATGTGTTTGAACCTTTAGGTATCGATGCAGAAAAGGGGCGCTTCATTGAAGCATTATTGTTAACCTGTTTGTTGCAAGATAGCCCGCCAATGTCCGAACAAGATTTTCAGGCTAACAACAGAAATCAATTAAAAGTCGCTAATTTTGGCAGAAAACCGGGGCTGGAATTGGAGCTCGATGGCAAAACAATATCCTTGCGGAATTGGGCCGACGATATTTTAGATTCTGTTTCAACGGTATGTTCAGTGCTTGATCAGGGCAATAAAACCCAAGCTTACAGCGAAGCGTTGGCGACACAACGCAAACTCGTGGCAAATCCGGATTTAACGCCCTCAGCAAGGATGTTAACCGCCATGAGGGAAAGACAAGAGCCATTTAGTTGTTTTGGCGTCGAAAAATCCCTGGAACATGCCGAAACCTTTATGAATCATCCGCTTGATGAAGGAAAAGTCAGGTCATTTAATGAAATGGCTCAACAATCCTTGACCAAGCAAAAAGCTTTGGAGGCTCAGTCGCAACTTCCTTTCGACGAATTTTTAAAGCAATACTTTGCCCAGCAGTAACTATGTCAACAATAAATCTAGAACAACTACAGTCTGAACTGGCCGGTAAAAATCCCCGTTTCATTCTGAAAAAAGCGTTATCTTTGTTCGATAACATTGCCATTTCATTTAGCGGCGCCGAAGATGTGGTGTTAATTGATATGGCGTCAAGTATTAACAAAGCTATCCATGTCTTTACGTTGGATACCGGGCGTCTCCATCCGGAAACCTACCGTTTTATCGAAAAAGTCAGGGATCATTACCAGATAGAGATTGAACTGTTAACGCCGGACAGGGAAGTTCTGGATGATTTCGTCAAGCGTAAAGGCTTATTCAGTTTTTACAAGGACGGTCATCAAGAGTGCTGTGCCATTCGCAAAGTAGAACCACTGGAACGAAAACTTAACCAGTTTGACGCGTGGATTACCGGTCAACGGCGCGATCAAAGTCTGGAGACACGCCAGGATATCCTTGAAGTTGATGTTGATGCTGTTTTTTCGACAGACAGGCACCGGTTAATTAAATTTAATCCTTTATTGAATTGGAAATCGGCGCAGGTTTGGGATTATATCCAGGATAATCAAGTGCCTTTTAACGAGCTGCATACGAAAGGTTATATCAGTATCGGTTGCGAACCGTGCACTCGCCCCGTATTGCCAAACCAGCATGAAAGGGCAGGGCGCTGGTGGTGGGAGGAAGAGACCAAGAAAGAATGCGGTTTACATGTAGATACGCAAAATAAAGGTTAACATTGATTTGTTAATCAACTATAGCGCGGATCACCCCTTTTTAATAATTCCCAGCGCGGTAGCGAGATGCGCTAATTCCGCTACGCTGGTGACGTTTAACTTATTTTTAACTTGTGTGCCGTAATTGGCAACGGTTTTATAACCCAAACATAATTCGTCCGCTATTTTTTGCGGGGTTAAGCCTTTTGCCAACAAACAAAAGACATCGAACTCCTTTGGGGTAAGCGTGTTAACCAAATCTTTGTTGCCAACCTCAAAACGTGTATCTAATGAAGAGGATGATGTTTTAACCAGTGCGGGTTCGATATAGATATTTCCAGATATAATGGTTTGAATAGCTTCGACTAAAATATCGGCGGCACTGTTTTTGGTAATGTAACCTCGTGCGCCTGCGTCAAGTGCTCGGTTAACATAAACGATTTCATCGTGTACGCTGAAAATCAGGATTTTAGCGTTAACATCTTTACTGCAAATCCTTCGTATGCAATCCAGGCCGCCAATGCCCGGCATGGATAAATCCAGCACGACAACATCCGGCGATTTATCCGTATAAAGTTGACAAGCCAGTTCCCCTCGATTGGCTTCGGCGACGATTTCTATCATCGGCTCGGCGGCTAGCAACATGCGAAAGCCAGCGCGAACGACAGCGTGATCGTCAACTAAAAGCACGTTAATCTTCTTCATGCCACAGGAATGCGCGCGATGATTTTGAGGCCCTGGTCTCG
>CAWBFT010000052.1:0-12365 GCA_963788135.1 uncultured Gammaproteobacteria bacterium
CCCTTCAGTTCTCGTATTGCTCGGACATCGAAGAACAGGTAGTGAGCGCCGTTAAAGAACAAACGGGCGGCGTCGCCGGAAAATTCAAAGGCCTGTTTGGCAAGACCAAACAAGAGACCCGTTGCCGCAGAACCGGAAGCCGTTGAAACAAAACAGGTTGAAGAAGCCATTAAGCTTGAGCCAGTGGAGCCGGAAGAACAGCCAGTTGCTCCTGTTAAAGAACAAACGGGCGGCGTCGCCGGAAAACTCAAAGGCCTGTTTGGCAAAACCAAACAGGAGAATATCACCGCAGAACCGGAAGCCGTTGAAACCAGGCAATATAAAGAAGAAATCCAGCCTGCCCCGGTGGCAGTCGAACAACCGCCAGTGAGCCCGGTTAAAGACAAATATGGACGAATAAAACACTACTTTGGCGACAAAAAGCAGCAATCCGAAGATGTAAAACAAAATGAAGCAGAAATCCAGCCAGCGGCTTTGGAAGACAAAAAACCGCCAGAGAGTGCAGCTAAAGGTCAATTAGGAAAACTCAAAAACCTGTTTGGTTCAAAACAAAAATCTGAAGATACACACTATGAAGAAGCCCAGCCTGCTCCCTCGGACGTGGAACAACCGCCAGTAAATACCATTAAAATCCCGGTTGGAAAGCTCAAAAACCTGTTTGGTTCAAAGCCAAAAACCGAAGAGTCAAAACAGGCTGAAGAAGCCATTCAGCCTGCGCCGCCTGAAGTTGAGCAACCCTCAGTGAGTCCCGCGAAAGGCCAGCTTGGTAAACTCAAAAACCTGTTTGGTAAGACCAAGTAGCAGTTAATTACACTTAGGAACGTGCATGAAATAACTTGAGCATCTCACTCCCTCTCCTGCTGGAGAGGCCTGCCCTGAGTTGTGTCGAAGGGGTTGGGGTTAAGAGAATAAAATCAACTGGTTATATCCCCTCATCTCATCCCAGCTTTCTCCCTCAAAGGAGAAGGGGTAACCACTTGTGTAGATACCCATGCTTTGGGAGAGGGTCGGGGAGAGGGAATATATAGCGAAAAATCCTTCGTCGCCGTCAGCGCTGATATAATCCACCTGAAGCATCCAGCAGCCGCTTTTGAGCGGCGAAATGGCATTCGATGTAGCCAAGATCGAAGCGTTCATGCCTTGTTTGCTCTGCGACTTGCTCGATGAGTTCGTTGGAAAGACGAGCCAATGGCTGGCCGGTACTCATAGCGAGAATCTGCGTCTGCGCCGCGCGTTCAATGAAATAGAGGTCATCGAATGCCTGGGCCACTGTCGGTGCAGCCGTAATGACGCCGTGATTGCCCAGAAACAACACATCGGCGTCGCCGAGGATTTTTGCCATGCGTTCACCCACTGTATCCGACAACGCCACGCCGTCGTAATCGTTGTCGTAAGCCACCCTGCCGTAAAATCGGCAGGTCGTGTGCAGCGCCCATTCGAGCCGGCCGCCGGCAATCATCGTCAACGCCGTCGCGTAAGGCTGGTGGGTATGCAGAAGTACAAGGGCGCGGGGGACGAGCCGATGCATCGGCGCGTGGATGTGATGCGCCGATGCTGAAGGCTCGCCATCACCCCGGACCACTTTGCCGTCGAAGCCACACACAATCAGGTTCGAAGCGGTAATCTCCGAAAAATGCAGGCCAAACGGATTCACCAGGAAATGCTGTCCATCCGGTAACACAGCGGAGAAATGGTTGGCAATCGCCTCATGAAGATTATTATTAACGGCCAGATGAAAAGCGGCCGCCAAATCCACACGGAGGTTCCATTCGGTCTCTGTTATGTTCGATAGGTTCATGCTGTTACGCTTACGGTTAAAATGTCAGGGATATTTTCAATCCCTTGGAAATGGGGTAGTTATCTTGTCCGGCATTAGAAAAATCATATTCTTCTTCATGTTGTCAGCTTCTTAATTTTTGCAAAAACTGTTCAGGTGTTAAGGTTCTAATCGGTGAATTCTGATAGTCTTCAATATTGCGGCTAACAACAACATCTGCATTACAAGCCATTGCAGATGCACATTGCATAGCGTCTTCAAAATCGTTAAATGGCAATTCCAGGGCAGTCATTAAATCTTGATTGGAAACCAGAACAATGTGCAAAAAAGCACATAACTCTGCAATAAAATCTTTGCTTTTTTGTTTATTGTCGCCTCTTGCGGTGAGATAGAAAAAGTTGGCAATAGAATGCCACGCGATAAATCCGCAATTTTTATTATTTTCAAGATAATCCAGCAATTCGCCCGATGCCCGGCAAAAAGGTTCTCTTCCCAAGCCCACATCAATCAGGACATCGCAATCAACAAAGATTTTCATAACTGATAGCGTTGTTTTAAATAATCCAGCCGTGCATCATCCGTCTTGTCATTTAATTTAAATTGACCTTGCCAGCGTTCGGAAAAATGTTGTTTTAATTCTTCTTCGGGGGCTTGCTTTATAGTGGTTTGGTTAGGTGAGGCCTGAATGTTTTCTTCTACAAAAACGACTAAAACCCGCATGCTTTTTTCTGTCGGGGCTGATTCCTGTAAAATGACCTTCCCGTTTTCATAAATACCGCTAATGGTTGTATACATGGTCTTTTCCTATAAATACTGTTTCAAGATGGCTTGTTTTTCGCTAGATTATTTAAACCTGAAAATCACCAAACTGTTGCAACAGGATATTGCATAATCAATTTATCCGATGTCAAAATGGTTAAATCGTATGCGATTGCCTGACAAACAAGCATTCTATCGAAAGGATCACGGTGATGATTGGGCAGGGTACTCAAATTAAATACTGCTTTTTCATCGAGAGATAAATATTCAACAAAATGTTTTTCACACTGTTGTTTAATAAAATCGTCTGCCGCACTGGGTAAGGGAAGCTTTCCTAGCTGATTTTTAACAATGATTTCCCATATTGAAACACTGCTCAAGTAAACAGCATTGTTGGTATTTTGAAATAGTATTTTGGCTTTCTCGCTGAGTTCTGGCGCGTCTGTTGCCAGCCATAAAAAAGCACAGGTATCCAACAGAATTTTCATTTTATCCCCTCAAACGCATCCAGTATTTCGTCCGGCAAGGGTTCAAAAAAACTGGCTGGAATCTCAACCTGCCCTTTTGCCAAGCCAATAGGGCGCTGGCGGATAGTCTCTGCGGGTTTTTCCTGAGCCAAACCGAGCCTAAAGTAATGAATCAAGTCATAAATCTCCGCCAGTTTTTCATTAGGAATTTGTTTTATTTCTTCGATCAGTTGCTCTTGTAACATGGGTTTTCTCCACTGGCTTTATAAATACTTCATCAAGATGGATTGTTTTTTACTTGCCGCTTCGTCAATTATTTTTTGTGCGCCGGTTATGCTGGTTTCTTGGACTGCTATTTCGGTGGTTAGTTGTTGCTGGATGGTAAGGTCGGGAATAGGGATGCGATAATTTTCATAAAATGAAGCAGGGACACGGCGGTGTCCGCTTGAGCCGGTCATATTTTTTTCGGCTTCTTTCCGTACACTTTCCCGATTAAGCAAAGCAAAGATGTATTTGCCTAAAACGACTTCTTCATTGGCTCGAATGACATGAAACTCTGAACTACCCATTGCCAAACCGTTAGTTAAATCTGTGGCAAAAGCGCATTTACCGTTTTCCATGCAGGGCGTTATTTTGGCAATGATGATGTCATTTTCTTTGAAATAGGTATAACTGCCTTTTTTCAAATCCTTTAACAATCGATCTTCTTTACGATTAATAAAACCGGCTTCATTGACCGATGCCATTTCTACAAAAGAAATTAATGTATTTTCATCAACCTGTTTGATTTCTGTTTTGGAAGGATTAATAAGAGCACAATCGGAAATCTTCTTTAGCGTAAATCCTTTACTGAAAACGTCTATTTTTATTCTTTCCAGCTCTCTTTTCGCGTGTCCAATATCGCACTGTGCCATTACTACGTCGGCATCTATGGCTTCACATGCCTGCACGATTTCATCTTGCATTTCCAAAGGTGGAAGGGGAATTTTGAAAGCGGACATTTCAGTTTTTGAAATTTCTTTGAAAGTCATGCCAGACGCTAAATTGGCAATATCTTGGGCGCAGTATTTCAAAATGTAGTACAGATATTCGTGGCGAATTCGCGTTTTATCACAAATGAAATTTTTATAACCTTGACTGGTTGCTGTTTCAACTTTAGCAATTGTTACATCGCCTATTGTGGCGCGACTTGAAAATATCACCGCATCAACAGGCAATAGCTTTGCGCTGCTATTTTTCAAACCCTCGGCTGTGATTTTTCGTTGGGTTGTCGTTAAGTACTTTTCCTTTGTATCAACCAATGTTGCCCAACAAATATCCCCGTCCCAATATTCCGCAATAGATGAACTTGGTGTGCCTCCACTTTCAATAGCAGCAATTTCACCTAACTTTACTAGATCCCATTTTGTATCAATACTGATATTTTTCTTTGGCGACAAACTAATATGCTTATCAAAATCCTTACGTGAAAAGTCGAGCAAATCGACAAGCTTTATTATTGTCACCAAACCTGTCAGGTCTTTAAGACCTGACAGGTTTATTGCATTCCCTGAAAAATTATCCTGAATCAGCGCATTAATCTTGTCTGGATTGTAGCGGTTTTCTGGATCATACAACGCCGTAAAGTGTTTGCCTTGTGCGTCAGTGGTTAGCTTAATGCCTTCATTGCCTTTGGCCGCCGACCATTCGTAACCTAAAAATTGCTTTTGTTCCTTGTTGTCGCTGGGGCTTTTAACGATGAGCACTTGTTGCGGATTGGTAGAAGCCAAGACAAAGTAAAACAGCTTATCTTTTTCTATTTTTTGCAAATAAGCCAAAAAGCGTTTCTTGAGTTCGGTTTGTTTTTGTTCCGGGCTGTAGTCCTTGAAAAACTTTTGTGTGGCGAGCTTTTTTATGTCGCTGGACTGGTCAAAGTCTTTCATGTAATCCTGAAACAACTCACACGCTAACAGTTCAGCGGAAGGTTCGCCATGTAACAGCGTTTGGTAGTGCTCAAACGGTATGGTGATATGTTCACAATATTTTTTGATAAAGTTTAGGTCTTGGTAGGCTCCCATTTCCGTATCATTATCAAACCAGTCTTCCACGCGGTTGCGGTAATGCTCGGCGGGTTCGGGCAACTGGTGTTTACGGCGCAAAAACAGCACCACGGTATTGGTGCCGGTTTTGCCAAAAGTGCCGCTGCCGAGTTCGGCCAGTGCGACAATATCAAAATATTGCAATAGGATTTCACGGCTTCCGATATGGGTACTGTCGGAATTGGACAACACAGACGACGGCACAATAATCCCCGCCACGCCGCCTGGAGCTAATAGTTGTTTGGCGCGTTCGATAAAAAAGCATTGAATTTTATTGCTGGCGACATCGGTAACGGTTTGCGTCAGTGCGTATTGTTCACGTTGTTCTTCGGGCAGGGTTTCCAAAAAGCCTTCTACGGCTAAAGGCGGATTGGCGACGAGGATATTAAAACTGCCTTTATGGACTTTGGGATGTTGATCCAGGGCATCGTGATGCAGAATCTCTATGCCTTCCTGTCCGTACATAAAGGCCGCGACTTTGGCGACTTTGGACAAGCGGTATTCTTTTTCAATGCCGATAATTTCCTGGAAAAAAACTTTTGGGTCGGTTTGTTTGTATTGGCTGATAAACGGTTTTATTTGGGCCGCCAATTCGTTAAGAAAATGCCCTGCGCCGCTCGCATAATCGATGGCTTTGGGGGTTTGGACACTGTCCTTGATGATGGTTTCCAGGGGTAGGGACATGAGGATAAATTTACAAATCGGCATGGGCGTAAAAAACTGCCCTTCGGATTGCTTGACGCCCTGATCGAGAAAGTACTCGAACATATCGCCTAAAAACTGGTTTTGTTCCTGATCTTTCAAGCGCAAGTCTTGCCACATCTGCACAACTTCCAGCAGCACTTTGGCGTTTTGGTAAAACAACGCTTCGTTGTGGACGTCGATAAAACCAAAGTCATTGTTGGTGAAAAATTTCAGCTGGCGGAAATAGTCCTTGATTTGGGCTTTGGTGGCGTTGCGTTTCTGCTTGACCGCCCAAAAGGCATTTTCAATCTGGTCGTTACTGATATAAACGATTTCCTGGTCTAAATAACGCTCCATGCCTGCTTTGTATAGGGCTTGCAAGCGATCGATGAGGTCAAAAAATGAATCGTAGGCGATGCCTTTCCAGTAAAACTTGAGGTCGGTGGCGTTTTCGGCTTCATCAACGATTTTGCATAAGAACAGGTTGACGAGTACATCAAAGGCGTTCTCACGGCCTGATACATTGTGCTTACGCAAGATGGTGCGGAACTTATGGTATTTGCCTTCCTTGTCCTTGGCATCGATAGAACTGAGATCATCCAACGTGTATTTGTCTTTGCCGATCTGATACGGTTGGATGTTGGGTTCAAAAATACCTTGGGTGGTGAATTCCTTTTTGTAGGTGTCGCGCCAGACGTTAAAACGGTTTTTTGCATCGCCGCCTTCTTTATAGGCTTTCAGGTGTTTACCTTCTTCCAATACTTTTGGGTTGTCTTTGTGGGAAACAATATGCGAGACGCAAAACAACTCGTCTTTTTCGGTGCAACCAGACGTATAAAGGCAAAGAAACTGGGTGTCCGGGATTTGTTGGGCATAGCTGAACAGCTGGTCGCCGTGCACTTCAGTATTTTTCCACGCCTTGTTAAATTCGCTGCCTGGGGTTTTGCACTCGATAATCAGTAAGGGTTTGCCTTGATTATCCTTAACCAGAATATCGGCACGGCCGCCACTCGCGCCGTGTCCCAATTTCCATTTGGGTTCGAGTTCGATATGTTCAGGCTTGTAGCCTTTTTCTAGCAAACGATGCACGCATTCAAACACGATAAAATTTTCATTCGCTGAAAAGTTGCAGGTTTGCCGTTCGTGGATTGTTAAACCTTGGTCTTCCGGATAAATCAATAAATTTTTATCGAAATCGACTTTTAAGAAGGTGTCCGAATCGGCAAATCTTTTGCTGAACTGATTGCCGTTTTGCTCAAATTGCAAGGCAAGTAAAAGGGTTTTTAGATTATCTTTAGTTATCATGCAGTGCGTGACTGATTATGAAAAATTACTCAACCCTTTAGGCTGGTAAATTGTAAGCCAGGTAGGGTACGCATCGCATACCTTTTTGGGTTTCGATTTACTTGGAAAGCTTTGACTGTTGCATCAACTATGAGTTGATTCAGGCTTTCTTTCTGGTTGTGTTGCTGATTTTTTAATGTGATTAACTTTTGAAATAGTGATTCACGTTCAGAATCTATATATTGAATTTTTTGCTCTAATTCTGTGATTAGTTGCTCAAGGTTATTCATAAAATTTGTTAGCTCGGACGCAATAGCGAAAGCGTATTGCGCTACAACAAGACACAACATGGTGAATACGGCTAACACCTATTGCAGTCTCTGGATTGGGCCTTGCCGGGTTAATCGGGATACAAAACCAAGTTGCGTTTACAAATATATTGCTAGCCTGTGCACGTTAGTAGGTCTGGGCTAAGCGATTTGTTAGCCTGACCTTTCTCTATAATGACGTTAATTTCAAGTGCTGGTGAGTTAATTATTTTTACAATGCAATCTTCAGCTTTAAAATCAAATAAATCCTGTACTGTATTTGTTGCAACCAGAAAAGCAATCTCAGCGCCTTTTCTTTTTGCAGCTACTGATAATTTTCCAACTGCTTCTGAAAGCGTTTCATGCTCACGCTGAACCCTTATAGGAACAGGCTTTGATAAATAATTTCTCTTCAAAATTGCATCTATACCCGCATTGCGGTGAACCGGCAAAATATCAAGGCCTGATAGAATTGCCAATGATTTTTCATCGGCATTTATATATGACAACCGACCCTTATTTAATAAGGCAGATTCCGTTTTCACTAAAGTCTTAAGGCGTGATTCTGTTAAGTCGACAGCCTCTTTGGAAACATCTATTCCAACAAACCTTCTGTCTTTTAATTTTGCTGCTACCAACGTAGTTCCACTACCACAAAATGGATCAAGAACTATATCTCCCTCATCAGTCGATATTTCAATAATCCGATCAAGTAACAAAATAGGTTTCTGTGTAGGGTAGCCAGTCCGCTCTTTTGCTTTTGGATTCAAAAAAGGAATTTCCCATACATCATTCAGTGGGACACCCTTTTTTTCGTCAGAGGAAATAATACTTCCGTCAACATCTCTTGCATAAATAGCCTTCCCATATTCATCTCGGGATCTTTTTTGCAATATCTGATCAATATTGGTCGTTTCAGAGTACTCGGTATATATTTTATTAAACTTATATTCCTTTGTTTTAGAGAAAAACAAAATACTCTGATGATTAGGGGTAAGATTGTTCGATGAATTTGACCATCGTTTATAAGACCAAATAATTTCAGAAAGAAAATTTTCTTCTCCAAAAACTTCTTCGCCAACAAATCTAAGAATGTGGTTAGCACATTTGTCACAGTGTATAAATATGCTCCCAGTGTCTTTAAGAATTCGCTTCGCTTCTATTAAGCGAACCAATATATATTCAGCATAGGTTTTATGGCTATCCCATATATCATTAAAGCTGTAATGTGACTTCCTATCCTTAGAACTTAAACAATGTTTTTTATTCGTAAAGAAAGGCGGGTCAAGATAAATCATATCAATTGAATTATCTTTTAACCCTTTCATGATTTCTAGGCAGTCGCCATGATATATATCCTGCATTTTAGATTTGCGCCTCTAGTGGAACCCGCTCATTTGCGATTTGTTCCAAAATAGCCTTTAAATCTACACCTGTTCTTTCGCGTACATATTCCCATGCGCCATCCCCGTAATGATAGTGTCCACCAATTCCATGATAAAGGGTTTCGAGTGCTTGTTGAATTCGCGTAGCCTGCTGGCGATTAGGATAGTAAAACATGACACGAATTGGAATATAGCCCGCGTCTGCTATAACCTGGATTCTGGAGTGTTCTTTTGTAATGTGATCACCATCAGTGGTCGCATCTTTCCATTTTATTTCTAAAGCATCATTCCCAACCAAACAATCAATTTCAAATGTTTTGGGTCTTTGTCCTCTTGTGTTTGGAATACGAATACTTCTTGACTCTGGAAATGCGTATTCAAAACATTTTTTCGTTGCTTGTTCGAGGAAAGAACCAGCGTATTTGTAAAGGAAACGTCCTTTGTTTTGATATAAATCTATTTGTTGCCCTTCAGACTGAGAAATGCCCAAAACCCTGTATATCAAATAGTGAGATGCATCATCAGCAAGCATTTCTTCTGTTCTGATATCTATTGCAAGTAGAAGTCGAGTTGAGTATTCGAGAGCAAGGTCTCGTATTGCTTGCTGAATTGTCATTTTTTCATTCATAACTATTCGGTTAAATAAGGTTTTTAAGCTTTAACAAATTATAATCAAACTAGGTATGGTACGCATCGCCTACCTTTTCAAACTTCGATTTACCCGGAACGCTTTGAAAATAGTACGCGATGCATACCTATGTAGCTATTTATTACTGGTATCCTGCCTGATCGCCGAAATCGCTTCTTGCACGGTCGTCATAAACTGCGCTGGAAAGATGATCGTGGAGTTTCTCTCGATGGAAATTTCGGCCATGGTCTGGAGGGTGCGGAGCTGGAGTGCAACCGGATGCAGGGCGATAATGTCCGCCGCCTCACCGAGCTTTACTGCCGCCTGGAACTCCCCTTCCGCGGCAACAATCTTGGCGCGGCGTTCGCGTTCGGCCTCTGCCTCCTTGGCCATCGCACGCTGCATATTCTCGGGAAGGGTGATGTCTTTAATCTCAACGGCCGTCACTTCCGCGCCCCAGGGTTCGGTGTGTCCGTCGATCACGTTTTTGATTTGCAGGTTAATGGCGCCTGTTTGCGAGAGCAACTGGTCAAGCGAGAACTGGCCGACAACGTTGCGCACCGTGGTCTGGCTGATCTGGTTCACGGCGCTCGTGATGTCCTCGATCGCGACGACCGACTTCTGAGGATCAACGATCTTGTAGTAAGCGACGGCGGCGATGTCAATGGACACGTTGTCCTTCGTGATGATCTTCTGCGACGGGATGTTCATGGTGATCGTGCGGAGGGTGACCTTCGTCATTTGCTCAAGGATCGGTATGAGGATGATAAGACCCGGGCCGCGCACACCGGTGAGTTTACCGAGAAAGAAAATGACGCCACGGTCGTACTCCTTTACGATCCGGAGTGACATGGAAACTAAAACCACGGCGCCGACAATAATGATAATGACTGGATCAACTGAAAACATGGTGTGCTCCTTTGTTACTGATGGGAATCGAAGAAAAGGTGGGTAGGGTACGCATTGCGTAGCCTATACCAAATACCTCCATAAACTCAATATGCCCTATCACGCATTCCGGCCAGGGGCAAAGGCTGGACTTTCACTTGTTAGCTGATTATTATGCCAACGTCAAATATTCCTCAAGGCTCGTTAAACGTTATGGATCATGCAGACTCTGCGAACGAAAAAACCGGCGATAAACCGTCTTTTAGCACAAACTGCCGGCAACTCTGGATCATGTCCAAAGCGTTTTTCGTCTCGAAGCGCAGGGTCCAGGCAATTAAGCTGGCCTGCGCCCTGCTTGTCTTGGTACTGAGCGTCGCAGGGGTGCAGGTGCTCTTGAGCTATGTGTCGAGAGATTTCATGACCGCCATTTCGAAGAAAGACACGGCCGCCTATTGGCAATTGCTGTGGCGGTATATCGGTGTGTTCGTCCTCGCCATCCCGCTCAGTGCCTACTACCGGTGGACGGAAGAGCGGCTGGGCCTGCTGTGGCGGGAATGGATGGCGCAGCACCTGATCAAACGGTATTTCAACAACCGCGCTTACTACCGGCTGCGCGGCTCGGCCAGCATCGACAACCCGGACCAGCGTATCAGTGAAGATGTGCGCAATTTCACGACCCTTTCGCTGTCTTTCTTGCTTATCACGTTGAACGCCATGGTGACGGTGCTGGCATTCATAGGCGTGCTGTGGGCCATTTCCTCTACCCTGGTCGCTGTGCTGCTCGCCTACGCCGTGGTCGGCACCGGGCTGAGTATCCTCATCGGCCATCGGCTGATCGGCCTGAACTATCAGCAGTACCAGAAAGAGGCCGATTTCCGTTACAGCCTGGTACGCGTGCGCGACAACGCCGAATCCATCGCTTTCTATCGCGGCGAAAAGCGAGAGCGGCGGGATCTGGTGGGCCGTCTGGGAAAGGCGGTACTGAATATGCTGGACATCATCGGCTGGAATCGAAACCTGACGTTTTTCACCAGCAGCTACTTCCATGCTGCCTCCCTCCTGCCGATCGTGATCGTCGCCCCCCTGTTCATGCGCGGGGAGGTGGAATTCGGCGTCATCACTCAGTCGGCCGGTGCGTTCGGCCAGGTTCTGTCCGCCGTCTCGTTGATCATCGCGCAGTTCGAGCGCTTGAGCACTTACCTCGCCGGAGTGCAACGGCTTGGCATGCTGTGGGACGAGCTGGATGAATTCGATGCGGAGGAAGAACGCGTGGCACAAGATGGGAGCCAGGAAGTGGACGAGCATAGTCTCATGGTGAGCCTGGACAAACTGACCGTGCGCACGCCCGACGGAACGAAAACACTGGTGAATGACCTGTCCTTTGAACTGCATCGCGATCAGAGTCTCCTCATCATGGGCGCAAGCGGCACCGGCAAGAGCTCGGTGCTGCGCACCATCGCCGGGTTGTGGCCCATCGGCTCCGGCGCGCTGGAACGGCCGCCGTTGCGCGACATCATGTTCCTTCCGCAGCGTCCCTACATGATCGACGGCAACCTGCGCGATCAGTTGCTCTATCCTTACCCCGACGAGGGCTTTAGCGACGAGAAAATTCTCGAAGTGGCAGGCAAGGTGAATCTGTCGGATGTGCTGGAGCGCGTGGACAACGACCTGGATCGCGTGATGGACTGGATCAACGTGCTTTCCATCGGGGAGCAACAGCGCGTGGCTTTTGCGCGGCTCTTCTTGCGAAACTCAAAATTTGCGTTTCTCGACGAGGCTACCAGCGCGCTCGATGAAGACAATCAGGAGCGCTTGTATCAACTGCTTAAGGAGGCCGGCACCGGCTTCATCAGCGTCGGACACCGCAGCACGTTAATCGACTATCATGATCGCGTCCTGGAACTGGACCGTTCGGGAAGCTGGGAAATAAAGGAAGAGACGCCTGCCCGGAAAGCCAACTCCGCCCCCGTTGTTAAAGCCGTTGAAACTGGCAAGCCCTTGCCTACTAGCCCCCTTTACATCAAGTTGTTTGGGCGATCGCCTCCAGGCACCCTGCTTCGTTGAGTCTCTGTGGTAAGCTTTTGCCATAGTAGATAAATACTGTTGT
>CAWBFT010000053.1:0-191490 GCA_963788135.1 uncultured Gammaproteobacteria bacterium
TCTTCTGATAATCCTGTGGTAACTAAACATGTGGAAACTACTGTTGTTAACTATCGACCTGAAATCCGGTGTACTTGTCGACATGAAATTCATCGGTTAACCAAACGCATCCATACCATCTACAGCAAAACTTATGCTAACGAGCAGGGTAGGGGCGTGTTTCAACGCATGCTATTTTGTTATCAACAGTTTGACCAAAGGCATCAGAGTTTCGTTACAGCCTTGCCATTGGGTTATGAAGAAATCCTGCATACAGTCTGGATGGAAGGTATTCACGGCCAGCCCGTTATAAGCGTATTAGATATCAAAATGAACCTATTCTGTAATCTCGATTCTCATAGATGCATTGGTCGATTTTCATACCCTGCAAATTGAAGGCTTACCGATGATTACCGAGGATGATTTATTGTCCGAAACCTGCAAAAAGTTAACCAAGCTAACCAAAGCATTTCCGAAGTTCACGGATTTAATAGTCGAATTAGTGAGCAATTTAAAGGCACAAAAACAAATGTTGCCGACGAGTCCAATGGTGGTGATTCATGGTGATTTTCATATTGAGCAATTATTGTGGCTGGACGATGAACGTATTGCTTTGTTCGATTTTGACGAATTGGCTTTAGCCTGCCCGCTTGTTGATGTCGCGAATTTTTGTGCGGATTTATATACCCATCAGTTGGGTGAAATATTCATCGAAAAACTCATAGGCCAATTCTTTTATTACTACCAAAAAAAATCTCCCCTGCGATTGAACGTAAGCCAGTTTATTTGGCATTTACAGATACAGTTGTTAACCCGTGCTTATCGGGCTTATATCCAGCAAAAACCGGATATGGAAAACTTTATTTTGCAGATGTTAAATGCCGCGCTAACGAAAAATCATGTTTATCAGAAAAAAAACGGGCAGTAAAAAAAATAAGGCAAATTCACATCGAATTACTCCCTTTAGCAAAATTGTCCGTACCGATTTATTTAAAGTTCGCAAAGACTTGTCCTTAGCCAGTTTTTGTATCTTAGGCTCGACCTTGACTACATTGCTGTTGCCTTGGCCGATGAAGCTGATATTCGATAATGTGTTGGCGGACAACCCGTTTCCTGTCGTGATCATACCGATTCAAGGTTTATTAACCCAAAATGATGTACAGGCACTCATTATTCTTTGCGGCACCATGGTTGGCATTGCCTTGATCCGGGGCGTCTTTGCTTATTACCAGTTATTTTTAACCTCACGAATTGGTTACTTACTGGTTTATACCTTACGAAGCGAATTATTCAATCATGTCCAACGGTTATCTTTATCGTTTCATCATAAAACCCGTAGCGGTGAACTGTTAAACAAGTTAACCAGTGATACCAATACATTAAAGGATGTGTTTGCGGATTCCTTGTTAACGTTTGCCACGCATTTACTTACTGTCACTGGAATGCTGGTAATCATGTTCAACCTTAACTTGCAGCTTGGTTTGGTGGTCATTATCAGTTTTCCAGTATTGTTTTTTTCGATTTATTTTATTTACAGCCGCGTTAAATATTCCGCCAGAAATCAACGAAAAAATGAAGGCCAGTTAGCCTCCCGGGTGACGGAGATATTAAGCGCCGTTCCGTTAATCCAGGCTTATGGTATGGAAGGCTATGAGCGTGAACGTTTTGATGTGGATAGTACGCGCTCGATGAGCGAGGGCATCCGTATTTCCCGTTTAGAGGCGGCGGCAACGCGTCTTGTCGAGATTATCAGCGCCTTTGGCACGGCAATCGTGGTGTTGTTTGGTTGTCTGCAAGCCATCGCTGGCAAAATGACCCCAGGCGATGTCCTGATATTTGCCTCCTATATGTCGCAAATTTATCAACCGATACGACAAATAACCCGGTTATCAACCCGTTTTTCGAGAGCCACAGTCAGTATCGAACGCATCAACAGCATTCTTGAAACTGAACCGGATATCCAGGATGGGCCAGACGCAATCAGGGTACAAAACCTTAATGGCGACATCGAATTCGATCATGTCACGTTTGGTTATAACGAAGACAAAAAAATCTTGAACGACGTTTCCTTTCGAATTAAACCCGGGGAACGTGTCGCCTTGGTGGGGGCATCCGGTGCTGGTAAGTCGACAATTGCAAACTTGATTATTCGTTTGTACGAACCGCAAAAAGGCGCGGTGTTAATTGATCGGCAAAATATCAAGCTATATCAGCGGTCCTCATTGCGTCAGGAAATTGGAGTGGTATTGCAGGCACCAATTTTATTCGGCACGAGTATCAAGGAGAATATTTCTTACGGCAGGCCGGATGCAACGATGGAGGAAATTGTTGATGCCGCAAAACAGGTGCACGCCCATGATTTCATTGTTAACCTTCCAGACGGTTATGACTCCCTGATGGCGGAAAGCGGAAATACCTTGTCCGGCGGACAACGGCAAAGAATTTGTCTGGCGCGCGCATTAATCAGGCAAGCCTCAATAGTCATCATGGATGAGCCGACTTCGGCTGTCGATGCCGAATCCCAGGCATTGATACGCGATGCCATGAACCGGTTACATCATGGTCGAACTATCCTGCTGATTGCCCATCAATTTCACACCATAAGGGATTTTGACCGTATCCTCGTACTGAAGCACGGCAAAATTGTCGAGCAAGGCAGTCATCAGCAACTCATGCAACTCGGTGGTTATTATTGTGAGTTGTATAAGTTGCAACATAGCAGTTTAAAGGTGGCCTGATGAATCAAAAGCCTGTCCTTATGTTTTATTGCCAACATTCTTTAGGGATGGGGCATTTAATACGTTCGTTAACCTTGGCAGAGGCACTTGCCGGACGATTTGAATTAATTTTTCTTAACGGTGGCCGCTTTCCAGACCATACCAGTCCGCCATCAGAAGTGATCGTGATTAATTTGCCGCCATTGGGCATGGATGAGCAAAACCAGCTTTATAGCCAGGACGAACGCTATAGTTTGAAAGCCGCCCAAGATGTTAGAAGGCAGATGATATTGGAGGTATTTGATAAATACACTCCAGATGCCCTATTGATTGAATTATTCCCGTTTGGCCGAAAGAAATTTGCGTATGAGTTATTGCCCTTATTGAAGGCTGCCCGCAAAACAGCGACAAAAAAAATACAGGTCTTTTGCAGTCTTAGGGACATTATGGTGAGTGCTCGCAAGGATCAGCTTCGTCACGATAACCGGGCAAGATGGTTGGTCGATAGATATTTTGATGGTGTGTTGGTGCATTCGGACCCTAAGTTTGCCCGCCTTGAGGAATCATTCAAACCTTCAAAACCCTTAAAAGTGCCTGTTAACTATACCGGTTTCGTCTTGCCTTCAGATAAGGCTTTACATCATCAGGACAGGCAGCGAAAGCTTGTAGTGTCTGTAGGTGGAGGCATGGTGGGAGGTCCTTTATTAAAGCTGGCAGTGCAGGCTCAAACGGTGTTGTGGTCAAAATTAAAGCTGTCGACAACTATCGTCGCCGGACCCTTTTTGCCCGAGAACGAATGGCAGGAACTGAAAAGTCAGGCGAAAGATTGCCTAGGGTTAACTTTACTGCGTAATGTTCCAACAATGACTGATTTATTGAATAGCCATTCAATTTCAGTAAGTCAATGCGGCTACAACACGGTCATGGATATTTTAAAATCCGGGATTGCCGCGTTAGTCGTGCCTTATTCGGTAGGTCAGGAAAACGAACAGGCTAACCGGGCAGAACGCTTGCAAAAATTGGGTTTGTTGAGGGTTGAAACAGCTGAAAATCTGGATTTAGATCGATTTGTTACCGAAATAGAACAGTTATTTTTATTCATACCGAATCAAGTTGGCCTTGAATTGGGTGGCGCAGTGCGATCAGCGGAACAAATCTATAACCAGGTTGTTGTTAACATGCTTGCGCCTGTTTCTAACGCTTACAACGTAAAGCAGGCGGCTCATGTCTAATTGGTTAGATGTTGTTCGAGAAGCCCTTGATGATTCTTCGGAGCCTGTAAAAATTTTTTTTCGTGATGATGATGCGGGTTGGGCAAATAGCCATCTTTGTAGATTGCTGGATGAATTCGCCAAAGCTCAATTGCCAATAGATTTGGCTATCATTCCTCATGCACTGGAGCAAAAGCTAGCTGACGAATTATTATCACGTCAGCAACAAAACAAGCAATTACTCGGTCTGCACCAACATGGTTACGCCCATGTTAACCACGAAACAGATGGACGAAAGTGCGAATTCGGCACTAGCCGCAACAAGCTTCAACAAAAAAACGATATTGATTCTGGGCAGCAGCTTCTGCATGCATTTCTAGGTGATGCCTTGGATTCTTTTTTCACCCCACCCTGGAATCGATGTACTCAAGATACAGTTGAGTGTTTGGAAGAATTTGAATTTAAGCTCTTGTCAAGAAATGAAACGGCACAAAAACTTAAATCCACAAGTCTGCAAGAAGTGCCCGTTCATGTCGATTGGAACAAATTTTTTAAAACCTCAGTTAATGTGTTAGCCGACCTTGGGGAGGCTATTGCCATAAATCTTAAAAATAAACCCCTCACCGGCATCATGCTGCATCATGCCGACATGGAGTCTTTTCATATAAAACCACTCGCAGAATTATTGGCTGTTATCGCTAACCATGGTAATGCGCAGGGATTGCTGCTTCGAGATACTGTAGGATAGATTAGTATGCGCGATTACAACAAATTAACCATTTATATGGCAACGATATTTTTGTGCTTAAATTGGGTGACGGCGCAGGCGGGTAACTTCGATAACGAGTGGTTCAGGATTTTCGGTTATTGGGATGGTGAAAAATTAAAAACCTTGAGGGCGGACAACATACAACTTCGGTTACCCGACAAAGATCCCAATCGTGGTCAAGTAAGTGGGCAAATCGACAGCCTTGATCAAGGAAAGCAAACGGTGGCCGTGGGTCCTTTTACAATACACTGGACGGATAAAACTGAATTTAATAATGGTTTAAAACCCGTTAAGCTCATGCCGGGTATGACCATTAAAGTGTCATTAACAATGGAGGAGGGCAACCGTTATGAAGCGCGGAAAATTGCCATGGAAGCCACGTCCTATGCACACTATTCTTTGCAGATCACTGGACTTAGCAGCGTCAGTACCATGCGTGAAGATGGGGAGCATGAGTTTACTGTTTTGGGTGTTCCCGTCCATACTCCGCAGCATGGATATAACATATTCAAGTCTTTGGTTCGGCGTCAAGATGTTCGCCGTCCAGACGACCAGTTTAAATTCGACTTGCTTGGCAAGCCGGTGACAATAGGTGGTGAATACGACTTTAACCCTGGATTCCGTGACGATCTGGATTTGGATAAAAATGAAAAAGACGGCTCTCTCAGAATAGATCAGGAACTCAAGCTGGAAGCGTTTTATCCGATTTCCAGATTTACCGCCGTGTTTTTAAGTTTTAAAGGGGTATCTGAAAGCCGGTTTAATAACGCACCTGAATTCGACCGCACGAACCTAGAAATCGCTCGAGACGAAACCTGGATATATTTTGACCGAATTGGTGGTACCGGCTTTGCTTTGCAGTTTGGCAACCAAAACGTTTCTGAGACGCGGGAATGGTGGTGGGATAAAGACATGGATGCATTGCGACTGTATTATAACCAAGGCCCATTACATTTCGAGTTAGCTGGAGGTAAACAAATAGGCGGCGAGTCGACGCGGCGCAGTATAGCTGCTGATGAAGATGAAATATACCGCGTTTTAGGTTTAGGAAGTTGGATGTGGAACAGCAAGCAGCGCTTGGAATTTTATGCCATGAAGCAATGGGACCGCTCGACCGTGGAAACTAAAAACCAGATTATCCACCGCAATAACCGCGATACTTATGACCAAGACATGGCCTGGTTTGGCGGTCGCGCCATCGGCGAAATCGGCCTGGACGACTATGGTAGCCTGAGTTACTGGGCTGACGTAGCTGGCGTCTATGGTGATGAAACAGTCACCGACTATGACGAAAAAATCAGTGACGATAAAGATGCCGAAGATCTGGCGGATACGCAAAAAAGACGAGTTGCCAGTGTTAACCGATACGATGTTAGCGGTTGGGCTTTTGATGTCGGTGCATTCTGGACTTTACCCGTAAAATTTGAACCCACTTTTACCTTAAGTTATGCCCGTGCTTCGGGTGATAATAATCTCGATGACGGCCATAACGGCACATTTCGCCAAACCGGAATTCAACGCAACAATTGGCGTTTTAATGGGGTTAACCGATTCAGGATTTATGGCGAATTATTGCGTCCTGAATTATCCAATTTAGGCATATTTACTGCTGCCTTTGGCGTACGGGTACTAAAAAACAGTTCTATTGAATTTGTTTACCACAAATACGATCAGGTGGTTGCTCAGGACTTTCTCCGCAACGCCAATATTAACGAAAAACCGAATGGAGAGAGTCCCGATATTGGTCAGGAAATTAATGTGATCGCCAACTTTAGGGAATGGAAAAGGCTTGAAATTGGCGTTGAAGGCGCGGTATTCGACCCAGGCAAGGCCTTTGGTAAAGAGACGAATGACCTGTCTTACAGCATCTTTTTTGATGTGAACTACAACTTTTAAAAAAATAATTACAACAAGCCTGGCGAAAATAAAACAAGGGATTTGCCTTCATGAGCTCACTTTTACCTGATGGGCCAATGTTTGCATTTGGCTATTATCTTAATACGTCATATATGCGAAAAGCCTGGACTACGTTGCAATCTTATTTATTCCCTCGCCCGGTTAATATCACTGCTTGTAAGGTTAACTATGCGCGCTGCCGCACCTATTTATCCCCCTCATCCTGGGATAAATCTTTTCTAGGTGTGTGTTATGAATTAAATCATGAAGAAGAGATTGTTGAATCCCATAAAACTATAGTTTATGGAAAAGCTTATCTGAATGGAGGCAGTCATTCCAAGTATCAGGAATTAGTCAACTCATCGCATAAAATATCAAATTCAGGTCAGCCTCAATTAATGCCAGAATTGGATATGATCTTTTGGGTATTCCCAGAAGATCCGGTTTTGTCGCAGTTAACTGGCTTGCTAAATCCCGAATACATTATTACTTGCTTGCCTTATACCATGTTGCCATTTGCCAGCCGTGAGGAAATATTTGACATCAAGGTTAAGGTCATAAGGTATCGACCGGAACAACGATGTATCTTGCGTTACACAATTTGTTATGGCATGGAAAAAAATGAGTATGTTCTTTACGCAAAAATATTCGAGGATAATAAGGCGGAACGGGTATTTTCTTTTATGGAACACTTTGAAAGTTCGCTAAACAACTATGGTTTCCATATCCCCCAATCTCTTGCCCACGATGCCAACCGTCATATCGTATGGCAAAAGGAATTACCGGGGCAACCACTGACAGAAATAGAGGGCGTCGAACACAAAAAGCAAATTTTAGCGGATATAGGACGTATTCTAGCCAGCTTTCATACAATCAGTTTGCCTATGCATCAATGCATCACACGCGAAGAAAAGCTTGTCGAGATGGATAAAAAAATAAAAAAATTATCGCAAGCGTTTCCGGCATTTTCGGGTGATCTTGGTCGTGTTAGCCAACGTGCGCATTCAGAGTTAGTATCATTGCCACTATTCCGCCAGACGGTCATTCATGGTGACATGCATTTCGGCCAATTTCTTGTTATGCACGATGGTAAATTGGCATTGCTTGATTTTGATGGCTGTTGTTATGGAGAACCAGCGCAGGATTTAGCTGACTTTATCGTTGATCCTCATCTTGGTGAGTTTGAACGGGCTGGGGATGTTCACAACCAAATATTAACTGCCGAGTCCGTATCAATCCTGCTTACAAATTATCGTAGAAACGGAACTTATGCTGTTGATGATATCGTTATTATTTGGCATGCTCGAATCCAGCTCATCAATAAAGCGTACCGCGCGGCTATTACCCAAGAGCCTTACTGGCAAAATAAAATCCCAGAATTAATAGCTCTCGCCATTAATGATGATTTCTTGGCAGAACTAATTTATGAATAACAACTTTACCATGAATCAGCCTAATCCCGTGGTTGTTGAAAACAGGCGACCCGGCACGGATGCTTGGCAACTTGATAACCCGGCATTAAAACGCGAAATAGAGGGTTATGCCTCAAGAACGAGTATTAATCACGGCGAAGATATATTGCTTTACGTAAACACTGATGCACCCTATTTTTCGTATGAAGTTTATCGCATGGGCTGGTATCAGGGCTTCGGTGCGCGTTTACTTTTTGGTCCTATAACTGCCAAAGGAACACATCAGATAATACCGCAAATGGATGTTGTATCGGGTTTAGTCGATTGCCATTGGGTTAACCCGGTACTCTTATCAACTGTTAACCCTGACGATCCAACTGATTGGCCAAGCGGCGTGTATCTGATTAAGTTGACAGAACTACAATCAAACACACAAAGCTACATCATATTTACAATTCGCGACGATAACCGCAAGGCTGATTTACTCGTCCAGCAAAGCGTAACGACTTATCAGGCATACAATAACTGGGGCGGCAAATCGCTGTATAAATGGAACAGCACCCATAATAAACGAGCCAATAAAATATCATTTAACCGACCCTACGCGGGCAATCAGCAAAACCCTGAGGCGGCATACGGCATGGGGGCGGGTGAGTTTCTATGCAATGTGCAGCCGAGCAATCCGGATTACCCTATCAGCAATGCTGGTTGGGAATACAACATGGTGCGTTGGTTGGAGAAGGAGGGTTATGACGTGGCTTACTGCACGAATTTGGATGTCCATGCAAAACCAACTCTTTTATTGAAATATCGGGCATTTTTATCCGTGGGCCATGATGAGTATTGGTCGTGGGAGATGCGTAACCACATTGAACATGCTGTGGAGGAAAAGGTGAATCTTGGTTTTTTCTCCGCCAACACAGCGTATTGGCAAATTCGCCTTGAGACAAGTGAGGTCACCCAACAAAATGACAGGATTATGGTGTGTCACAAAAACGCTAAACGGGATCCTTATTCGGCGATGGCTCACTATCGCCATTTGACAACTTGCAAATGGCGGGAATTTCCCGTTTCCTGCCCAGAGGCTAGTTTGCTGGGGGTTATGTATACAACTGATCCGGTTGATGGGGATATCATCGTAAGCAACGCCGGACATTGGGTGTACGACAAGACAGGATTAACCAATGGAGCTCGTTTGAACGGCCTTCTGGGTTATGAGGTCGATGGACTGTATCACAGTTCGCCCGATAACATCGAGATTTTAGCTGAATCCCCTTGGGTTAAGTTAACCGAACCAAGTGAGCAAGGTATCTCTTGTATGACGATTTATGCAGCCGATAATGGCGCACTGGTGTTTGCCGCAGGGACGATCCAGTGGAGTTGGGGATTAGATGATTTTAATAGTCCTGTTTTAAGGTCAAGCTTGATGAATTCGGCTACGCAACGGATTACGAGGAATATATTAAATCGCTTCACTGAATAATTAGGCTGGTATGCCGGAAATCACTTCGCGTATCTTGTTGCAGATATTGATAGCGCCATTCAGGTTAATTTCACGGTTTGGATAAGGTGATGTTAAAGCGGACTTAATTTTATGCGCCAGGGCTTCCGGCTTCAAATCATTGTCATTAAGTTGAATTAGCCAACCCTGTTCGGCAAGCTTACTGATTCGCAGGGTTTGTTCGATGTTGCCTGGATAGGGATAAGCGAGCGAGGGCGTCTTTGTCGAAATTACATCCAGTAAAGTATTATCGCCGCCCATGTTGATAGATAACGCAGAGGTTAACAAATGCTGTCGGAAATCTGATAGAAACGGCACGATTTTAACATTGGATGATGTAACGAGCGAATGCAAATAATCAATATCTTTTGTCGATGCATCTGAACCTGTCGCCACTAAAATGGAATATACGGGTAACAAGGGAGCGGCCTGGATGGCGGCGATCAGTAATTGTTGGCCGACATTTCCACCGCCTTGGCTGACTAGGATTTGTTGTTGACGCGCAGATACAGTCAACGGTGTGGTTGAGCTAATATAACCAGCATAGAACAAACGATCACCTAATTTGGGAGTTAAAGAAAAAGTTTCGTCCAGCCTGATAATATTAGGATCGCCACGGACAAGAACCGAATGAAAATTGGCGTCGATATCCGCCATAATTTTTTGTTCAGTTTTTAGATCGGAAGGTATGAGAATTTCCCTGATTTGGCTAAATAGAGGAATTTCGCCACTGCATTCGCGGATATGCTGGATTAATCTGTGGATTTCTTTTTTGAATCGCCTCCGGCCAAAAGGATAGAATTCAAAAATTATGGCGTGATAGGGATCGTGGGCGAATTGTTCAATTTGGCGTTGTCGAAGTTGCCATGCTTCATCGAGAGTGAAATTTTTTTCAGCAGGATAAAGTTCGCCAGCTTCATTAAACAACAGCGCCGGCAATTGTAAAACCCGAAAACCTTGGTTAACAGGAAAATTATTGTAGTTGATGCCGCCGTAAATTAAATCGACATCAAAATATCGGGTTAACTCGTGAATGATTTGCAGGCTGGCGGTTAAATGGCCGATACCGACTAGGCTTTGGCAATAATAGAGGATTCGTCGACGCGACTTTTTCATAACATTTTAAGATTTAGAATGATTGAATATGTTGATTCCAAACAAACAATAGCAGGTTCAATCGTGATAATGTGCTGATTAGTGTTGCCAAAGTTAACAAGCCTTGAATATATCCAATTCGCGTTAAGAATTTGATCAAATGATCGTAGCTACTTTTAAATAGTAAGATACTGAAAATAATATGAAAATCACCATTTTTGGAACGGGTTATGTTGGTCTGGTGACTGGCGCATGCTTGGCGGAAGTCGGCAATGATGTGTTGTGCATGGACATTGACCAGCAAAAAATCGACAAATTACAACAAGGCGTTATTCCCATTTTTGAGCCCGGCCTTGAAGATATGGTGATGGAAAATCACCAGACCGGACGCTTGAATTTCACTACCGATCCCAAAGCTGCTGTTGAACATGGCCTGTTCCAGATTATCGCCGTAGGTACTCCGCCCGATGAAGACGGTTCTGCGGATCTGCAATATGTCCTGGCGGTTGCGAAAACCATCGCGGAGCATATGACGGAGTACCGCATCATCGTAGATAAATCCACTGTGCCGGTGGGGACGGGCGATAAAGTCAAGGCCGTCATTCGAGATGGCTTAAACGACCGCGCGGCTGATCTGGAATTCGATGTTGTCTCAAACCCGGAGTTCCTGAAAGAAGGGGCCGCCATTGCCGATTTTATGAAGCCTGACCGCATTATCATCGGCACGGACAACCCAAGGACAACTGAGCTGCTCAAGGCGTTATATACGCCATTCAACCGAAGCCATGAACGCATCATCGCCATGGATGTGCGTTCGGCGGAACTGACCAAATATGCCGCTAATGCGATGCTGGCAACAAAAATCAGCTTCATGAACGAACTGGCGAATCTTGCTGAACACTTAGGCGCTGATATAGAAAGTGTCCGCAATGGCATCGGCGCCGACAAACGTATCGGCTATCATTTCATCTATCCTGGCTGTGGTTACGGCGGTTCCTGTTTTCCCAAAGATGTCAAAGCCTTGGAAAGAACAGCCAGGGACTTAGGCTATCAAGCCGACTTGTTAACCGCTGTGGAGAAGGTGAATGATCGTCAAAAACATGTTTTATTCGATAAAATCAACCGGCATTTTAACGGGCAACTCAAAGGCAAAACATTTGCCTTGTGGGGACTATCTTTTAAACCTAAAACCGACGACATGCGCGAGGCGCCCAGTCGAGTATTGCTGGAAGCGTTAATCGATGCCGGCGCCAAAATACAAGCCTACGATCCCGAAGCCATGCACGAGGCCAAAAGGATATACGGTGATAAGTCGGGGTTAACCCTATGCAAAAGCCAGAATGATACGTTAACTAATGCGGATGCGCTGTGTGTAGTGACCGAGTGGAAAAACTTCTGGAGTCCTGATTTCAAGATGTTAAAAGAAAAGCTGAAAGAAGCCGTGGTCTTCGATGGCCGCAACTTATACGAACCCAAGCAACTGAAATCAGCCGGACTGAGTTATTACTGTATTGGTCGACCGGTTGTACAACAAAATATTTCGAATCATTCAAACAAATAGGGAGCTACTTTGAAGATTTTAGTTACCGGCGCGGCAGGTTTTATTGGTTCCATGCAGTCAATGCATTTGTTGGAGCGCGGCGATGAAGTAGTCGGCATCGATAACCTGAACGACTACTATGAGGTTAACCTGAAGCTTGCGCGTCTGGAACGCTTAAAAAATTATGAAAATTTCAAATTTATCAAGCTCGATATCGCAGACAGGGCAGCCATAGCCGATTTATTCGCCAAGGAGAATTTCCAGCGGGTGATTCATCTGGCCGCACAGGCCGGGGTCAGATATTCTATTACCAACCCGCATGCCTATATCGACGCCAATATTGTCGGCTTCATGAACATTCTTGAGGGTTGCCGCCACCTTCAAACAGAGCATTTGGTATATGCGTCGTCGAGTTCAGTGTATGGCGCTAATACAAAAATGCCATTTTCCGTGCACGATAATGTCGATCATCCGGTTTCTTTGTATGCTGCCAGCAAAAAAGCGAATGAATTGATGGCGCATACCTATAGCCATTTGTACCGTCTGCCTACTACCGGCCTACGTTTTTTTACTGTGTATGGACCTTGGGGCAGGCCGGATATGTCGCCCTTTATTTTTGCTAGTAACATTATTTCGGGCAAGCCGATTGATGTGTTTAATTATGGCAATCATCGGCGTGATTTTACCTACATCGACGATATAGTCGCTGGTATAACTAAAGTCGTCGACAAACCCGCCGAACCGAACCTAGAGTGGTCAAGCGACGAACCCGACCCAGGCACAAGCACTGCGCCTTATCGTGTGTATAACATCGGCAACAATACGCCCGTTCAATTGCTCGATTTTATTGCCGCCTTGGAAGACGCTATCGGCAAAAAAGCGATAAAAAATATGTTGCCGATGCAACCTGGCGATGTGCCGGATACATATGCTGATGTCTCCGACTTGATCAGGGATTTCAGCTATCAACCCAATACGCCTATGGAAAAAGGTGTCAGTGAATTTGTCCATTGGTATAAAGCCATGTATCCCTTAAGTTCATAGATAAAATTGCGCTTTTGGTTAAGTTGGTATGCATTAATATCAGTTTGTTAACTGTATAGCGATTGACTACCAGCTTAAGAGGTGAATAAACGGTAGATTGATGATTTATATTTCTTAACAATGTTGAAGTCTATTGAGATTTCAATCATTGAATAGCCGAAAACCTGAAATCATCTAAAAATATAAGTTCAGGCATATTTCTTATTGACTCTATAGCAATAATCGCGTCTAATGACGCTCTTTTTGACACCCGCCCAGGTAGCTCAGTCGGTAGAGCAGAGGACTGAAAATCCTCGTGTCGGCAGTTCGATTCTGCCCCTGGGCACCATGTTTTTGGTTAATTTAACCACATCTCACAATTTTTCATTGCCCAGGTAGCTCAGTCGGTAGAGCAGAGGACTGAAAATCCTCGTGTCGGCAGTTCGATTCTGCCCCTGGGCACCATGATTGTCCCATTTATTGCTTTCTCTCATCTACAATCAACGAAATAAAGCATTTTTACGTTGAACGCTGGTTTAAAATCAATACAAACGTCTGCAAGCCAGTTGGGAATACTTTAACTGAAAGAATCAGCTAAACTTGGAATTTTATTCTTTACACAAACCGACAATGCCCAGCATCTACGATATTAAACCAAAATTTCAGGCCTTGCTGCGACCATTAACTAACGCGCTGGCTGGTTTTGGCGTTACGGCTAATCAGGTCACAATCGCCGCTTTATTATTATCGTTAATCGCCGGAGTAGCTTTGATTTTTGCCAATCAAAATTCGTGGTTGTACTTATCATTGCCTTTGGTTTTGCTGGTTCGAATGGCATTAAATGCTATTGACGGCATGCTTGCTCGAGAACATGGCATGCTTAGTCCTTTGGGCGCCATCTTGAATGAGCTTTGCGATGTGATTGCGGATGTCGCGCTGTATTTGCCTTTTGCATTACTTCCTGAAATATCGCTTTGGATCATAGTACTATTAGTCATGGCCGCGATTATCAGCGAGATGACAGGGGTGATCGGAATTCAAATCGGCGCATCACGTCGTTACGATGGGCCGATGGGAAAAAGCGATCGGGCGTTTGTTTTTGGTGCAATCGCATTGGCGCTCGGTCTGGGCATGCCCTCCGGCTCATGGCTAAATGAGTTATTCGGTTTGATTCTGGTACTCACGATAGCCACCATTGTTAACCGTGCCCGCCACGCCCTTGACGAAATCAAAGCATGAACTGGCATAACTTTCCAGGCAGTGTGCGGATTTCTCTGCTAATTCTGGCGGAGATGCTGGTCATCGCCAGTCTGGTATCGATGGCGCTGGTTAAGTTCCGGCCACAACGCGATTACCGGGAATTAAGGTTGCGTATCAAAACCTGGTGGTGGATCGTTGCCGTTTTTGTTGCCGCTGTCCTGTTTAACCGAACGGTTTCTGTGCTGGTGTTCGGCTTCATCAGTTTTCTTGCGTTTAAAGAATATCTTTCTCTCATTCCAACCCGGCGTGCCGACCATCGGGTGCTGTTCTGGGCTTATCTTGCCATTCCAGTGCAATATTATTGGGTCTGGATTGGCTGGTATGGCACATTCATCATTTTCATTCCGGTGTACATGCTGCTTTTATTGCCAATGCGAATGGTGCTAATCGGCGAAACGCAAGGCTTTCTGCGTGCCATTGGCACTTTGCACTGGGGATTAATGATTACCGTGTTTAGCTTAAGCCATATGACGTATCTCTTGGTATTGCCGGAAACTGGCAATCCAGCGGGCGGCGTTGTAGGCTTATTGATTTATCTGGTTTTTTTGACAGAAATTAACGACGTTAGCCAGTATATTTGGGGCAAAAGTTTCGGTAAACGAAAGATCATCCCGAAAATCAGTCCCGGGAAAACAGTGGCAGGATTTATTGGTGGTGTTGCGACGACAACAATATTAGCGGCGGCTGTGTCGTCTTATCTGACGCCGTTAAATTTGTATGAAGCTTTGGGCGCAGGATTGTTGATCGGTTTAGCCGGTTTCATTGGCGATGTGACGATTTCCGCCTTGAAACGCGATTTAGGCGTCAAAGACAGCGGCAGCATCCTGCCCGGACACGGCGGTATTCTGGACCGCTTGGACAGCTTAACTTATACCGCACCCCTATTTTTCCACTACGTGTATTATCTGCATTATTAATCGATGTTGCGGAAACTGTTTTATCTGTGCGTGGTTAAACCACTGGTGCTGGTAATCCTGGGGGTTAACGCCAGAGGCCGGGAACACCTGCCGCAACGGGGCCCGGCGATCATTGTTGCTAACCATAACAGCCATCTCGACACGTTGGCGCTTATGTCATTGTTTCCTCAACATACGCTTGCCAACGTCCATCCGGTCGCGGCTGCGGATTACTTCCTGAAAAACCGCTGGCTCAAATGGCTGGCGTTGGAAATTATCGGCATCATACCCATCGACCGAAATCCAACTTCAGCGGGAAGGGATGTGCTGAGGCCAGTAATTGATGCGTTGGATGACAACGCAATTCTCATTCTTTTCCCGGAAGGCACGCGCGGAGAACCTGAAAGCATGGGAAAGTTAAAAAACGGCATCGGCCATATTCTTAACCAGCGCCCAGAAGTTCCGGTGATTCCGGTGTGGTTTTATGGATTGGGTAAAAGCCTGCCCAAAGGTGAAATAATCCTGGTGCCGTTTTTTATTGATGCGTTTATCGGCGAGCCAATTTTTTGGTCAGGTAACCGTAAAACTCTCATGGAGGACTTAACTCATAAAATGGGTGAGTTGCAAACCAAGGCGACCAGGTTAACAAAAGGGAATCCCGGCTAATCGACGGACAGCTTAATGAAAAGGAAGCATAAGAGATTTCATGTTTGACGATATCCATTCCTTTTTCAATATTCCGGCATCGCATTCGCCTTTGGTTTAAAATTACTATCTTTTAGTTTAAACACTAGTTTTTAATGAATACGCGGTCCTCTGAAATAACTTCCAGTTTATCAACACTACGGGATTACATCCGCTGGGGCGCTAGCCGTTTTAACGAAGCGAAACTCAATTTCGGGCACGGCACGGTATCCGCATTGGACGAAGCCGCCGCTTTGGTTTTACATACGCTGCATTTGCCCTATAACTTGAGCGAATTTTATTTACAGTCCGGGTTAACCTCGGAAGAGCGGCAAAAAATCATTGATGTCATCGAGCAACGCATCGCTTCGCGCAAGCCTGCCGCTTACTTAACCCATGAATCGATATTCGCGGGGCTTTCGTTTTATGTCGATGAACGGGTTTTGGTGCCGCGCTCGCCTATTGCGGAACTCATCGAACAGCGTTTTTCACCCTGGGTTGAAGAAGAGCAGGTCGAACGGATTCTTGATTTGTGCACTGGCAGCGCTTGTATCGCCATTGCCTGTGCCTATGCGTTTCCTGAAGCTGCGATTGATGCTGTAGATGTGTCCGATGATGCGCTTGCCGTCGCGCAAATAAATGTAACCAAGCATGGCCTAAGTGACGAACTTATGCTGCATCAATCGGATTTGTTCGATGACTTGCCTGATTTTCGTTACGACATCATTGTCAGCAATCCGCCCTATGTGAGTGTGGAAGAATGGCAACAACTGCCGCCGGAGTTCCATGCCGAACCCAAAGTCGGTTTTGTCGCCGGATTTTCCGGGCTCGACATCGTTATCCGTATATTGGCTGAAGCCAACAATTTCTTAACCCCGCAAGGTATATTGGTCGTGGAAGTCGGCAGCAGTGCGCAAACCTTACAAGAAACTTTCCCCAACATTCCTTTCTACTGGCTCGATTTCGAACGCGGCGGTGATGGTGTGTTCCTGTTAACCGCCGAACAGGTTAACCAATACCATGAAGATTTTGCTAACGCTCTCAATTAACACAAAATATTGATATGTCTGGAAATTCCATAGGAAAATTGTTTACAGTGACCTCATTCGGCGAAAGCCACGGCCCGGCGATAGGTTGTATCGTCGATGGCTGTCCTCCCGGCATGGCGTTAACCGAAGCCGATCTGCAAAACGACCTCGACCGCAGGAAGCCCGGTACGTCACGGCATACCACCCAACGGCGGGAAGCGGATGAGGTCAGGATTTTATCCGGCGTATTCGAAGGCAAGACAACGGGTACGCCGATTGGCTTGTTGATTGAAAATACGGACCAGCGCTCGAAAGATTATTCCAAAATTGCCGAAACGTTTCGGCCCGGTCATGCCGATTACACCTATCAACATAAATACGGCATCCGTGATTATCGTGGCGGCGGGCGTTCCTCGGCGCGGGAAACCGCCATGCGCGTGGCGGCGGGCGGCATTGCCAAAAAATATTTGCGCGAAATAGCAGGGATTGAAGTACGCGGTTATTTATCGCAACTCGGGCCAATCAAAATTGAAAGCATCGATTGGGCGATTATCGACAGCAATCCGTTTTTCTGCCCCGATGCGAGCAAAGTTGATGAGATGGAAGCCTATATGGATGCCTTGCGCAAGGAAGGCGAATCCATCGGTGCGCGGATTGAAGTCGTCGCCACCAATGTGCCGCCGGGATTGGGCGAGCCGATCTTCGACCGTTTGGATGCGGATTTGGCCCATGCCTTGATGAGCATCAATGCCGTCAAAGGCGTGGAAATCGGTGGCGGCTTTGATTGCATTGAAGCGAAAGGCACGCAGTTCCGTGACGAAATCACGCCGGACGGTTTTTTAAGCAACCATGCCGGCGGTATACTGGGTGGTATCTCCAGCGGCCAGCCGATGACTGCCAGCATCGCTTTAAAACCGACCTCCAGCCTGCGCTTGCCCGGACGCAGCATCAATATCCACGGCGAGCCGGTGGAAGTCGTCACCGAAGGCCGTCACGACCCCTGCGTCGGCATCCGCGCCACGCCCATCGCCGAAGCGATGATAGCGATCGTGCTGATGGATCATTATCTGCGGCATCGTGCGCAGAATTTTGGTGTGGATACGGGGTTGGCGGTGTTGAGATAATGCAAAACTACATTCGTGATAAGCTTATTTAGCCATAAAAGAATTTAAATAAGCCGCATCCAATTTTAAGAATTTTTGCAATAGCGTCCAAATAGTTTAAATAAACTGTAAGTCGTTTTTTGGAAATAAGTTATTTTGAGGAAATAAATTTTGGATAAACAAACATATTCTGTTGATGAGGTTTTTGGAATCAACCGTGATCTTCCTCTAAATTATGTTGAAAGAGAAAGTGCTGACCATGTTTTAATTAATAATCTTACTCGAAATCAACATCTTGTTATTTATGGCAGTTCTAAACAAGGAAAAACTTCTCTAAGAAAACATTGTTTAAAACTTGATGACTATATAGTTGTCCATTGTTCTAATAAATGGACTCTAGATAATGTAAATGAAGCAATATTAAAGCAGGCAGGGTTTGAATTAACTGTATCAACTACACAAGCAATTTCTGGTAAACAGAAAATATTTGCAAAAATTAAAGCGGGTTTTTTTGGTAATGAAATTGAGGGGGGTGCAGAGTCTGAAAAGTCCAAAGATAATGCTGTAGTAAAAGCCCCTTTAGAACTCGACCCTTTAGATGTTAATGATATTATTGCAGCACTTAATCAAATTAATTTCACAAGATATATTGTTCTTGAAGATTTTCATTATCTTCCAATAGATACACAAAAGGATTTCTCTGTCGCGCTTAAAGCATTTCATGAAAACTCAAAATTGAGTTTCATAATTATTGGAGTGTGGTTAGAAGAGAACAGGCTAAGTGTTTACAACGGTGATTTAACAGGAAGATTACTCCCAATAAATGCTGACAAATGGGAAAGACATGAGTTAAAGAAAGTAATTTCTCAGGGCGAAGCGTTATTAAACATAGCATTTGCACAGAAATTTAGAAATGAATTGTTAGATTCTTGTTATAACAGTGTCTACATTGTGCAAGAAACCTGTCATCAGTGTTGCATAGCAGAAAAAATTTATAATATTCAAGATGTAAATAAAGAAATTGGAAACAATGTAAATTGTGCTGATATCGTAAATAGGGTCGTAAACCAACAAGGTGGGAGATTCAATTCATTTTTAACGCAATTTTCCGAAGGCTTTCAAGATACAACTTTAGAAATGCATAAATGGTTACTTTATCCTATCTTAACCGCAAGTAATAATGATATTGAAAAAGGGTTCAGACAATCCGAAATCAGGAATAAGTTGCAATCAGTACATCCCAAAAAAAGTGAGCTTAATTCAGGCAATGTGACTCAATCATTACAATCAGCTACTTCGTTGCAAATCAAAAAAGACATAAAACCAATTATTTTGGATTATGACCAAACAAATTTAAGACTCAATATAGTCGATAAGGCTTTTCAAATTTGGTTGTCAAGACAAAACAGGAATGATTTGCTAGAGCTAGTTGGCCTTCCAACTAGACAAGTTGCCAAGACCTGATGTAAATTATTAAAATCATTATTTATTCAACTATTTTATAAAATCCCCCTTTTCCCAAAAACTTCGGTCTTGAAAAGGTTTTAATGGCATAAATTCCTGTTCCAAGCCCATTGCAATCCACGTGGCAGGTATCACGTAATAGTGAATCGCGCCGTTTTCAGGTCCCATAAACGTCATCAGGCCGATGAGTTTTCCGCTGCTGTCGAACACGCCGCCGCCACTGGTGCCATGTTGAAAACCGGCATTAACTTCGATGATGTTGTCGTCGCCGAAAGGATGGAGTGCGGTCACTTTCCCCTTTTTCATGCCTAGGCTCAGCGCAAAAGGGTAGCCGGATAAAATAATGTCGTCGCCAATTTTTATCGCTTCGTTTTCTGATATGTCGGCGACTGGTAAATTGAGGTCTTTCGTTTCCAGTATGCAGACATCAAGCTCGGGCAGGGCAGCTTGGGATAAAATCGGATAAAGCCGTTCAGGCTGGCTTATGTAGGCACGTTTCGCCTTGCGCATGACATGGCAATTGGTGGCGATAAGATTAGCGGCAATGACTACACCTGAACCTAGATTTTGTTTGCCGCCGGTGGAAATGGCTTGTATTTTTACTGTGCTTAGGCCGGGGTCGAAAGGGGACGTCTTGGCATTTTGGAATTGGGCGCAACTTGAGATAGTCATCCACAAAAAAATACATACGAATAGTCTCATGGTCGATCCTGTCATCAGTAATAATGACCTGTTTTATTATTAACTTAACCTATCAACACACTGCGAACCAATGCTGATTTTCTTACGTTGGTTAACTGTTTATCATTTATAGCAAGATACGCTTTCGCCACCAAAAATCAATTTTCGTTAACCCGTCCAATCAAGGCACTTAATAATAAAATCTGCGGGTTTTAACCGCTATTTAAATAGCGAAATAGGATGAAATCAGAATTCAGCCTAAAATACTTCTAACGCAATCTGCAAAATAATTCTTAACCCATGCTCATCCCTTACTGGCGTTTATCCAGTTTTTATTTGTTTTATTTCGCCACGCTGGGCGCTTTCATACCGTATTGGAGCCTGTATCTCAAGGACAATGGCTTTAATTCTGCGGAAATAGGCCAGTTATCGGCATTCTTGGTAGGAACGAAGATTGTAGCCCCTAATCTTTGGGGTTGGATTGCAGATCATACCCATAAAAGCCTGCATATCATCCGCTGGACTTCGTTTTATGCGGCGGTATTGTTTAGCTGGTATTTTTGTGCGAATAACTACCTTGAATTTGCGGTGTTAACCGTTGCGTTCAGTTTCTTCTGGAATGCACCGCTACCCTTATATGAGGCGCTTACGCTCTGGCATCTGCATGCGGAATCCCATCGTTACAGCCGCATTCGACTATGGGGGTCGATTGGTTTCATAATCGCCGTTGTCGGTTTGGGAAAGTTGTTGGATATCAAACCCATTAACCTGTTGCCCATTGTCATCACCGGTTTATTAATCTTAACCTGGGTGACTGCGCTGGCTACGCCGCCACTCGCCAAGCCCCGGTCGCGCACTACTGCGGCAAGCATTGGCAATATCCTGAAGAAACCGGAAGTCATAGCCTTTTTGGTAGTATATGTGCTGAATCAATTTGCCCATGCTCCGTATTACGTGTTCTATTCGATATATTTACAGGATCATCATTATTCAACTTCAATCACGGGGTTGCTGTGGTCGTTGGGCGTTGTCGCCGAGATCATCCTGTTTTTGCTGATGAAAAATGTGTTAAGACGCTATTCATTGCGAAATATTTTGCTGACAAGCCTTGTTTTTTCCGTATTGCGCTGGTTGATGATCGGCGCGTTTGTCGATAATTTATTCTTGTTGATGACCGCCCAGCTGTTACATGCGGCGACGTTTGGCGGGACGCATATCGCGGCGATACATTTGGTGCAGCGTTATTTTCATGAACAGCATCAGAGTAAAGGGCAGGGGCTATACCATAGCATGAGCTTCGGTTTGGGTGGCATGTTAGGCAGCTTGGTTAGCGGTCATTACTGGGAAGTGTGTGGCCCGTATGCGGTTTTTTCGATTGCCGCTGCCAGTTGCGCTTTGGCTTTCTGCATTGCTTATGTATGGGTTAAGTAAGGTAAGCGATATAATTTGCTAAAATTACAATAATGATCATTTTGTGTTGAATTGATTTCACTAAATGCTACGAGGATAAGGAGAGACAGTGTTTGAAATAATCAAAAGCGGCGGCTGGATGATGTTGCCGATAATTTTGAGTTCTATCATCGCTACGGCAATTATCATAGAACGTTTTTGGACATTACAAAGAAAGAAGATATTTCCACCCGAATTAATTATTCAGGTGCGGAAGTTACATCTGGAAAAACGCCTGGATTTGACGACATTGCAAAAGTTAAAAGCCAGTTCGCCAATGGGTTATATTCTGGCGGCAGGGATTGTAAATAGCGGCCATGGCCGGAGCATAATGAAAGACAGCATGGAGGAGGCGGGACGAAAGGTCGCGCATGACCTGGAACGCTTTTTAAACGCCTTGGGCACGATTGCCGCAGTTGGGCCTTTGCTGGGGTTGTTGGGAACCGTGTTCGGCATGATAGAAATTTTTGCCGCACTAATGAAAAATGGTGCGGGCGATCCAAGCTCATTGGCGGGCGGTATTTCGGTGGCATTAATTACGACTGCGGCCGGGTTGACCGTGGCGATCCCCAGTTTCATATTTCATCGATATTTTGAACGCCTGGTTGATGATTATGTGGTTAACATGGAAGAACAAGCCTTAAAAATGATCGATATGCTGCATGGTGGTCGAGAGGATTTCTAATGAAATTTCAGCGTAAAAAACGGGACAAGGTTGATATCACCCTGATATCGATGATTGATGTGTTGTTTGTGTTGCTTTTATTTTTCATGGTATCAACGACTTTCAACCGGCATACCGGAATCAAAATCATTCTTCCTGAAGCCAGTACCGCGGATACTGAGGATGCGCCCAAAAACATCACGGTGGATATTGACGCTAAGGGCAACTATTGTGTAACCGGCGTTGACGGTCGAACGCAAAAACTTCAAGATCAGCATCGTGAAACTTTGGTTAAGGTTTTTTGGCAGTTTGCGGATCAACCCAAAACAATGCCTTTTATTATAAATGCCGATGAAAATTCGCCACACAAAGCAGTCGTCACTGTTCTAGATGTCGCCAGGGAAATGGGGTTCACACACGCAACGTTCCCGACTAAAACTTCAAAAATTGAAGAATGAGCAAAACCTGGAAACGCAGGGCTGAAGACGTTTGGTATAATGATGCTTGGCTTGGCATTTTGTTATTACCTTTAGCCTATGTTTTTTCTGATATAGTCAGGTTAAGGCGGTTTTGTTATCAAAAAGGTATTGCAAAATCTTTTCGTTTGCCGGTTCCGGTAATTGTTGTCGGTAATATTACTGTTGGCGGAACCGGGAAAACCCCTTTGGTTATTTGGCTGGCAAATCGGCTGACGGAGGCCGGTTTCAAACCTGGAATTATCAGCCGCGGCTATGGCGGACAATCCGAGACCTGGCCGCGTATTGTTAACCAACAGAGTAATGTTAACCAGATTGGCGACGAGCCCTACCTGATATTCAGGCAAACTCAGTTGCCGATGGTAGTCGGTCCAGATCGCGTCGAATCTGGTAAAAAACTACTATCTAAATTTGATTGCAATGTCATTATTTCCGACGATGGTTTGCAACATTACAAGCTGCAACGCGACATTGAAATTATGGTGATTGACGGTGAACGTCGATTTGGAAATGGTTATATGTTACCCGCAGGGCCGTTACGCGAGCCGGTCTCGCGCTTGCAGAGCATCGATTTCGTGGTCGTGAATGGCGAAAAATATGAAGAAAACGAAATCGCCATGCAGTTAACCGGCGATACAGCGGTTAACCTGGCGACCGGTGACAATGAAGCCACTGTGGACATTCAAGCAGGTTGAATGTCATGCCATCGCGGGGATTGGCAATCCCAGACGGTTTTTCAAGACGCTGGAAGCACTTGGGTTAACCTTTAAATCCCATAGCTTCAGCGACCATTACTCCTATGGAAAAGCCGATATTGATTTCGGCGACAATAAACCGGTCTTGATGACTGAAAAGGATGCGGTAAAATGCCATGACTTTGCGGGAAGACCATCACTGGTATGTTCCGGTTAAAGCGAACCCCGAATCCGTCCTTGCCGAGCGCATCATTGAACGATTAACTAAAATCCATGATAGATAAAAAATTACTTGATATTCTGGCTTGTCCACTTTGCAAAAGCCGCCTGATCTATGACAAAAACAGTCAGGAACTGATCTGTCGCGCCGATCGTCTGGCTTTTCCTATCAGGGATGATATTCCCGTGATGCTGGAAGATGAAGCTCGCGTGATGACAGCTGAAGAAGTTAAACCGCTTTATAAGTAATCTTCCAATGAGCGCACCTTTCAAGGTCGTTATTCCCGCCCGCTATGCCTCAACCCGCTTGCCGGGCAAACCCTTGCTGGATATTGCGGGTAAACCCATGATTGCGCATGTCTGCGACCGCGCGAGACAATCAGGGGCAGAGGAAGTTATTGTCGCCACCGACGATGAAAGAATTTCCTCAACTGTAACTGATCTGGGGGTTAAAACCATCATGACCCGTCCTGACCATCAAAGCGGTACCGAAAGAATTGCCGAGGTTGCCCGGATTTGCGGCTGGTCGGGGGAGGATATTATTGTCAATGTACAAGGCGATGAGCCGTTGATTCCGCCCGAATTAATCCGTGAATTAGCCGAAACTCTGGCTAACCAGCAAGAGGCGGGCATTGCCACGTTGGCGGCGAAGATCATCGATCATGATGAAGTCTTCAATCCCAATGCGGTTAAAGTTGTGTTGGATAAAAATAATTATGCCCTCTACTTCAGCCGCGCCCCAATTCCTTGGGATAGGGATGGATTTGCATGTCAACCCAGGCAAGTAATCGGAAAAATGCCGCACTATCGGCATATTGGCATGTATTGTTATACCGTTGATTTTCTTAACCGCTATTGTGGATGGCAACCCTCTGTGCTGGAATCAGTGGAATCACTGGAGCAACTTCGTATTCTCTGGTACGGAGAAAAAATAAAAGTAAAACTGGTCGCTCAAACTCCCGTGGCGGGAGTCGATACTAAAGAAGACGTCGAGCGAGTCGATAAGCTGTTAAGAAACGGAATATTCATAAAGAATTAGTTGGCAAAATCGTTAATTGGCCGTCCGGTATGGTTAAAAATATGGCGGTTAAGCCAGTTCCATATTTGTGACTTATTTCAAGATTTCTTTGTGAACTGAGGTTTTATTTTAACCAATAACTACTACACTTTAGCTAGAAGCCCACAAATTTAGCAGATTAGTTCAGGAGTGTTTTAATCAAGTTTTGGGTTTATCCGCTTTATTCCACATAAAAGTTTTAAAGGTAGTATGAGCAACCAAACTGAATCCCATCCGGAAAAAGAAAATAACCTTGAAGAGCCGCCTTTTGTTTCTAGATCACAAGATGCAGCAATTAACTCCGCAGGTAAAGCTGGTTATCGTGCCTTGATTGTTGACGACCATGTGGTGTCGCAAAAATTACTGGCGCTTAGTCTGTCCTTGCAGCCGGAAATAGGTGAGATCGATTGTGTTGAAAGCGGAAAAGAAGCAATAGAAAAAGTAAAAACAGAGCATTACGATATCATTTTAATGGATGCGGTCATGCCGGAAATGGATGGCTATGAAGCATGTTACCGGTTGCGGAAAAATCCCGACTATAAAAATACACCAATCATCATGGTAACCGGGTTAACATCACCTCTTGATGAAGCCAGGGCAATTATCGTTGGCAGTACAAGTTACATCACCAAGCCCGTTCAACAAAAGCATTTTAAAGAAGTGGTTGCCCGGGAGATTTCGTTGATTGAATACAAGAAAAATTTGAAATATTCGACCACTTAATTTTCTTCCAATCAGGGCAATAGCTAATCACATTTATGCTTTGCCCTTTTTCTAGATATTCTTGTCTAAATGTCTGAAACCAGTAACAATTAATTGGTTTGCCCGTTACCAAGTTTTTACAAAAGATCAATTCAAAAGTTTTACTTTATTAAAAAACTATCTATCGACAAATAAACAGTATCAGGTTTGGCGGCATTTGTTGATGCAAAATCGAATAGCTTTATTGACATCTGTTTAAGTCATAAGTAAGTTATCTGGCTTTAACTTACTTTTCCCGGAACGCTCTCACGCTTTATGGAAGAATTTCACAGAATCAGTCGACTCCCACCTTACGTTTTTAATATCGTTAACGAACTTAAAGCAAAAGCGCGAGCGGCGGGTGAGGATATTATCGATTTCGGCATGGGTAATCCTGATCAACCAACGCCTGATCACATCCTTGATAAGTTGCTGGAATCCGCAAAACGCCCGGATACTCACCGTTATTCGATGTCTAAGGGTATTCCGAGGTTAAGGCGAGCGATATGCAACTGGTACAAAAACCGTTTCAATGTTGATCTTAACCCGGAAAATGAAGCGATTGTCACGATAGGCTCAAAAGAAGGCTTGGCTCATCTTGCCTTAGCGACTTTGGGCCCCGGCGATGTCGTCCTCGTGCCGAATCCGGCTTACCCCATCCATCCTTATGGGGTTGTGATTGCTGGCGCGGATGTGCGCCATGTGCCATTAATTCCTGGAGTGGATTTTTTCGAAGAACTGGAAAAAGCCATTGTCGAGTGCTGGCCGAAGCCGAAAATGCTCATCCTGAATTTCCCCGGCAATCCCACCAGCGGCTGCGTGGAATTGGAATTTTTCGAGAAAATTATCGCCCTGGCGAAAGAACATAAGATTTGGGTCATACATGACATTGCTTATGTGGATATCGTTTTCGACGGTTACATCGCCCCCTCGATTTTACAAGTTCCGGGCGCCAAGGATATCGCCGTCGAATTCTTCTCCATGTCCAAAAGCTACAACATGCCGGGTTGGCGCGTCGGTTTTATGTGCGGGAATAAGGAACTGGTTAGCGCGTTAGCGCGGATTAAATCTTATCTCGATTATGGCACGTTTACGCCCATCCAGATCGCCGCTATCGCCGCATTGGAAGGCCCGCAGGAATGCGTCCACGAAATCGCCGACATGTACCGCAAACGTCGCGACGTGCTGTGCGAAGGTCTGAATTCTATCGGCTGGCCAGTGGAAAAACCCAAAGCAACGATGTTTGTGTGGGCGAAAATTCCTCAACATTATTTAGAGATGGGCTCGCTGGAGTTTTCCAAGAAGTTATTACTGGAAGCCAAAGTCGCAGTCGCCCCAGGCATCGGCTTCGGTCAATACGGCGACGACCACGTCCGCTTCGGTTTGATCGAAAACGAACACCGAACACGGCAGGCAATCAGGGGGATTAAGCAAATGATGAAGAAGGATGGGGTGGTGTAACCAAATTTTGCGAAATAGCTGTATTAAAGTGTATTAGTCGTGAAAATGAAAGAAACTACGAGGTATGCATTTCGTTTATAGGCCATTCTACAATTGAAGTTAAATTTGTTTTATGGCGTTGGCTTAAATATTTAAGCATGTTAAAGCTAGTATGGATTATAACAGTGAGTTGTCCAAATTACAGTAACGTGAAATAAGATCGAATGAGAATTCCTATGGAATTATTAGACTTTTTTGAAAAAATAACCGGTCATTTAGCTTGGCCATTAGTAGTATTTTTCATCTTTCGGCAGTTTGCTGATGAAATTAGATCATTTATCAAACGTATTAAAAATGCCAAATACAAGGGTGTGGAATTTAACCTTGAAAAAGAAATGCAAGAAATAAAGAGCGATGCAGAAAGCGCTGGAATTACAATTTTTTATCCTCAATCCTCATTTCCGGAAGACAGTATTAAGAATATTGAAATAGCACCAGAGTGGGCTTTTATCAAATCATGGCAGGAAATAGAGAATGTATTAATACACTACTATTCTACAGTGTCAGGATCAAAATCAGAGAAAGTTAATGTTAGAAAAGTGCTTAGAGAATCTTGAAAATAAAGGAATAGTACATCCAGAAATGGCTATTGTTATCCGGAAATTGCAGTCAACAAGAAATCTGATTGTTCACGATTCTGAATCTAGAATAACTCGAGGTGAAGCTCTTGAATGGTTAGGGATATCTAAAAGTGTAAAAGATCGCTTAGAGCAAAAACTAAAATAGTCCTTTAGACTGGGTTGCATATAATAAAACCCAACAAAAAGCTTATTGTTAATATAAGCTTTATTTGAACCGGGTTCTCGCACCAGAAGGCGAGATACTTTCTTTTGCGTCGCCAAAAGAAAGTATCCAAAGAAAAGGCGACCCTATGCCGCTTATTTCCCGCTCTTCTCGTTTTCGGCGGGAGCTTATCGAAGGCACTTCCCTGTACCTCGATAAGCGCGATTCATCCTTGAATCACCCCTTCGGGTTATTCCCGCCGAAAACTGCGATGTTCGGAGCGGCATAAGGGAAATAGTTAACCAAAAATTGATAACGTTATAAATATCGAGTACACATTTTTAGAGGAATTTATTTGAAACCCGTAAAAATAGGCATTATCGGTTTAGGCACGGTCGGCGGCGGTACGGTAAATGTGCTGAAACGCAACGCCGAAGAAATCGCCCGCAGGGCGGGGCGACAAATTATTGTCACTCGCGCCTCCGCCAAAGACCTTAGTAAAAAACGCATTTGTGATACGGACGGTATTGCTTTAACCACCGACCCTTACGAAATCATCAACGACCCAGACATCGAGATAGTGCTGGAGTTGATTGGCGGTTCAGGCGCGGTCAAGGATATGGTGTTAGCGGCAATAGGCAACGGTAAGCACGTCGTGACCGCCAATAAATCGCTGATTGCCTTGCACGGCAATGAGATTTTCGCCAAAGCCAGCGAACAGGGTGTGATTGTCGCGTTTGAAGCGGCAGTGGCGGGTGGCATTCCCATCATTAAATCCATTCGCGAGGGGTTAAGTGGTAACCATATTGAATGGCTCGCCGGCATTATCAACGGCACGGGTAACTTTATCCTGACTGAAATGCGCGACAAAGGCCGCGATTTCTCTGATGTGTTGGCGGAAGCGCAAGCTTTGGGTTATGCCGAAGCCGATCCGACGTTTGATGTAGAAGGGATAGATGCCGGCCATAAATTGACCATACTAGCGTCGATTGCGTTTGGTATTCCTTTGCAATTCGATAAAGTCTACACCGAAGGCATTACCCAGATTACCCGCGCCGATGTCGAATATGCCGAACAACTCGGCTACCGCATTAAGCATTTAGGGATTGCCCGTAAGACCAAAACCGGGATTGAACTTCGCGTGCATCCCACATTAATCCCCGAACGCCGCTTGATTGCCAATGTTAACGGCGTGATGAACGCCATAGTCGTTAAAGGTGATGCGGTCGGACCGACGCTTTATTACGGCGCTGGCGCAGGCGCGGAACCGACGGCTTCAGCTGTCGTCGCTGATGTCATCGATGTGGTACGGGCATTGACCAGCGATCCGGAAAACCGGGTGCCGCATCTGGCTTTTCAAGCTGATGCTTTGCACGATATTCCGGTATTATCACCCGAGCAATTCCAGACCGCATATTACCTGCGCTTGCATGCGGAAGACAAGCCTGGCGTACTGGCTGATGTTACGCGAATTCTGGCTCAGCATCACATCAGTATCGATGCCATCATTCAAAAGAAACCAATGGACGATTGCGCTCTAATTCCGGTCATTTTATTGACCCAAATTACTCTCGAAAAAGAAATGAACGCAGCCATCGCAGAGATGGAAGCCTTGCCAACCGTATCCGGAAAAATCAACCGCATTCGTTTAGAAACCAATCTTGATATTCGTCAGGGTTGGCATTTTAAAATCCCGAAACGGGAGTTTCCAGAGAAATAGATATTGTCTGCACTAAGACAGATTTTTCAGGGTTAGCAGAAATTAATTTTATTATTGAATGTAAAGGAACAAATAAACCATGGATAATATTCACATCTGAAGATGCCGCTTCGTCTTATCATCGATTAGCGTCTTTTGGAATATTATCTAGGACTGCTTTCTCATATATTTCAAAGACACTTTTTAGCATTAAAGATGATCTTGATCTGCCCCGTAAACGGGCAAAAGAGATTCCTTGGCTTTGGAAAGATGGGCGGATTGGTTATAACATTACTGAAGCTTTCGATGGAGGTAGTGACGCTCCCTGATATTGGCTCTTTATCAGCTTTAAAAGCGTCTCTTTGGTTACTTGACAACAGCTTATGGCAATCTACAACTTATCGACATTATGTAGTTAATTTTCCTGCTGTTGTTACCAATTCGCCTTTATTCGAATGTTATCTTGATGAAACCGGGAAATTATGTCTACAAAGGATAGATAAAGGCTTTCTGTTTTTCACTCAAAAAATTTCTAATTACTCTGATTTTACAGGTAGTTGTATAGCTATTGTTTCTTACGAAGGTATTGATCAATTTGTCCAAGACTGTTCGAAGTAGCCAAAAACATTTTTGATATTTTAGAACCAGCTATAGAAGAGGGTTTGAATAATCTAAGACGCATACACCCAGCACGACGGGTTAGTCAAGTTGAGGTATTTTATACAACTTACTTGGTTATTTTCCCACAAATTTATTTGTTATTACCTTATCTTTGCAAATTATTAAGATTGTCTCCTATTATCACTAAAACCGTTGAAGTATTAACCATTAAAATTATTTAAACTCCATGTCTAATAATAACCAACACTATTGCGGCTTGATTAACCGCTATCGCGATCGCTTGCCGGTTAACGACGCAACCCGAATCATCAGTCTTAACGAGGGCAATACTCCGCTAATCCAGCTTTATAATATTCCCAAGCTAATCGGTAAAGATGTAGAAATCTTTGTTAAGTTTGAAGGCTTGAACCCGACCGGATCATTCAAGGATCGCGGCATGACGATGGCGATTACCCAGGCTGTCAGCGAAGGCTGCAAGGCTGTGATTTGCGCGTCAACCGGCAATACTTCGGCATCCGCAGCAGCTTACGCGGCGCGGGCTGGCATCAAAGCCTTCGTGTTGATTCCCGACGGTAAGATTGCGATGGGCAAGCTCGCTCAAACCCTCATGTACGATGCAACGATTATCCAGATTAACGGTAATTTCGACCAAGGCATGACGCTGGTTAAGGAAATCGCCGACCATGCGCCCGTGACGATTGTTAACTCCATCAATCCATATCGATTGCAGGGGCAAAAAACCGCTTCTTTCGAAATCATCGACGACTTGGGCGATGCGCCGGATTACCACTGCTTGCCGGTTGGCAATGCCGGAAATATCTCGGCTTACTGGATGGGGTACAAAGAATATTCAACCGATAGCTCCACACATAAAGCGGTCACTCAAAAACGTCCGGTCATGTGCGGTTATCAGGCGGCAGGTGCGGCGCCGTTTTTGGCAGGCCATCCTATCGAGCATCCTGAGACTATCGCCACCGCTATTCGTATCGGCAACCCGCAATCCTGGGATTTAGCCTGGGCAGCGCATAATGAATCCGGTGGATGGTTTGACAAGTTTACCGATGATGAAATCTTAACCGCACAAAAAATGTTAACCCAGTATGAAGGCATCTTCTGCGAACCAGCCTCGGCAATTTCCATTGCCGGTGCGATACAAAGACATTAAATCCGGCAAAATTCCCGAAGGTAGCAGAATAGTTTGTACCTTAACCGGCAACGGCATTGAAAGATCCCGATACCGCCATCAAACAATGCGCCTCGGCGCGGATGGTGACGATTGAGCCGGAGTTAAATGCGGTGAAGAAGGCAATTTTGGATAATATGTGATTGGTTGAGTTATTTTAGTTATTTTAAATTTGTGGGCTGCATTGGGCGGCGAATCATAACCGAGTATGAGAAGATATGAAGGTTAGAATTTGCGATAATTAAATATCATCAATACGTTCATATTCTCAATAATAAAAAGGATACACACAATGACTACTTCCGCAACTGTCGCAACCCTCTGGCGTTATCCAGTGAAATCCATGATGGGAGAAGAATTAAACGGAGCAGAAATTACTACTGGCGGGTTGTTAGGTGACCGTGCCTATGCGCTGATCGATGTGGAAACCAATAAGGTAATCAGCGCAAAAAACCCTAAAAAATGGCCTAATTTTTTCACCTACCGCGCCAGTTATTCATCCCCGCTAGCAAATGACTCGTTGCCGCCGATATGGATTGGTTTGCCGGACGGTACGTTTTTACATAGCGACCAAAGCGATATCAATGAGAAACTCTCTCAGGTGTTGGGACATAAGGTGGTTTTGCAATCGCAACCGCCAAATGATGCCAAGTTGGAACAGTTTTGGCCTGAATACGAAGGTGAAGCTAATGAGATTTCCAACGAAGCTGTTGCTGGCGATGCACCTAAAGGCACATTTTTCGATTATGCGGCTTTGCATTTGTTAACCACCAGTTCAATTACCGCCATGCAAGACAATTATCCCAATGGCCGCTTTGAACCCAGACGTTTCCGCCCCAACATTATGATAGATACCACAGGCATGGAGGGTTTTGTGGAAAATGACTGGGTTGGTAAAACCATCAAAATCGGCAACTCACTCAGCCTTAAAATCACTGACCCTTGCCCTCGTTGCGTGATGCCGACGTTGCCGCAAGGTGATTTACCGCAGGATAGCGGTATCTTCAAAAATGGCATAGCCATCAATAAGCCGATGGTGCCTTTTGCTGGCAAACCACTGCCCAGCGTGGGTGTCTATGCACGGGTGTTAAGCCCCGGATGGATTAAACGTGGAGATGTGTTAACGGTTCTGGACTAATAGGTTTCATAAGTTGGGGTTAACGTGTTAACCCCAATGTTATTTACCCGAAAAATTGCTAACCTGTGAGGATGATTAGCGAATTTCTTATGCCAGTCCCGGTTCTTTCGCCTGTTGACCTTGATGATAAACGCTGTAAACATAAACCGGAATATCCAGCTCGCCCAAGTTAGTTTCAATGATCGGCCACACTTTTGTCCAATCCAAGCCGCCCACGCCTGTGGCAAGTTTTGGCAGGGCAATAGAAGTCAGATTTTCTTTGGCTATAATTTTAACAAGCGCTTTCAACGCTTTGTTAACATTGCTTTCCGTCGCTTTGCCTAAACGATGATCATGGCTGTCAATGCCTTCCTGAGTGATCAGGTTAACAATGCGGACTTGGTCGGCTCCACCCCATAACCAAGCATCACCGGGTTCTGGATGGTGTTGATGGCACCAGTGGTGAAAGTCTTTGTGCATGGCGGGATAGGCATTGTGCAAAGCCAATGCCAAGCCGACATTCATGGGATCGTTAATGCCTACGCCATGCGCAATCGCATGGGCTTTGCTGAGTAAAATATCGCCTTCAACTTGATATATCATAAATTACCTTAGGGTTAAGAAAAGTTTTGGACATTATAAGCGGTTAGACGTTTGTTGTAAGTTTAAGTCAAGCATCATTTGATTTGGATCAAAGCAGCCGCAAAAGGCGGAAAATTCTGGATAGTATAGATAGTCAAAATTTATCTCTGAAACCCCAAAATTTAATCACGGAAGTCTTTGATATGAATCAAATCAAGGTTGGCGCAACCCGCTTTTCCTACTAAGCTTTTAATTTCTTATCTAAGAAAAACTCAATTAAAGCGCTTAAAGTTAATTAAGCTATGGACTCCCTCAAATGAAGATCAAATTAGAGTACAAGTTTATGATTAAGAAATATGTAATTAGTGTCTTGGTAACTTGTGTTTGGTTAACTTTTATCGAGAGCGTCAATGCGCAAAGCTTGTATAAATCGATTGGTCCAAATGGCAAGGTGATTTATAGCAATCACCCGCCAGCAGGTGCGCACATTGAGAAAAAGCTGGAATTTGACGATTTGCCAAGCAGCCAAGTACACCCGCAATCCGAGTCAACTGATAGTGTCGACTTGCCAACCGATGATGTTGTCCTTTACGCCGCTGCCTGGTGCGGTTATTGCCGCAAGGCGAAGGCCTACTTAGCCAGCAAAGGTATTAATTATAAAGAAATCGATATTGATACGGGGTATGGCTCAAAAGCCTTTGCGAGGGTCGGTAATGGGCAGGGCATTCCATTGCTGTTTGCGTCTGGACAGCGGGTTCAAGGTTACTCGCTAGAAGCCTATGACGAAATTTTTAGCCATTAATCTTAACTGGTATATGGTTATACGTTGCGTATGGATACGAAGCTTGGATAGTTCAATTTCTATCTAGAAAAGCATTTACGTTTTATATTTTTTTCTTTATAAAAAGCAATAAGATGAAAAAAATCCACGCTATTTCAATATCTTTTTTCCTTCTGATTTTTTCATTTTATAGTTATGCCCAACCTAAAATAGCGGTATTGGATTTTGAATTAAGGGATCTCACGTTATTACCCGGAGTTCCCCAGGAAATAACCCGCACAGCTTCAGTCAAGCCAATGCTGGAGGCGGAGTTAACAAAATCGGGCTATGAAATCATTTCGATTCCATTAGACGTTCAAAAAGCCGCAACTTCCGGTTTTGGTTATCTATTCGATCATGCCGATGTGGCGGCGCAACTGGGGCAAAAATATAACGCGGATTATGTTCTTGTTGGTCGATTGCACAAGCCGAGCTTTCTATTTGTATACCTAATGGCGCATCTGGTCGATACAAAAAATCAGAGGCTTGTTGCGGATTATTTGTCGGAGGTTAAGGGCGGTGACAAAAAGCTGACAGGAAAAGGCGTTGAAAGTCTTGTAGTTAAAATCAATCAGACGATGAAGGAAGCGGGTTTTCATCCATAATCACGGTATGTTCCTGGCAGATTTTTTGGCTATCGCTTTCAGATAAAGGCTCTTTGGTTAACCCGCAAAAAAAAGAATCGGGTTGAACGGTAAAAAATTTGCAGGTTTTGCATAGCCCGAAAGAATACGATTTATTGCATTTTTGTAAGACGGTTAACACCTCCACCAGACTATCATCGTAACGTTCCATATCTTGCTGATCAAGCAGCGCGCTTGCTTGGTTAAACAACTCAGAAAGCTTGGTTTTGGTGAGTATGTCTTTTCCAGCGGACATCAGGCTTAAATGTACGACACGCCTGTCCTTAGTATCGCTAGTTTTCTGTATGTAGCCTTTTTTTTCCAAAAGCAGCAGAGTTTGCGATACAGTACCGCGCGTCATACCCAGATAATTGGTCAACGCCGCTGGCGTATCACTGTATTTATTGCATCTGGAAAGATAATCGAGCGCTTGTAAATGCACCAGTTGTAAGCCATATTCGGCGCATTTTTTACGTTCTTCGGAACGGATTAGCGCGGCCATTCGCTCAATTAAATCGAAAATATTTTTTTGTTGCATAAGCCCCAACCGTTTAGCACTTGAGAAAGCGTTGACTTAAAAGAGACGGATGAAATAAGCTAGTCAATCGAAAAAGGATTAACATGCTATATTTTAATGATTAATTTCGATTTCGTCATTCTTAGGAGGGCATTATGCCACTTTCTCATGTTTATGACACATTCGCAAAAGCTTCAAGTGGTCGTCTCATGCATTTTGATGTTATTTTGGACGTTCAAAGCCAGGATATGGCCTTGCATTATGCTAAAGCTTGGTTGGCCAGTATTGGTTATTCTGACGCCGTAGTAACTCATGAAGACTGCGCTTTTTGCCAAAGCGCTTTAATGCCGGTTGAATTACGGCAGCAAATCGATAGTAAAGGCTATGCAATTTTTCAGCTTGATGGTTTTCCTAATAGAGTAAATCTGTTTAATTAAGTTTTATAATATTTTGTGAACGAATCAGAACAAATTGAATCTCCTTGTATTGGAAATTGCTGCCTGGACGAGGAAGATATGTGCTTGGGATGCTTTCGCATCCTGCCTGAAATAACAACGTGGTCGCAGTCCGATGATAATGTTCGTCAAACCTTTTTACAAAACTGCCAAACACGTCGGGAAAAATATTTTTTGAACAATAAGAGTATTTGGCGTTAACCTAAGCCTAATTTCACGTTTAATTATTTCCGATATGTGATTATGACAAACACGACCGCAGCAATATTGCCCAATTTAATTCAGGCTGTTAACAAAACTATTGCCGATAATGCCGATGAAGTGGCTAAACTCGATCAGGCTATTGGCGACGGCGATCATGTCAGTAATCTCCAGCGTGGTTTACACGCTTTGGCGTTAATAAGCGATGAACTGGGCAAACTCGATTGGCAAGCTGCCTTGCAAAAGATGGGTATGACAGCGATGTCTAAAATTGGCGGGGCATCGGGTTCGTTGTATGGTACTTTTTTTATCGCGATGGCTAAAGCATTACAAGGTCAGTCCCTCGACCGAGCCACGTTCGGCGATATATACAGCCAAGCGGTAGAAGCGGTTAAGTCCCGAGGCAAAGCCGATAAAGGCGAAAAGACCATGCTGGATGTATTAATTCCCGTCGCTGAATATCTTAACCAGGAAAACAGCAAAACTATCGCTTTCAGTGAGTTGCTTCAAAAAGTCAAAGAAATTGCAGAGGCGGGCGTTGAATCCACTCGGGAGATAATTGCTACCAAAGGGAGGGCGTCATTTTTGGGAGAACGATCAAAAGGCCATCTTGATGCCGGCGCGAAAAGCAGCCAGTTAATGATTTCCGCTTTAGTTGATGTGTTAGCAAAAAGTTAACATTTCCAACGCAAAGCCGCCGTATGTACTGGAGCATCCCACAATTGCTTAAGTTCATCATCTAGCAAAGTTACTGTCATTGAACAGCCTGCCATATCCAAAGATGTGGTGTAACTGCCAACCAGTGAACGGGCAATGAGCATGCCTTTTTTTTGCCAATAGGTTGCCGCTGAATGATACATGAGATACAGCTCTGAAATCGGAGTACCGCCAAAGCCGTTAATATGGAGCAAAATTTCGCTGCCTTTTGCCGGATAGAGTTCTTCATCGATTAAAGCCGCCATTTTTTCGACAATTTCATCAGCCGTTTTTAAGCCAATCGTTTCCCTGCCGCGTTCGCCGTGTATGCCCACACCGACTTCCATTTCGTTTTCGGCAATATCGAAAGTCGGTTTGCCTAGAGCTGGAACGGTGCAACTGGTTAAAGCAACGCCCAGGGAAGCCGTGGCATTATTAATTCGTTCGCCCAATGCCTTGCAATAAGCCAGATCTTTACTCTGTTCGGCGGCGGCGCCAAGCATTTTTTCCACAACTAATGTGCCAGCAACGCCACGCCGTCCGGTGGAGTGGTCTTTGGGTAACGAGACGTCATCGCTAATAATCACCGAGGCATTCTCGATTTCCAGCATTTCTCCGGCAATTTCAAAGTTCATCACGTCACCGGCATAATTTTTTACGATGAACAATACTCCACCATCTTGATGCACCGCTTGCGCCGCCGCCAGCATTTGATCGGGAGTGGGGGAGGTAAAGACTTGTCCGGGACAGGCAGCATCCAGCATGCCCATGCCGACAAAGCCACCATGTAAAGGCTCATGACCTGCGCCGCCGCCAGAAATTAAAGCGACTTTACCTGTTTGTTTTAAGGTTTTTCTTTTGATGAGCCGGGGCTCTTCATTAAATTCGACGATATCGCCATGCGCGCTGGCGAAACCATGCAAACTTTCGTTAAGGAAATTATCGATTTGATTGATGAATTTTTTCATAACTACTCCCGGTAAAAAACCAATCTTAGTTAATCTGGATGATCAGCAAACTATGTTAATTCGTTTAATGCCTTGGTGAAAGCCTGGATGTCAGCCATCACCCAGGTCGGTTTGATATCAGATTTTTCTAAGTCTTCCTCGGTAGATACCCCGGTTAACACCATGAGACTTCTGATGCCGGTGCGAATTGCGCCTAGAATGTCCGTTTCCAGCTTATCACCGATAGCGATGGTTTCGTTCAAGTTTGAGCCGAGTTTAGCCATGGCCTGCTGATACATGATTGGCTCAGGCTTGCCGACAATCGTCGGGTTAACGCCAGTAGCCGCTTCCAAAGCGGCCAAGATTGCGCCGTTGCCATGTGTTAACCCGAGTTCAGTAGGTAAAGTGGTATCGCCGTTCGTACCGATAAATATTGCGCCGGCACGAATATTAAGCGTCGCTGTCGCCAGTTTGTCCCAATTAATGCCGTGGTCCTTGCCGGATACCACGACATCCGCTCCTTTGTTGTTTTCCCCGTTGAGCTCATATAAGCCAGTCAAGGTAAACCCTTGATCTATCAAAGGCTGCACCAAGCCTTCTTCACCGATCACAAATATCCGGGTTTCCGCGGGATTCATGATTTCAGCCAGATACATCGCTGTGGCCATGCCGGAAGTCATGATTTCTTTAAGATCAACTGTTACGCCCATCGACCCGAGTTTAAGGACATATTGCTGAGGCGTTAAACTGGCATTGTTGGTTGCCAGAATGAATTTAAGGTTAAGTTTGCGCAGGGTTTGAAAAAATTCTGCCAAGCCAGCAATGGCTTGATTACCATGCCACAAGACGCCGTCCATATCGATAATCAGGGCGCGGACATTTGTTAAGGTTGTCATAGGTAGCGTGTCTTATAAAAAAATAAATAAGCGTTCTATATTGGGAACGCTAGTTATTTTAACCCAGTGATATGAGATTGTAGCAGATAGTAATTTGAAAAAGGATGTTCAAAAATCCAGGTCGACTTCTTCAAAGTCGCCTAATTGATCTTGCAGGCGTTTCTTTTCCCAATACATTTCAATTTTTCGTCGGGTCGCCATTTTTTTTGTGGCGAGTTGATCTTCCAATGAGAGCGAAAGGTCGTCTTCGCTGGCGCCGTCAAAATCCTCCAAATCCATGGGGGCAATGGATTCCTTGGATTTTTCGGACTCGGATTCTGCAGATGTCGGGGTTTTATTTGGTTCAGCCATAGTTGTACGATAAAAGGCAAATTTAGAGCGTTAACTCATATTTTCTAAAGCACATATTATGGGTACAGGTTAACAATTTATAAAGGTCTTATATAAAGAATTTTTAAGTATTTTGTGAGCATGGCCTCGTTTTGAGAGGTGCATACAAAAAAGGCGCGTAATTTTATCTTACACGCCTTTGATAACTGATGGTTTTACTTATCTCGGCGGGTTATATCCGGGTTGCTGAGGATAAGTTGGCTGTTGTGGATAGCCCTGTTGCGGGTAAGTTTGTTGCTGTGGGTAACCCGGCTGTGGATAAGGCTGCTGTTGAGGGTAACCTGGTTGCTGAGGTTGCTGTTGCGGCGCAGAACCTTGTGGAGCGCCGGCATTGTTATTGGCAACAATGGCAAGTTCTACCCTGCGATTTTGAGCACGGCTGTTTTCATCTGTGTTGGGTACTTTAGGAGCCCTTTCACCCATCCCTTGCTGGGACAAACGGTTATAGGCAACGTTATGTTGCCCAAGATAAGCGGCGACGCTGGCGGCCCGTTGCTCAGAAAGTTTTTGGTTGTAAGTGTCGCTGCCGATATCATCGGTATGACCGGTGACATTAACGGTTGAATCCGGATATTGGTTCAGCACGTTTGCCACTGAATTCAAGGCATTTTGCGCGTCAGAGGTTAACTGGGAAGAGTTGAACCCAAATGTAATGCTGCTGGGCATGGTTAAATTTAACGTATTTTGAGCCGTTCTTTGCACTTCAATGCCCGTGCCTTGTAAAGATTGCTGCATGGCTTGTTGCTGATGATCCATATATGCGCCAACCGCTGCGCCGACCGCGCCACCCGCCAATGCGCCCCAACCGGCGTTTTTCAGGTCGTTGCCGCCGAAAGCGGTACCAGTTGCACCACCGACTACCGCCCCGATGCCAGCGCCCTTGGCGGCATTGCTCATTGAACTCTGTCCGGTGTAAGGATCTGTGACACATGCCGAGAGCAAGACTGAACTCATGGTTAAAACTAATAATTTCTGGTTTCTCATTATTAAAGTCCCTAAATTGCTGGTAAAAAGTTGGCAGATAATTAATGATTATTTGCCGAAAAATAGTGCGTTAAGGCTAGTGTAGCCTAAATTATTTAACGGTTAACAATACTTTGCATGGCTAAATAGTCCAAAATCCCAGTTTAGAATTAATGTTTCCATACAAATTAAAGCAAATATTTCTTAACCAAAACTGAATGAGCGGGGATTTATAAGCCTGTTCAGGTTTATTTAAGCAGTTATGATCTTATTACATTTCAAAAGCGTGCGTTTTCATGGATAAAAGAAAATTTTCGTTTCTATGGTAGATATATTGTCAATAAAAAATGCTGTTGCAACTTCACCATCTTATCTCTTAGATGCTGATGCGATTATACAATCTGTTGAAAGCATAATTGAACTGCGCGAAATGTGCGGCTGCAAGCTATTGTACTCGATCAAATCGCTGCCGCTGGTTACTGTACTAAAACTGGTTAAGCCCTATGTTGATGGGTTTTCGGTTAGCTCGTTATTTGAGGCGCGGCTTGCGAATGAAATTCTTGCGGGGCAGGGCAGCATCCACTTGACGACACCTGGTATTCGTCCGGATGAAATAAGTGAATTAACCGCCATTTGCAGTCATATCAGTTGCAATTCGCTGAATCAATACTGTTTATTTGCTGATCAACCTAGAACAAACACCTCCATCGGCTTACGGGTTAACCCAAAGCTTTCTTTCACTGAGGATGAAAGGTACGATCCGTGTCGGCCATTTTCCAAGCTAGGAATCTCTATTGACCAGTTGGCTAAAAATACTTTACTTAATGAAATTAGAGGATTGCATTTTCATACAGTGTTTGGCTCAATGAGTTATAGCTCTATGCTGCAAACCCTGGAAAGATTGCTCGGTCTTTTCGATAAAAATTTGTATGGTTTGGAATGGTTGAATTTGGGTGGGGGATATCTCTATGATCAGATTTCTGACAACAATGACTTTGTTAACCTGGTTAAAGATTTAAGGCGCATCTACAGTCTGGAAGTTTTTATCGAGCCGGGCAATGCCATCGTCGGCAAAGCCGGATATTTATTGGCAACCGTCATTGATCTGTTCGATAGTGATGGAAAGGCGATCGCCGTCTTGGACACGTCTGTCAATCATCATCCGGAAGTCTTTGAGTATCAACGTCCGCCCGAGCTGTTTGAGGAGGATGAAAATGGCGATTATCAAGCCATATTGGCAGGCAGTACCTGTTTGGCGGGCGATACATTTGGGGAGTATCGATTTAGCGGACTTTTGCAGGTCGGCGACCGCGTTGTCTTCAAAAACGTGGGTGCGTACAGTTTAGTCAAGGCAAACCGGTTTAACGGGTATAATCTGCCGGATGTTTATTGGCACAAGTCCGGTCAGGTTAACTTGATCAAACAGTATTCCTATGAAGATTATAGACGGTTGTGGCTGAACGATGACCGACTTTTAAAGTCGTAACCAGGTAAATCGCAAAGTCAGAGTTTATAAAAATTTACGCCATATTTTTAGTTTTCAAGATGGATTAAGAATTCATGAAAGCAATTGTGATGACCGCAACGGGTAGTCCCGATGTTTTAACATATCAGGATATTCCCGAGCCGCAGTTAACCAAAGCCACCGATATCAAAGTCAAACTTGCCGCTGCTGGCGTGAATCCGGTCGATACTAAAATTCGCAAAAACGGTTTGTTTTTCGACCAACCTTTACCTGCTGTGTTGGGCTGCGACGGCGCGGGTATTGTTGTTGAAGTGGGTGAGGAAGCAACCCGTTTTAAACCCGGCGACAAAGTCTGGTTTTGTCATGGGGGGTTGGGTCGGGAGCAAGGTAATTACGCGGAATACAATGTCCTTGATGAACGTTGGGCGGCAAAGATGCCGGACAAACTGTCGTTTAGCCAAGCGACGGCTTTGCCGTTGGTACTGATAACCGCCTGGGGCGGATTATATGACCGTGGCGGCTTGCAGGCAGGGCAAACTGTTTTAATTCATGCCGGTGCGGGTGGGGTCGGCCATGTTGCCATCCAATTGGCGAAAATTAAAGGTGCAACCGTCATTACTACGGTTAACAATTCTGGAAAAGCGGAGTTTGTTAAGAAATTAGGCGCCGATGAGATCATTCTCTATCCGAATAACGATGTGCTTGCTGCCGTTCAGGATTTGACGGGTGGGAAAGGCGTGGATGTTGTTTTCGATACCGTGGGTGGCGATGTATTCAAACAAAGCATTCCCATGACCGCGCATTTTGGGCGATTGATTACTTTGTTAGGTTTTAATGATGTGGACTTAACCGAAGCCAGGATGCGTAATTTGTTAATTGGTTTTGAATTGATGTTAACCCCCATGCTCCGGGATTTGGAACAAGCCCGTTTAAAACATGTGGAGATACTGCAGCAGTGCGCCCACTGGCTGAATGAAGGACTGTTAACCGGGCATGTCAGCCATGAATATACTTTAAAGGAAGCGGCAATGGCCCACCGTTTTATAGAACAAGGCCATACGCAGGGAAAAATAGTATTGAATATCGGTTAACTTAACAAATGAAGCCCCAATTGTTAAGCCATAAAAAATTTAACCTTCATTCATTCCAAGTTCATGTGAAAATGACACAATAAAAGCGCATTACTAATATGCAAAGACATAAAAAAGGCTCGGATATTAATCGCGAGCTGCTAACAAGGAATTATGGCGGAAAGAAATAAAAAGCGCGGCGTCAGGTATTCGTCCAGAAAACCGAAAAAGACCATGCGTTTTCATTGGTTAAGAAGTTTGGTTTTGCTTTTGATGATTGGTATCGGCTTTGTTGCCTTCAGTTATCTCGGCTATCTGGATTACCAGGTGCGCGAACAATTTGAAGGCAAGCGTTGGTCAATTCCTGCACGGGTATACGCCAACCCGGTAGAGCTTTACGCCGGCCTGGATTTGTCGATAGAAAAATTCGAGCGTGTGCTCACCCAGCTGAATTATCGCCAGGTGATTCAGGTTAAGACGGAAAGCACGTATACCAAACGGGATAACCATATTTATGTTAAAACTCGGGATTTCGACTTTTGGGACAAGGAAGGTACCCGCGCCAGCCAGTTGCTGGACATCAGCTTTAACGATACCGGAATTGTTAAAGTCGTCGATATGGTGCAAAACAAAGAAGCGCCGATCGTACGGATGGATCCCATGCAAATCGGCAGTTTCTATCCTGCTATCAAAGAAGACCGGATATTGATCAAACTGGAAGAAGCGCCCGATCTTTTGATTAAAGGTTTGCTGGCTTCAGAAGACAGGGATTTTTACAACCACATCGGAATCTCGTTTCGCGGCATCGCCCGCGCAATGATGGCTAATCTTCAAGCCGGTGGCATGGTGCAAGGTGGCAGCACGATCACTCAGCAATTGGTTAAGAATTTTTACCTGACGCCTGAGCGTCGGCTCATTCGTAAAATCAGGGAAATCTTAATGGCGATAATTCTGGATTATCGCTATAGCAAAAACGAAATTCTCGAAGCCTACCTTAACGAAATTTATCTAGGCCAGGATGGAGGCAACTCAATTCATGGTTTCGGTTTGGCCAGCAATTTTTATTACGGGCTTCCGTTAAGGGAACTTAGCCTGGATCAACTGACTACGCTGGTGGCTTTGGTGCGTGGGCCATCGCAATACGATCCTAGAAAATACCCCAAGCGGTGTTTGGAACGCCGTAATTTGGTGCTGGATGAAATGACCAATTTGTCGTTTATCACCACTCCCCAGGCAAATCTGGCAAAACAACGACCGCTCACGATTTTGCCGCAACCGCATATGGCAAAGAACAGGTATCCCGGTTTTCTTGGCCTGATTAAACGCCAGCTGAGGCAGGAATACCGCGATGAGGATATTACCTCGGAAGGGTTAAGAATTTTCACCACGCTGGATACTCAAATTCAGGATACACTTGAACATACGGTTACCACGAAATTAAAACAACTGGAAAAAAACACGGTTGCTAAAAAACTTGAGTCGGCTGTGATCGTTACGCACAAGGAAAGCGGCGAGATTGCTGCGTTAGTTGGAGCGCGTGAAGAATTGGCGGATGGTTTTAACCGGGCGATTGATGCATTACGCCCCATCGGCTCATTAATCAAGCCTGTCATCTATTTAACTGCATTGCAATATCCGGACAAATATACGATGGCGACCAAGGTTAACGATAGCGAGATCACGGTCGACCTGCCAGCGGGAGGCACGTGGACCCCCAAAAATTACGATCATCGGGAGCACGGAAAGGTAAGTTTAACGACCGCTCTGGCAAAATCCTACAATCTTGCTACGGTTCGGGTCGGTCTGGATATTGGTGTGGCAAGAACGGCAAAAACGCTAAAAGAGATGGGGGTTAACCGAGAGGTCGATCTTTTTCCATCATTTTTGCTGGGGGCGTCATCGTTAACCCCGATCGAAGTCACGCAAATGTACCAAACTCTGGCGGGGGATGGCATGTTCTCACCAGTTCGCGGCATTAGGGCGGTGGTGTCGGATAGCGGGAAAGTGTTACAAAGTTATCCATTTACGGTGCGTCAGGCTGTCGAACCGGCGGCGACGTATCTTGTAAACACCATGTTACAAGAAGTCATGAGCAACGGCACTGGGCATTCCGCATACGAAGCTTTCCCCAAGGATTATGGCTTAATCGGCAAAACCGGCACCACTAATGACGCCAAAGATAGTTGGTTTGCGGGCTTTACCGGTGATTATCTATCAGTTGTCTGGTTAGGGCGGGATGACAACAAACCAATCGGGTTAACCGGATCGACCGGAGCTCTCCAGGTCTGGATCGAATTGATGAAGCAGATCTCGAAACAACCGGTGACCTTATTGCCGCCGGAAAATATCGTGACCGCAAAAATTGACCCCACCAACGGATTGTTAGCCAATGCGGCATGCAGAAATGCCAAAGAGTTGTCCTATGTATCAGGTTCCGAGCCGACGGCTTACTCGACATGCGGCGAGGAAGTCATCGAAAAAGATAAGAACTGGTTCGAAGATTTATTTGTTGAGTGATTTGTTAACCAAGAAGGCACTATGAAAAAAATTATCTATGTCATGTTGTTGAGCAGCTTTATGTTGCTGATGAGCGGTTCAGCATTAGCCAAAACCGCGCCGGTGGATCGATTAAAGACATTTTTGAATGTCGCTAAATCGCTTTCCGCAGATTTCAAGCAAGTCAGCATCAACGAAGCTGGAAATCCTACGCAGACCAGTTATGGCGTATTTTATCTGCAACGTCCGGGTAAATTTCGTTGGGATTATCAAAAGCCATTCAAACAGGAGATTGTTTCGAATTCAGGCAAAGTCTGGTTTTACGACACCGACCTGGAGCAGGTGACAACCAAAAAAGTCGATGAATCATTGGGTTCTACCCCGGCCTTGCTGTTAAGCGGTGATGTGTCGCTGGAAGACAACTATAAGATGGAAAATCAGGGAGTCGACGGCGATATGCAATGGGTGAAGCTGGTGCCGAAAAGCCAGAACAGCACGTTTAAATATGTGATGGTAGGACTGGAGAAGAACACTTTGGCGGGAATGGAACTGAGCGATAATTTCGGCCAATTGACACGGATTTATTTTTCCAATGTCGTCGTTAATGCGCCGCTTAAATCGACCTTGTTTAATTTTAATGCGCCGAAAGGGGTTGATGTGTTTTCGGATGATTAAGGAATAAAAGACATGTATCACCGGTTAGCCGATTAAACTTTGCTGGATATGTTTATTGATTCGACCAAACCGCTTGCCGACCGCATGCGTCCTCATCGCCTGGATGAATATGTCGGGCAGCAGCATATTCTTAAACCCGGCAAGCCCTTATACGAGGCGATAAATGCTGGACGGCTGCATTCCATGATTTTCTGGGGACCGCCGGGTACCGGTAAAACAACGCTGGCGCGCTTGATTGCCCGTCATTCAGACGCTGAGTTTATACCCGTTTCCGCTGTGCTGGCTGGGGTGAAGGAAATCCGCGAAGCAGTGGCGTACGCTAAGAAAATTCAACACGAACAGAAAAAAGCGACGGTACTGTTTGTGGATGAGGTGCATCGATTTAACAAGTCCCAGCAGGATGCTTTTTTGCCCCATGTTGAAGATGGGACCGTATACTTTGTCGGCGCGACTACCGAGAACCCTTCTTTTGCACTAAACAATGCGCTGTTGTCCAGGGCGAGGGTTTACGTGTTAAACGCCTTGTCACATGAAGAATTGTTAACCGTGCTAGAACATGCGTTAACCGACACTGAAAGAGGCTTGGGCGATGCCAATATTGTGATTTCAGAGGCGGTTAAACGTGAGTTTGTGCAAACGGCTGACGGCGATGCGCGTAACCTGTTAAATCTCCTGGAAATTGCAACTGAACTGGCTGCTGGGCAAAACCGGAATGAAATCGATGGCGCTGTGGCGACTGAAGTGTTATCAGGCGGCGTCAGGCGTTTCGATAATCAAGGTGAAGAGTTTTATAATCAGATTTCCGCCTTGCATAAATCGGTTCGAGGAAGCGCACCGGATGCTTCGTTGTACTGGTTATGCCGGATGATAGATGCGGGCTGTGATCTTTCCTACCTGGCGCGAAGAATTGTCCGTATGGCATCGGAAGATATTGGCAATGCCGATCCACGCGCGTTGCAGATTGCATTGGATGCTTGGCAAGTTCAGGAACGCTTAGGCAGCCCCGAAGGTGAATTAAGCCTAGCTCAAGCGGTTTTATATTTGGCATGCGCTCCTAAAAGCAATGCGGTTTATACAGCGTACAACACTGCATTGAGTGATGTTAAACAATCAGGTAGTTTGCCTGTGCCAGTGCATTTGCGAAACGCGCCGACGCAACTTATGAAATCATTGGATTACGGCAAAACTTATCGCTATGCCCATGATGAACCGGATGCTTATGCGGCTGGAGAAAACTATTTTCCAGAGGGCTTAGCGGAACGAAGTTATTATCGTCCTGTGGGCAGAGGTTTGGAAATTAAAATTGCTGAAAAGTTGAAACGCTTGAAAGATCTGGATAAAAATTTTAAGAAGAAATAATCCGGTTTGGGGCGTTAACAAATACTGCAACGCCGAAACAACATCAGCGTTGCAGCAAAGTTAACCATTCCTAATTGGAATTAGCCCAAAAGATTAAGGCAAAATTTCATGGAATGCTTTAATTGGCGTGCTGATGCCGGATGCACCGACAGCAGGCACAGTCAGGAACTCATCCTTCGCTAAATTACCGTCAATGGTATTACCGGTTTGCACAGACCAGTCATTGCCGACGTGGCCGTTAGGCACGGTTAAAGATGGATGGTCGAACGGCGCTTTTTCATAAGCGACACGATCATCAGTTAAAGTTTTTAGGAAAGCCACCAATGCCGTTTCTTCACTGGTACTAAGGCCAAGCGGCTGGATATCAGGATGTTTTTCCAGATTATTGAAGTTTCCGCCGCGGTCATAAAAGGCAACAACCTGCTCCAGAGTTGCCGCACTACCGTTGTGGAAGTAAGGGCCAGTCAGGGCAACGTTACGCAAGGTCGGTACTTTGAACGAACCTGCCACCGCCAATGGGTCGGACGCCCAGGATGAACTGAGCGAGCAGTTATTGGATGACGAGTACGGCGCTTCAAACCGGCAGATGTTGGTGCTGAAACTGTCCACAGATGAATTGGACTTGTATTGCGCCGAGAATGACAAAGGTTTGCCCCAAGGATCCGTGCCGCCCAAGCCGACATCATAATTGGTAGGTACTATGCCCAAGTTGTAGAAACCCAGATCATAAAGAGCCGTGCTGATGTTTTTCATCGACATGCGCTCAACCAGTTGCCTATTGAGCGATAGGTTGGCTGCGCTCGACAAGACCGGCCCTTGGTGGCAGGAGGAACATTTGCCCTTGCCTTCAAAAACGTCATGCCCCAATTTTTCGGTGGAGGTCAGCGATGTGCTGCCCGCTTTCCAACGGTCAAACTTACTGTCATCGGATACCAGGGTCGCTTCATATAGCTGCACGGCCAGACCGAAGAACATGGAAAAGTTAGCTTCCATCTGGCTGTATGCCGCACCGCCATTGGCAGGTGTGCCGCATGTGCTGCAACTCCAGTTCCAGTAAGCGGAGTTGAACGCTTTTTTCACCAAATCGGCATAGGTCCCGTTGCTGCTGATCATAGTGCCTAAGTCCTTGAGCACGCTGTCCTGGGAGTGGATGCTTTGGTTGGCCAAAGGTTTGCGCGTGAGGGTTTTTCTGCCGACATCGGGAAATTTGCGCTGGTTGCAAGACATTTCCAGTTCGCTTAACACCGGGCCGACCGCTTGGGATGCCAGCGAGGAGTTCTTTAAGTTAAGCTGCCGTTTGTTCATGCTGCCGTTGTAGACAAACACGCCGGCTGCGCTATCCCGCGGCCCGAAAGGCGATACGCCGTTGAAACGGTTATTAGCTCGGCCGTCCCAGAAGTTGCGGAAGTTAAAGACCGCGTTAATTGTAGTAGGTGTGTTGCGCGGTTCCACTTTGCGGACATTGATGCCTCCGACATTGAATGTGCTGTCAGCAGCTGTATTACAGGTATCGACCGGGTTGGTCGTGTCAGCGCCAACAAAATTGCGGTTGAACACGCCCGACGAAGAGGCGACATCGTCATTGTTGGGATTGAATGGAAAATCCGCTAATTTCAGGCTGTAATTTGGCCCGCTCCGGGGGGCGCCGGAAGTTGTTGAATTAAAGAAGAAGTCGTTATGGGTGAACCCTGGGTTGATCTGGTTTTTGATACGGAAATCGCCGCCGGCATGGAAATGGCAACTGGCGCAAGCTATGCCGTCACTGCCTATGGCCTGATCCCAGAACAGTGCCTTACCCAGGGCAATCGCCGCCGGTTTATTGACTACGACCGGGGTGACAATGTCGCTGCGGGAACTGTCGCTGCCCAATAAGCCTGATACGCTGGGTACGCTGATGCCTTTGAGAGAAGTGCTGGAAGAATATTCGAAAATCCAGCGCTGGTTATTGCCGGTGGAGCTAGTCCACTGTTGGATTTCGGCACCGTTAGCCGTAGAAGATAAGGCAACTTGAATCGCCTTATTACTTTGTTGGGCGATTAGCTGGAAGCTGCCATCATTGTAATCCACCGCTTTGAACTGTTGGTTCAGGTCACTTGTACAGATTTGTGGCAACAACCTTGCGCCCTGGACATTGGGGAACAGCCCAAGTAGCCCGGTGTCTACCCCCAAGCATTGGCCAGTGCTGAGCACGGCCAATTTGTAGACATTGGTTTTGCCAGCAACGGGGGTGAATTGAATGCTTTGCGCTTTTTTAGGGACGCAAGTCCGTTGTACGCTATTGGCGAACAGGCCCAATAAGCCCGGATTGCTCTCCAAGCATTTATAACTGTGCATAACCCGCAAGGTAGCAGTAAAGCTTCCAGCCGGTATTTCTGCCTGAGCTACGCTTAAGCCAATTAGCGGCAACGAGGCCAAAGCGAGAAGGTTAACCTTAAACAGCTTTGGGTTGAGTTTTCTTTTATGGTAAGGAGTTTTTTTCTGAATTCCAGCTTGCATATTATTATTCCTTATAAGATAAGCAACAGAATTTTAAATAAACGCGGGCATTCAGATCATCAATGCCTTAACTTCAACTAATTTATGAGCAAGTGCCCGCAAGTTGTGATCAGATAAAGCATTGATCAAGAATAGTCTACTGTTTTATATCTGTTGGGTAAAGATGCATTAATAGAAATTTAAGTTAAATGTGATATTGACAAAGTCTTAAAATTTTTTCTAACGGTTTGGTTAATTACAAAAAACTTTCTTAAGTTGACACGTCCAGAATGTCTTTGTTTAAATAGAAGACGATTTATGAGTTATTCTTACACTTTTTATATTCTCTTCTGATGGATCTTAACTTTCTCGATTTTGAACAACCGATTGCCGAACTGGAAGCTAAAATCCAGGAGCTTCGCAATGTAGAGTACGATAATGATTTCAATTTATCTGATGCGCTGAAGCAACTAGAGGATAAATGCCAAGGGTTAACCGAATCGATATTTACTAATCTTAGTGATTGGCAGATTTCCCAGCTCTCCCGACATCCGGGACGCCCTTATACCTTGGATTACATTGAACATTTGTTTACCGATTTCCACGAGTTACATGGCGATCGCACTTATGCTGATGATCCGGCTATTGTTTGCGGTATGGCGAGATTGAATGGACAGCCTGTCATGGTGATTGGTCACCAAAAAGGCCGGGATACCAAGCAGAAAATCTACCGGAATTTCGGTATGCCTCGACCAGAAGGTTACCGTAAGGCGTTAAGGGTAATGAAGATGGCAGAACGGTTTAGTATGCCTATTTTGTGTTTTATCGATACTCCGGGCGCTTATCCCGGTATTGGTGCGGAAGAGCGCGGACAAAGTGAGGCTATTGCCAGAAATTTGTTCGAAATGGCGAAATTAAAAACTCCCATTATTTGTACCGTAACGGGCGAGGGTGGTTCTGGCGGCGCATTGGCGATTGGCGTGGGTGACCGCCTTATCATGCTGGAATACAGCACATATTCGGTGATTTCGCCTGAGGGATGTGCTTCTATTCTTTGGAAGAGCGCCGAAAAATCACAGTTGGCAGCCGAGGCGATGGGAATTACCTCGGATCGTATCCGCGAGCTGGGATTGCTGGATGAAGTTGTTCGTGAGCCTTTAGGTGGCGCGCATCGTAATTGCCAGCAAACCGCGGTTAACCTTAAGGAAACTATCACCCGGCATTTAGCCGAATTGCAGCAACAAACTTTAGGCGACTTGTTGGCTACGCGCTATCAGCGTTTAATGAATTTTGGGGCTTTTGTTGAAGAGGTGGTTAAATAAAGTTAAGGGTTTTTCAATGTTATCTGGTGAACATGGACACTGTCAGCGGTAGTTTATAACTCTGAATTGCTTTATGCCAGGAATCCATTCCTGGAAGACACTCAGAAAATATAAATTTTGAAAGAATTTTTTACTGCCGCAAACATAAACCTATTCTTTAAGCATAGGTTTACAATTTTAACTCCGGACTTTCAGTTATTAATTGACCCGTTTGATTATATTTCCTGAATCCGCTTTTTGATTTAAACAAAGGTTTTAACGAAGCAAATTGCCAACTGGTATATTTTGCGACAAGATTGCCTACGTTATCGTACTCTTCATGTAACCAATGATCGTTGGATTGGATATTACTTTGCAAAGTTAACTGGATCTCTTTCAAAGTATGACCTTGAGGGATGTTGTAAGCTTGTTCGAATGTCATGGCGGTCTCCTTGTTAGTATTGGTAATAAATTTAGGTCAATAATAAAAACAAGCAAACTACCTCTCAATTTTATTGCGATATCGATCACAAAAAAATTACTTAAAGATCAAACGCAGTACTGGTTGGCTCAAATCACCTTATTCAGATATTTTTAATATTAATTTTTGAAGTTGGACATATTTTGACCAACATGACTTTTTAAGTCATTATTTTAAATTTATTCAATACTCGGCATTCCTGCCCTAGGTCCTAACCACTCCTGCAAAAAGTCCAAAAAAGTCCTGACTTTTGTTGATAAAAATCTTCTATGGGGATAGACGGCATGAATATCAAGGGGTTGTAAGATATAGTCGTCTAGAACGACTTTGAGAAGTCCTTTTTCGATATCGCCTCCGACAATATAAGTCGGCAACATCACCAGCCCTAAGCCGTTAATCGCGGCAATTCGGGTTGAATGGGCCGCATTGGCCTGCAATCGACCGGACACGGTAATTATTTTTAAGCCGTGTTCCGACCTAAACTGCCATTTGTGCCGTGGCGGAATAGCCCAGTTTACCAAACAACTGTGCTGAGTTAAGTCTTCAGGTGTTTTAGGTACGCCATTTTTCGCTAAGTAATCAGGTGAACCGCAAACAACGACCGGTGAAGTTGCCAATCGTCTTGCCACCATGCTGGTGTCATCCAACGCACCCAGGATAATCGCCACATCAATGCCTTCGTCGATTAAATCACCAGGACTGCTTTGCAAGGCAATATCTACTTTGATATCTGGATGAATCTTTAAAAATTCGATGACCGCACGGGTGATATGGGTGGCTCCGATGACGGGTGGGGCACTGACTTTAAGTACTCCTTTGGGTTCGGTTTGCAATTGGGTGACAGCCGCTTCCATTTCCTCAATGTCTAGCAACACTTCCTGGCATCGTTCAAGATATGAAGCCCCGACATCGGTCAGATTAAGGCTGCGTGTTGTGCGGTTAAACAATCTGGAACCCAAGGCGCCTTCCAAATGCATAATATGCTTGGTCGCCATGGCGCGTGATATGCCTAATTCACGTGCCCCGGCGGCAAAACTACCCGATTTCGCCACCCTTACAAAAACAGTCATGCTGGTTAATTTATCCATATCATCCCATCTTACAACGATAAATCGTTGCTTACTATCAATAAAAAAGAGTTTATAGCGGATTTATCAGGCAACTTTTTCCAAATATTGCACTTGCAATTGCAAGGTTCGTTGGCCTTTAAATTCATTAATATCTAACTTATAAGCCAGATTGCAAGTCCTGATTCCCAGCCATTGCTCAGGCTTGTCGACAAAAAAAACAACTGCGTCAAACAAGATATTTCCATTTTGTGGACGCAAAACCAGTTTTAAATGTTGTTGCCCGACAATTCTTGCCTGAATGACGTCAAATCCTCCATGAAATATTGGTTCTGGAAATTCGTGCCCCCAAATCGAAGCGTTTCTTAATAATTCGGCGGTCTCCATAGAGATTTCCTGTTCCGTCAATTCCCCGTCAGACAGGATTTTTTGTTCTAAGTCGGCATTGATAAGCCGTTTGTTAACCATTTCATCAAATGCCAGTGCGAAAGCCGGAAAATCGTGCATTTTTAAGGTTAATCCTGCCGCCATCGCGTGACCGCCGAATTTACTCAGTAATTTGGGATGATGGGCAGCTATATCACTTAACACATCGCGGATATGGACATCTGGGATCGAACGTGCCGAACCTTTGATAAGATCTTTTCCCGCCGGCGCAAACGCGACAACCGGTCGATGTAACTTGATCCTTGATGCGTCCGGCTAGAATGCCAATGACCCCTTGATGCCAGTTTTCATCGTATAAGCACACACCCGCCGGTAAATTTTTTTCATTTAAAGCGCGCATCTGGGTTAACAACGCCAGCGCTTCCTGTTTCATTTGTCCTTCGATTTCTTTTCGATCATTGTTAAGATCATCAAGTTGTTGTGCTATTTGCTTTGCCATGCCGACATCGTCGGTTAGCAAACATTGAATACCTAACGACATATCATCCAGCCGTCCAGCCGCGTTCAATCTCGGACCAAGCGCAAAGGCCAAATCAGCCGCAGTCAAAGAGCGTAAATTCCGCCTGGAAATTTCAATTAACGCGCTGATTCCAGGATGGCAGCGGTTGGCACGTATTCTCAATAAACCTTGATGGACAAGGGTGCGGTTAACTTGATCCAATGCGACTACATCGGCTACTGTCCCGAGTGCGACATAATCGAGCAAATGCGCTAAATTTGGCTCAGGAATTTGGCTCCGTTCAAACCATAGGCGTTCGCGTAACCGGCTGCGTAAAGCCAACAGGACATAAAACATGACGCCTACGCCCGCTAAAGCTTTGCTGGGAAATTTGTCGCCGACCAAATTAGGGTTAACAATGGCTGACGCCGGAGGCAATTCATGTCCGGGAAGATGGTGGTCAGTGATTAAGACTTTGATTCCGGCTTGTTGCGCCGCAGTGACCCCTTCAATACTGGAAATCCCGTTATCAACGGTGATGATTAAATCTGGCTGCTGAAGCTTAACCAGTTCGATAATTTCAGGGGTTAAACCATAGCCGTATTCAAACCGGTTAGGCACGACATAGGAAACGTTGGCAGCTCCCAAGGCTTGCAAACCTTTAACGGCAACCGCGCAGCTGGTAGCGCCATCGGCATCGAAATCCGCAACGATCGTGATTTTCTGCTGTTGATCGATCGCTTCAATCAAGTGCGAAACCATCGCCTCCATACCGGTTAACAACCAAGGCGAAGGTAACCTATCGAGAGTCCTGTCCAGTTCGTCGTTAGATTTAATTCCTCTGGCGGAGAATATCCGTTGAAGTAATGGATGAAGGTTGCTAATTTGATCAGGAGTTTTTTTTACCGACCGGGTAACGATATTTTTTTTTACGCCCTGTAGATACATAATTTTTTAAATTTGCAGATTAGTGAATTGTACAACGATTGCATTGGTTTTTATTTCAACTTTAACCGTACGGTTAACTTTTTAACAATTGGGCGATGGCGATTTTCTTTTTTTAGATAACATTTAGACTTTGCGAAAAAGAGGGTAAACTTTGGAAAAATAACGATATGAATTCCAAAAACAAACCTTATCCAGATGTAACCACCATGTTTAAGTTTTCCCTAGTTTTAGCGGTTGCTGGTTTAGCCCTGTTTGTAGCGACTGTTGTACTGAAAATGAATGGTTTGGTCTACTTGGCAGACGCATTTTCAAAAATAGGTGCATTGGTTATTTTATCCGCTTTAATGATAATTTTTTTTAGCGGGCTAGGATCGCTATTTCGTGCAATCATTCGGCGTTTTAGGAGTTTTTTCTCTAAGACATCACGCTCCCAGCGAAAATTGTTTTATTACTTGAACAAGTGGCAAGAGAAACAAAGCGTGTTTCAGCATGAGAAAGCCAAACTGTTGTATAACACTCAGCAAAAAAGAAAACGGCTATTTAAAAGAATTAATGGCGCTTAATTCTCTTTTTATTTCAGTTTTATGCAAATAAATATTTATTATTTTTTAAATTTATATGAAAAAGTGGCTGCTTCGATTTCTTGATCTCATCAATCTGACCAGGAATAACAATCTATCCTGGCAAGTGCATAACCAGGAGAAACTTTTAGAGCTTAGCCATCGTCGTGCCCTTGCCAAAGAAGGTTTAGCTGCCGAATTACACATAAAAAGCCTGGAACTGGCGCATAACGTTGAGCGATTAAAAACCCGACAAGCGGCAGAATTGGCTATGCTAAAAACCCGTTGTGATGAAGACATCAAAGACTATGAGCAATATCTTAAGTCGCTGGAGCAATTGAAGTTGTTAACCAAGGCAAGTTTTAGTCATTTGCCTGAAGCGATTGCTTTAACCATCCACCATCATGCCAAGACTTTACTCAACCGGATGTGGGAAACCGAAAATCTGGATGAAAAAATAAGGCTGGAATCCCAGTTGATTAACTTCATGACGACGGTTCATGAGGAATCGAAACTTAACCTGAGCCATGTTAACCGCTTGCCTGAGCATACCTTAAAGTTGATGAGTCAAGATTCGGTTCATTAGAAGTGTTACTTCAGAGGTTAATATTCAAACTTGTTTAAAGTACTCAGCTTTTTACTAAAGCTGAGGTAGTTTTTTTAATAAATAAGATATTTAATAAACAGAAGTTTTTTACTGATGTAAGCTTACTCACTTGATGGCATTTCTAAAATATTTTCCACCAGCTTAACCCAATAAGCAGCTCCAATCGGCAGAATGGCGTCGTTAAAATCGTAATGTGGGTTATGTAGCAAACAACTATTTTCGGATGTACCGTTGCCGATCCACAGATAACAACCGGGTTTTTTCTGCAACATGAAAGCAAAATCTTCCGAACCCAGGCTAGGTACGGGATTCGTGTGGACATTGTCTTTGCCGGCGACATTTGTCGCCGCTTGCAGCGCTAACGCGGTTTCCTCTTCGCTGTTAAAAGTGACGGGATAGCCGGGGTTTTCCGGATTAAACTGTATATCAGCATGCATATCAAACGAAGCGCAAATCGCAGAGACTTTTTGTTCGATTTTTTTTGCGATAATCGATTGTACAGCACTATCGAAACAGCGGAACGTGCCCCTTAGTACAATGGAATCCGGAATTGCATTCCAGGTATTGCCGGCATGGATTTGAGTAATGGTCACGACAGCTGCATCGGAAGGGTTAACTGTACGGCTGACAATGGTTTGCAAGCTGTTGATTAGCTGTGCAGCGGCGACGATTACATCGTTGCCCAAGTGCGGCATGGCGGCATGTGTGGCTTGACCTCTAAGAATGATTTCGAAACAATCGAACGCCGCCATCATCGGCCCAGGTTTAACCGCGAAATGACCAACTGGAATATCGGGAAAGTTATGCATCCCGAACACAGCATTGGCAGGAAATAGGTCAAACAAACCGTCATCGATCATGGCTTTCGCACCGGCTCGACCCTCTTCAGCCGGCTGAAAGATGAAATACACCGTACCGTTGAAATTGCAGCGTTCTGACAAATGTTTTGCGGCTCCCAGCAATATAGCGCTATGCCCGTCATGTCCGCAGGCGTGCATTTTTCCTTCATGACGGGATTTGTGGTCGAATGTGTTCATTTCTTGAATAAACAACGCATCCATATCGGCGCGGAGGGCGATTTTTTCGTTGCCGTTTCCAGCCGCTAAAGTGGCAACAACGCCTGTTTTCCCTAAGCCGCGATGTACTTCAAGGCCGAATTCGGCCAATTTTTCTGCAATGAAATCAGCGGTTTGGTTCTCTTCAAATGCTGTTTCGGGATATTGGTGTAGATGCCTACGCCATTGGCGCATTTCATCGTGAAGATGATTAAGCGGGTTGGAGTTGGTCACAATTTTTCCAGGGCTTGGCGTATGTTAATACGTGCTTGTTGCTCGTAAATTTCGATAAATTGGTTGGTATTATAAATTGTTGCTCTCGCCTGAAACTGCATCAAGATTTCCTTCCTTTTTGCTCTGAACAAAGTTTTGGGTACAAAGGCGTATTCCTGCCTGACTTGCTGTTCATATTCCTCAAATCTATCAGGTTTAGCCCCTAAAATCGCCAGATCAACGTCCACCAGGATTTGCTCATCTACGCTAGTGGGGTTGGCTTGATGCTGCGTTGACATCACCAGATTATAAATCCTCTCGGCGATTACTTTATCCAGGCATGCGCTCAAAATACTCGATTTCGCCCAATCGGCGCTTAATTCTTCATTATCATGCCGGCTTGGTTCATAAATCGCGTCATGAAACCATAAAGCTATTTCGATTTCCGCGGGGAATTTGGCAAATGTACGCAGTAACTCAAATTTTTCCAGGCACTCGTTCAAATGTTGCAGAGTATGGTAATAGCGGGGCACTTCGTTGTAACGCGCTATGAGTTCATAGTAGAGTTTGTCAGGAACTTTATCGGGCGTTGCGCCGAGTCTTTGCCAAAGTTGTTGCCATTGGGAAAAAGAAGGCATGAGATTGAATGAAGAGTTACCTATTTAGAAACAATCTTAACAAAAGCGTTGATTTGATCAACAAGAGTAAGATTCTGAAGCAAGGCACAGTGTATAGGACACAATAGGTCTTACGTCTCATCATATGTTTACTTAAAGCGGAATGCGAAATGCGTTTGAAAACCGTCGATTGTGGTCATAAGGTTTAGGCAACCATTGTTTGTGCAAATCTGAAATAAGTATTGGCGGCGGTCAATCATGCCTGGGATAGCGACAAGGATCGTTCGATGGTCCTCAACGTAAAGATTTTCGTATTCATCTTCCAGTAATTTCGGATTGGTAAAAGTGGCATCTTTGGTTGGCCACCATTGTGCTCCTTCGATTCGTTGCCACTCCTTAAAGCCCAACAAACGCAATAGTCCGATTGGTGAAGGAACTCGTTCAAAGACTGCAAAACTTTGAATTATTGACGCAATGGAACCGGGGTTGAATAGGACGAGTTTCAATAAGACCTTCCCCTCAAGTTGCTCCGACCCGATTAAGTGCAGAACGATTTCGCTACTGCGGAAAGCTGCCCGCGAGATTCGATAAGTCGATAACTGGGTTCCTCGATTTTTAACGTGAATAATTAGTAAGAATAAGGAGATTGCAAAACCTAAAAAGGAAATTATGTCTCGAAAGATGTCATGGTTCATGATTGAGGAATATGCGCTGAAAAGTAGCCTTAACAAGACTAATCGCTTTCGTTAAATTGGTAGAATTTTAGTTGCAAAGCTCAGCCGCATCAATATCGGAATCAGTTTTATAATAAACCTTAATTCGCCTTCATCAAAAACCTATCCAGCGCATTGGCAAAGGCTTTTTTATCTCGCAGGGCGAGTTGTTCCTTAATACTTTCTTTGAAGTATAACTAGCTTCTGGGGGGTATCTCGAAGGCGTACTTGGAAACCGCGATGCACATACCGCCTATTGAGAAGGACAATATACGTCTCTATATCTAATATTTAATCAATGCTGTAAAAGCAATCGGTTTTGACTGCTGGGTTAAGACGACTTAACCGATCCGGCGGACAAATAATCTTGGTTACTTCCTGAAATAACGAATCCGGGTGCCCATGTCGATCGATAGCCGGATTTCCTCAGCAGGCACTTCTTTAGGGAAAAAACAGCCGGAAATATGTGCCTGACATAAGCTTACCCCTTCGATATTGGTGTTTCTAAAATCCACGCCCCTCAGGTCGGCGCCTCGAAAATAGCCATCGCTAAGATCAAGGCCATCGGCATCCAGCTCACGTAAGTCAAGACCTCGAAAGTCACCGCCACTGAGCATGCCTTCGGTAGACTCCCCATTTGCCTTGCGCTGGTTGAATTCCGCAACCTGTTCTGTACGTAATAATTCATAAAGTGGATTGCGATAAATCGTTGGCTTTGCCATAACGTCTCCCGGCTTGTTGACAGCAATATATGAATATTTCCTCTATGACTATAGACCAAGGTCATAATAATTGAATTGTCCATGATAACTATCACTAACATTATGATGAATATGACAACTTAAAAGGTAGTTCGAAAGTGTTGATTGGGCTTTGATTCAAGCTATTTTCATAGCAGAAATACGAGATTGTTAATCTTATTGTCTAGCCAGGTCATAAAATCTTTCTTGTGTAGCCCGGTTTGTGAAGTGATTTCATCCAGATTTTTCCCTGAAATAAGCTTCCAGCGCGACAATAGCTTTTTTAGACGGATTTGTTCGCTGGTTGTGAAATGATAGCGAGAATTTATCTGATCGAATTCTGGCATTCCCACAAATTTTATCTTATCCGCTAATTCGCTAAGTTTATGCAATATATCCTCAATTATGGGGAGGTTCGTCCCAACGAGAGTGCTGACCTGTTGGGGATTAATGTCATGGGCGGGAGATGATTCGTTATCCGAGACAATTTTTAGGGAATGGATTAATTCGGCGGTAGAAAACCGTGTTGCCGTCTCGTAGAACGCAGATGCCTCCATGTCGCAAAGATTGTCAGGTGGATAAATAAGTTGCGGCTTGGATGCGGTTTGCAGTCCATGCGTAGGGCAGGGCGGGGTAAATACGAGTGGCGGATAAAAGCGCCGGCTTGTATCGCAATCCACTATTTTATCCATCAAGAACAAATTGCCTAAAGCGAAATCCTTATGCCCAGCGATGCCAAGGTTAACCATGATGGGATTTTGTCCGGTTGCGAATAAAGCTTGGCTGTACGCAATACCCGCCGCCATCGCTGTTTTGCCGATGCCGGTGATGGTTAACAAAATTGAGTCGTTACTGAAAACCGCAAAATGTGAAATCGAAACCTCTTTTTTGAGGCGATAGAACGCGATCAACGGTTTAGCTTCACAAGGTAAAGCCGTATAAATAAAGAGGTTGGGTTTGTTCGAAGGCAATGTGTTACAGGTTAACCTGATGTTGCCGTCATAGCCGTTTTAACAGGAAGCGACCATGACGACACCAGATTAAATGAAAAGCAATGAGTTTATGGGATTTGTAAAACCTGACCGGGTTTTATTAAATCAGGATTGCTCAGTTGATCGCGGTTGGCGTCAAATATTTTTTGCCAATCGTTAGCATTGCCATAAAAATGCTTGGCGATTTTAGACAAGTTATCGCCGGACACTACGGTATAAGTTTGACCTTGTGGGGCTGACGCTTGCGGTGCGGCTACAGCGGGAGCTGATGCGGTTTCACCAGCATCGGCTGTGACCAGTTCGGATTCGTCTTCTTCATTTTTGTTAAAATGTCCCGCGACCGCTTTGGCCGCCATCGCTGCGCCAGCAACACCTAAACCACCTAAGATGACTTTACCCAGCGTACCTAATTTATGCGGCTCAGGAATTTCACCATCGGGCGTCATTTCGTTAACGACGGAAGGCAGGACTTGCGACAGCACTTCAGCGCCTTTTTCTGGAGGAATGCCCGCTTCCTTCGCCAGTTCAGCCACTTTATCCGCGCCCAAGGCTGTTTCAATTTGTTGCGGAGTTACCGGTTGATTATTGCCTTTGCCAATCCATGAGGCGGCGATATCGCCCAAGCCTGATTGGTTAAGTTTTTCGACCAAGCCAGACAGACCGCCGCTGGAACTGTTGGTTAACATGCCAACGACACCTTTTACCAGATTGCCGGTAAGCCCTTCCGCATTCCCGCCCAGCGCACTGGTGACCGCGGTTGATACTAAACTATCTAAAAGTCCCATCGTGTATCCTCAATTTTTGTAGTTAAATGGATTCGAAAACTGGAGTACTTCAGCCAGATCATCAGTCCGATTGTATCAGCCGAAATTTTATAGTTCAAACGATAATATTCCAGAAAATTAATCCGTATTTTCAAAAATTTACAATAATAGAATGTGGCAGGCTTTATGCGTGGCAAGCAGAATTTTTTTTTTATGCGATAATCTTAACCCTTGACTATCGATTTTTATTATCAGGAGAAGTAAATGAATGCACTGGTTGGCATCATTATGGGATCAGCTTCCGATTGGGAAACGATGCGTATTGCGGGCGAAACTCTGGAACGCTTGGATATCCCGCATGAAATCGAGATTGTGTCGGCGCACCGAACGCCGGATAAATTATTTTCCTATGCCGAAGAAGCGGAAAGCAAAGGCATAGAAGTGATTATTGCCGGTGCTGGCGGTTCCGCGCATTTGCCCGGCATGACCGCGGCGAAAACAGTGTTGCCGGTATTGGGCGTCCCTGTTAAGTCAAGGGTGCTGAATGGCGTTGATTCTTTATTATCCATTGTGCAGATGCCAGCGGGCATACCCGTCGGGACATTGGCAATCGGTAAAGCCGGTGCGGTTAATGCGGCTTTGTTAGCGGCGGCTATCTTAGGCAATAAATATCCCAAATACCGCGAGGCTTTAATCCAATATCGGCGTGAACAAACCGATATGGTTTTGGAAAACCCCAATCCGCGAGCCACGATGGTATGAAGGTAGGTTTATTAGGCGCCGGGCAATTAGCACGAATGATTGCCCTGGCAGGGATTCCTTTAGGCTTGGAATTTGTATTTCTTGATCCATCCCGGGATGCGTGTGCGGGAAAACTGGGCGGGCTATTGCTGGGCGATTATGATGATAAAACCTTGCTTGCCGAATTGGCAAAGCAGGCAGATGTCGTCACCTATGAATTTGAAAACGTACCTGCGCATGTGGCGGAATTTTTGGCGCAGCGTACAAAAGTCTATCCGCCACCCAAGGCGTTGCAGGTTGCCCAGGATCGTTTGGTAGAAAAAAGTTTTTTTCAGGAATTAGGTATACCAACGCCTGAATTTGCGGTGATAGATAGTATCGCTGATTTACAAGCGGCTATGCCGAAACTGGGCTTCCCGTCAATTTTAAAAACCCGCAGCCAGGGTTACGATGGCAAAGGCCAGTCTTTGTTAAGATCAGGGGATGACTTGCAATCGGCATGGGAGAAGATGCAATGCCAACCTGCGATTGTCGAGGCCTTTGTGCCGTTTCAACGGGAAGTGTCCATTATCGCCGCCCGTAGCGTATCCGGCGAGGTTAAGTTTTATCCCTTATCGGAAAATCAGCACAAGGGCGGTATTTTACGGATTGCCGAATGTTGCGAAAACGACCCCCAGCAAGCCCAGGCCGAAGATTACATATCCCGTTTACTGAATGCGTTGGATTATGTCGGCGTATTGGCGCTGGAACTGTTCGACGTAAACGGCGAGTTAATCGCCAATGAATTTGCGCCACGCGTGCATAATTCCGGCCATTGGACGATAGAAGGCGCGGAAATCAGCCAGTTTGAAAACCATCTTCGGGCAATTCTGGATTGGCCGTTAGGTTCAACTACTCCGGTAGGTAAAGCCGCAATGGTTAACTTTATTGGTGGCTTGCCACAAACAGAAGATGTCCTATCGATCGATCATGCGCACCTACATCTTTACGATAAAAGCCCGCGCAAAGGGCGGAAGGTGGCACATGCAACGGTGCGGGCTACAAACGACGATGTTTATCGAACTTCGTTGGGAGAATTGGAGCGGTTAGCACATCAAGTTGATGATTCGTAAGTTAATTGTCGGTTGGAGTGAGCTTGTGCCCCCCAACAATGACATACAAGTTTTTACGTTGGGGTTCGTTCCTCATCCCAACCTTCCTTGCTTCCGTTCTGAGCAAGTTGAGCATTAGCTTTAAGAAATAAACAATTAGTAGCTTGTAAAATTTATGAAGACAGGTACAGCTAAATTTTTTGCCCCAGAGCAATGGGGAAGTTTAGAAAAATTCAGCAAGTTCTACGGAGGCACATACCAATTTAATGATTCTGGAAAACGTGCATTATCGGGTTCTGTAAGCCATTTCCATAAAGCATTAACACTCAGAAACTTAGCAGTGAAGCTAATTCCTAACTTAGATATGGATGAAGCTGATTTAAAAGGATATGGGCATACAAATGCGGTTAACTCAAGTGAACTATCAGCAGTAGTTGAAGCTATTATTTTAGAGTTATATTCATCTATAGATTGCTGTCGAAAAGTAGTAACAGAAATATATTCAAATTATCAAGGTATTCCTGATTCAACTCGAAAATTTTTTAATAATGTTAATAGCAAGAATATTGATAAAAAATTTCCTGAACAATTGATAAATGCAGTTCATGAGGCCAGTTGGTATGATGGCTTTAGGAAAATAAGGGATGAATTGACTCATTTAGAGACAGGCAGCTGTAGTAAAAACATGGATACTGGAAAAATTCAATATATGCACACTGGCTTCAACCTTGAAGGGAGAGCTTTGGTCATAGAAGACATTTTTCTCAAAATAGATCAAACAGTATCAGAGGTAAATAAATTTACTGGTCGTGTTTTTGCTTATCTTTTAACTCAACTTAAAGATGAACCAATGCTTCAATTTTGTGGGATTTTTGAAGGCCGCTTGTATACAAGATATGTTTCGCCACATAAAGCAATTAATTTTGATTCTGGTATTTGTGATGCCTATAAGTGGTTTGAATTAGATGAAAATCCAACTTGCATATATGTCGAAGAATGTGGGGCTTATAAAAATGCTAAGAAGTAACTAGAAAAATAATATTGTTTGCTTGGAAACAGCCTTTTAGTTTGTCTTTATCCAGATAAGTTTAATCAATGAACCAACCCCGCAAAGCCATCGCCCTAATTTCCGGCGGCCTAGATTCAATGCTGGCGGCGAAGACCGTGATGGAACAAAGTATCCATGTCGAAGGCATCAATTTCTTCACCGGTTTTTGCGTCGAAGGCCACACCCATGCCATCCGTGAAAAAGACAAGGCGAAACCGAAACGCAACAATGCCTTGTGGGTGGCGGAGCAGTTGGGCATCAAGCTGCATATTGTTGATGTCATCGAAGAATACAAGAAAGTCCTGATCAAGCCCAAGCACGGTTACGGCGCGAATATGAATCCATGCCTGGATTGCAAAATCTTCATGGTTAACAAAGCCAAGGAATGGATTGTTGAAAACGGGTTCGACTTTATCATCACCGGCGAAGTTATCGGGCAACGTCCCATGTCCCAGCGGAAATGGACGATGCCGATCATCGCCGAGCGATCTGGCGCGGATGACCGGTTGTTAAGGCCGTTATGCGCCCTTAACCTTGCGCCCACTTTGCCGGAAAGGGAAGGTTGGGTCGATCGCGAAAAGCTGCACAGTATTACTGGCCGTTCGCGCAAGCCGCAAATGGCAATGGCGAAACAATTCGGATTGATGGACTACGCGCAACCGGCGGGTGGCTGCTGCTTTTTAACCGATAAATATTATTCCGCGCGCCTGGTCGATCTTTGGCAGGCAAGGAATAGCAAGGATTACGAACTGGACGACGTGATGCTGTTAAAAGTCGGTCGTCACATTCGGCCCATGCCGCATTTTAAAATCATTATCGCCAGGGAAGAAGGTGAAGGCCGTTTTATGCAGGGCTACAAACGTGATTTTAAAAGCATGGTGTGTACCAGCCACAGCGGGCCATTGGCGTTGATTGATGGCGATCTTTCTGCGGAAGACACATATCTGGCAGCGAGCATTGTTGCTCGATACGGGCAGGCGCGCCATGCTGAACAGGTTGAAATTACCTTAATGGAAAAAGATGGCTCGGAACGTAAGCTCCAGGTTGCGCCGATGCCGGACGAAAAACTGCCGGAAGCATGGGTGATATGAGCAGGGAAGTACTTAACGCAAGGCGTCTGCTTTGCCCCCTGCCGGTAATCCGTACGCAAGACAAGGTTAAGCAACTGCAACCCGGCGACCAACTGGAAGTCATCTGCACCGACCCCGGCGTGATGCAGGATATTCCTGCTTGGTGCCGTATTAATGGGCATAAGGTGTTGGAAACTAAAACCGGCGATCATGAGTACATCATAATTTTGGAAGTTACCGGTTAACATTGAGCCGAAATTAATAAACTGAAAATTAAAAACGAGAAAAATCACATGGCAGTCGGTCAAAACCCGTTTCCCACCATGCCTGAAATTCAAGGCATCAAACTCGGTACCACCAACGCAGGCATCAAACAAACCGTCAGGGATGACTTGTTGCTGATAGAAATGGTGGAAAACGCAACCTGCTCGGCCGTGTTTACCCGTAATAAATTTTGTGCGGCTCCGGTGCTTGTCGCCAAAGCCCATCTTGCGAATAGTCCCAGATGGTTAGTGATAAATTCCGGTAATGCGAATGCCGGCACGGGTTTGCAAGGCTATGAGGATGCCAAGACGACGTGTATCGATGTCGTGGTGGAAACCGGAGGAAAGGCGCAACAAGTGCTCCCTTTTTCCACCGGCGTGATTGGCCAGCCGTTGCGGGTGGACAAGATTAGGGCGGCGCTACCGGCAGCGTATGAGGCATTGTCGGAAAGTAACTGGGACAAAGCCGCTCAAGCCATCATGACCACCGATACGTTTCCAAAAGGCGTTACCAAGGAAATAAAAATTGACGGCCATGCCATCACTATCAACGGCATTGCCAAAGGTGCAGGCATGATCCAGCCCGACATGGCCACCATGCTGGCGTTTATTGCCACTGACGCCAAGATGGCCCAACCGTTATTGCAAAGCTGTTTGACAGAAGCGGTTGAACAATCGTTTAACCGGATTACAGTCGATGGCGATACGTCCACGAATGATGCCTGCGTGTTGATGGCAAGCGGATTAACCTCGGCGCCGGAAATTACTCAGACCAGCCCGCATTACCAAGTCTTTGCCGATGCTGTCCTCACAGTTTGCAAGCAACTGGCGGAATCAATCATCCGGGACGGTGAAGGCGCGACCAAGTTGATGCGTATCGTGGTCGAAGAAGCCCAAAACGAAGAAGAAGCCGTGCGGGTCGGTAAAACCATCGCCCATTCGCCTTTGGTTAAGACCGCATTCTTCGCCAGCGACCCGAACTGGGGGCGTATTCTGGCGGCAGTCGGCCGTGCTGGCGTGGAAAATATGGTGCTGGAAGATGTGCAGATTTATCTGGATGATGTCTGCATCGTGAGTAATGGCGGTGTTACAAGCGATTACACCGAAGCTGCCGGCCAGCGGGTCATGAATCAGGAAGAAATCACCGTTACGGTAAAATTAGGTCGCGGGAATGCGGCGCAGGAAGTGTTAACCTGCGATTTTTCTTACGATTATGTGAAGATCAATGCGGAGTACAGAACTTAACCGGTTTTGCTTTTTCTCGTTAAGGTTAACTTATCAAAGGTAATAAATGAAAAAAATCCCCCATGCATTGAACATGGGGAGGAAAAAAGCAGGCATAGAGGGGGACTGCTTTTGAGGAGGACACACAGGAGGAGCAAAAAAACGGTTAGGAGTTGCTTTTGGCCATGTTCGTGTAAATGGCGGCGGTCGCAAATAAAACGGTTGAGATTATGAACTCACCGGAGATAAATCCCCATACACCAGTAAGACATAACAAACCAATCATGATGTCTTTGGATAAAATATTCATCGTTACACCTCAGAGACAATTAACAAATCATTTGGCTGAATTCTTTCAGCGCTTGATTTGTATTAAGCATGATTAATGCCAAATTTATTTATCGCTGAGGTTATTTTTATTTTGTTATGCATAACAATGTGTTAGGTCTTAAGTTCCTCCTGGGAGATTTAAACTTAAGATATTGATATTCAAAAATGTCGGTTAATTTGCTTAACGATTGTGCAATAGTGTTTATTTTTGCACCAATCCAGATCATAAGAACTGGATTGAATCCAAAATATGAAACAATCCATTTTAATAAATAACTTTATTTCTAGCTGCTAAATTGTTCAGGCTATACAAGTTAACGTGGTCGAGACATTATCTGGTGTTAATGACAACGGTTTCTTGCTTAATATTAAAAACACGTTAAGACAAAATATTCATTCATGGCCATCAAGCAAGACCGCAATTTTGACCATCTCATCCACCGGTTTGAAAAAGTCGTGTATGAAACCGCGAAAGGCGGCTGGCGGTTAAAGTTACTCAAGGAAGATCTCCAGTTTTTACATGAGCACCCGCAAGCGTTGGCAATTTTGGATGCTGGCTGCGGCTTCGGGCAGGTTAGCCATTGGTTTGCGGGGCAGGGGCATCAACTGACTTTATGTGATGTGTCAGGCAAAATACTAGCAAGGGCGCAGAAGCATTTTGACAATTCCGGATACGTAGCAGATTTCCATCATGCTTCTGTCCAGCAACTGGCAGGAAAGTTACCGCAATTTGATCTTGTCTTGTTTCATGCCGTTTTGGAATGGTTGGCGGAACCGATGGCAACATTGTCAACTGTTGCGGATAAGGTTAACCCCGGCGGTTATTTGTCGCTGATGTTTTATAACCGCAATGCCATGATTTATAAGAACACCTTGAAAGGTAGCTGGCGTTTGCAACAAGTCCTGTCAGATAATTATTTGGGCAAAGGTAAAAAGCTGACTCCACCGAATCCGCAATATCCGCATGACGTATTGGCGCATTTAGAGCAACTCGGTTTTACTGTCGCCACACAAACCGGCATCAGGGTCTTTCACGATTACCTGACCGAAGAAAACCTCGCGAAAAGTGAGGAAACAGAATTGTTTGAACTCGAATATCGCTTTTGCCGCTTACCGACTTTTCGTGATATGGGTCGTTATATTCATGTTTTGGCAAAACGTAATTCAATATAAATTTCATTGATATGAATTATTTACACGTAGCGGTTGGTGTTATTAAGAATTCAGCCGGCCAAATACTGATTTCACTTCGTGACGAAAAATTGCATCAAGGCGGTTTATGGGAATTCCCCGGCGGTAAGGTCGAAGCGGATGAGTCGGTCGAACAAGCCTTGGCCAGGGAGCTGAAAGAGGAACTGGATATAAACATCGAGTCTGCTGTGCCCCTCATAAGCATCAAGCATATGTATCCCGATTTGGCCGTCCAGCTACATGTATATAGGGTAAATTCTTTCGCTGGAGAGGCAAAAGGCTGTGAAGGGCAGGCGATTAAGTGGGTTTATCCGGATGAGTTAACCCAATACCGCTTTCCCGATGCTAACGTTCCCATCATTTCCGCAGTACGTTTGCCAGCATACTACGCCATTCTGGATGATGCCGATAAAGATTCATTATCGGTTAACCTGGATAAATTTCTTAACCAGGGGATTCGGTTGATTCAGGCGCGATTAAAACGATTGCCGTCTGAAGAGTTAGCATTATTTCTTAACCAAGCCCAACGTATCTGCCGCCAGAACGGAGCGATACTGTTATTAAACTCATCCATCCCATCTTGGGAAAGATATGCGCCTGACGGCATTCATTTGACCAGCGGCGATTTAATGAGAATTGAAAAAAGGCCACAAGGCATGCAATGGGTGGCGGCTTCCTGCCATAATCTTGCGGAACTTAAGCATGCGGAGAAAATTGGCGTCGATTTCGTTGTGTTAGCCCCCGTACTTCCTACACCCACCCATCCCAATGCTGACACATTGGGTTGGCGCCGTTTTTCTGAATGGGTCAATCAGGTTAACCTGCCGGTTTATGCCTTGGGTGGTATGGAAAAATCAAATTTGATGGATGCAAAATGCGCTGGCGCACAAGGAATCGCGGCAATTAGAGCATTTTCACGGTAATTTTTGCATTTAACGCTAAAATCAGGGGAGAATCATTTTTTCTGTAGATATGGCCAATGTTGGAAATCGTGTTGAGACTTTGTGTATTATGAGAATTGCTCCGTTTTAAATCGGTGTTGTGGTGGTGTGTGCTGGTTTTATTGCCGACAATTGCCAGTTGCGACCGATTGGGCGACCAACGCCAAGCGTTTTTGCAGGCGCAGAAATATCTTAACGACAAAAATGAAGCCGGTTTTTTAAAAGCAAGCGCCGATTTAACGGATTATCCGTTGTACCCTTATTTACGCTATCAATGGTTAAGAAACCATTTATCAGATACAGAGCAAGTCGTCAGCTTTCTATCCCTCTACAACAATACGCGTTATGCGCCGTTGCTGAAGGCAAGCTGGCTGGATTATCTGGCTAAGAACAAACGTTGGGGCGAGTTCTTTGTTAATTATGAAGTGAATGACAAATCAACGGAAGATTGCCGGTTTTACTGGGCGCAACATCAAATCGGCAAGCAAATTGAGGCGTTAACCGAGGCGAAGCGCTTATGGTCGTCAGGCAAAGAGAATAAAGGTTATTGTCAGCCCTTATTTTCCGAGTTGCAGAAATCGTCGTTCCTGACTCCGGAAAATAACTGGCAGCGTTTTGAGGCGGCGTTAACCCATAAGAATGTCGGTTTGGCTAAATCTGTTTCGGCGTTAATGACAGGCGAGGACAAAAGCGATGCTGAGACTTGGTTAACCTTGCATCAACAGCCACAAGCTATCGAAAATGATAAATTCTGGCGGGATAAAACTGATCGCACTGGTCGTTTATTCGCCCATTCGGTTAAACAATTTTTAACCCAGGATTTGAATAAAGCGATGCTGATTTGGGATGCCAGAAAAGCAGGTTTTAGCATTGATGATGCAATTGCAGGAGAGGTTGAGCATCGTTTCGGAATGGCATTGTTAAGTGACAAAGATCCGAAAGCCTACGGACACCTGGCGAAAGTTATGTCACCGGATGAAGACACCCGATTGGCGAAAGTCCGCGCCGCCCTGGTCGAACAGGATTGGCAGCATGTGGCGGCGGCGGTGTCGGGGTTAACCCCTGATGAAAAACAACTGCCGCAGTGGCGGTATTGGCAGGCGCGCGCACTTGCGGAAACCGGTGATGCCAAACAAGCGGAAATCCTCCTCCAAGCATTGGCGCAAGACCGGAGTTTTTACGGTTTTTTGGCGGCTGACAGGATTAAAGCCCCTTACCAGTTTTCCGATCATCCGGTTAACACGGACGGAAAAGCCTTGCTGGCATTGTCTGAAGAACCCGATTTTAAAGTCTGCCAGGAATTTATCGCCGTCAATATGGAGTTGGAGGCGCATCGGCAGTGGCAATTTGCGATCAAGAATTTGCCAAAAGAAAAACTGATGACTGCCGCCAAATTAGCGCAGCAATGGCAATGGCACCAAATTGCGATTACTACCCTGGTAAAGGCCGATTATTGGGATGATCTGGCGTTGCGTTTCCCGTTGCATTATTTTGATTTAGTCAAGATGAATGCAGATCAACAGCAGCTGGATCCTGCTCTCATTTACGGCCTTATGCGGCAGGAAAGCATGCTGGATAAAGATGCCGTATCCAGCGTTGGCGCGCGCGGGTTGTTGCAATTAATGCCGGCGACTGCCAAGACGGTTGCACAAAGCATGCAGGAAAAATTAGGCTCGGTTAACGATTTGTACAGTCCTGACGTTAACATCCGTTATGGCAGCCATTATTTCAAGACGTTGCTCGATCAATTTACCGGTCATGCCGCGCTTGCCGGTGCGGCGTATAATGCAGGGCCTAACAAAGTAAAAAAATGGCTGCCGATGGCGGCTGCGATACCGGCCGATGTCTGGATTGACACCATACCCTATAAAGAAACCAGAAAATACGTAACCAGTGTACTTTCTTACGCGATAATTTATCAGAATCGATTGAAATCAAACAGGTTTAGGCTAAAAGACCTGCTGCCTGATGTAGCGCCGTCATTAAATTTGAGCTGATTTTTTTCGCTATCTGTAAGATAATACAATGCTTTTATAAGAATTATAAAGAACAAGGTGCAGAGAATATTATGGCTAAGCAGCAAAGTTTAACTTACGAAGAATTGCTGAAATCAGGAAGGGGTGAATTATACGGCCCGCAAAACGCCCAATTGCCATTACCGCCTATGCTGATGATGGACAGGATTACCCTGATTTCTGACGAAGGCGGCAAATACGGCAAAGGCCATATGATTGCCGAACTTGATATCAATCCCGATTTGTGGTTCTTCTCCTGCCATTTTCAAGGCGATCCAGTGATGCCCGGTTGTTTGGGTCTGGATGCGATGTGGCAACTGGTTGGTTTTTTTCTGTGCTGGACGGGTGGCCCTGGCAAAGGCCGGGCATTAGGTGCAGGTGAGGTTAAGTTTTTCGGTCAAGTGTTACCGACGGCCAAGAAAGTGACCTACAGGATTGACATTAAACGCTTGATTACCCGTAAACTCTACATGGCTATCGCCGATGCCACGATGGAAGTCGATGGAAGCGAGATATATACCGCAAACGATCTCCGTGTCGGCTTATTTACATCCTTGTCTGAATTCTAGAGGTTGATATGAAAAGGGTCGTCGTTACTGGATTAGGTATTGTTTCCAGTATTGGAAATAACAAAGCCGAAGTGCTTGAATCGTTAAAACAAGGCAAATCCGGCATCGTATTTGCCGATGTTTATCAGGAAATGGGCTTCCGCAGCCATGTCCACGGCGCGATCAACATCGATCAGGATGAATTCATCGACCGTAAAGTCAAACGCTTTATGGGTGACGGTGCGGCGTACAATTACATCGCTATGCAACAGGCGATTACCGATTCCGGCCTTGAAGATTCGGACGTAAGCAATGTTAGGACTGGATTAGTCGTCGGTTCCGGCGGGCCGTCTACCTCCAATCAGGTCGAAGCCGCCGACATCCTGCGCGAAAAAGGCATCAAGAAAGTTGGACCTTATATGGTCACTCGCAACATGTCCAGCACCAATACCGCTTGTTTAGCCACACCGTTCAAAATTAAAGGTGTTAACTATTCAATTACTTCTGCTTGTTCCACCAGCGCGCATTGTATCGGCCACGCCTCTGAGCTCATCCAACTGGGTAAGCAGGACATCGTATTTGCCGGCGGTGGCGAAGAATTGCATTGGACTTTATCCATGCTGTTCGACGCGATGGGCGCTTTGTCGTCCAAGTACAACGATGCACCGGATACCGCGTCCCGACCTTACGATGTTAACCGCGACGGTTTTGTGATTTCCGGCGGCGGCGGTGTGCTTGGTTATTGAAGAACTGGAGCACGCCAAGGCGCGCGGCGCAAAGATATACGCCGAATTGACCGGCTACGGCGCAACTTCCGATGGTTACGACATGGTGCAACCCTCCGGCGAAGGCGCGGTACGTTGCATGCAACAGGCGATGGCAACCGTGAACGGCAAAATCGACTACATTAACGCCCACGGCACCAGTACGCCGGTCGGCGACACCAAAGAACTGGAAGCCTTGCGTACCGTCTTCGGCGCTAACGATGTGCCTTGGGTTAGTTCCACCAAATCCCTTAACCGGCCATGCCCTGGGCGCGGCGGGGGTTAACGAGGCGATTTATTCCCTGTTGATGATGGAAAACAACTTCCTCAGCGTCTCCGCCAACATCTCCGACCTTGATCCGGGTGCGGAAGGCATTCCGATTGTGCGGGAACGGCAGGATAACGTCACCTTGAATACCATTATGTCTAACAGCTTTGGTTTCGGTGGGACGAATGCGACGTTGATTTTTCAGCGGTATAACGGTTGAAAGAGAAGTTCTCCATAAAGGCGAAAACACATGAATACGATTGAAATTACTGGAATGAGTAAAGCTGAAAAGCTCCAAACAATGGAAGCCATCTGGGATTCTCTTGTCCATGAGGATTCAGAAATCGAATCACCAGAATGGCATCAAACTATACTTGAAGCCAGAAAACTGAAAATTGAAGAAGGCAAAGCCGAATACCTAAGCGTTGAAGAATTAAGGTCAAAATAGGGCAGATGAATACTAAACGTATTCAAATACTCTCCGATGCTAAAAATGATCTTGAGGAAGGGCGTCAGTTTTATGACAAACACGGCAAAAATGTTGGGGATTATTTCTGGGATAGCCTGTTGTCGGATATTGAGTCATTAGTTATTTTTGCAGGTATCCACAGAAAAGAATTTGGGTTTCATCGGATGCTATCAAAGCGTTTCCCGTACGCAATTTATTATGATGTTAATGGTGATGTCGCCTCCGTTATTGCCGTGCTGCCAATACGAAGAAACCCATTGTGGATAAAATCGAGAATAAGCGGTGGAAATCAGCCTGAAAATGAAAATAATAAAAAATAGTTCATTATTTCAGGAGGGGTATTGTTGAGTTACGTCTCGCTCAAACGTCTGTTTTGCATAGCTCATTCCGATGTGTGAGCCTAACCTACGAATTTAAAATTATGCAAAACATGTTATTTGAACATTTTTCTCCAATTATCAAATCACTTACAAGGGAAGAGTTAAAAAATAGCCATGTACTTAGGCAGAAGCTAAAGTTGGCAGACAATGAAAATTTGCAAGTTTGTTATGCCCCTTTTGAATATATCAACACCCAAGCTCGTGTAGTAATCGTTGGAATCACTCCTGGACACACACAAATGTTAAATGCCGTTTTAACATTAAAAGAACAATTGGTGAATGGGGCTAATAAAGAAGAAGCACTTATAGCAGCTAAGAAAACTGCGGCCTTCAGTGGGGCGATGCGTCCAAATCTAGTTGCATTACTAGACAAAATTGGTTTAAACCAATGGTTAAGAATAAATAGTTGCGATGCATTATTCGCTGAGGCAGCGCATCTAGTTCAGACCACTTCAATTTTGAGAAACCCAGTTTTTATCAAAGGTGAGAATTACAACGGTCATCCTAGTATGGTTAATAATACCTTGTTAAAAAATCAATTAATAACTTATTTTGGTGAAGATGTAAAGGCACTACCTGACGCTGTTTTTGTGCCATTAGGGGATAAAGTAACTGACGGTTTAAACTTCTTGGCTTCCGAAGGAATGCTGCCCAAGAGTCAAATTCTTGAAGGGTTGCCCCATCCATCCGGTGCAAATGCTGAGAGAATTTCTTACTTTTTAGGCAAAAAAGACAAAAACGCACTTTCTATTAAGACAAATGCAAATAAAATAGATGAGGCAAAAGAAGGAATTACAGCTAAGGTTTTAGCTCTTTCTTAATACATTGAACTGACCATGCCAGCTGGCGCATTACGCCACGCCTTGAGCGAAGGTGTTAACTTAACGAATTGTGATCTTGCGTGGCTTTTATGCCCTATGGGTAAATCCGCACTACCATCTATCGAATACCGTCAACCCAACCATGACCGACCAAACCCAAAAATCCCGCACCCAATTCAATAAGCTGCAAAAAAAGCTGCGCCATCATGTCGGCGATGCGATTGCCGATTACAACTTGATCGAGGAAGGCGACAAGGTCATGGTGTGTTTGTCCGGCGGCAAGGATTCTTACACCTTGCTGGATATTTTGTTGAATTTACAAAAGACTGCGCCGGTCAACTTTGAAGTGATTGCGGTTAACCTCGACCAGAAACAGCCCGGATTTCCTGAACACGTCCTGCCCGACTATTTAACTTCGATCAATGTGCCTTTCCATATCATCGAAAAAGACACCTACAGCGTGGTAAAGCGCGTTATCCCCGAGGGTGCAACCACTTGTGGGTTATGTTCACGGTTAAGGCGTGGCACCTTGTATGGTTATGCGGAAGCCAACAACGTGACGAAAATCGCTTTAGGCCACCACCGCGACGACATCTTGGAAACCTTCTTCCTGAATATTTTCTACGGCGGCAAACTGAAAGCCATGCCGCCCAAATTGCTTAGCGACGATAAGAAAAATATCGTCATCCGGCCACTGGCTTATTGCCGGGAAAAAGACATCGACCGCTATGCCGCTTTCAAGCAATTCCCCATTATTCCCTGCAACCTATGCGGTTCGCAAGAGAACCTGCAACGCAAGGCGATGAAGGAAATGTTAAAAGGGTGGGATAAGCAATTTCCCGGACGGCTGGAGACGATTTTTACCAGTCTGCAAAATGTTGCACCTTCACAGCTTGCCGATGGCCAATTATTTGATTTTATCAATTTAACAAGAGTGCTCAGCAATGAAGTCCCCCAAGTGGCACCTAGCCATGAAGGTCTGGAAGTGTTGCTTTCTTGAGTGATTCCTATAGCCAGTCAATATTCGAAAAACCAAGCTCAATGTAATGATAGTTTTTTTTGAGTTTGTTTACTGTGCTTGATTTCTTGATGTACCTGTTGCCAGTAATCCAGTAAATTAAGATATAAATCCCGGCTGGTTGAAGTTAGCGGCAATTCCGGATGAGTCGCCAGATATTTCAAGAGCAAAACAATCCGGTTAGCCAAGCAAGGACAGCGTTTTCCTTGCATAAATTGGGTGATTGCCAGGCAGGTTGCGGCATGCAAATGGCTGACATCGGGCGTAGTCATGAGATTATCTAAATCAGACATAGTTAACCTTAACAAATTAAAAAGGTTTAACGCATTTTGATTAATCAATAATGCGTTAAACAAAAAAGTGGTCTCAGGGAGAGGTCGTGACCACAATTCAAATGATAATGATTCTCATTTGTATGTCAAGCGTTTATTAATCCTATTTTACCCTTGCGGATTACTGCACTGATTTGTTAAGACGTTGGGGGCATCTTTGTAGAACAAAATATGTTTCCAATCAGAATTTGTTTGCAAGCGCCAAATATACGCATCCAAAAGATAGTGCGTGGTTTGCGGTAAAGCGAGTAGGGGGATCAGCCAGGTTAAGATTTGTGGGGAATTTATTTGCGGTATTAAGTTGAATAATCCAAAAACTTGCCAATGCTCATGCCAGATCAACCCATCCCAAATGCCTTCTTCAAGATAGGCAAGGGTGAGCATCAACAAAATAAATAACGCAACCATTGTCGGGCGGAACAGCTTGTTTAGCGAAGAATAAATAAAAATTTTGTTTTCTTTTTGCACCATTGCCTGCTTGTAACCATAAGCCCAAATGAGGGCGTAATAAGGCATACCATGCCCGATGACGTTGGTGGCGGAAAAAATAAGATCATTATTGAAAGCGACAATGCCGACATACCACGATAATGCCGTGCCTAAAAGCATAAGATTACGGGGGAAGTTCACCGATTTTGTTTTAACCCAAAGGAAACCTTCTTTGATTACATAAGCGGCTAAGACAGCGAGATACAACCAGCCGACAATATTGCTCATGTCGGGCATGTGTAGGGAGATGATATCTTCAGCGATAAACCAGTTGAATTCACGTCCACGGCAATGCCAATAAATTAGGGGATAGAGCGTGGCAAGATAGATCGCGGCTTTATCTAGGTTACGGAAATAATCAGGCAAATCTCGTTCATTACGGCCATAAATCATCATGAAGCCGTATTGTTGCCTCACGAAGTGGAATATGGCAAGGTAAGCCAGCACCCGCCAAAATGCCATGCTGTTAATGCTGTAAAGCAGGCAGCCAACAAGCCAAGCCGTCAAAGGAATCAAAGTTAGCAAGCCCTGCCGTTGTTGCCATTCTTTCTTAACTAAATACGTACGGAACAGTGTGGTGTAAACATGTCCGGCATCGATGCCGACAATCAGGGTTAACCACAGCCAAGGTGGGAATTCGTCGAGCAAAGCAATCTGGCGTGAAAATATCAAGACGATCAACGAAATAATGATCGCCGGGGCAAGTATAAAACAGCCGTCAAAACGGGCGGAAATAATCCAGGCGGAATTGGAATGGCTCATAATTCGCTTTGGTAAGGCTTGTTTAAATAGCTAAGCACTTTTTCTGCCGTGCTTACTCCGCGGGTATAGGCTTCTTCGAATATCGAAATGCCACTCATGTCGGAATGGGCGGTAAATACGGGCGGATTCTGGGTTAACGCGGATCGGCGCGATTCTCCCCAGATAAAATCAGGCGTCGGCCTGATCATGCCATGCCCCCATAGCCAGACATCCATGCGTGTAATATGGTTTTCAAGTTCAGGATGGATATGCAGTAATTCTTTTAAAAAGAATTGTTGCCATTCCTGATACGGGCGGTTTAACGCCTCTTCCCTAGCCTTGACCGGATCAAGATGGGTTAACGGCCAGTAATAAGTCAACACGGTTTGGGTTGGGTTCATCTGGGTAATCTGGTGGCTGGCGTTAACATAGCCCAGAAGATGACTCTTATAAACAACGTTATCCCAGCTTAATGCTGTGCCTCGTCCGGCAGGCATCTTGTCAAGCGTGATATTGGCAACTGCCCAGGGCGAATAAGTAAAATCTTGCGCCGAAATGCTAACCGCTTTTGATTTCAACAAACGGCTAGCGATAAAGCGCGGCATGGCGATGATAACTGCCTTGGCTTCAATGCGTAGGGTGGATTGTGTTTTTGCATCCCAATAATCAACCATAACATTATCAGCTTCATGGCTGATTGAGTAGCATAAAGCTTGCGTTTTAATCTGATTTTGAATGGGCTTGCTGAGTGCTTTAGCCAGCCAGCCATTGCCTTCCGGCCAGGTGATCACGCTATCGGATTCGGTATTAGCTGCTTGGCCAGACCGCGCCGCGAAATAATGCAAGCCCGCCCAGGCCGATGTGGTTGTTAACGTGGTACCGAAATCATCCCGGCAACAATAATTGATATACCAAAGCAAGGGTTCGCTGGTGAAGTGTTGCCCGGTTAACCATTGCTGCATGGTTAACTTGTCCAAAGCCAACCATTCGGCATCTTGCGAACTCTTATCAACGGGAATCGCAAATAATTTCTTGCCGTCTTTGCCTTTGCGGGTTTTTAATTCCGCCATCATGCCGAAGAAGCGACGATATTGGGCTTGGTCTTCGGCATGAATGCCCAAGGTGGGGATCAGCCCGTCCTGCCATCGTCCCAAACGGTAAAGGCGTTCGTTGGGATCCTGGCAAATGTAATATTCGTTATAAATAGGTAATCCGTTAGAAGCATACCCTGTGATAATACCTAACTCTGCAAACAGTTTGCGCACGCCGGTGGATTCCTCGGTTAACAATGGTACATAATGCGCCCCCCAAGGATAAGCGCTTACCGAATTTTCCCCGCTGGCGGCATTGCCACCCGCCTGTTTTTCCAAATCCAGCAGAAGAAAGTCACTAAATCCTGCTTTATGTAGCCGGTAACCCGCTGCTAAACCTGAAATGCCGCTACCAACGATAACAATCTCTTTTTTTATAATTTGAGTGGGTTGCTGGAAATGGTCAGCCCGTAAATTGTGACCAAGGTTGGCGGACGCGCCGAGCAGTTCGCCGGGGATGGATCGGTTAACAATTCTGGAGCGACCAGCAAGTTTGTATGCGCCATATGAAAATGCCGAGGCTAATGTTCCAACGAGAAGTTGGCGGCGAGTTAACTTAAGCATTCAGGCTTTATCGCAGATCAATAAATAAGATATTTCGACCATTCCTCGTCAAAATACCTGACCAACACCTGGTCGTCCAGTTTTTGGATTTTAGTATCGACTTCCGCCATATCCGCCGGAAAATGGAACATTTCCGCCGCCGTTGCCACGCTGACATAACGCAGCCCGTTCGGGTATTGTTTTGGCTTTTGGTAAGATTTGAGCGTGCCGATAACAAAGCCCCACTCCCCAAAGGATGGTACGTAGGCATGATAAGGCGTGGCGAGAAAGCCTGCCGCTGCCAAGGTATGGTTCACGCACCAGTAGGATTTTCTGGCGACGAGCGGCGAGGTGCTTTGGACGACCACAATGCTGTCTTGAGACATAAGGCTTGGCAAAAGCTTGAAAAAAGACAGTGAAAATAACTTGCCGACCGAATAATTGGATGGATCCGGCACATCAACAATCAACGCATCGTAAACAGATGGGCTTAGTTTTTGCTGTTCTCTTAACCACAAAAACGCATCCCGGTTAACGATAGTTAACTTTGGCGAGAGCAAGGAATTCCGGTTGAGTTGGGTTAACAGGCTTTGCGAAGAAAATAATCGGGTCATCGCCGGGTCAAGGTCAACCAGCGTCACCGATTCCACGCTGGGGTATCTCCATACCTCGCGCAAGGCCAGTCCGTCGCCGCCGCCGATGATTAGCACGTGTTTGGGATGGGTTAACCCCGCCATGGCGGGATGCACCAGGGATTCATGGTAGCGGTATTCATCGACTGAACTGAATTGCAGGTTGGCGTTTAAAAACAGCCGCAAGTCTTCTTCCTGCTTGGTGATGACAATACGTTGGTATGGCGTGGATTTGGCGAAAATTACCTGGCCTTGATAGCTGCTGGCTTCCGCCATGCTTATGATCGATTCAGAGTAAATGAACCCGAACATCAAAAAAATTAACGCCGTGATTGCGCTGGCGCGGTGTAGTTGCAAGGCGGGTATGTTTTCTTTGATTGCATACAACAACCACAGGGCAACCAGCGTGTTCAAAATGCCGAATAAAAAACTGGTTTTCACCAAGCCTAAATAGGGTACCAGCACCAAAGGAAACAACACGGAGGCAAACAATGCACCGACATAATCAAAGGTAAACACCCGCGAGACCAAGTCTTTAAATTCGAAGCGGTCTTTTAAAATCCGCAGCAGCAAAGGGATTTCGATGCCAACGAGGATGCCGATGATGGTTACGATAAAATACAACAACAGGCGGAAGGAATAGACCTGTTCAAACAACAAAAATAACGCCGCAGCGGAACAGCCGCCGACCACCCCGACCAAAATTTCAATCTTGATAAAATTTCCCAACAGGTTGCGGGTAATGTAACCTGACAGCCACGAACCGATGCCCATCGCAAATAGATAGCAACCAATGATGGTGGAAAACTGGGTAATGGAATCGCCGAGCAGATAACTGGCTAACGTGCCGGCAATCAGTTCGTAAACCAGCCCGCAAGTGGCGATGACAAAGACGGAGATGAGGAGGAGTAAGGGCAAGTTAATCTAGACGTCCGAAGTTTGTGATTTGCAAGTTCCCTTCAATCTAAGATGGTAAATATATTTAGATCAAAGGTCGTAATATTTATTCTGAGTCATGTGAGTAGCTTATGATGTGGAACACCCAAGTACAAAGGAGCTTTAAGTGTTCCACTAAACTTAAATAAGATGTATATCCGCCTTATTTGGTTGAAAACGTCTAAGGGACTCTAACTAAAGTATTTCCGCAACGATAAGGATAAGGGGCCACACTTCCGTTGGAATAAGTGGATAACACAATTTGACTGCCGTCAGTTTTGGCACCGATAGCATAGCCTGCATAATAATAACAACTGCCTATATAAAAGCCTGATCCGTCTGTTAGTCCCCAGGTTTGGGTTGCTACGTCGGTATATAAGTTGGCTTTTTTCGCAATTAATTCGGCATAAAAGGGATGTCCAGCCGATATAGCTCCATTCGCCACCGATAATTCGTTAACCGCAGTGCCACGAGTACATTTTATAAAACTTTGAGTTCGTCCGTTTGTTAGCTTGATATTGTTTACCTTGCAAGTATCGGTGCTGCCGGTGACTTTATAATTTCCTGGAACTAATATTTTAGTAGTAATAACTGGTGAAGGTGTTGCCAAGACGTTTGCTGTCGAACTGATAATGCCACCAGTGTTGACATTAAGGTCAATGATGACATCAAAATATTTTATCTTCCCCGTGCTATCTATAGTTGGCACACTGAATGCCCGCACGGTATCACTTAGCGCATAGCTGGCGCTTTTTTCAAGCATAATCGCCGGAGTAACCGCTTGCGCAATGGTTGGTGTTAGCGCGAACAATATAATGAAATTTACAAATTTTATTAACTTCATAATCTATCCCCTCATTGTTTTTGCGGCAAAAAAGGTGTTGCCGCTTCACTTGGAAGCCCTTGACACATCGTAAACCCAAAGATACTTTTTAAAATTTCCACAATGGAGCCAAGGATTTAAGCTAGTAAGTAGTCTCGATGAAATAGAGTTAAATCGAGGATAATCTGAATCTAATTCCTCTACCATTCAACTTCACTGTGGCTACTTACTAACACTAAAAGAGAATCTCTTTTAGTGTCAACAAAAATATGTCAAAAAATGATTTAGACAGAGATATGGGTAATAAAATTAACCATGTATCGCCGAAGCAATAATCGTCGCAATGCCAAATACAAATGCAGCCAGAAAAATGGCGAGGGCGATATTCTGTTTTTCGACCAGTTCTTTCCAGACGCTGACTTTCGGCGTCAATAAATCCAGTACGACAAAACTGACCACAAAGATGATCAAGCCAATCGCCGAATACAGCAGCGAGGCGACAACGTATTTCATTTCAATCATGTCGGCAATATTCATCAGTGACTCCTTATTTGTGGAAATGGTTGGCGTTTTTAGCCGCTTCTTGGTGTTGACCGGTAATATAGTGGGTATAAATCATGCCCTGATAATTGGCAACAATCAGCATGAAAATCAATACGGCGCAGTAAATCGTAAAGAATTTAGGTTTCATGGGCTATTCCATACCCGGAATTTCATAAACGATGCTGTCAGACCAGCGACGGTATTCTGTGTATCTGTACCAGCAGGCGGCAATGATGGGATAAATCAGGAGCATCAAAAAAGTTAACCAAAAATTGGACCAACTGGAGACATCCCGCTTTATGCTGATATTGAAAGTGACCGTATTATTTTTTGGGAAGGCGCCGGAATCGGCGTCGATTAATAGCTTGTATTTTCCTTTGGGCACCGCTGAAAATAAACTATCCGTCGCTTGATTGCCTTCCGACCAATAGCCGTCGTAATCCATGCCTGTGTAAAACTCGATAGCCTGGGTTGCTTCCAACACCGTATCGTCTTGCTCGTTAACAAGAGCAAGGTTTAATTCCAGCCATTCATCTTTTAACGGCGAGTTGCTGGTGATCAGCAAATTTGACTTTTTGGGCAGGGTGAAGCTTTCCGTGCTCAGTGTTTGGCTTTTTTCGGCGGGCGTGATGTCGAAATGGGTTGAATATACAGTCGCATTATCCGCTGATGCACTGGTGATGAGTTGTATGACGAAGGCTAACATAATGCCTATGATCGCCGTAAACCATAAGTTGGCGACTTCGTCCCAAGTAAATCGCCCCAGCTGGTTGGGTGCGATGCCGGATCGGTGGGGCATGGTTTCGGTTAACGCAAAGGCGGTTTCGATCGTTTTTGCGTCAATGTATTCGCCCAGGGCGATATTAATTTCCTCGTCGTTTTGGCTGATCGAAAGCATGTAAGGTGGCGCGATATAATCGGTGACAACGCTTTCTTCGTCGGTGCGGGCGCGCCAGTAAAATTCGCCCTTAACATAGGCGACTTTGGTATGGGTTTGTTCAAAACGCTTGTATTTTTTGCCGTCGAGTTTGATTTCGGATGAGTCGCCGGTTTCATTGATGGCTTTTTTCAGAACTTTGAATAACGTCCAATGGCCATTGTTCTGCATTAAAAAGCGAAAGCCGTGGTAAGGGTTATACAACAGGTATTCATCCCAGCGAAAGTAGCCGGTCAGGTTGGACTTTTCCATGTAACCGATAATTTCCCAATGGATGCCCTTCAACACGCCTTTTTTGCCCAAGGTTAACAGAGTAGGGCGGATACGGGTGTGGGCGGTTTGCAGGATTTTTAAATTTTCATTGCTGACGTCAATCACCGACGAGCAGTAAGCGCAAATGGCGCTGACGGAATGCCCGACGGCATGGATAGTCACGCTGCCCGCACAGTTGGGGCAGCTAAAGGTTTTTGGCTTACCCTTACGGACTTCGTGGTGCGCCGCGCTGGCTTCCATCTCAGTCATGACCAGCCTTCCAATTCTCTTAAATCCTGCAAGCGCAGGTCGAAAAACTCTTTGTAATGCCCAAGATAAATCCGGGTTTTATCCGCAGCGATTTCGATATTACCGAACTCGCCATGGTAGCCTAACAAGTCTATGGCTAAGGTTTTACGGTCTTTGGGCGCGATAAAAGGCAGCTCGCCTTCGCTACCGATGCAGACGGCAGTTTTTATGTCAACCACTTTGTATTTGAGCTGGTCGATAAACAAAAATGAACCCAGCAAAGCATTTTTCATCCCATCAATTTGCGGTAGATCGGCATTATCTTTTAATACTGATTTCTCGCTGTTGATAAATTTATCCAAGGTCTTTTGGGTATCCGCAAAGAGTGGTTTGGTGTATTCGTAGCAGAGGGCATAAGAACCCTGTGCCTCGGCAAGCCAACCTTTTCCGCCATTATCGGAAATAAAATACCATTCGTTCCAAGTGCCATCTTGCCAGCCAATTTTCATACGCCCGACTAACGTAAAATGAATGCCGTTAATCGTGCCGGTAGTTCCAATTTTTAGCGGGCTCATATCATCAGGTAAGCTTGCCATTTTACCGATGGCTTCAACATTAATGTCGCGCCGTACAATCATGGAACTGCAATATCCACAAACTGAATAAACCGAGACATTCGATTGAAAAACGACTTCAGCACCGCATGAGGGGCAGTTGAATTTTTTCATGGATCAGTTTTTGAATAGCAATAAGGTGTCGTTGAAATAGTTAACCAAGAAAATCTTAGAGACATTTTAGTCGATATTGCTTAAGTAATCGGCGTGAAGGTTAACAAATGCTGGAAAAGTTGATCGGTAAATGGGCTTCTGCTCGCCTGATATTCATAAGTAAAGTTAACCCAAACGATAAAAAATTGCCCATTGCATTGATTATGGTCAAAAATCATCTAGATTTAATAGCGAAATTAAGTCTTAATTTTAGCAAACCAAGAATGGATTGCTTTTTAACGCCGTTAGTTTAAACTATGCGGCTCTTGGAGAGGTGGCTGAGCGGTCGAAAGCGGCGGTCTTGAAAACCGTTGAGGGTTTATCCCCTCCTGGGGTTCGAATCCCTACCTCTCCGCCATACTTTCCTATGTTTATCTTTTATAAACAGTCAATTAAAAGCTGTAAAAATTTCTCTTTAATAGAAAAGAGCTGTTTATACTCAATTTGTGAATTTGAAACTTGAGTTCAAGGTGAAATTTTTCTCTGTTTTCAGTTTCAAATATAAAGCGCGTAATATGTTTTTCGGTAGCCAAGATTATTAGCTGCACACGTAAATTTAGTGCTATTTGCATATAGTTCGTTTTGTTAATTCCCCATACGAACATGCATTTATTTTGGTAACCTTAGTGTTCGTGTTAAGCGCTTCCTAACTTTTAAAATATTCCTGAAATGCTGCTGATCAAACCATTGGTTAAGTCTGGCGCCGCTTCTTGATAATCCAGGTTAACCTTGTTGGCGGTGCTTACAACTCTTAGTCGATATTGTTTTCTATCAGTGATTTCTGATGATGTTTGCGTTCTTCCTCCGCCAATTCCTTGTTTTGCATCTTGTTGGCTATCTTGGCGGACAATGACGTCATCTTTAACTCGTTCAGTGATTTCAACATCGGTAATCACTACATAGGTTGTATCATGTACCAGTCCGTCTGCTACAATTTCGGCTAAACCAAAAGCGACTGAACCTGCCAGTCCGCCAATACCTACTCCGCTCCAGCCGTTGAATGCGGCACCCATAGCGCTACCTATCGCTGCGCCAGTGATTGCTCCCCCATACCCAGAATTAAGGACGTTTTCGGCAGCGCTGGGGTCAGTTTTGTCGACACTTAAAATATTCGCTCTTAACCAGTAATAAGCGTTGTCAGAACTATCAGTAACCTTGTACCCTTTTTTCTGCAGATTGTTAACTACGAGATCTTTAATATTGAAGTTGGGTTGAGTCGATGTATTTTTGATATCAACATAGATGATTTTATTTTTTAGATCTGTTGGAGCCAGAAAAACTGAATCACTCATCTTGGTTTGGATTGCTAAATCTTGTTTAGAAAGTGAGGTGTGCAGGGCGGCACAGCCACTCAAAGAAAAAATAAGGGTGAAAGTTAAAACAGTTGTTATTATTTTTATGAATAGGGTTGCCATTTTTCCCTCGAGTTTATTATTGTAAAGTTACGTCTTAGGCTTTTTTGATTGATCTCTGTGGATACTACTAAAGGTTATCTATTCCATCTTCTGCTAATTTGAACACATTCCCATTCTATCTTATTTGTACCAGAACTTAGGAAAGCCATAGTAAGAAAAAGGATAAGGGTAGTAATAACCGTTATACCAATAACGATAATAATTATCTCGTGTTTGAGACCTTGCAGGTCTGGCTTCCTCCTTTATTTCTTGGTGAGTATTATTTTGTGTGGCTTCACTGGGTGATTGAAAAGGTTTGGTTAATATTTGTTCATTTAATTTTTCTTGCATCTTGTGCCGATCAGTTTCGGCATAGATTTGGTTTGGCATGGTTAACCCCAAAAAAGCTAGAATAACGCAACAGTTACGTTTCTTGATAACCATGAATTTGCTTGTTAGACTGAATCAATTAAACATTGGTCAAGTTAATTGTTGTGTAATTCGAAATGACGGGACGGAATTGTTCATTGCTCAATAAGATAGTCGAAAGAATATGTTTGTATCAGATTAAGCTTTTAACCTGAAACGCATTACTCTCCATTATTTTAGTATCTAGTTGAGTAATCAATTTGCTTGATTTAGTAGCAGACTGATTTACGAGTAAGCATAAGAATAGAATAACATTACAGTCAATATCAGCAATAGGTATAATTACATGAGGACACAGTTCATAAAGTATTTAGCTTAGTTGGTTTTTGTTTATTGCTTTGAATATAAATTAAACTTAATAAGGACATTTTCATTGTCTGAGCAGACTTTAATTAGCCGAAAAAAATTTCTAATCTACCATTTGCTTTTGCCTATAGCTGCGTTTGGATTGGTCATTTTGGCTTTGGAATATACCGGGCTTGATGTTTGGTTAGCAACTCATTTCTATGATCAGCAGCTGCACCTATGGCCTCTTCGCGAGCATTGGTTAAGTCAGCAGGTTATCCATAAGGGTGGGCGTTATTTTGTTTATGTATTAGGTATCGCTGTACTATTATCTTGGTTATGGTCGTTTCGTACCCGATCAGCCCTTAACAAATATAATCTTGGACTCGCATACCTATTAGCCGCGAGCTTAACCGGTCCGATTATCGTTACAATTTTAAAAAGTCGCACCCATATTTATTGCCCTTGGGACTTAACTATTTTTGGTGGAAATAAACCACACATCAGGCTTTTCGATAGTTTAACATCCGATCTTACTGTTGGTCATTGCTTTCCATCGGGGCACTCTGTGTTAGGTTTTACCTTTGTTAGTCTGTATTACTTCTGTTTAATAGTAAATCCAAGATATAAATATTTAGGCTTGTGGGTCGGTTTGGTTTGGGGGATGATTTTTGGCCTAGACCAACAAATGCGTGGCGCGCATTTTTTAAGTCACGATATTTCTTCCTTGGCGATTTGCTGGTTATCCGCGTCGTTGGTGTTTGGGCTGTTTTTTCGCAAGCAATTCAAATAGTCAGTGACTTGGGAAACAGGCAGGGTGATTTTATGTCGAATAAACAGGTGTGCTGGTTGTTTGCTAGAAGAATTCCGATTCAAAATGTTTCAGGCAATATTTTGCCATAAGCTGCTTGGAGATTAAAAATGATACATAAAGCGCGTTACTACTTTAAGCATATCAATGAAGATGTGCCTGCCGGGATTGTTGTCTTTTTGGTCGCTTTGCCTTTATGCTTAGGTATAGCCCTTGCTTCAGGAGCTCCTTTGTTTTCAGGTCTGGTTGCGGGCTTGGTTGGCGGATTGGTGGTGTCTTGGGCAAGCGGGTCACAGCTTAGCGTGTCAGGCCCTGCCGCAGGGTTAACGGTCATTGTTTTTAACGCTTTGCAAGCCATAGGTAGTTTTCAAGGTTTATTGTTGGCGTGCGTCTTGGCAGGTGTCCTGCAACTGATTTTCGGTTTTTTGAAAGCAGGAATTATCGCTTCGTTCTTTCCTTCCGCCGTCATTAAAGGCATGTTGGCGGCGATTGGTTTGATACTTATCATCAAACAAATTCCGCATGCCACCGGTTACGATACCAGTTTCGAAGGCGATGAAGACTATATGTCAGAAACTGCCGAATCGAGTTTCTTTGAGCTATCGGATGCGCTTCATGCCATTTCACCGGGTGCCCTGATTGTCAGTTTGATTGGCCTGTTAATTCTTATCTTGTGGGAATTGCCGTGGTTTAAAAAGAAGACGTTTTTCAAACTTATTCCAGGTCCTTTAGTAACGGTTGCCTGGGGTGTTGCTTTCAATTTCTGGGCGAGTAAATTTTCACCTGATTTGCAAATAAAGCAAATTCATCTCGTAAATTTGCCTGTTTCGCAACACCCAAGGGACTTTATCGACAATCTGGTTTTTCCTGATTTTAGTTATATTAACAACTCGCATGTTTGGATTGCCGCTGTAACTATTGCGATTATTGCCAGTTTAGAAACTTTATTAAGCCTGGAAGCTACGGATAAATTGGATCCAATGAAACGCTTGGCACCTACTAACCGCGAGTTGAAGGCGCAAGGTCTTGGTAATTTTATCAGCGGTATGCTGGGCGGTTTGCCGATAACTGCGGTTATTGTCCGTAGTTCGGCCAATATCAACGCGGGTGGCAAAACCAGTTTGTCTTGTTTTGTACACGGCGTTTTGCTCCTCATAAGTGTGCTGTTTTTCGCGAATTATCTTAACCAGATTCCATTATCTTGCTTGGCAGCGATACTTTTATATACGGGGTATAAGTTAGCCAAACCTACTTTATTTATCCAACATTATCGCCAGGGGATGAGTCAATTCTTGCCTTTTGTTATTACTGTGGCCTCGATCTTGTTAACCGATTTGCTAAAAGGGATAGCCATTGGTATGGTGCTCGGTCTGTTTTTTGTTATTCGTGCGAACTATCATGCCGCGATTACGATGACAAAAAAAGGCAACCATTTTCATATATCTTTGAATAAGGATGTTTCGTTTTTAAACAAGGCGCTGCTGAGAAAATTTATTCTAATGATTGGCGAAAATAGCCATGTCACTATCGATGCGCAAAAAGCCCAATTTATTGATCATGATATCCTGGAGACATTGGAAGATTTCATCGCTTCCGCGCCTGACAGTAATATTAAAGTTGAGACTATTGACGTGCATGGGAAAGAACAGATCAAAAAGCACGACTCATTGATAATTGACGAGCATATTGCCGAGGTGCCTCATTAGGTTAAGAACAGGTGGAGTGAATATACTCACTACAAGACTCGGCTATCATCAAGTACCAAGCACAATGATTTCATACTTGATAACAATCGCAACTAGAAATTAATATTATTTATGGGGATTCTTAGCTTTCTACTCTGGACACCCGCAATTGGTGCCTTGTTGATTTGTTTTATTCCTCAGCAGCATTCTCTGGCTATCCGTTGGTTCGCCAACACATTTTCAACTATTGTATTTTTATCGAGCTGCTATCTGGTTAGCCGTTATGACCAACAAGACGCAAAATTCCAGTTTGAAGAATATTTTCAACTAAATCCCCGCTTGGGAAGCGCCTATGCTTTAGGTTTAGATGGTATTTCCGCACCCATGGTGGTCTTGGCAACAGGGTTAACCTCTATTGCACTTTTGGCTTCATTAAATTTAAGTCACAAAATTAAAGGCTATCATATCTGTATTTTGTTGCTTGAATTCGGCATGTTAGGCGTATTTTTAGCGCGGGACTGGTTGATTTTCTTTATCTTTTGGGAGTTAACCTTAACGCCTTTGTTTTTTCTCATTGACCGCTGGGGTGGATTGAGAAGGCATGTCGCCAGTATGAACTTCGTGTTGTATACGATGGGTGGCGCGGTATTTATGCAGCTTAGCCTCATTGCGGTTTTTCAGGCAGTTCCGGAGCATGTGTCTTTCATGGATAACATGGCAAAAGCAGCAATGACATTGCCTAAATTCCAGCAAATCCTGATTTTTCTGGGATTTCTAATCGGTTTTGGCGTAAAAATGCCGATCTTTCCATTACACGGATGGTTACCTTTAGCACATGTCCAAGCGCCTAGTCCCGTCAGTATTCTTTTATCTGGGGTATTGTTAAAAATGGGGACTTACGGCTTGTTGAGGGTATTGGTAATGTTACCCGATGCGGCTCATGCCTTACAGCCATTGCTGGTATTTTTGGCGCTATTTGGGATGATTTATGGAGGTTTGCTCGCATGGCGCCAAAGCGACCTAAAAGCGATGGTCGCCTATTCTTCGGTTAGTCACATGGCTATTATCTTACTGGGGATAGCAACGCTGAATCAAATCGGTATTACAGGTGCGGTGTTGCAAATGGTGACGCATGGTTTGATCGCAGCGGCTTTGTTCCTTTTGGTCGGATTACTGTACGAGCGCACACATACCCGCGAAATTCAGGATTACAGCGGTTTAATACAGGTTATGCCGCGTTTTGCCATATTCATGACCTTAACCTTGTTTGCCGCTATGGGGTTACCTGGCACGGTAGGGTTTATTGCCGAGTTGCACACTTTGATAGGCGGTTTTCAACGCTGGCCGGCATTAATGATCCTCTTCATGATGAGTATCTTGATTGGCGCAACTTACGCGATACGCACCATTTCTCAGCTATTTACCGGGACGGCAAAAGCTAAATTCAAAAGTATAGAAGATTTGCATTCCTATGAATTTTTAGCCGCCAGCGTTTTGGCGGGCAGCATTCTATGGTTTGGCTTGCAGCCGGCGGTTTTGCTCAAGCTTTCAGAAACCACTATCGCTCATGTTTCTAAGCTAATACAACGAGGTAGCTAGCTGACATGTCTTCAACTTTACAACAAAAAGTTAACCAAAATGACGATTCTCGGCGATTGATCATAGAAGCGATCAAGCATTTGGATCACGTTTTACCTGCCCAAGCGCCGATTCAGGATTTCGTCCATCATAATACGCTGCATGGATTTCAACATTTGCCGTTTTCTGATGCGTTGGCGGAAGCAGAAAAAAAAACCGGTATTAGGGCTTACCTGCCAGAGACAAAATATAGGGAATATTTCCAGCAAGGCCGTGTTAACGAGGCTGATTTAAATGCAGCTTTGGGGTATTTCCCCACGTTGCAAAGTGAAATTGAGGTTGGTTTCTTCGAAAATAGAAAATTAGTACGAAAAGACATCTATCGCCTCGCTTTGTTGTTTGATTTTGAGCCGATTTCTTTAACCCAACTGAACTGGCAAATTGAGGAATTGCATGCATTAGATAAAATTCAGGGTGATGTACCTGAAGCAATCAAAAAGCAACTCCTTAATTTGAAATCAGATAAGGTTAACCTTCATAATGATCCGGTCAGGAAACTTTGGGAAGCTATATGCGGGAAATTGGAATTGAAGCAGGAAACCTTGCATCCTGAGCAACTGCTTGATCTTAACTTAAAGCAAACCGAGTTCTGGCTGGCAAAATATCAAGATACCGATTCGATGCATGAACAAACTCGGATTTTCAGCCAGGAATCATTGAAGGCTTTTTTCGCCAAGGTTGGCGTTAGCTTTACGTTACGCGATGTCGTAAAAGCGTTAAGCGGTATTGATATTCTGGACAGAATTCGTCCGCAAATGATCAGGTTCTGCGCCTCTTTGCTGGATGAAGGCGTGGCGGCTTGGCCATTGCCCGAACGCAGCCAACTAGGACTATATGGTGCATGGCGATCTCTGGCAAAATTGGATATTTTTCCATTTCTGCATGAGTTGGCTGATTATCCACATATCATAGACGAACTACCGGAACATGCGGCCGATTGCATAAACCAACAATTGCAACATTTTGAGATTGATCCTGGTCGTTGGCAAGGCTACTTGGAGCGTCTGGCGCTTGAAATACCTGGTTGGGCGGGAATGGTCAATTGGCGGCAGCAGCATCCCAATTATTCTGCTGATAATGTGAGTCCGGATTTGGCCGATTTTCTCGCCATCAGGTTAATCATGGATCGGCTTTGGCTCAATCAACTTTGCCGGGAAATGTGGAAAATCGAAGCAAAAGTTGGCACATTGAATGGTTATTTTGACAAGAATTTGTCTGAGTTTGTAGTCCGTCTTGAATTGTTCGCTGGGAAACTGCCGGAATACTTGACACATGAAGCGGAAACTTTGGCGGTTCGTGCCGGTTCCGAGCGGCAATGTCGCGTAGATTGGCAACATCTGGCGGATTTAATCTCGATTTGGCATAAAAGTTCGCTTTCAGACTTCGTTGATAACTTGACTGTAAATAATGCCGGTTGGCGACTATTCCGTCTATTTCAACATTTAGGCATACAGGCGGATGAAATCGAAAAGTTAACCAAATATGATTTGCTTACGTTTTTATCAATCTTGGATGAGTTCAACTTAACCGAGCGAAGTAAAGTTTGGTTATATGCTTACGAACGGCATTATCGCGAAGAGTTTTTTCAGGCAATTGGCGCCAACCGTGAACGTGGGCGGTGGAGCCGTAGAGAAAATCGTCCCGGCAATCAGGTAATTTTCTGTATGGATGACCGCGAGGAAAGTTTTCGTCGTCATCTGGAAGAATTAGATCCGAGTATTGAAACGTTGGGAGCTGCCGGCTTTTTCGGCGTTGCCATGAATTATCGTGGTATGGACGATACCAAACTGACGGCCCTTTGCCCGATTGTCGTCACGCCGGCGCATAATGTAGAGGAGCAACCCAGATCCGGAACGGAGGCCATTACCAAGCGGCATTGGCGTGGACGTTTAGTTAACCAATGGTTAGCTAGTATTTTGCATCATGGTTTAAGGAATAATCCAATCTTATCAATTGTTGTAGTTTTTATTTCCGCACCATTTGCGCTATTTGGGTTATTGGCAAAAGCCTTTTTGCCCAAGACGCAACAGAAACTAATTTCAGGATTGGCGGCCCGCATTGCGGTTCATGTCAAAACCGAATTGTCATTCATTTCCAGGGATAACAATACAGCAGCTACGCCAGAGCGACCAAGAACTGGGTTTACCGATAAAGAGCAAATTGACAGGGTAGCCGGTTTCCTTCGCAATACCGGTTTGACTTCTGGGTTCGCGCCTCTTGTTGTGCTCATGGGGCATGGTTCTGTCAGCCAGAACAATCCACATCTAGCCGCTTATGATTGCGGAGCTTGCAGCGGACGTCATGGCGGTCCGAACGCGAGGTTGTTTGCTGCCATGGCGAATAGGCCGGAAGTCCGAAAAGGCTTGTCAGAACGGAATATATTTATTCCTGAAGATACTTGGTTTATCGGGGCTGAACATAACACCTGTAATGAAAATATCGATTGGTATGATTTTAACGATCTTCCGCAAGAAAAAACGCCTCAGTTACTCTCTTTACAACGGCAATTAGGTCGCGCGCAACAGCTTTCAGCTCATGAACGTTGCCGTCGTTTAGCTTCTGCTCCCCGTAATCCGCGACTTGAGGAAGCTTTCGCCCATATTCAGGAACGCGCAGCAGATTATTCACAGATACGGCCTGAGCTCGGTCATGCCACCAATGCCTCGGCTGTCGTAGGCAGGCGTTCGGTTACTCAAGGTGCATTTTTTGATCGCAGGGTATTTCTGATATCTTATGATAGTACACAAGATCCGGAGGACTCCATACTGGAAGGTATTTTGCTGGCAGTCGGGCCAGTAGGGGCGGGTATCAACCTGGAATATTATTTTTCCACGGTGAATAATGATCGCTTCGGTTGTGGAACCAAAGTGCCTCATAACATCGTTGGCTTATTTGCCGTGATGGAAGGCACCAGTAGTGATTTGCGTACGGGCTTACCCAGACAAATGATAGAAATTCATGAAGCAATGCGTTTGCAACTGATGGTGGAAGCAAAAACAAGCGTACTTGAGCAGATTTATGCCAGACAAGAGAGTTTACAGGAACTGATTGCTGGCAATTGGCTGTATTTAAGTGTAATTGATCCTGATAACGGTCAAATTTCAGTGTTTGAAAATGGTATAGGTTTTGTCCCATGGCAAGCTGAATCGGTTGAGTTGCCAGTTTATGCCAGTTCGCCGGAGTGTTATCGTGACCAAACACTGCCGGTTTCGCCTGCGTTGATCAAGCAACCGGAATTGCGGGCAAGTTAATGGATGCTTTAGTTGTTTTAATCCCGCTAATCCCTTTTTTAGGCGCAGTTGCTATTGGCTGTGCTCACCTGGGTGGAATCCTGAAAGGCGAAGCCGGGGAGCCGTTTACATCGATTGCCGCTTTTTGGTCGATAAGTATGTCCTGTTTGTTGGCCATCGCTTTGTTGGTGGCGGATTACATGGCAAAAAATGTTGGCTATTTCAGCATCGGTCAATGGCTTATCAGTGATACATTGTCTATCAATCCACAATTTGTCAGTTCGGGGTTTAATCTCAAGCTGGCAGTCGTATTTGCCCTACTGTTAACGATAATTACCAAATTCTCAATCAACTACATGCATCGGGAATTGGGTTTTCATCGTTTTTTCGCCATTCTCGGGTTATTCTCCACTGCGGTGTATCTGATTATTTTGTCAGATAATGCGGTTGTCACATTTATGGGATGGGAAATTGCCGGATTGTGCTCCTATCTGCTGATTGCATACGCTTATGACCGTCCTGTCGCCGTCCAAAATGCAACTCGTGTTTTTTGCATTAATAGGATTGGGGACGCCAGTTTTATTTTGGGCATCGGCTTGAGCTATGTCTGGCTGGAAAGTGTTAATTGGAGCGACTTAAATGCGGCTGTCGCCGACCTTAGCAAGGGCGAAGCGGCAGCGATTGCAGTTTGCTTTACTGTCGCTGCGTTAACCAAGTCCGCTCAATTGCCGTTTTCGCCGTGGTTAACAATGGCGATGGAAGGGCCGACTCCATCGAGCGCCGTATTTTATGGGGCGGTAATGATTCACGCCGGGGTTTTCCTTGTCATACAGTTACAGCCTCTGATGGATGCTGTCCCTCTAGCCAAAGCAATGTTAATCGTCTCTGGTGGCAGTACGCTTTTATATGCTTATCTCTCTGGATTAACCCAGAACGACGTCAAAAGCTCACAGGTGTTTGCTATCCTGGCTCAATTAGGCTTTATGTTTCTGGAATGTGGCCTGGGCTTTTGGCAGTTGGCAAGTTGGCATTTGTGCGCGCATGCCATTGTTCGTTGTTATTCGGTGTTAACAGCGCCTTCGCTTATTCAAAATGTAAAAGGTAACCCCGTCAAACCAGTGTCTTCTTTGTTGGCCCGATCAAAATGGTTATTTATCGCATCTTTGCAGCATTTTTGGCTTGATCAAATCAACGATTGGGCGTTGGCGAGGCCAATTCGACGGCTGGCGCATGATTTGAGTTATTTTGATGATAACGTTATCGATAAGGTAATGGGTGTGCCCGTACCCGCCATGAACGCAGCAGCGAGAATTGCACAAATTGAGGAGCTAGCCATAGCGCCGGAGCTTGACCATAACCGATTGGTAGCCGGCACCGGCTTAGTGGGTAAGGTGATGGGTTGGGTTGCCGGTTTTGTGCATTGGTTTGAAGAGCGATTGGTGTTGGAAGGCATTGCAAAAGATAGTTTACATGCGGGGCGATCTTTAGGGCATCTGGCAAACAAATTTGAAGTGATGATTTTACGGCCGCGTTATTTGGTATTGTTTGTTTTTATTACCTTCCTGGTGGCATTCTAAGTCATGGTTACTACGATAACATCTTGGCAGGAGTCCGCTGGTTTTCCTTTGTTAACGTCGATGGAAATTGTTCCTCTGATCGGTGTGCTGTTAGGTTTATATGTTAAGTCCCATGTTTGGGCGCAACGATCAGGAATTTTTACATCTATTTTTAGTGTTTTATTAAGTATTTATTTGTTATGGACATTTGATAGCGCCAAAACAGGCGTGCAGTTTGCAGAAGAATGGAGTTCCATATACCTGAGCTATAACGTCGGCGTTGATGGTCTGAATATTTTATTTTTACCTTTGGTAGCAATCACTTCCTTACTGGTTTTAATTTACATATCAGCAACTCATAATGCTAAGAACAATAAGTTAATTGCCTTGGTGCAGGGTTATCAGGCTATCCTGACAGCGGCTTTTTGTACATTGAATCTATTGCAATTCTGGTTTGTCTCGGCGTTAGAATTGATTCCCATCATTTTATTGATTCGCCAGTCGGGTTGGGATCAAAAGAAACGCTTTTTATCGATACGGTTGGTTCAGTTTTTTGGCAGTAGTTTGTTAATGATGCTGGGTGGTTTTCTTTTGTTAGCTTTCGGATTGGTTGATTCAGAACATGAGCTGACTTTCGATTTGTTAACCTTGCAGGATAACAATGCTTATTTGCATGATGAGACTTTGATTTTCATCTTGCTGTTTTACGGCTTTGCTATTCGCATGCCTTTATTTCCTTTTCACGGCTGGTTGCCGTTATTGGCTGAACAGCAAAACTTAACCAGCTTGGCTGTTTTTATTGTGGGATTGAAATTAGGCATTTATTCGATGATCCGCTTCATTTTTCCGCTGGTTCCGGGAGTCGCCGAACAGTGGGCTGGATTCGCCGTGGCGCTTTGCCTGATCAGTATTTTTTACGGAGCTCTGTTAGCTTTTATGCAAAACAATGCCTATCGGTTGTTGGCGTTTGCCATCATCAGCCATACCGGTATTTTAGGACTAGGCTTGTTTAGTTTTAACGAAAGCGGACTGGAAGGCGCATTGCTGCTTTGCCAAGTGTATGGTTTAGCTTCCGTCGGCATGTTTTTTAGTATCAGCCTGATATACGAACAGACTCGCACGGCTATGATTCCTCGTTTGGGGGATTTGTTTGATCGGCATACAGCTTTAGCATTATTATTTTTAGTGACTGCTTTAAGTACCATGATTATGCCTGGTTCCCTCGGTTTTGATGCGGGTCACCTATTGCTGGAGGGAATTATTGCTGAACATGAATGGTGGGTGGCTGTCACTATCCTGGTGGGCAACGTCCTGGCGGCAGGCTTTTTACTCTGGACGTTTCAGAGGATTTTTCTGGCTAAAGCGAAACGAAAAAAATGGCATGTCGCATCTAACGATGCCCTGTTGCAGAAAATCATCATCGTCGCTGTGATTTGCGGCCTACACGTGGGCACCGGCTTAAATTCCTTACCTTTACTCAAGTTGATTGACCAAGAAGTCAGTACACTGGTCAGTGAATACCCCATGCATAGCGGACAACAGGAGAACCGGGAGTCTTCCCCCGAGGGTGCTTCTGAAAACGATGATGGCAGTCAAATAAATAATCCCGATCAAGGCGGCGGTGAACAATGATACCCGCCACTTTTCCGTTATTGGGGATATTGATTGTATTACCCTTGCTAGGTGCAATACTAACTGGATTATCAAAAAGTAAAAACAACGTCAGGACAATCGCTGTTTGCGTTGCGTTTGCGGAGCTGATAGGCACGTTAACCGCACTGTTGTTTTTCGATTTTGATCAAAACGATCAGTTTCAGTTTATCGAACGCTATACCTGGATTCCCAGCCTGAACATTGAAGTTTTATTAGGAATAGATGGCATATCCTTGCTGTTTCTACCGATGTCGGCGTTGCTTACGATAATGGCGATCCTAGCTTCATGGAATTCGATACAGCGCCTCGAACCTTTTCATTATGCCTTATTGTTGACTCTCCAGGGCATTACTGTCGGTGTATTTTCAGCCTTGGACATGATGCTGTTCTTTTTATTTTGGGAGCTTACTTTACCGCCTATTTTCTTTCTCATCGGCTTATGGGGTGTCGGACCTAAACGACGGGAAGCGGCGGTTAAATATACATTGTACATGCTGTTTGGGGGTACGGCATTATTGGCGGCTATCATTATTTTAGCGATCAATACGCAACATTCTGACGCAAATGAGACCGTCAAACTGGTTTTTAGTTTGCCCGAATTGCTGGAAAATCCCCTGCCGGACAAATGGCAAGGTACCGTATTTTTATTGTTGTTATTGGCTTTTGCGGTTAAAACACCGTTGATTCCTTTCCATACCTGGATGCCAACAGTGGCAATGGAAGGTTCCCCGCAATTAACAGCCTTACTTACCGGATTGAAGCTAGGCGCCTACGGAATCATCCGATTTACCATGCCGTTGGCGCCGTCCGCTGCTGTCGAATACAGTTGGATACTCGGCGTACTGGGAGCGATTACTCTAATCTATGGTGCTTTAATCGCTTTGTACCAAACCAATTTTAGGCGCTTATTAGCCTATGCCAGCATTAGCCATGTCGGTTTAGTCATAGTCGGGATCGCCACACTGAATATACAAGGTATACAAGGTGCGATATTCCAACTATTTAACTTCACACTTTTCGCCAGCGCCATGATGCTGATTGCCGGTTTTATCCAGCATCGCCTGGGCAGCACGGAAACGGTTCATTTGGGTGGACTTAGCCAAAGTAATGCCGAAGTTAACCTGCTTTTATTTTCTGTTCGCCCTGGCAAGCATTGGCATACCGGGGACAAGCGGTTTTCCCGCGGAATTATTGTTGGTGATAAGTGCGCTGGTGGCGCATCCCAGCTTAGGTATTGCCGCACTTGCTGCGGCGGTGTTGAGTGCGTGGTACATGCTGGATTTTACCCGCAAGGCCTTCTTTGGTCCGGTAGTCCATTCAACCGTCAACCAATTGCAGGATTTACGCCCCCGCGAATTGTTAATATTAAGTGTGCCGGCGGTCTTGGTGTTAATCTTTGGATTCTTTCCTAACCTTATCTTAAATACCCACCAAAATGCAGCGGACGCCTGGTTATCAAGGATACTGGAACAGCCGACCAAGCATGGTGAGGTAGCTAAAGTGGATGTTTTAAAGTAAAGACAGGACTTAACTTTCAAGCCACCGTTTGTTAGTAAACATACGGATTGTGCTGAAGTCTGGACTAATGTGAAATAAACAACTAAGTTTATATACTAGTTTTATTTTACGGAGTTGTGGTTATGATTTCTTTGTTGAATGCTATCAGGCTTATTGCTTTCACTCTGCTTATTCACTTTTCGTGTTTTAGCTGGGCTGCGGCACCGCCGAATCCAACCCAAAGCGATACCAGTGAGAATACCGCAGGCGGAACTGACGTTCTTATAAATAACTCTGCAGGAACTGCACTTGGTTGTTGTAATACTGGTTTTGGTTTTAAAGCCTTAACCAACAATACCGATGGTTCTTTTAACACTGCCTTCGGAGGAAGGGCACTTTTCAGTAATATTGATGGTGCTTATAACACTGCTGTTGGGTACTTTTCGCTTGCGGCGAATACTACTGGCAACGGTAATACGACTATCGGACATGCTGCCCTAAGGCTAAATACTGAAGGTGATTATAATACGGCACTTGGTTTTGATTCACTACATCAAAATACTACAGGTTCGTCGAATACAGCCACTGGTCAGGGAGCTTTATATCAGAATACAACAGGTACGGGAAATACAGCTATTGGTCGAGCAGCGCTTTTTTTCAATACGACTGGATATTTCAATACAGCCACAGGGCTGGGTGCCCTCAACTATAATACGACAGGGAAATTTAACTCTGCGTGCGGTGTTAGTGCCCTTATGTCAAATACAATTGGCGATTACAACACAGGGAATGGCGGTGATGCCTTGTATTCAAATACACAAGGACAACAAAATACAGCTACCGGTTACAAAGCGCTGTATGCAAACACCACTGGCAATTACAATACTGCTAATGGCTATGAATCAATTTATTCAAATACAATTGGAATTAGAAACGTGGCGAATGGAGCGAGTGCCCTGCACGCAAACACGACAGGAAACTATAATACTGCCATTGGCGATTCCAGCCTTCTCAAAAACACCACAGGCAGCGGGAATGCAGTGCTAGGTATTCAAGCGCTTATGAATCAAATTACTGGCAATTATAATCTGGCGTTAGGTATCAACGCTGGACTTAACCTTAGCTCAGGCAGTAACAACATTTATTTGGCCAATTCAGGCGCAGCGACAGAATCCAGCACCATTAGAATTGGCAACGCAGGCCACACCCGTACGTTTATCGGCGGCATTCGCGCAAGAAAAACCGGCTTGGCTAACGCCGTACCTGTCGTCATTGATAGCAACGGTCAATTGGGGACGGTTAACTCTTCGATCCGTTTCAAGAAAGACATCAAAGACATGGATGAAGCCAGCCACAAACTATTGCAACTGCGTCCGGTGACTTACCGTTACAAACAAGCCGACGAAAGCGGCGGGAATCCTATGGAATATGGTTTGATCGCAGAAGAAGTCGCCAAGGTATATCCCGATTTGGTCGCCTACAGTGCGGACGGCAAAATAGAAACCGTGCAATACCAGAAGTTAACCCCAATGTTGTTGAATGAATTGAAACGCACCAATAACCTGCTCGATTCGGAAAAACAAAAAAACCAGCAACAAGCGCAGGAAATCTCGCAGCTAAAACAAAAAATGGGTGTATTGGAAACCCAGACGCAACGCATTGAAGCGTTGACTACGCGCTTGTCTAAAATTGAGGCTCAGCAAACAGTGGGCTTGTTAGCAACAACCCACTAAAAGTTAACCTTTCTTTTTGCATAAAATCGTTAACAAACCTGATTGCTTTTCATTGAGGTAATCAGGTTAACTCTGTTCGGTTTTAGAATATCGATCAAGCACCACCAAGTTGTAAAAAATAAAGCTCATAATCTTCACTATTAGCTACCGAATAAAGTAAACTCATCCGTTTATATTCAGGGCTAAATCACTAAGGAGTGTTGAATGAAGATGCCATCTATTAAACTTTGTGTGCTTGCGGTTAACCTGACGTTGGTGTGTACATCGACTGCATTTGCTAAAGACTCTTTCAAGGTATGTGCCGATCCGTTGAATCCACCGTATTCAAGTAAAAAACAGGACGGTTTTGAGAATAAGATTGCCGAATTGTTTGCCAAGGAATTAGGCCAAAAGCTTGAGTACACCTGGTTTCCACAACGTATCGGTTTTATCCGCAATACCTTGACTGCACCGGTTAAAGAAAATGAAGTCGACAGCAAGAATCTTCAAATGCGATGTGGTCATGGGTGTGCCGACAGGCTACGATCTGACAGATACAACCATTCCCTATTATCAATCGACTTACGTCTTACTGATCGCTAAAGGCCGGGGTTGGGACGATATTACTAAGGATGCCGCGCAGTTAACCAATATCTCGCCAGAAAGGCAGGATAAATTAAAAATCGCCATGTTCGACCAAACGCCGGGTACGGCATGGCTGCAAAAAAGTGGCTTGCTGGAATACGGCATTCCTTATCAAACCATGTCTGGCGACGATGAGAATAATGTCGCCATGCAGATCGATAAGGACTTGAAAGCGAAAAAGATCGATATGGTGATTTTATGGGGCCCGATGGCTGGTTATGTGATTTCGCAAAGCCCGAAAAACGCTTTTACTGTCATTCCGATGAAAGCCAGCATGGGCGTTAAATTTGATTTCCCTATGTCAATGGGCGTTAGAAAAAACGACGAGGAACGTAAAAAAATCCTTGATAAGCTGATTACCAAGAACTTTAAGAAAATCCAGGCGATCATTGAAAGCTATCACGTGCCCTTGGTGCCTATCGATAAGAATGCCGGTGCGAGAGACGACGACTGATTAAGGTTGCCATAAGACTATGCGCTATGCCATTCAGGTTAACGCCAGCCCTTATCATACCAATGTCGGTTATCATGCTTACCGTTTTATCGAGGCGGCATTGGCGCAAGGGCACGAAATCCCTCGAGTGTTTTTTTATCACGAGGGCATCTATCACGCCTTCAGGTATATGTCGCCCCCGGATGATGAATTAAATTTCGGCAAGTGCTGGAGCGGTTTGGCTAACAAATATGGCATTGATTTATTGGTGTGTATTTCCGCCGCGCAACGTAGAGGGTTGTTACATGAAGATGAGGCCGAAAGGCTGGGCAAATTTGGCAATGACCTTGGCGAAGGATTTCGTATTGGCGGTCTAGGGCAGTGGGTGGAATCGGTAATTGAGTCGGATCGGGTGCTCGTTTTCGGTTAACCATGGCAAAAAAAATATTATTTATTTTGCGCAAGCCGCCATATTGTGGGGCTTATGCGCAGGAATCGCTCGACATCGCCATGACTTTAGCCGCTTTCGACCAGGATGTGGCTTTATTGTTGCTGGACGATGCGGTGTTCCAGGTTAAATCCGGACAGCAGCCTTTGGTTGCTGACTTTAAAAATCTCGCTGCAATTTATCAGGCATTACCCCTTTATGATATCAATGATCTCTATGTGGAGGCGGAGTCGTTAACCGAACGCGGGTTAATCTTAGCGAATTTATGTGTCCCGGTTGTGCAGGTTTCCAGAAACAACATCAGTGAGTTCTGCAAACAATTTGATGTCATTTATTCAGGTTAATCGTTTTTTAATCTGGGCGGATTACGCTAAGCATAGTGACTATAGATTTTATGGATGTTAAAGTAAGTCACGGCAATTTAAGTAAAAACCTTATTGCCAGCATGCACGGATATAAAAATTAATCATCCCTATTACTTTTGAAAGAGGATCAATCATGGGTATATTTAGCTCTATTCTTTCCAAATTAGGCATCGGCAGCGCGGAAGCGGCAGAAGCGCCCGAGGCTGCGCCGACTGCAGCCGCGGCACCAACGCCAGTCAGCGAAGTCGATGTGGTTTCCAAACTTGATGGCATGGCCGCCTCAAATCCGGAAAAATTGAACTGGAAAGTATCTATTGTGGATTTATTAAAGTTATTAGGCATAGACAGCAGCTTAGGTGCGCGCAAAGAACTTGCCACCGAACTAGGCTGCCCTGCAAATCTGATGGGAGATTCAGCGCAAATGAACATGTGGCTGCATAAAACCGTCCTGCAAAAGCTTGCCCAAAACGGCGGCAATATTCCAGCTGAACTTTTAGGCTGATTTTTTAAAAACGTCCACCGTTTGCATAGGTGGACGTTGAGTCTCTCTGGCTTTATATATGCTTTAAAGCCATTTCACTGACGGTCTGGCCGATTGAAAGGGACGATGTCGCCGCGGGTGAGGGCGCGTTACATATGTTAATAACCTTGTCATCGCCGATAATCGAGAAATCGTCAATCAGGCCGCCGTCGCGGTCACACGCTTGCGCCCTTACGCCAGCGCCTCCTTCGATCAAATCGTCTTGTTGAATTTCAGGGATCAGTTCCTGTAACGCTTTGGTAAATGCCGCTTTGGAAAAACTGCGGTACATTTCGCCGAATCCGGTTTCCCAATATTTTAAAGCGACTTTTTGGAAGCCGGGCCAAGCTAAGGTTTCTAACAACTCTTTAATGTTGATGTCGGATTTTTTATAACCTTCTCTTGCAAATGCAAGCACTGCATTCGGGCCAGCTTCAATCCCGCCTCGCATCATCCGGGTGTAATGCACCCCTAAAAACGGAAAATTAGGATTAGGCACCGGATAAATCAGATTCTTAACCAGATAATGTTTTTCCGGGCGGATTTTGTAATACTCGCCTCTGAACGGCACAATTTTAAGGTTGATGGGTTTTTCTTCCGACATTTGGGTGACTTTATCCGAATACAACCCGGCGCAATTAACGACTAACTTCGCTTCATAGTCACCTTTATCCGTTTTTACAATGTTGTTGGGTTTTCCTTTGGAGATATTCGTTACTTTTTCCCCGAAATTAATAGTACCACCTAGCCGTTTAAATTTAGCCGCTATTTTTTCCGAGACTACACGATAATCGACGATACCGGTTTGTGGCACATACATGCCCTCAACGCCCGAAACATAGGGTTCATGTTCGCGCATTTCCTCCAGGGTTAACTTTTTTAACCCTTCCAAGCCATTTTGCTTGCCGCGTTCGAAGAGATTGTTCAGTAGCGGTACTTGTTCCGGCCGGGTCGCGACAACGATCTTGCCGCATAATTCATAAGGGACGTTTTCCTGCTGACAGAATTCAATCAGTTGGTGATAACCGTTGATGCAATTTGTCGCTTTTAAACTTCCCGGCTTGTAGTACAGCCCTGAGTGAATAACTCCCGAATTATTGCCGGTTTGATGTGCGGCTACGGCGTTTTCTTTTTCCAGGACAATAATTTTTAGATTGGATTTCTGCTCTTGGATACGTAGAGCAGTGGCTAATCCCACGATACCGCCGCCAACGATGACTATGTCATATTGCATAATGATTTTATTTGCCTAAGTTTATAATGTTGGTTGTTAAAAGTGAGCTTTATATTTTCTCAGCCTTGACTATTTCAGCACACATAATATTGCAATTCTCCAATTACATGTTCAAACAGCGAATTTGCTCACAATTATAGATGAAAAAAGTTGTTAGTATTTAGTGCTGAAACCAGATTTTTTCTAAGCCTAGTCTTTTCAGTTTAATTTGGGAAAAGCAAAAAAGAAGTAATTTTTTTGTAGCTTGGAATGGACAGAGATTTGTTTAATGATCATAAAATTATGATATTACGATTACAGTTAAATACCATTCCTAAGTAATCGTACTAATGTCTAGTTTGTGCAATTAGTATTAATCTATTCACTGGCGTAGGCAATAAGAAATTAAAAAAACAGGTGGTTTTTTTACTTAAAGTTAAATCGAAATTTAAACCAAATGATTTATACTTAAAAAGTACTCATTTATTAGATACTCTATTTTTATAGCTTGATAAGAAAGAGAAAAAGTTAACCAACCTTTGTTGTTAGTAGCATAATGACTGTCAGGGTGTTGGTTGTAAGCTTCTATAATTCAAGCATATTTACTTAACAAATTTACTTTATCAGCTTTTTCAACAAAGGATAACCAAACAGTATGAAAGTATTAGTAACGGGTGGTGCCGGTTATATCGGATCGGTTTTAGTTCGACAATTATTAGACAAAGGTCATCAGGTCAGGGCGTTTGACTCTTTAAAATTTGGTGGAGATGCGTTGTATGACGTAATGCTGAACCCTAATTTTGAATTCATGAAAGGCGACGTGCGCAATGCGGACGATGTAAAAAAAGCTTTGGTTGGTATTGATGGCATTGCTCATCTGGCAGCTATCGTCGGTGACCCAGCGTGTAAAAAATTTAGTGAAGAAGCTGTGCAAACCAACTGGGATGGCAGCGTTGCACTGTTTGAAGCGGCTGAAAAAGCAGGCGTGAAACGCTTTGTATTCGCGAGTACTTGCAGTAATTATGGCAAAATGTCCGATCCTGATTCGTTTGTTGTCGAAACTTCAGAATTGAACCCTGTGTCGCTTTACGCAGAACTAAAAGTTAAATTCGAAAAATACTTACTGATTGAAAGAAAAAATTCCAGAATTTGCAGCACCGCGCTCAGATTTAGCACTGTTTACGGATTCTCACCGCGTATCCGCTTCGACCTGACGGTTAATGAATTTACCAGAAATGCCACAATTAACGGCGAGCAAGAAATCTGGGGCGCACAGTTCTGGCGGCCTTATTGCCATGTTGATGATTTGGCAAGATCTGTAGTTTTAGTGTTAGAGAGCCCAGAAGAAAAAGTGCGTGCTAACGTATTTAACGTGGGTAGCACTGAAGAAAATTACAACAAAGGTATGCTAATTGAAGAAGTTTGCAAAGTTGTGCCGAATGTTAAGGTCAACTATGTCGATATGAATGAAGACCCACGCGATTATCGGGTTAACTTCGATAAAATCACCAATGAACTTGGTTTCTCGATCACCAAGCGGGTACCGGATGGAATTAAAGAAATTTATACCTTGTTAAGCACGGGTATCGTGACCGATTCTTACGGTCAAAAATACAGAAACATTTAAATTCTAGCAACACAGTGGGCATCGTTTCGATGCCCACTTTCATCAAGCAACTCAGGAGTCAAGTTAACAACTATGCTATTACTTAGTGGTCCTAATGTGAGTGGGAATGAATGGAAGTACGTTAAAGATTGTTTGGACACCGGTTGGGTCAGCAGCGTTGGTTCTTACGTAGACCAGTTTGAAAAAATGATGGCTGAATTCGTCGGTACCGATTACGCCGTCGCCACCAGCAGCGGTACTACTGCGCTGCATATCTGCCTGATTTTACAAGGTGTCAATCAGGACGACTATGTCATTACTCAGAACATTACCTTCATCGCCACCTGTAATTCCATAAAATACACAGGTGCCGATCCTATCTTGATCGACGTCGATACCAAAAACTGGCAAATGGATCTGGATTTGCTGGAAGAATTCCTGGTTAATGAAACCGAGCAACGCAACGGTCATTGCCACTACAAAAAAGATGGCAGACGCATACCCGTCATCATGCCGGTTCATGTGTTAGGCAATATCTGCGACATGGACAGGTTAATGAAGCTGGCTGACGAGCATAATCTGGTTGTTATTGAAGACAGTACTGAAGCGTTGGGAAGCACATACAAAGGCAAGCATTCCGGAAGTTTTGGTCTTTTTGGCACCTTCAGTTACAACGGCAATAAAATCATTACTACTGGCGGCGGCGGCATGATCGTCACTGATGACGAAGTCCTGGCCAAAAAAGCCAAGCATTTGACGACTCAGGCAAAAAGTGACCCTTTCGAATACATCCATGATGAAATCGGTTACAACTACCGCTTGACTAACGTTGCGGCAGCGATGGGTGTTGCCCAAATGGAACAATTACCTGGTTTCGTCAAACGCAAAAATGAAATTGCCAATTTGTATAAAAACGAGTTAGCCGGTATCGGCGATATTCGCTTCCAGGAAGTTAGTAATGACGTCAGTTCAAATTGGTGGATGCCCACCATCATGACCGAACAGCAACGCGAAGTATTGAAAATCCTGAACGACCACAAAATGCAGAGCCGTCCATTCTGGGTGCCAATGAACCAGTTAAGGATGTTTAAGGATTGTATTTTCTACAATAAGGACAACCGCTCCGATTACATCTATCAACGCTGTTTGAGCATCCCTTGCTCGACCTATATCACTGATGATGAGGTTATCGCGGTTAGCGCCAAGATCAAGGAAGTTTTCTAGAGAACGGGTTTCCATTTTTAAAACATCGGTTTCTGGTTGTATAAAGCGTGATTAAACTTGTTTAATCACGCTTTAGTTTATTTAATGTCCGCACGTCTCAGGTGTTGATTGAAGTGGCATTCTCTATATTCAGTGATCTACTGACTGGTAGATTATTTGAGTTTGACTCTTAATTCCCTTATCACCGGTTAAAATACTTAATTTTTAACGGTTTATACCGACTATTTGTTGAGCCTCAATCCGGTTTGACCTAGCCGATAATAACAATTCGAATTTCTGTACTTGCGTTTGTAATGAAGTAACTTGCTGTTTTAAATGTGCAACCTCTTGTGCCTGCTTTTTCAGGTTAGCTATTTCTTGAGTCAGCTGCTGAATTTTCCGGTCATCGGATTGGAGAAGTCGATTCGTACGTTGCAATTCATTCAACAACATCGGGGTTAACTTTTGGTATTGCACGGTTTCTATTTTGCCGTCCGCACTGTAGGCGACCAAATCGGGATATACCTTGGCGACTTCTTCTGCGATCAAACCATATTCCACAGGATTTGCTCCGCTTTCGGCGGCTTGTTTGTAACGGTAAGTGACCGGACGAAGTTGCAATAGTTTATGGCTGACTTCATCCATATCTTTGATGTCTTTCTTGAAACGGATCGAAGAGTTAACCGTCCCCAATTGACCGTTGCTATCAATGACGACAGGTACGGCGTTAGCCAAACCGGTACTTCTTGCGCGAATGCCGCCGATAAACGTACGGGTGTGGCCTGCGTTGCCAATTCTAATGGTGCTGGATTCTGTCGCTGCGCCTGAATTGGCCAAATAAATGTTGTTACTGCCTGAGCTAAGGTTAAGTCCAGCGTTGATACCTAACGCCAGATTATAATTGCCAGTAATTTGATTCATAAGCGCTTGAATACCTAGCACTGAATTCCCGCTGCCTGTGGTGTTTTTGAGAAGGCTGGAATCGCCAATGGCAGTATTATAGTTTCCTGTCGTGTTTGCGCGCAGGGCGCTCGCTCCATTCGCCACGTTTCTAATTCCAATTGTATTGAAATATAATGTTTCATAACCATTAGCAGTATTGTTATTGCCTATGGTGTTATAAAGTAAAGACAAAAAACCAGATGCAGTGTTGGCAAAACCAGTCGTATTGGTATAAAGCGTGCCAGCGCCTAACCCCGAATTGAAATACCCCGTTGTATTAAACATAAGAGTCCTCACGCCAATAGCCGTGTTGCTATAACCCGTAGTATTAAAAGCCAGCGTACCAGAACCAACTGCCGTGTTATTAAAACCTGTAGTATTAAATTTTAGTGCAGCAAAACCAAATGCACTATTATCTGCTGAAAATCCATTATCTGGAAATCCGACATTATTTATTAAAGCGCTAGTACCGCCAGCCGTATTTCTATTTGTGTCACTTTCTGTTGGGTTAGGTGGCGCAGCGCTCCATGTCAAACTATGAGCTTGCAACAATAAAAACCAACTCATAACCTTAATAATATTTAATCTATAAATCATCAACGTGCTTCCAAAAATAAGTCATATAGTTACTAGCATGCAAAATAAGCATCCATCAGATTATAGTGGATTGGTTTGAAAAATTTTTATGTTTATTGATAATTTGAAGCGGATCACGGAATTATTAGAAACCAACTTTAGATGTGTAATCGGCAGGTTCTTTTAAAGATTATGCGGTTTGTCTTGTCTGCTTTTTAATCGTATAGTAATCGGTTGAATAAATTTATCTTTCGTTAAGTATGGACACCATCAGCATCCGCGGCGCACGAACGCATAATCTGAAAAATATCGATCTCGACCTGCCACGCGACAAGCTGATCGTCATCACCGGCTTGTCCGGCTCCGGCAAGTCGTCGCTGGCGTTCGATACCATTTATGCCGAAGGCCAGCGGCGTTATGTGGAATCTCTCTCCGCTTATGCGCGGCAATTTTTGTCGATGATGGAAAAGCCGGATGTCGATCATATTGAAGGTTTATCACCCGCGATCTCCATCGAGCAAAAATCCACCTCGCACAATCCGCGCTCCACCGTCGGTACGATTACCGAAATCTACGATTACCTACGATTGCTTTACGCCCGTGCCGGCACGCCGCGTTGCCCGGAGCATCATAGTTCTTTAGAGGCGCAAACCATCAGCCAGATGGTCGATCAGGTATTGGCGCAGCCGCAAGACCAGCGCTGGATGCTGCTCGCACCGGTAATTAACGAGCGTAAAGGCGAGCATTTGCAATTGCTTGACGACCTGAAAGCCCAGGGTTTTATTCGCGCCAGGATTGACGGAATCGTATATGACCTGGACGATGCGCCTGCACTGGATTTACGCAAAAAACATACGATTGAGGTCATCGTCGACCGTTTTAAAATCCGTTCCGATATTGCATTGCGACTGGCGGAATCGTTTGAGACGGCGTTAAGAATCGCCGATGGCATTGCCATTGCGGTTAGCCTGGAAGATGACGCCACTGAAATTATCTTTTCCGAGCGCTATGCCTGCCGCTTTTGCGGTTACAGCCTCAGCGAACTGGAGCCGCGCATTTTTTCTTTCAATAATCCGAAAGGTGCGTGTCCCAGCTGTGATGGTTTGGGTGTTAAGCAGCATTTCGATCCTGACCTGATTATCCACAATCCAGATATCAGTCTGGCCGGTGGCGCGATTCGTGGTTGGGATAGGCGTAATGCCTACTACTACCAGATTATTATGGCGTTAGCGAAACATTACGATTTCGATCCTGAACAGCCGTTTTCGCAACTCACTGAAAAAATACGTAATATTGTCCTGTACGGTAGCGGTAAAGATATCATCGAATTCAACTTCCCTAATCCTAGCGGTACTGGCAGCACCAAAAGAAAGTTTATTTTCGAAGGCGTGGTTGCCAATATGGAGCGGCGTTACCGGGAAACCGATTCACCGATGGTGCGCGAGGAACTGGCGAAATACTTAACCAACAAAATTTGCACGGCATGCAACGGTGCAAGGTTAACCACTTCGGCACGGCATGTCTTTATCGAAGAAATAGCGATTCATGAAGTCACGAGATATCCAATCCGCAAGTCTTTGGGCTTTTTTGATGGACTAAATCTACCTGGAAAGCGCGGCGAAATCTCGGTTAAGATCATCAAGGAAATCAAGGAACGCCTTGAGTTTCTGGTTAACGTCGGGCTGGATTATTTAACGCTTGATCGAAGCGCGGATACCTTATCCGGCGGCGAAGCCCAGCGTATTCGCTTGGCCAGCCAGATCGGCGCAGGCTTGGTTGGCGTGATGTATGTGCTGGATGAGCCATCTATCGGCTTGCACCAAAGAGATAACGAACGTCTGCTCAATACCTTGTTTAGGCTGCGCGATTTGGGCAATACGGTTATCGTCGTCGAGCACGATGAAGACGCTATCCGTGCGGCGAATTATATCGTCGATATCGGCCCGGGCGCGGGCGTGCATGGCGGGCAGGTTGTCGCGCAGGGCACGCTTGCAGAATATTATTTCAAATACGGAATCTCTCACCGGCCAATATTTGTCGGGCAAAGAGAGTATTGCTGTGCCGCTGAAGACGACAGAAAATAACAAAGATAAACAAATCGTTATCCATAAAGCCAACGGAAATAACCTAAAAAATGTCACGGTTAACATTCCAATTGGTTTGTTAACCTGTGTCACCGGCGTGTCCGGTTCCGGCAAATCTACCTTGGTTAACGATACCTTGTATTGCCATGCCGCGCGCCTGATTAATCGCGCCGGCGTGATACCCGCGCCATGTGAGAAAATTGATGGCATGGATTTGCTTGATAAAGTCGTCGATATCGACCAAAGCCCGATTGGACGCACGCCACGCTCAAATCCGGCGACTTATACCGGCTTGTTTACACCGATTCGCGAACTTTACGCCGCCACGCACGAAGCGCGTTCGCGTGGTTACACGCCGGGACGCTTTAGTTTTAACGTAAAAGGCGGTCGCTGCGAAGCCTGCAAGGGCGATGGTGTGATCAAAGTGGAAATGCACTTTCTGCCCGATATTTACGTTCAGTGCGATACCTGCAAAGGCAAACGCTACAACCGCGAAACCCTGGAAATCCGCTATAAAGGCAAAAGCATCACCGAAGTGCTGGAGATGACGGTGGAAGATGCCGCCGCATTTTTTAGTGCGGTGCCGACCTTGGCGCGCAAGCTCCACACTTTGATTGAAGTCGGCTTAAGCTATATCACGCTAGGGCAAAACGCAACGACGCTGTCCGGCGGTGAAGCGCAGCGGGTTAAGCTCGCCAAGGAATTATCTAAACGAGACACCGGCAGTACTTTATACATACTTGACGAGCCGACCACCGGCCTGCACTTCCACGATATCAAACAGCTGCTTGGTGTATTGCATACCTTACGCGATCACGGCAATACCGTGGTGGTCATAGAACACAACCTGGATGTCATAAAAACCGCCGACTGGATTATCGACATGGGACCGGAAGGTGGCGACGGCGGCGGAACGTTAGTTGCTGAAGGGACACCGAAGGAGGTGAGCAAGAATAAGGCATCTCATACAGGGACTTATTTAAAGCGGTTTTTTTAAAGTACTGTCATTTCGAGCAACGGGAGAAATCCTATGCGAACTGATGGAAATTATTATGTTTACCTTCTCACCAACTGGAATAACAAAGTCATGTACATTGGCGTAACCAACAATTTTGAACGCCGACTATATGAACATAAGCATAAGATATTTAGGGGATTTACCGTAAAATACAATGTTAACAAACTGGTTTATTTTGAGCAGACGAGCGATATTGCCGTAGCATTGTAAAGAGAGAAACAAATCAAAAAATGGCGGCGGGAGAAGAAAGATATTTTGGTTGCCTCTTTCAATCCTGAATGGAAAGATTTAAGTGACGGTTGGTTTTAAGATTCCTCTCTACGGTCGGAATGACAGTGTTCCTGGTTTTATCGAACGTAACCTGGAGTCATTAAAATCGCCGACTGGATTATCGACATGGGGTCGGAATGCGGCGTAGAGGCAGGATGTTTGGCTGAGGGTAAGCCGAGGCAGGTGAGCAACAAAAAGGCTTCGCAAACGGGGGCGTATTTGAAGCTGTTTTTCAGATGATTTCCCTAATCATCTTAATAAGTAGTTTTCTAAGTTTAATCGTAGTCTTATGAAAAGAAATAATAATGAAGCTAAAGATGTTGTTGAAGAAAACACTAGGAAAAGCCCGAGTAACTTTTTTCAGACTGTTGCTATTGTAATTACAATTGTAATTACTGTTGGAACAACCTTACTAATTGCACTTGGATATGGCGTGGCTGTAGAAGCTGAAAATTTTTTTGGAATACCACGCGCGTCACTTTATGAAAGTGTTTTTGACTTAATCGATCTAGGATTCATTATTGGAGTTACCAATACTTTCATCTCTGTAATGGAAACAGTAACTAAGGTTACCATATTTCAACTTTACCAACATGGGTGGAAGCCTCTGGTAATCGCTTGCCTTGGTTTAACCTTGGTATTACTAGTTTGTTATTTTTTGATTCTGAAAAAATCTTCAATAAAAAAGTTAAAGGTACTTGATTGCTTTAAAATTAAAGACGAAGACATCAAATATAAAAAAGCATTTTTAGGTGCGTGGCTAGTTGCAATAGCTGGAATTATTGGAATGCCATTATTTGCCATGCTACTTCTAATGGTCATTGCAATATTTCTATATTTCTTGGTTGTTATACCACTTCTTATAGGAACTCATATGGCGAACATTCATTTTAATACCTATGTTATTGATGCAAAGCAGTGTAAGTCAGGTTATTTTTCGAAAGAAAAACCAGTTCAAAATCCTGATGAGCAATCAGATAAAAGTAAAGAGTATGCTATCAATTGTGTAATTGTAATGAATGATGAGAAAAAAGAGATTGGCAGGGGGTACGTTGCACTCTCTACATCAAAGTATTTATTGCTCTATAACCCAATTAAGCATGAAGCGGTACGAGTTCCAATTGGTAATGCTAAAATTCAAACTGTAACTAATATTTCAGATTACTGATCAGAAAAAATTTATAGCTTAAAAAAACAGATTATCTCCAATGGCTGCGGTAACTAAATCCAAATACGAAAACGATATTGCTTACGAGTCGCTGAAGATTCCGCCGAGCTCCATCCAGGCCGAGCAAGCGGTATTGGGTGGTTTGATGCTGGACAACCAAACCTGGGATTCAGTTTCCGACAAGGTTGCGGAAGGCGATTTTTACCGGCGCGACCATCAGCTTATTTTTCGCACTATCGCCAAGCTTGCCGACGAGCAGGTGCCCTTTGATGTCATTACCTTGTCGGAAGCGTTGGCGACCACCAACGATCTGGACACTGCCGGCGGTTTGTCTTATCTCGCCATGTTGGCGAAAGATACGCCCAGCGCGGCAAATATTACCAATTACGCCAATATCGTCAGGAATAAGTCGGTATTGCGCCAGTTGATTCATGTTGGCACGACTATTTCCGATACGGCGTTTAATACCGAAGGCCGCGAAACTTCGGAACTGTTGGAACATGCCGAACGCGAAGTATTTAAAATCGCCGAACAACGCCAGCGCGGGCAGGGCGGTTTTTCACCGATCAAATCGCTGCTGGCGAAAGCGGTTGACCGTATCGAAATGTTGTTTGAGCAGGACAGCCACATTACCGGCGCAGCAACGGGTTTCACCGATTTCGATGAGTTAACCTCTGGATTGCAGCCCGCCGACTTGATTATTGTGGCGGGTCGGCCATCGATGGGTAAGACTTCTATCGCCATGAACATGGCTGAAAATGTAGCGATCAAAGGCAAGCAGCCGGTGGCGATATTCAGTATGGAAATGCCGGGCGATGCCTTGGCGATGCGGATGATGTCCTCGCTTGGGCGCATCGACCAGCATAAGGTCAGGACAGGTAAGCTGGAAGACCACGAATGGCCGCGCCTTACTTCGGCGATCAGTTTGCTCGGCGAGACCAAAATGTTCATCGACGATACGGCGGCGCTAACTCCAACCGAAGTCCGGTCAAGGGCGCGGCGGTTAACCCGTGAACATGGGCAATTGGGGTTAATCGTCATTGATTATCTCCAGTTAATGCAGTCGCCCACTAGCGGTGATAACCGCGTACAACAGATTACGCGATATTTCCCGTGGGCTTAAGGCATTAGCTAAAGAGCTGAATGTGCCAGTGGTTGCGTTATCGCAGCTTAACCGCAATCTGGAACAACGCCCCAACAAACGTCCGATGATGTCGGACTTGCGCGAGTCCGGTGCGATTGAGCAGGATGCGGATTTAATCGTATTTGTTTATCGCGACGAAGTGTACAACGAAGACAGTCCGGATAAGGGTATCGCCGAAGTCATTATCGGCAAGCAACGGAATGGCCCATTGGGGACGGTCAGGTTAACCTTTTTAGGCCAATATACCCGGTTTGAAAATTATGCCGGAACGCGGTATGACGATTACGAATAAAACCAGGATGATTGCTTGATCCCTGCCGCCTACGCAGAAATCAATCTCGCGGCTGCGCGCCATAACCTTGAAAAAGTCCGGCAAATCGCCCCGAAATCGAAAATCATGGCGGTGGTCAAGGCGAACGCTTACGGGCATGGCTTGATCCGGATTGCCAGTGCATTAGAGGATGCCGACGCTTTCGCGGTAGCACGGTTAGATGAAGGCATTCGCTTACGGCAAGCCGGGATCAAGCAAAGAATCGTAATCCTGCAGGGATTTACTAATGCGGAAGAACTTAGGCAAATTGTCGATTATGGCTTGGAGCCGGTCATTCACAATCCTGAACAAGTGGGTTTGCTGGAAAACCACCTAAATTCTGGTGTTGTCACGGTTTGGTTAAAAATCGACACCGGCATGAATCGCCTGGGTTTTAAGTCGAATCAGGTTAACCAAATTTATGAGAGGCTTAATCGGTTAACTACCATCAATCAGCCGATAAACCTTATGACCCATCTGGCAAGCGCGGATGAGAAAGCTAACTCATTCACCCATCAGCAGGTTAACCTTTTTGAAAACGCAATAGCAGGATATCAAGGCCAGCGTAGCATCGGCAACTCCGCGGGTATTTTAGGCTGGAAGGAAGCCATCAGCGATTGGGTTCGCCCAGGCATCATGTTGTATGGTATCTCGCCATTTCCTGATACGACTGGCGGTGATTTGGGTTTACAGCCGGTGATGAGCCTGCATTCCAAGTTGATTGCCGTTAAGCTGGTTAACCGGGGCGAAACCGTGGGTTACGCTAACAGTTGGCGTTGCGAACGGGATACGTTGCTTGGTGTGGTCGCTATCGGTTATGGCGACGGTTATCCCCGCTACGCCAAGCCCGGCACGCCGGTATTGGTTAACGGTAAGCGTGTTCCCCTGATCGGGCGAGTGTCGATGGACATGGTCACCGTCGATTTGGCGAACCAGCCCGATGCCAAACCTGGCGATAGAGTTACGTTATGGGGCAATAGTTTACCTGTTGAAGAAATCGCCGTTTACGCAAATACCATACCTTATACGTTAGTCTGCGGAGTGACTCAGCGGGTGCAGATTGTGGAGACGTGAAAAGGATTATTTAATTAAACCCGTGCAGCATTCAGTGTTTAGCCAAGTTGTTTTTATTACAATTTAGTTTTTTGTTTATACTAAAATTTGATTGTCAGCCTTAAAAAGCTACATTGATGATCATAAGAAATTTGCATTTTGCATCACGGTATAGGCATGAAAAAATTGGTCATTTTATTGCTTATTTTCCTGATTGGTTGCAAACCTGAAACGCAACCAGCCGGGACGATTAAAAATGCGCCGGAATTTCATGACAGTTATTTCTTAACCGAAGACGGTATTAAACTGCCAGTCCGCCGCTGGTTACCTCATTTGGTCACACCGCGCGCCCTACTTATAGGTGTCCACGGATTTAACGATTACAGCTATTTTCTGAACCGGCCCGCTGAATATTTTAGTCGTCAGGGTATTGCCGTGTTTGCTTATGATCAACGCGGTTTTGGTGCGGCGCCACATCGAGGTTATTGGGCAGGACGTGAAACTCTTGCGACGGATTTACGCAATTTTGTCCGCGCAGTCAAATTACATTATCCCGGATTGCCTGTTTATCTGCTGGGTGAAAGTATGGGCGGAGCTGTCGTTATAGAGGCGGTGAGGGATGGTCATATGCCTAAGGTTGATGGCATTATCCTGGTTGCTCCGGCACTGTGGTCAAGGGAGATCATGCCTTGGTATCAAAGCGGTTTGCTTTGGGTGTTAACCCATACCGTGCCTTGGTTAACTTTAAGCGGTGATGGTGTCGGCGCCAAATTATCGGACAATCGTGAAATGATGCAGGAGCTGGATAATGACCCGCTTGTCATAAGAAAAACACGGGTGGAAGCTTTGCATGGGTTAACAAACCTGATGGATTCGGCGGCTGAAAATGCGAGCTACTTGGGCGGCAAGATTTTATTACTGTATGGCGCTAAAGACGATATTATTCCCAAGCAAGCGATCACTAGCTTTCTACGGAATCTTTTTAGTAGCGGCGTAAGCGGTAAATCAGTCGGATATTATCAAAACGGATATCACTTGTTATTGCGCGACCTGGAGGCGCATATTATTTGGCAAGATATAGCTTACTGGGTATTGAATCATGGAGCTGGAACGTTACCATCCACTGCTGATGAGCGGGCAAAGTTAGAGTTATCGATGCCTTTGGAAGATTGGCGGCAAGCGGACAGCACGTTTAACATTACAAATTGCACGGGGAAAGAGGTTACATGTTGATAACTGATATTTAAGAACAATATATTCCCTTTATTGTTTTTTTGATTAAATCTTAAACTCATTGACATAGCGAGTTACGATGTGTAAAACTCAAAGTCGTCTCTGATACTGATTTAAAAATCAGTTCAAACCACGGGCATCGACTTGCCTTAAGGAAGTACGACTCAACCTTCCTTAACAACTACGGCAGTTTATGTTTAATAATAAAAAACAGATGGTTTATGGAGTTGTATGATGACTGAAGAAGAAGTAAGGGCAGCCGTTCTGGCGGCTTTGCTGGATTATGATACCTTAAAGAAAGCCAGGCGCTTAAAATCGGTTAAGAAAGCGGTTCGTGGCACAGTGATGGCGACGATGATCGGCAGTACCGGCATTATGGCGTCGAATACTGGTCGAAGCGTTGACGCAGATGCGCTTGCCAAAGTGACTTCTGCAAGTGCCAAGTCGTTGTCGGTTAATAATCAATCCCCGTTAAAAGCCAGTCAACGGCAGACGGTTTCCGGCGCTGTGCATTTCGGGATGGATCAACATAAATTAATGTCAGGTCATATTGAACGTTTGTTCTCCTTAACCGAACAATTGCCCAAAGATGCCGAGTTAACCGTGATAGGTCGGGCTGATTCGGTGGGCGGATACGCTTATAACAAGAAATTAGGCGAGCAACGAGCCCTCAATGTTGCCAATTACCTGGTTCGTCAAGGATTTAAGGTTAAGTCGGTTGGCAGTAAGGTAGATAATGACAAATTAAACGGCTGGTTGTCACGTCGGGTGGATATTGTCATTAGTAACGCCGGATCGTCACCACTAAGCATCAATCTACCGCCGATACTCGACCAGTACAGCGTTGCTAAAAATGAAGCTCCACCGGCTTTCGCTAGTCATCATCAAGACAAATTGGAAAATACCAAAACGCCAGTTACAGAAATTAATAAAGATCATGGCAATCAGCGGATTTCCGCATCAGGCAAAACTTTTGCTAACGATGCGACGATGAAAAAATCGTTAGAAGCAAATGCCAGCGCTGCTGTCCCGACCAAACAGCCAGCACAATCAGTCACAAATCATCAAAAGGTCAGGGCTGTTGCGCTTTTTGCATACAAACATCATGTCTTGACTGTGGCTCACAAGGAACGTTTGTTCGACTTAATTAAACAATTACCCAGAGATGCCGAGCTTATCGTAATAGGACGTACCGATTCGCATGACGAAACGGAGTCTGAAAAAAAGCTTGGCAAGGAACGTGCGGTGAGTGTCGCCAATTACTTGGTAAGTCATGGCGTTAAAGTGACCGGGATAGCCACTAAAGTATCCAGTGTCAGCACGCATGGCTGGATGGCTCGACGGGTTGATGTCATTGTCAAGCATCATTCGCCCAAAAAGGTTGCCATTTATTTGCCGGTTAGAGAGCATCGGCATGATGAAAAAATGCATAAGCCGGAAGTTAACCATGCTAAAAAAGTGGCTTCAAGGGGCTATAAAAAAATCGCGTTTATCTCAAAAAAGATTTCGCCCTTACTTGATCGGCTTGATGTGAGGTAATAAATAGATCTGAATGGAAACTTACCTGGACAAAGCTTAGGAAGCCCCGGTTCTCGTTTTGGTTAACTTTCTTGATTTTTGATGTGTTTATGAAGGCTGGTTAAATAGAATTGTTAACTCAATGATGCTCCGCCGTGATTTTTTAAAAATGCTTGGGCTCTTTGGGTTAACCCCGACATTAAATTCTTGTTTTAGCTCGACGCCTAAAACTCTCTATTCTGCGCCTGATTTCGGCAACGTTACCTTGCTGCATTTTACAGACTGCCATGCCCAGCTACTGCCGGTGTATTACCGTGAACCGTCAGTTCATGTCGGAATTAAAGACTTAACCGGTCCGCCCTATATTTCCGGAATGGACTTTCTACGTTTCTTCGGCATCAAGCCGGACACAAAAGAGGCTTATGCCTTTACCCACCCAAACTTTACCGAATCAGCAAAAATGTTTGGAAAGATGGGCGGTTTTGCCCATTTGGCGACGTTAATCAAACAAATAAAGCAATCCAGTCCACATGGCAATTTTTTGCTGCTGGACGGCGGCGATACCTGTCAAGGTTCTGCCACTTCCTTGTGGACGCATGGTGCGGATATGCTTGAGGCATGCAATCTGCTGGGAGTGGATGTCATGACAGGGCACTGGGAGTTTACTTACGGTAGCCAGCAAATGTTAGAGAATTTGAAAGCTTTCAAGGGTGAATTCGTCGCGCAAAACATTGCGTTAACCGAGGAAGCGCAATTTACTAGCGAAAATGAAAGCAGTATGGTATTTAAACCTTATGTCATTAAGGAATTCAATAATGCCCGCATTGCCATTATTGGGCAGGCGTATCCTTACACGCCCATTGCCAATCCAAGATATTTGGTGCCGGATTGGCAGTTCGGCATTCAGGAGCAACGCTTACAGGAGACGGTTAACAAGATAAAGCAGCAAGAAAGTCCGAATGCGATAATTCTCCTGTCGCATAACGGCATGGAAATTGACCTTAAACTGGCTTCAAGGGTGACTGGGATCGATGTTATCTTGGGCGGACATACCCATGATGCTATACCCCAACCGGTTTGGGTACAAAATGACGAAGGCAAAACTTGCGTGACGAATGCCGGAAGTTACGGAAAATTTCTGGCGGTGGTGGATCTTGATATTCAAGATAATCGACTTAAAGAGTTGCGCTATCGCTTATTGCCCGTGTTTTCTAATCTTCTGGAACCTGACCCAGGGATGCAAGCGTTGATAGACGGAATCAGACAACCGTATTTGCCTACTTTACAAGAACCTTTGGCCGTTGCCGACAAATTGCTTTACCGTCGCGACACGTACCAAGGAACGTTTGATGAACTGTTGCTACAAGCCTTATTAAAGGTTAACAGTGCTGAAATCGCGTTATCGCCCGGTTTTCGCTGGGGAACCACATTATTGCCAGGGCAGGTAATTACCTACGAAGACGTCATGAACCATACGGCGATCACGTATTCAGATACACAGGTTCGGCAGTTAAGCGGAGTCGAAATCAAAGCTATACTGGAGGATGCGGCGGACAATTTGTTTAATCCTGATCCTTATTATCAACAAGGGGGCGATATGGTAAGGGTAGGCGGGTTAACCTTTCATTGCAACCCAGATGTAGAATTCGGCAAGCGTATCAACGATTTGCGCCTAACCAATGGCGTTCAATTAGAAGCACACAAGGTGTATGCCGTAGCCAGTTGGGCTTCTGTTACCGGGAAAGCAGAAGGCAAACCTATGGCGGACGTATTGGTCGATTATTTAGAACAGTATTATCATTAAAATCGTGAACTTATCGCTACCTTATTCGTTCTTATGATTGTTAAACTGTCTATATAATCCATAGCCTCATTTAAAATCAAAGCACATGGCTGCAAGCTTACTTTGTCTGGATGGTAAAAACGTCAACCAAACGGAATTTTGGCTGATTTTCGGTTGAAATTTCGGTAATTGGTTGGTCTATACCTATGACGTAACCGGTTAACCGGTTTTCTTCGAGTTTGAAACGAATCATGTGCCGATATTGTTCCGAACGCGCGCCACCGCCCGCTTCATTATTATGGCCATTGAAAGCCAAAGAGACTGCCAGGTACCAGCCAAACCAGATACAACTGAATAACGCGCCCAACAGAAAAGAACCAAACAGCCGCCAGCCATCGACGCTTTTCGGCGCATCTGATACCGCGGTTAACAAGACACAAACGCCCACAATAAACCACGCTGCCAGAAGGAAATAGCCTGTTCTTTTTTGGTCATTGAGCGATAAATCCTTTATCAAAAAATCACGGGTGAAGAGTTTTCCTGCGAAGAGGGTTGCCGCAACGGCAATGGCAGACACTGTAAAAATAACCATCCAATCGGCATACAATGCCAAAGCTACAGGCACGCAGACTTGTAAAAGAGAATGCCAAACGCCTATAACGGCAAATTTAATTTTGCCGGTTAGGTTAAGTAATCCCCCACCCTCGTAACCCGCTAAAAAAATCAGGCCAATTGTCGATAAAAACCAGACTATGACAATCAACACATTGAATGTCATGACGGATGAGGAATACGCGCCGTAGCGAAAAAAACCAAATACGGCGTAAATTACGGCGAAACTGTTTAGTATCCACAAAGGCACTAATGAGGATAAAGGTTCGCGTTGATATTTGGCGCGTTGGATTAAAATGTCGCTATAACGTCGGCTTAATCCGAATAGCAACATGGACGCAATAAAAAACAAATCGGTAAGAATGCCTGCTAAAAAAGACTGGGGTAATTGATCGCGGTTCCAGTTAACCAGAATCAATAAAGGCAGCAAACCGGTAATTACCGGTACAATAAAAAGTAAAACTTTGCGCCACCATGCCTCATCATCGGCGCTTTTTTGTACAGGTTCAAAATGTTCAGGCGTTTTCCATAACCAATAACCTAGTAATGCCGTAAATATCAGAATATAACTAAGGTCGAAATAATAAGAGCTGTCGCAGCAGATCGAATCATTTAAAATCCTTGACGTATCTAAAGCCGCCCTGACTTGCGGTAATAAGTCGCTGTTTGATCCCATCGGACGCAGATTGTCAGGGATCAACTTGAACAGTGACCAAGTGCTTTCCGGTATGGTGACGGCAAAATAGCTCATAAAGGCGATAATTGCGCCAGTCAGCCAGATATAGCCTCCATTAAAAATATTGAGAGGGTTTAGTATTTTTTGTGTAATCAGGATATGGGAATCCTTTCTGCATGGATATAGCGCTTGCTGTACAACTTCGTTAACGTCAGTGTGGCTAGGATGTAAAAATGCGCCGCCCCCGCCAGCCACCACAGAAGCGTAATTGGTTGATTTTTTTTCTTCTGGTTTGGCGCCCCAATATCTTTCGTAGTGATGGATGTCACCAGAAATGTCCAGACGGCATTTGCCTTTGCTTAACGTGCCGTTTTTCTCACTGATAAAACTGGGTTCTATGCCAAGCGATACAAAGGTTTTAACAATCTGTTCCTTGGGATCGTCAGGGCCGTCTTTTAACAGGTCAGCCAGATTTTTAGAATTCGCCCATTTACCAAATACGGTGCTGGGTTCCGGCGTGGTAACGATTAATTTATCGGGGATATTTTCTTGTAATTGGCGAAGCACTTCCTCTTTGCGTTCACCATCGAAAAGACTGCCATTTTTCAGCAGTTTAGGTAAGAAAGTCTCGACAAAAAACGCCCGTTGCCGCTTATCCATTTTTCCATCCTGCGAATCAAACCCCCACAACCACCAGTCGAATGGCAGTTGCAAGGCAAGATAGCTCGCCGTCTGGGTGCGCTCGAAACCCAGCAAGCCAAGTTGTGGATCTTTAGGGTCGTTGAGAAGCGGGTTATGCGTATCCTGCCCAATGGGTTTGCAAAATTGACGATTAAAGCCATCCAGCGCGTCATAATAATCATGATTGGCAGGTACGCCATAGATAGGCCGTTGGTCCACGGACTTGCCTTTACTCATGATATCCAGGCAAGCGCAATTGAATGGAGTTTGGAATCTTTCTTTCAGAGAGGCGGTATCGGCAATGTGATAAGCGGTATCACCGCCAATATAAAGGAATTCGCCTCTTGGCAAGTGTTGCGAGCAAGTCAGGTCTGTGGTTAAAGCAACGCCCTCAGGGCCGACAGTATTGTGTTTGTCAACCCAGATATCACTCATGCAGAGATAAGCAATCGTGTATACCGCGTTCATGCCATCGCCGGTGTCGGCAATATAATCAAACCAGTAAGGATCATTTGCATTGTTATTACTTCGCGGCGGAGTAATGATCTCCGCATTCATCCAGTCTTTTGGATCCAGCTTGTCTCCCATGAACGTGTAGGCGGCAATCCATTTTAAACCAGCTAGCAGTTCACGCCCCATCAGCCAGCTAACCGGTGGCTTGAATTTTGATTTATCGCAATCGTTGTTATCGTTCATTTGACTGCTCCTCGGTCAGATTGGCTTGAAATCTATAATGTTTATTGGGTTTGATTATTTTTTCGTAATTAAAAATAAGCTCTTAATTATATTAACGAACCCCATTTATGGGATGGCGTTCCAGCATTCGTAAGTGTAAAAAATAGGGGCATGATCCAACTGGTTTACGCCTATTGTCGCCCCCAAAGCAATATTCAATATCTGCGCAAGTAAGCCTCTGCGCGAACCAGCATCCAATAACATAGGTTCGCCAACATGATGGTACTCAAAAGTAAAGGATTCCAGGGCCTTGGCTACGGCATCATTGCCATGCACATAACGGAAAGTTTTTTCGTGCAACCCTTTTCGATTAAAAGCTTGTTGAAAATCAAAGGTGCCGACACAAGGTGAACCGAAGGTGTATAGTGCGGATACCCGGTCAGGTAATTGATAAGCTAGTAATGTTGCAATTGCGCCGCCCAAACTGTGGCCGGTTAGCCAAAGGGGTTTGCCGCCAATTTGTGGCAATCGTTCTTGTAATTGTTGCCAAATGCTTTGTAAGGCGTTTGCAAAGCCCGAGTTTACAGGTGTATCAAATATAGGAGTGCCGTCTAAAACAGTTTCTGGTGCTAATTTTTGAATATCCGTGCGAATATCGGCGATGATGTGAAGCAATTCTTCCGGCGCTTTAAGCATCGTACTGGGCGGCGGAAATTCTGTGCCACGAAATGCGATGATGACATAATCCTCAGTTTCAATCCCAAATCCTTGAGTATTGCTGCCAATCGTTGCGCCACCAGATTCCAGCCAGAAAAAAGAATGTTTTTGATAAGCAAATAGCTTCTTGGTAACTTGTTCTGTTTCTTGACGTTCAGCGTAAGCCAGAAGCGAAAACTCAGCCAGCCACCATCCGTTAACGGGAGAGTGCGTTTTGGTCTTTGCATCAAATGGAAAACGGTCGGCATCTTTAAAATACTTGTATGTTCCTGTTTTTGGCGGTGGAAAAAGCTGAATAAAGTTTGGCATACCAAAGAAGGTTTTAATTTTCCTGATGGGTTTAGCCATGAGTTAGACCTCAATCATCGATTGTTAAGAACATTTCCATTCTGAATGTGCCAATATTTGGGACTGTGCTAATGACTATTTTGCTTTAGAAACTCAACAAATCTCGGAAATATATCCTGATCCGCATTTTTGCCGATAATGACATCTGCGTGGCCATATTTGGGAAACACATGAAGTTGATGGCGGTCAGGCACTATTTCCTGCAAGCGGTTATAGCAAACGATATTGGAGTCTAGGAATAGCTGGTTATCCTGTCCAGCAACAAACAACACCGGTGTATCGATGCTGGCGGCATGTTCAAAATAGTTATCCGGCAATGATCGATATTGCGGATCGTTGGTATTAAACTTAACCGCCATATTTCCTGCATTTATCATTTTTAAAACATGCCGATAATAGTTAACGCTAACCCCGCCAAATAAATCGCCCACCCGTCGATGGGTAATGTCGTGCAGGTTTTCGTGTTTATACAACACTGGAAAGCCATAGCCCCACATGAAACTTAACATATGGCACTCAGGGGAGTCGCATTCCCTATGGATTGCCGAAACGAGATGCGCCAAAACTTTGCCCGGCGCAAAACCGGGCTCTCGCCGCCAATAAGGGTTAAGATATTCGACTCCGAGCACGTAGTCGGTGAGGAAAGGGCCGAACATTAATTTTAATTTGGCCGGAAAAGGAATGCGCGGAGTTAATGCTACGCCGTTAACAATCGCGCTACGTACTCCTATGAGCGCCTTGCCGAACAAGCTCATCGCAAACGATAAAGCGCCGAAGCAATGGCTGATCACATGAATCCGCGCATCCGGTCCAACCGCTTTGCGCACGGCTTCCAACGCGGCGGGATGGTCGTACAACGCTAAATCATCCACATTGTAATCATTTCGCCGCAGGTTGTAATAATATCGGTTGCTGATGCGGCCGTCCATGGTCCAGATGTCGGTAAAGCCATTGTCTAGGAGGTAACTGACAAGGTTGTAGTTTTCAGGCATGATGAACATATCGCTGGCGGCAGTTAACCCCGGTATCAGTATCACAACGTCCTTACACGCTTTTCTTTTAAAACGCAGTAAACTTAACCCCAGCCGGTCTTTCGTAGCAAAGGGATGGGTGCTTATTTCCGCATTTTTAACCCCTTCCGTAGTAAACAGAGGAATTTCGCGTTCGAACCCGCTCATCCGTATTGTTAGCTTAGGCTTATACACCTCCCAAAGCGATCCCAGAAAAAATAATCCGAATTTTTCAAAAACTTCTAAACGCTCCACCATTGTTGGGGCGCTGGTTTTGAAGGTGGTGAGTTGTTTGGCAAAATCCTGAACTTCTATATGCAAAATTCCCGCGGCAAAAATTTTTGCCTTGGTTTCTTTGGGGGCTTCAATGTGACCTTGGTATAAGTTGGCATAAAGGGTCGTTGTGTCTTTCCAGACATCCAGGCCTGGATTATCCTGGATTTGTTTATTGCCGGAAAGCGTCAGCGCTTGTCCCTCCGCGGATTTAAAAAATAATCGATAACGCATCTGGCGGCGGTTTTGATCGGCGGTATCAACAAATAAGTTAAAGACGCCTTTTTCAACCTCGCAGCGGCCACCAATCAAGTTACTTTCGACGTAGCCTATCGCGGTGCATTGATGTTCGTCGGATGAAAGAAAGCTGTCCAAATCGTCGGTGCGGATAGTGATATGGAACATAAAATTATTTCCATCACGTTCGCCTTTCTCATATCCCTCATCAAAGGCTTTGGCGGCTGGGCTGATGAAGCCCTTCATTTCTTCGGTAAATTCGAACGAGGTTGTAGCGGCTTGGGTATTCATGGCGGCAACTCCTGCTGATGAGATTATTGTTTACTTGACTCCTAAGCTGGCATCCGGTTTGATACCGGTAATGCCTTCCGCAATCCATTCGGCGGTGGCGGTGATGGTTGCTATCGGATTCGCACCGACGGCACTGGGTAAAATCGAACCGTCTGCGATATATAAACCTTTATAGCCAAATACTTGGCCGCGGTCTTTTTTGTCCGCGCTAACCACGCCTTGCTGCGGAGTATCTGACAAAATGCAACCACCCAAAGGATGTACTGTGACGTTATGGCGAACCGGCATACTCCACGTTGGCAGAGGAATAAACCACTTGCTTTTAACAAATTCTTTAAAACGGTTTCCAGCATCTAAAATTGCTTGATAGACCGGCATACTGGTTTCCTGCGGCCAATCCAGGTCAATGCGGCCTTTCGAATTCAAGGTTAAAGTGCCGTCACCACGATCCAATCCCATGCATAGGAGTACACTGCTTTTGCTGGATAAATCATTATCCAAAGTTTCGTGTATGGTATGACCCAGGGAGTTTGCCCACGATCCTGTTGACATTAAATTTTTGAGCCAACCCCAAAATTGTTTGATCAGCCGCAGTGCTTTGTGAGGCAATCCGACCGGAAATACTCCTTCAATTAACCAGGCTAGAAAAGCCGGGTAGCTTGCATCTTCAAAGACAAAGCCCTGATGCCGGTTAAAATTGGTAAATAAATTGTAATCAGTATATTGGGTGATCACCGGTCCGTAATTAGGATCCGACAATTTCTGGCCAAAAGGGACAAACGATAGAAAATCTCCATTGCCTGAAAACCATTTTCCCAGTTGATTGCTAATGTTAGGAAGGGTTTTATGGAAATCGCGGCACCGCAACAGTAATTCATTTGTGCCGAAAGTTCCTGCTGATACGACTACTCGTTTGGTGAGGCAGCTCTCCATGCTTTGTGTGTTAAAGTTTCGGTACTCGATACGATAGCCGAATGAACCGTCTGAATTGGGATCGTCTTCGCCGTTAGCATCCAGTGGGATGATTTTTTCTGCTAGAGATTCTGTCAGTATCTGACCGCTGTGGTGTTTTTCACCGACAAATATGTAGTTAAGATCCAGGGTATTTTTTGAATGGGTATTACAGCCGACATCACACTCGCCGCAATAGGTGCATGAAGTTTGCTGTGCGCCGTAGCGGTTAAGTTCTTGGGCGCCTATCTCTGTGGGTGAAATTGCCACCCTTATAACTGTAATCATTGCCAAAAAATACGCAAATATCAGCCAGCTTGCTGCTGCGTTGCTCATGTTGGGCAAAGGCTTGAAATAACTCTGTACGAACAATTCGGCGTCGGGAGTCTTTATCCCAGGGTGGGATGGGTTTCGCCCCTAATACGGTTCGGGCGATCTTGTAGTAAGGTTGGAGCGATTTTTTGTTAAGTTTAACCGGCCAGCCTTCCTGAAAAACTTCTTCTGGCGGTTCGAGAAATACATTGGCGTAAATTAACGATCCACCGCCTAATCCCGCACTGAACACCGAATCCATTTTTTTGAACAGACGCACATCGAATAACCCTAGCGTATTTTTTTGTTGGATATGATTGGGGCGGTTAACATTTTCGCCTTCAATATTCCAGAAACTTTCAGCCATTTGTTTTGGCGATCTTGCAAAGGATCCCTTTGGATAACGTTTGCCTCGCTCTAATAGAAGAACTTTGTTCCCCCATTTTTGAGAAAGACGGCAAAAATTCACGGAACCGCCGAATCCACTGCCGATGACCACAGCTTCATAGAGCACTTTATCGTGCGGCATGGAACCTCCTCAGTTGCTATTTACATTATTTTTATGGATGATTTTTTCTTGTATGCTCTTAGTTTGAACTTCTTGTTATTAAAAATCTGTTAAAAATTAACTTTTTTGTAAATCAGAACAGTCGATTTTATTAAAAATTTTAATCTGCAGTATAAACCTCTGAACAAAATAAAAAGAATAATTAAATTGCGGATTTTCATTTATAGAATTAAAAAGTTATAATGTCCTGTTTAATTGATGCCTTCGGGCGTTATTACCTTGCTTCACCATCAAGCCTAAAAGCGCGTGGGAGGCTTTTTTTACCATAAGGAAATTCTATGCGACATTATGAAATCGTTTTTTTAGTGCATCCTGATCAAAGCGCCCAAGTTCCGGCGATGATTGATCGTTATAAAACCATTATTGAGGGGCGGCTTGGTAAAATTCACCGGTTTGAAGATTGGGGGCGGAGGCATCTAGCTTACCCTATCAAAAAAATTCATAAAGCGCATTATGTGTTGATGAACATCGAATGTGATCAACCGACATTGGAAGAATTGGAAAGCGGGTTTCGTTTTAATGATGCTATCTTGCGTAGTCTAACTATCGTCCAAAAAGGTCCATCAGCAGTGAATCGGCAATCGCGGTCGCGACAGTAGAGGAAAACAAAGCGGCAGAGGCAAGGGCAAAAGGTTTAGCTGCAAAGGAAGAAGCCGCAGCTGCAGCTTCTGCGGCGGAAGGTGATGACGAAGAAGTCGATCTGGATGATATCGATGTTGATGCTCTTGAGAGCGATGAAGCCGATTCAGCAATTGAAGCAGAATAAACACTTAAAGATTAGGAAAAGAGATTAAAGTTATGGTACGCAACAACAAAAGTAAAAAATTAAGCCGTTTCAGTGAAGACGGAAATGAAATCGATTATAAGGATCTCGATTTATTAAAGAACTATATTACGGAAACAGGAAAAATTGTTCCCAGCCGCATAACTGGTATCACAGCGAAACAACAAAGAGAACTGAGCGTGGCAATAAAACGAGCACGAATGGTCGCTTTGCTACCATATTGCGACGCCCACAAATAATTAAATATCTTAACCAGAGATGAAATTATTAGCTGATTTCATTATGCGCGGGCGGTTGCAGGCCATTTTGATGACTGCAACCATAGCCATGATATCGTTAAGATTTCCTCCGTTTAGTATATTTAGCTTGGCAGCTATAGCATTAGTTACATTAAGGCAAGGCGCACAGCAAGGCATTATTATTCTTGCATGTGCTGGTATAGTTGCCGGTGTTTTGGCGATTTTCCTTACAGTCAATCCTGTAATTGTCCCTCTTAATGTCGTATTGATATGGCTACCGGTGTGGCTCATATCTATAGTGCTTAGAGAAGGACGGCATTTATCTTTGGCGGTGGAGATTGCTGTATTACTGGGTGTTGTGGCGATAGGTGTGTATTTTTTATACATACCTGAACCTGCTGATTTGTGGAAACAGATGCTGCCGCAAATGATGCCTCCCAGTACGCCAATCGAAAAAATGAAGGAGATTGTAGCGGTTTTGCCTAAATTTATGACAGGCATTGCTGCCGCTGCTAGCATTTTCGGCATACTGTTGGGCGTTTTATTAGGCCGTTGGTGGCAAGCGTTACTTTATAATCCTGGTGGATTCAAAAAAGAGTTCTTAGAATTTAGCGCTCAGCCAAAGATAGCTTACGTTGGTTTTGCAATTATCATTATTGCACTTGCAAATTTCGGAAAAGTATCCGAAATTGCATGGAACATAGCAATTTTAGCCTTGGTGATCTACATACTTGCTGGAACTGCTGTGCTGCACACCGTATTTTCAAAAATGAGTATAGGGAATATGGCGATCCCCATGTTCTACATAACGCTGGTTTTAATACCGCATACGGCCTTCCCAATAGTTTCTTTGGTTGGATTAGCAGATACTTGGCTAAATATACGAAAAATTAATTTAAAACAAACTTGAATGCTTTAGGGCAATTTTCGGTGAATAGCCGAGAGGTGAAAAAATGGAAGTCATTCTTCTTGAAAAAATAGCAAACCTAGGAAATCTGGGTGACAAAGTAAAAATCAAAGGCGGTTATGGTAGAAATTTCCTTGTTCCTCAGGGCAAAGCAGTTCCTGCAACAACTCAAAAAATTGCTGAATTTGAAACTCGTCGGGCTGAATTAGAAAAAGTTGCCGCTGATAAATTCAGTGCGGCACAGTCTCATGCCGATAAAATTAGCAAACTCGAAATCGTCATTGCCCATAAAGCAGGGGATGAAGGACGATTGTTTGGGTCGGTTGGTACGCATAATATCGCTGAAGCAATCAATCAAGCGGGTGGAAGCGTTGAAAAACAACAAGTGCGCTTACCGAATGGGGCAATTAGGCATGTCGGCGATTATGACGTCGATATTAATTTGCATTCAGATGTAACCGTAACATTATCGGTAAAGGTCGTGCCAGAATAAATTTTGGTTTTCTACCTAGTGGGGTGGCTTGGCAAGCTATTCAGGAAAACCTGTGGGATTGTTGACAAACACAGTATTATCCCGGTTGACCGATTGTATTAGCTTGTTATTGTTAAGGCTAAACAGTTTCAAATGTTAGTCTCAACTGAATGGACTTAACATTTTCATCATAAGCAGAAAGTGGTGCGGACAACGGACCACTTTCTTGTATATTGATGATATTCTTGAAAAATGAATCTTAATTTGATTTTGTCATTGTCATTGAGCTTAATATCGTTACTCCTCTCCTAAAAAACAATAGCATAAAAACTAAAGTAAAATCTCAATGAGATACTTTTATTCCGTGCTTTTTTATCTGCTTCTCCCACTGATTTGCTTAAGGTTAATGTGGCGGAGTTTAAAAGCGCCCGAATATAGAAACCGTTGGCAGGAACGTTTTGGTTTTTATAAAAAGCCGACAGTTTCTGGCGTCATCTGGATTCATGCGGTTTCAGTGGGGGAAGCGGAGGCTGTTTTCCCTTTAGTGAAAAAGATCCAAAATCTGCATCCTAAAGCCAAATTATTAATTACGTCGACCACTCCCACAGGATCGGCAAGAATCCGCGCTGTTTTGGGTAAGTCAGTACAACATGTTTACCTGCCCTATGACGTGCCCGAAATTGTTAACCGGTTTATGGCAACATTTAACCCCAAGATCGCAATCGTTATGGAAACAGAGATCTGGCCGAATCTGTTTTTTTATTGCGGTGAACATAATATTCCCTTGTATTTAATAAATGCCCGGTTATCGGCAAAATCAGCCGATAGATACGCCAAACTTCCAGCTTTTTTTTGCCATGTCTTAAGCCAAGTCAAATATATTGCTGCACAAAGCCAAGAGGATGCTAATCGATTTGTTGCAATAGGGGCCAATTCGGAGCAAATAAAAATAACTGGCAATATCAAATTTGATCTTGAAATTTCTGGATATATCCTTACCGAAGGTCAACATCTAAAAGAAACCTTGTTCAAAAATCGTTATGTATGGTTAACAGCAAGCACTCATAACGGCGAAGAAGAAATTTTTATCGAAGTTTTTAAAGAATTAAAACTTAAAATTCCTGAATTGCTTTTAATGATTGTACCTAGGCATCCAGAGCGGTTTAATGAAGTAGCTGAATTGTGCCGGCAACATAATTTATCCGTTGTTACTCGAACCTCAAACTTAACTTGCCTTTTGGAGACGGATGTTTATCTTGCCGATACGATGGGTGAGTTAAAAATGTTGTACGCGGCATCTGACGTTGCATTTGTTGGTGGCAGTATGGTTTCTATTGGCGGGCATAATATTTTAGAAGCCTTAGCTATTGGCGTGCCCGTTTTATTTGGGCCTTATATGGTTAACTTTCAAGAGATAGCTGATAAAGTCTTAGCGAGGAAAGCTGCAATACAATGCGAGGATAAAATGGCAGTTATTCGAGCCATCGAATCTATCTACTCAGATTCAAAATATCGAGAGGCATTGATTAGCGACGGTAAGTCTTTTATTCAATTAAATCGCGGTGCGATAGAAAAGATTTATAAGTTAATCTCTGAGGAATTGACTTAAAACCAGCTTTGTTATTGTTGCGGATTTTAGCTAAATATGCTGTTAATTAAGTTTAATCTTTCAGTAAGATCTGCTTGTGAATAAGTTTCCGCAGGATATTTCCCCCATATCGGTGCTGGCCATGCTTTATCGTTTCTATAACGAACAACATGATGAATATGAAGTTGCGGAACAAGGTTGCCGATGGCGGCAATATTGATTTTGTCGGCTTGAAATAAATTAACCAGGCGTTCAGCAAGAAAGCTGGATTCTTCTATCAACAATCCGCGTTGTTCTTGGTTAAGTTGGTATATTTCTGTAATATCAGCTATTTCCGGCACAAGAATAAACCAGGGGTATTGCTTGTCATTCATTAACAAAAGTTGACACAAGATTAACTTTTTTACAAAAACACAATCTTTTTCCAGTTGGGGATGTAATTTAAAAACCATATATAGCTTTTATTAAATTGAAATAAATAATGTTAATTTTTGGATGGATTACATTATTACTAACACACAAAATTGTTCATCTCATGCATCTAACCTTAAAATAAAACGCATAAGCATCATCAACTGGCTAACGATTTTAATGAGTTTGTTTTCAAAAAGAGTTTTATTTTGCTGCTAAGCCATCATGAAAAAATTTAAAGAATTTGATTCTAATTTCGTATCGAAAATATTTTTGTACGAATTGGTACACATGACTTTAAATTGAATAATAAAGTATCAATTTAGAGATTGAAGGTGAAAGAAAAGTATAGAGGAGTGAAAGTAAGGGATGGATAGCCCTATAAGCTATCCATCTTTTCCAAATACTAGCTTTTTAGCTAACTACGGAAACATTTTCCGCTTGTGGGCCTTTGGGGCCGCGTGACACAGTAAATTGAACTTTTTGACCTTCGTCAAGCGACCTGTAGCCACCTGAACTAACGATGCTTTTGAAGTGAACAAATACATCTGGACCAGATTGTTGCTCAATAAAACCGAAGCCTTTTTCTGAGTTAAACCATTTAACAGTGCCTGTAGTTGTAGACATAATAATAAATCCTAAATAAGTAATAAAAGCCAATAATTTGGCCGGTATAGCTGGTAAATGTGGAGATTACTGGATGTAAAACAGGACGAGCAACTACGGGAGAAACGTCGAAATGATAAACAAGGGTAAATCTTATTTTCTAGCTAATGTAAGTATGGGTTAGCTGTTAGGTTAAGTCAAGTCTATTTCATAATTGTTTTGTTAACAAGAAAATAACATTCTTCAAATGAATTTTCTTTTTAGTACGAAATTATAGATTACAAAATATTTGATAAAATAAAAGTCAAGTTAACCTTATGTAAAATTATGTTACGCAAAATATTGATTGCCAATCGCGGCGAAATCGCTGTCCGCATTATTCGCGCTTGCGCGGAGATGGGGATCCGGTCAGTTGCCATTTATTCCGAACCTGACCGTTTTGCTTTACATGTGAAAAAAGCGGATGAATCTTATTGTATTGGTAGCGAACCTTTAGCGGGTTATCTAAATATTTATGCATTGGTTAACCTGGCGGCTGCAACGGGTTGCGATGCAGTACATCCAGGTTACGGCTTTTTATCGGAAAACGCCCAGTTCGCTCGCGCATGTCAGGATCGGGGATTAATATTTATTGGTCCCAAAGCGGATGTTATCCGGCGCATGGGCGATAAAACCGAAGCCCGCAATACGATGATAGCGGCTGGCATCCCGGTGACGCCTGGGACAGAAAATCTGGCCGATGTGAATGAAGCCCTCGTAACTGCGGAAAAAATCGGCTATCCGATCATGCTGAAAGCCACCAGCGGTGGGGGTGGGCGCGGAATACGCCGGTGTGATAATGCAGAAGAACTTAACCGTAATTACGAAAGAGTCATATCCGAAGCCACCAAAGCGTTTGGTAGCGCTGATGTGTTCCTGGAAAAATGCGTCGTAAATCCACGGCATATCGAAGTACAGATCTTGGCCGATCATCACGGCAATACCGTGCATCTTTACGAACGAGATTGCTCTATCCAGCGGCGTAACCAAAAGCTTATCGAAATCGCGCCGTCCCCTCAGTTGAGCGAAGCTCAGCGTCAATATATCGGTGGATTGGCGGTGATAGCCGCGAAAGCGGTAGGTTATACCAATGCCGGTACGGTGGAATTTTTGCTCGATGACACCGACCGTTTTTACTTCATGGAAATGAACACGCGAGTACAAGTGGAACATACCATCACTGAAACGATTACCGGCGTAGATATTGTTGAAGAGCAAATTCGCGTGGCCGCTGGCTTACCTTTGCGGTGCAAGCAGGAAGAAATCAGTCGGCGCGGTTACGCCATCCAATTTCGGATTAATGCGGAAGACCCACAGAATGGATTTTTGCCGAGTTACGGACACATAAGCCGCTATTACGCGCCCGGTGGTCCAGGGGTGCGAACGGATACGGCGATTTATACAGGTTACGATGTGCCACCATATTACGACTCCATGCTCGCTAAACTCATTGTAAGCGCAATTACTTGGGAAGACACAATCAAACGTGGTGAGCGGGCGCTTAAAGATATGGGCTTGTTTGGCATTAAAACGACTATTCCCTATTATTTGGAAATACTTCGTCACCCAGAATTTAAGGCGGGGATTTTTAATACCGGTTTTATCGAGCAACATCCGGAGCTGGTTAACTACTCAAACAAACCTCGGCCTGAAGTGCTGGCAAGCGTTATAGCTGCCGTCATGGCAGCGCATACGGGACTATAAATTCCTTCGAGGTAAGTCTGTAGATTCAAAAATAAGTTAAATCTATTAATTGACCTCGCTGAATAAGCTCGATATCAAGTGTTCCGCCTGGTTCAAATAACCGCTACCAAATAAATTTAAATGATTAAGGATATGATAAAGGTTATACAGCTTTTTTCGTGTCGTATACCCTGGGTCCAATGGAAAAGTCTCCCGGTAGGCTGCGTAAAAATCCTGGCTGAAGCCACCAAATAATTCGGTCATAGCAATATCGGCTTCACGATCGCCGTAGTAACAAGCCGGATCGAAGATAACCGGATCGCCCTGTTGGTCTGTAGCGGCGTTACCTCCCCATAAGTCGCCGTGCAAAAGCGAAGGCTGTGGCATATAGGCTGAAAAAAAATCAGTTAAGTGATGGCATAATTGCTCGCCGGAGGTTTGTAGATGTCCACGATAACCTTTGGACGCAGCCAAGGTTAACTGGTGTTGCAAGCGATTTTTTTCAAAGAAATTAACCCAATTATCCTCTTTTTGATTGGGCTGTGGAGTGCTGCCGATCGTGTTATCCCGATGCCAGCCGAAATAGGGTTGTGTTTTTTGATGTAGCAAGGCTAATTGCTGCCCGAATAATCGTTCGGACGTTTTTCTGGATGTGCCGAATTCAATAAACTCCATCACTATAAAAGAGTGACTTTCAGTAATGCCATGCGCCACTGGATTGGGAACACGTACTGTTCTGGTCTTCACCAACTCTTTCAAGCCATCGATTTCGGCGGCAAACATATCGATTTTATCTGCGCGGTTAAGCTTAACAAAATAAGCTTTGCTGTTGCCCTCCAGGCAGTAAGCCGAGTTAATGTCACCGCCCGCCAGCGATCGTACGTTAACCAACTTAAATGTTGATGTCGTAGCCCGTTCAATTTCATCTACGATAGGTTGCCAATTCATCACCATTCCTCATGACAGATTATCTTTTAGCTGCAATCAACCAGCTTATCTATTAGTATAAGCGCACTTTATAATGGATTTAACCGAAAGTAACAATGACGACTGAATATCCAATTGGCCCTGTAATGTTGGATGTGGCCGGGTTAGAGTTAACCGAATATGAAAAAGAAGTTATCAACCACCCGAATACCGGCGCGGTGATTTTTTTTGCCCGCAATTACGAGAGTCCTGAACAGATCATCCGGCTTGTTAACGATATTCGTAATGCGCGAAAAGGCCGGATATTAATCGCCGTGGATCAGGAAGGTGGCAGGGTTCAGCGTTTTCAGAATGGATTTACGCGATTACCCCCAGCTTGCTGTTATGAACATGCGTTTAACCACGATGAATTGAATTTGGTGGAAACCGCAGGTTGGTTAATGGCGGCGGAATTATTGGCAGTGGGTATTGATTTCAGTTTCGCTCCGGTACTGGATGTGGACTGTGGTGTTAGTCGGGTCATCGGAGATCGTTCATTTTCTACAGACTGCGGCAAAGCAACGGTGTTGGCCAGCGCATTCAGGAAAGGCATGAATAAGGCCGGTATGGCGGCGACCGGAAAGCATTTTCCAGGTCATGGGGCAGTGTCGGTCGATTCCCACCATGAAACGCCTTATGACGAACGCGACCTCTCGACAATTCGCGCGAAAGATTTAATTCCGTTCAAGACCTTGATCGATGAAGGTTTGGAAGCGGTAATGCCAGCACATGTAATCTATGAGAATATCGATCCGAATCCTGCCGGATTTTCCAGATTTTGGATTCAAGATATTTTGCGTAAGGAATTGGGTTTTGATGGCGTGGTTTTCAGCGACGATTTAAGCATGGAAGGCGCGGCATTTGCCGGCGATTATCCCGAACGCGCTAAAGCCGCGCAGGAAGCCGGTTGCGATATGCTGCTGGTGTGCAATAATCCAGCGGCGGCGGAGAAAGTTATAGAATCTTTGCCGATCACGCGCAGCCCTGAGCGTAAAGAACGTCTTGGCAGAATGCGAGGAAAATTTGATATGACTCGAGAGCAATTGTTAAGTAGCCCCATGTGGCAAGCTTCAGCAAAATTAATTCAGGAATTGAATGCAAGATATGCTTAAAGAAATACATCACATCCAGACCACGGCTGAGTTAATCTATAGTGAAGCTGAAGTTGAAACCGCGCTTGATGACATGGCAAATGCTATTAACAAGCGCTTAGCTGAGACAAATCCTTTGGTTTTATGTGTTTTGAATGGCGGAATTGTCGCAGCGGGTAAGTTATTAACCCGGTTAACCATACCGTTAACACTAGATTCGATTCATGCCAGCCGCTATCAAAACAAAACTTCCGGCGGAACGATCAAATGGATATTGAAACCGGGCGAGCCGCTTAAAGATCGGACTATATTAATCGTCGACGACATTCTGGATGAAGGCATCACCTTGGCTGCGGTTAAGGCGTATTGCTTGGAGCAGGGCGCAAAAGTGGTTTATATTGCTGCTCTGGTTGACAAGTTACTCGGCCATGAAAAACCCATTCAAGTCGATTTTATTGGCTTGACTATTGAAAACCGATATCTGTTCGGTTATGGCATGGATTACAAAGGTTACTTACGCAATGCTCCCGGTATTTATGCAGTTAGGGAGGCGGGCAGTGACTAAACTGGCGATTATCGGAGGAACAGGGTTAACCCAGCTTGCCGATTTAAAAATAATAAAAAGCGAAAAAATAGAAACGCCTTATGGAGAGCCTTCGGCAGATTTTGTTACAGGTGTGATGAATGAAAGAGAGGTTATATTTCTGGCTCGGCACGGCAATCCGCACAGTATTCCTCCCCATAAAATCAATTATTGCGCAAATATCTGGGCATTAAATCAATTGGGTGTCAGAAACATCCTCGCTGTGGCGGCGGTAGGTGGCATTACTCAGGACATGGCGCCAGCGCATGTTGCGATTCCGGATCAAATCATAGATTATAGTTACGGGAGAAGGCAGACTTTCTTTGAAGGTGCGGATGATCCGGTGACTCATGTCGATTTTAGTTATCCTTATAGTCAAGCATTACGTTCCAAATTAATCCATGCCGCAAAGAAAGCTAATATTGCTATTAACCCTATAGCCACTTATGGCTGCACACAAGGTCCGCGGTTGGAAACCGCAGCAGAAATAAAACGTATGGAACAGGACGGCTGCGATATCGTGGGTATGACCGGTATGCCGGAAGCAGTTTTAGCCAGGGAGCTGGGAATTCAATATGCTACAGTCAGCGCAATCGCCAATTGGGCAGCCGGTAAGGTTGAAGGCGAGATTACTATGGTGGAAATCGAGAAAAATCTCCATATTGGCATGGCTAAAGCGGCGGCGTTGCTTAAAAGCTACTTGGATTTTGGTTAATGTAGCTTTCACAATAATTTGAAACTAGCCTCAATTACATGCAGAGATGGGGAATCAAGATTTTTTCTTCTTACCCGCTTTTGTTTTTGTTGCTGCTTTTATTCCAGTTTTAGAAAAAATTTTATTTTTTCCAGACTTTGTTGATTTGGTCGTCTCCTTAGAAGGTGGTACATAATAGCCTTTCGTTTTTTCACGACTGGCAATTTTTATCGCTGTATTTGCTTTTGATTTGCTTGATGACGAATTTTTTTCTTGATGTCTTGCAGACTTTGATAAAACGCTACTTTCTCTTGTTTTCGCTTTAGCGGATTTTCTCTCTGAAATATGAGCTGATTTTACTTCAGCTTTTGCCATATGAAGCACTTCTGTTTTTTGATGACGTGTTGTTATTGATTTAGATTTAGGATTGAAAAGCTCAGCTTTTTTCGCACTTAGAATTTTTTCTACTGGTTTTTTTTGTGTAGAAAAAGGTGGCTTATTTGAGTATTTTTTGACGTAGCGGATTTGATGGTCGTCATCGCTGTCATCAGCTTCATGGTGGCTTCGCGCCGCATAGTGGCTGGTCGGGCGATGTCCGCAAGATAGCTGATAAGGCGGGACGCCCACAGGATTTTTGCTCATGGTATTAATATTTTTTGAGCGATAGCTATATGGGTTAGAGAACCCCATATCCATCATCATGAACATGTGTTCGTAACGTTCAGAACTGGTCATTCCACCCAGCACAACGCCGATCAATCGTTTGCCGTACTGGTTTGCGCTGGCGACCAAATTATAGCCGGAACCACACGTGTAGCCGGTTTTCATGCCTTCCGCGCCGGGATAATGGGAGACGAATTTATTTATGCCGCGTAAAACCCGCCCGTCAAAATACATGCTATCCATGCCGAAATAGCCGTAATATTGGGGAAAATCCCGTATAACACGCATCGCTAACAGCCCCATGTCATGGGCGGTCGTAGTTTGCCAATCGTGCGGCAAACCGGTGGCGTTCATAAAGTGGCTACCGTACATACCTAATCGATGCGCGATCGTTGTCATTTTAACGGCAAAACTGCTTTCGGTGCCGCCGACAGCTTCTGCTAAAACCACTGCCGCATCATTAGCCGAACGGGTAATAATGGCGATGATAGCGTCTTCCGTCGAGATGGTGTCCCAAGATCTTAATCCTAATTTACTGGTTGGTTGTCTGGCTGCATGGGGTGATACATTCAGACGCTGGTTTAAACGCAAACGCCCTGATTCCAATGCCTCAAAAGTAGTGTATAAGGTCATTAGCTTGGTTAACGAAGCAGGATACCAGGATTGGTTAGGTTCTAACTCATAAAGTACGTTGCCGTTGTTGGCGTCGATTAAAATCGCGGCATGGCGCGCATAACTTTGTTGCGAAACTAAAAGAAAGCATAAGGTGAACAAAGAAAGTAGGGCGAGTTTCGCAATTTTCATCAATAGGTTATCTCGAAAGCAGTTGAATCAAGCAGCGGCAGTCATGAACTGCCGCTCAAATTAAGGTGTAACTATAGTCGAAATTTAAGTCTAGATAATAAAAAAACTATTATCCGTAAGTTTTATTAAGCAACAATTTTGGATATTACTTTTTGGAAAAATTTTTGCAGTTATAAGGCGGTTGTCCTTGGCAAATCCCCCAATAATTGCCGAAATTGCCTTCATCGTTGGGCTTCCAGTTTTCCGAAAATGCTTCGAAAACAGTCGCCGACCAATTAAGTGCCGCCATTTTTCTGAGTGTTGATTTTATCACTAATTCTTGATTTTTTGCGTTGGCAATACCGCATTTTTCGCCAGTTTTCTTATTCGTTTCCGTTGCACCCTCCGGTCCGTCAGGCCAGCCGAATTCAGTCAGGATGACATCTTTGCCCGGATAAGTCCGCCGGATTTCCTGAAGTCTCTCGATTTGAAAATCCGCCGCTTTCTCTGCTGGAGTGCAAGTATGAACTCCAGCATACTTGTTTTCCCACCAGGGAAAAATGTTAACACCAATCCAATCGACAGAAGCTTCAAAGCCGGTGTGTTTACAAGGACGTGATCGATCGCACCATTCCCACCAGGTATCAATTGTGGATATCGGTTGCGTAATTTTGGCTTCGCGCATGGCATTAATGCAGCGCATAATTTCGCTGTCAAGCACAGGGCCGTGTCGGGTTCGGACTTCCGAGCCGCAGCTAAGCTTGATAATGGTTTCCGGAAACTCCCGCGCCAGAGCAATCCCCCTGGATATCGACTGACTGTTAACATTAGTGTCTTTATCAAGCCACAAAATTGCGATCACTTTAATGTTTCTGAACTTCGCCGCCGCAAGCGTATGATCCAATCCGTTTAATACGCCGTAGGTCATGATGCAGCGAAATGATGTTTGTTGCACAATTTTGTCCAATAACGTATCGATGAGCTGCGGGGACGGTTGCGGGCCGAAATTTGGGTTTAACTTATCGACATAAGGGCTGAAAGCAACACATTGTAAGGCTTTGTTATTGTCTGATTTGACGGGTGGTTTGTTCTCTACAAGCTGTTTATTAGCTGCAAATGTTTCAGCGGAAAATAAAAGAATAAGGAAAGCTAAAATCGGGGCAAATTGTTTCATATCTATCCCTGGTGATTGGTTTAAGCAGAACCTGATGTTAGTTGGATAATACACGTTTTAGATAAACGACAACTGAATATAGCTGGGATAAAACTGGCGGCTTTTTCATCCGACTCATTAATTTCCAGTATGAGTTTCCCACGGAATTCGCCAACGCTTATTTTGCAGATAGTCGGCACATGCACTAAAGTGATCTCTCCTGAGTTCATGATGTTCGCAGCGCCATTCAAATTTTTCCCGCTCGGCTTTTTCAATTTGTTCTAGCTCACGTTGCTTGGCTTCTTGTCGGTCGCGTTCGAGATTGCGGTAATGATTAAGTTGTTCCTGTTTAATCTGCTCATCAAGCCGTCGGTCGCGCTCAGCGCGCTCGGCTTCTGATTTTTGTCTGATGGCTTCCTGCTTTTCCCATTCTTTCTCCAGGGCTTGCTGATATATTTTTTCTTTTAATTCGGGTGATGGTTCATTCAGATCCAAAGGAACAGCTTCGCCATTGTCCATACATGGTCCAGATTGGTATTTTGCTGTTCCGTTAACCGTACATTTAAATAAGGCTTTGCCTTGGCTTAGACTGGGTAAGGTAAAAATGATCAGGATAATTAATTTTCTCACGTAAATCTCCGTTTACTAAAATTACTCCAAAAATACGATGGTGATAATAAAACACCCTCCACCATGCATAAATGATAATCAAGTTAGTTAAACAGAAGCTGAACCTTAAAGGTTAGCCATCAAAATTAAGCATATCTAATGCCAATGCTTCAGCTACTTTGATGCCGTCAATTGCGGCGGATAGAATGCCGCCCGCATAACCCGCACCTTCGCCGGCGGGATAGAGCCCTTGGGTGTTAATGCTTTGATATTTTGCATTGCGTTTGATGCGAATAGGTGAGGAAGTGCGAGTTTCCACGCCGGTTAACACGGCATCATGCATAGCAAAACTAGGGATTTTTTTGTCGAATTCAGGCAAAGCCTCACGGATTGCCGTGATGGCATATTCAGGTAGTGCGGTATCCAAGTTGCATAGATGCACAGCCGGTTGATAAGAAGGCAACACACTACCGAACGCTGTAGATGGTTTATTTGTCAAAAAATCGCCGACTAACTGGCCTGGAGCCGCATAGGTACTGCCGCCCAGAATATAAGCATGGGCTTCTAATTTGCGTTGGTATTCAATACCGGCAAGTGGATGTCCAGGATAGTCTTCCGGGGTGATGCCAACCACAATACCGCTATTGGCATTACGTTCATTTCTGGAATATTGGCTCATGCCGTTGGTGACGACCTGTTCCGGCTCTGAGGCTGCAGCGACGACTGTGCCGCCTGGACACATACAAAAGCTATAAACTGACCTCCCATTAAGACAATGGTGAACAAGTTTATAATCTGCTGCGCCTAGCAAGGGATTACCGGCAAACGTACCGAATTGGCATTTATCGATAATTGATTGAGGATGTTCTACGCGGAATCCCACAGAAAATGGCTTGGCTTCGATATAAACACCTGAATCGTATAGCATTTGAAAAGTATCGCGCGCACTGTGGCCAACGGCAAGGATGATATGACGGCTGGCAATCGACTCTCCATTACTGAGGATAACCCCACAGGCTTTGCCTTTCTCAATTTCAATCCGGTTAACCTTTGACTCAAAGCGGATTTCGCCACCTAGGGCTTCAATCGTAGCGCGTATTTTTTCGACGATGGACACCAATCGAAATGTGCCGATATGCGGTTTGCTCACATAAAGAATTTCCTGCGATGCACCCGCTTTTACAAACTCGGTTAAGACTTTTCTACCATAGTGGTTGGGATCTTTAATTTGCGTATACAGTTTACCGTCAGAAAATGTACCTGCGCCGCCTTCACCGAATTGGACGTTGGATTCAGAGTTCAATACCCCTTTTCGCCACAAGCCGAAAGTGTCTTTGGTCCGTTCCCTTACTTCTTTGCCTCGTTCCAATATGATCGGGCGGAAGCCCATTTGCGCTAATATTAAGCCGGCAAACAACCCGCAAGGACCGGTACCAATAACAATGGGGCGTTCTGTTAACGTGGCTGGCGCCTGGGTGACCTGCCGGTACTTGGTGTCGGGTGTTGAAGATATTTTCGGGTCATTTTTACGTCGGGTTAAGATATTGTTTTCATATTTAACTTTTACATCAATGGTATAAATAAGAAAAATAGCCTTGCGGTTGCGGGCGTCATAAGCACGCCGAAAAATAGAATAACTAAAGGTTTCATTCGGCTTTAACCCCAATTTGGCGGCAATAGCCTGGTTAAGTTCAGAGTCGGAATGGTTTAGCGGCAATTTTAATTCGGTAATGCGAATCATGATGTTGAATTGTTGTCTTATCAGCAGAAAAAGTTATAACAGTGATTGAACCAAATTTACGGTGTGAGCTTTTATTCTACAGAGGTTGATATGGCATTTGGAAAACTGATGATATTTTTAGGCGTCGCTTTGGTGGCGTTAGGCTTGATAATGAATTACTCCCCTTGGCTAATTAATTGGTTTGGCAAGTTGCCTGGCGATATTCATATCCAAAATGAAAAAAGCACAGTGTATTTTCCGGTAGTTTCCATGTTGATTATCAGTGTGATTTTGTCGCTGATCGTAAATCTGTTCTTTCGAAAATAACGGCGTACTGGTTTTGTACTATAAATCTTAACCAAGGCATTATAAACATTTTTCAAATAAAGCTATGATAGAACGGTCATAGAAGCTGACAATAAGAATAAATTTGTTTTGAGAGGTTACCGATGATACCAATACGAGATACTGCGCCCTGTAATTCCACGCCTTTTGTTACCTGGGGAATAATGGCGATCTGTATTTTGATTTTTCTGGTAATGAAATTAATGCCGTTTGAAGAAAGCAATCGGTTAATCGACCTCTTTGGCATGATCCCGCTACGTTATGCAGACCCAAATTGGGCTGTGATGCACAATTTGCCGTTTGACGGTTATTTATCGTTTTTTACTGGCTTGTTTTTACATGGAGGTTGGATGCACCTCATTTTTAACATGTGGTTCATGTGGATTTTTTCCGATAATGTTGAAGATCGCATGGGCAAAGCCAGGTTTTTTATTTTTTATATCCTGTGCGGGTTATTGGCAATGTTGCTGCAGTGGTATAACACGCCATATATGGATATTCCAGTGGTTGGCGCTTCCGGGGCTATTGCTGGTGTTTTGGCGGCTTATTATTTTCTCTATCCTTTTGAGCGGGTCGTTGTGTATTTTTTTCCGGTTGTCCTGAATTTACCGGCGATAGCTTTTTTAGGATTATGGGTGATTTTTCAACTCTATCAAATTACAACATCAACTTTTGTCGAAGGAGGAACGGCGACTTCAGCATGGTGGGCGCATTTGGGGGGATTCATCGCCGGAGGCATACTTTACCGCTTCTTTCTGCGAAAAGATGAGGCGGTTTGATGGCTTTCAAGCTATAATTAATGTATTCAACTTATTTATTCAAAACAGTTAGTGTGTCTTTTTAGTTAACCGCTAACGCTGCTCAGTCGGGATTGTTATATTGCTATGAAAAAAGTTAACCTTGCTTTAGTTAGGCTTATCCAGTTTGTTGTATTTGCTGTATTTACTTTTGTGGTATTGGCTTATTTTGGCGCCATGTTGCTGTTGCCGTTAGATGCAGTGGCGGCCTTAGTTAGGTTAATGGGCGCACTCGGTATTCATGGCTTCATTGGTGCTATGGTTGCCATTCCCGCTGTTGGCTATTTGTGCATGATCATTTACAAAACACCGGGACTGGTACAAATGATCCTGGATACCGGTATCGACCTGGTTAAAACCGGTAAAGCCAAAGTGGATGCGTTTAACCAAATCGCAGAAGAAGTAAAAAGCTAAGAAATCTATATCATTAGATATTTATCAGCTAAAGTCACTGCTCATTTAGAAATTCGCCATGCTACGTTATCCGCCGTTCACTAACGAATGACGGATAAGTCCACTTATTGTAAGTTCCCGTCGTAAATTCCTACATTTGTTGTTAAATCGTCGTTATTTCAAAGGTTTATCGTGTCAATAATTTTACCAAGTGTTAACCCATGGTCATGAAAACTCCACAGGTTGGTTTTATCAGTTTGGGCTGTCCCAAGGCTTTGGTTGATAGTGAGAGAATATTAACCAAGTTGCGGGCTGATGGCTATTCGGTTTCTCCCACCTATAAAGATGCTGATTTAGTCGTGGTTAACACGTGCGGTTTTATCGATGCTGCAGTTGAGGAATCTCTAGATAGCATCGGTGAAGCACTGGCGGAGAATGGTCGGGTCATTGTTACCGGTTGTTTGGGAGCAAGGGAGGAGGAAATTCGGGCGCGGCATCCTCAGGTTTTAAAAGTAACCGGGGCACACGCAATTGATGAGGTCGTTGCTTCCGTTCATGAATTTCTTCCTGCGCAGTATGATCCGTTCACCAATTTGTTACCGCCTCAAGGCATCAAATTAACACCACCACATTATGCTTATCTAAAGATTTCCGAGGGCTGTAACCATCGTTGTACGTTCTGTATTATTCCATCCATGCGCGGAGATTTGGTCAGTCGTCCTATCGATAGAGTTCTGCAGGAAGCAGAGCGACTGGCAAATGCCGGAGTAAAAGAATTACTGATTGTTTCGCAGGATACCAGCGCATATGGCCTGGATTTGAAATATCAGTCGCGGACATGGCGTAATAAGTCGCTACGGACGCATTTCCATGAGCTTTCCGAAGCTTTAGGCGAGTTGGGTATTTGGGTAAGAATGCATTATGTGTACCCTTATCCACACGTTGATGAAGTGATCCCTTTGATGGCAGAGGGCAAGATATTGCCTTATCTCGATATACCATTCCAGCATGCCAACAGCCGGATTTTAAAGCTTATGAAACGGCCCGCCGCCAGCCAGAAAAATTTGGAACGGATAAATGCTTGGCGTGGTATTTGTCCTGACATTACTTTGCGTAGTACGTTTATTGTGGGTTTTCCTGGCGAAACTGAACAGGAATTTGAAGAGTTATTGGCTTTTCTTGAGGCAGCGCAATTAGACAGGGTGGGGTGTTTCGCTTATTCTCCAGTAAAAGGCGCCGTTGCCAATGACCTGCCGAATCCAGTGCCTGAAGAAATCAAGCAGGAGCGGCTCGCCCGTTTTATGGAGCTACAATCTGAAATTAGCTTCAATCGCTTGCAGAAACGGGTTGGAAAAATTGAAACTGTCATCGTTGATGAAGTCGTGGCGGAAGGTGCGGTTGCTAGAAGCCGTTCAGATGCTCCTGAGATCGATGGACAGGTGTTTATCGATGGAGCTACCCATTTAACCGTTGGCGAGTTTGTCAGGGTTGAAATTGAAGAAGCCGACGAGCATGATCTTTGGGCTCATCTTTGCTGATTTAAAATCTTAGCCATCTGTTAGGTTGGTAAAACAGCTGTTTCTGACTATATTTAGGGGTAATATTTAGTTAGGGACTCTCTTTTTACGGTATGACTATCTTTCAGTTGTTGTGCAAACACTTGTTAGTCTTAAGTGTATTAACAATGGCAGTTGTTTCTTTTTACAAAGACAAGTTACCTGACCCAAATTTTTATGATCAAAATTCACTTGTTGAGCCGGTACAGCAGGAAACCGAGCGGCAACCCTTCAAATCTCAAGTCGGTGATCAGGAATACTACATAACCCCAAAATATGACTACGCCTTGCAAGGCGTTGTGGTAAGTTACAATAATTCAGATAGTATCACCGATATCTGGCACCATAAACGCTGGAAAGACTTCCTGAACGAACGCGATTTGTGCGTAATATGGGGCGAAAATATTAAATCCGGCGTTTATAAACTTATGAAGTTTGAGAGCGACAGTTGGACTTGTTGGGCGTATTGGCCGGATAGTGCAACTGGTGGGAAATTTAAAAAAAATGCTTTGTCGAACAATCATTTGCTTGTTGATAATACAGCTCTCAGAAATCGTTTAATGTCTTCCGAACCCGGTGATCAGATACGATTCAAAGGCCTGCTAGCCGAATATAAAAATCCAGCCACGGGTTTTAATCGTGGCACTAGCAATAATCGTGAAGACACAGGTAATGGCGCCTGCGAAACTGTCTATCTGACTGATTTTTTGGTGATTAAAAAAGCCAATCCTGGTTTTCGCCGTGCTTATGCTTATGCAAAAGGCACGGCTGTAGTTTCATTGATTGGCTTCTTAGTTCTGTTTTTTATAACTCCAGTGCGGGTTAAATAATTATTCCTTAGACGTTTCTTTAAATTAAGGGTCAATTAACCGGCTTGTTATTACGGAAATTTGGGGCAACGCTCACCAATAAAGTTATCAAAGCCGCAATGTAAGGCACGGTTTGGACGGCTAACATCCATTGCCATAAAGTACCATTGATGTTGTTGAATTGCTCTTCATTATGAATTGCCCATATTGCTGAACTTAACAAGGTTAACATTAGCAACTCTTGCCAAATACCCATGAGACCAGTCAAGAATGGGCTGTCTTCTTTAAATTTTGGAGTGACGATAAAAGGCTTGCCTTTGACGAACAGCCCTTGCAATACGCCATTGGCTACAGTATGGGTTAAGGACATCCCAGCGAAAAATGCACCAAATGACGCCCAAATCGAACAAGGGACGCACACTATATATAGCCATAAAAAGCGTAGTAAGCGAAAGCAAAATACACCGATCGTTGGAATAAGCAGAGCAATAATTGGCAATTCGCTATGAATGGGGTCAGCAAGCAAAAAACCGCTAATAATCAAGCTCGTGATGGTAATCAATAACCCCAATGCATCTGAGAACCAAGGTAGCCAGCCAGCTAAAAAATGGTAGCTTTGATACCTTGTGAAACCGGGTTCGCCCCAACCGTCCTTACTGACAATCGATTTTGTAAAAGGATTAAATAATGAATTTAATAGGTTATAGGCGTGTTTTTTAAATATTTGCATACCACCATATACCCAGCGGAACCGTTGTGTCATGTAACTGGCCAAGCTTTCCGGCATCAGTCCTTTGCCGAATGATTCTTTACAATAAGCTGAATCCCAGCCGTTTTTATAAAGATTTATACCCAATGCAGTGTCTTCGCAGATCGTATATTGCGGCCAACGTCCGTCGTCTTTATCTTCAGGTATGCTGCTTGTGAAAGTAGATTTAGCAGTTTCAAGGTCAATGGTCTTGAAAATGTTTGCTTGGCCGGGAACCGCTTTTTCCAATACTCTTCCGCCTAATTTAGCCTCTGTGGATACCATGGTCATCGTGCCGTGCTGTACGATAGCATTGTATTCATTACGCAAAACCATACCGATATAAAAAAATCCGGCATATTCCCAATAACAGAATTTTTTGAATAAATTCAGGTCGCGGTCACGGTAATCCTGAGGTGATTGCACGAATCCTACCGGGCGGCCAGTCTCAGTACGCTTAACCAGTTTGCCAGATGAGTTGTCATCCAATCGCGTGAAATAGAAATGCGGAACCATGGACTTCAACCAGTTAGGGTTAACCACATAATCGCTATCGATAAGTGCAATTATATCGGGGTCAGAGTTTACCAGTGGCGGCAATTTACCTTCGACAGCTCCTGTTTTTTCATTGAATAATTCTTCACCCCAGCATAGTAGGTTAAGAGCGCCGGCTTTAAAGCCCTTAACCCCCTCTTTATGGATAAAGCGAAATTTTTCTCCCAGGCGTTTACAATCGGCTTCTACAGGTTGCCAAACGGCTGGGTTTTTGGTGTTGTTGTCGATAACGACAACTTCATAATCAGGATAATCGAGCTTGGCTAGTGCTTCCAATGTTTCGCGTACTACTTCAGGAGGTTCGTTATGGATGGGTAAATGCACCGAAACCTTAGGATAAACAAAATCAGCGGGTAATTCGGACTGTTTGATGGGTTGATAAGCTCGCTTGGGATTGCGTGGATGCCAGAGTATCTCGGCGATTTCCATGCTTTCAACCATCATTAGGAGTAAGGTCAAAACTTGCATGGCGATCAGCAAGCTCCAGAATGCAATGGTCAATGGAGTCTGGTATTGCTGCCAGCCGATTGAAACCGTCCAGAATACAATCGAAGCTGCAAGGTTGGCTATCAGGCCGAAGAAAAGTATTCCCGGAAGTTTTAGGCTTTTGCGAGAGAACAAAAATATCCCCATTAGCACCAAGCTGAAAATCGCCGCTCCCAATGCCCAGTTTTTCCAAGCCGGTAGAGCGATGACTTCACCATCCATTGGATATTTAAGCTGCCGATCAGCGTTATAAATTCCCCAATAAGCGCCAGCAGAGCCTTCGTCGGCTTTTTTCCAAGGTTGGTCGAACGCTTCAATGATGTAATAGGCAAGTGGGTAAGAAACACTTTTCTTGGTCGCTGGATCGTTGAATACCAATTGCTCCTTCGCTGCCCGGTTAAGAAATTCTCGCAGAAATTTCGCTTGGTTTGGGATGGATGCAACGGCTTGTTTTACCGGCTGGCCATCGGAAGGCCAGCCAACTTCTGTAATTACGATTGGTTTATCAGGGAAAGCCAATTGCAAGTCGTGTAATCGGTCAAAAACATGTTGCACTGCGCTATCGATAGGGACACCTTCCCAAAAAGGCAGGATATGTACGCCAATATAATCCACTTCTTTTGCCAGTTCAGGATTTGCCAGCCATCTATCCCATGTCTCTGAAGTGCTGACGGGGCGCCAGGTACGTTTTTTTACCTCGCGAATATAATGGGTTAACAGTTCTTTAACGACTTGAGGGCTTTCTAATTTTTTTGCCCAAGCAACAGCCAAAGGTGATAGAGGAATGGGAAAGTTTTTGTCTTCAGAAACCCGTTTGAGCTCTTCTTTTGGAATATTTAGGTATTTTTCTAATGAAGAAAGGCTGAGTTTTTTTGTGCTTTCTTTAAGTTCTTCGCGGGTAGCTTCTGTTCGGAGTAACACCTCATTACCAACCATTAACCGGACAATTTTTGGATTGTTTTGATTGCCAATTTGGATGAGTGTTTCGACCTCTTGGTTATTTCTTTCAAGGTCGCCACTTATCCATGCGCCAACAGTCACATTGAGATCATGTTTAACGGCTAGTTCCGGTATTTTATGAAGTCCACTTAGAACGCTGTAAGTTCTTACAGCATGAAATTTTCCTTCAAGCAAGGCTAAATCTTTATCGATATCCGCTTCTTCATGCGATATCCCTTTTTTGGGATCATCGTCTTTGCGCGAAGGATCAAATGTGATCCCCATTGTCTTGCTTGTCCACGGTTGTAATTGCAACGGGTTGTTGGCAAAACTCCATATCAGGAAGTTAACGCCGACCAATAAGGCTAGCAAAAAGATAATGGCAAGTTTTCTTATCATGGTTTTTATCGAAAGGGTGCTCGTATTTAGGATAAGTGGATAAGCTTGCAGTTAAGCTTTATCCTTTTTGACATAAATGTCAGTAATGCTGCCGGTTATCATCTCGGCGGCGAAAGCAAAGGTTTCCGATAGTGTGGGATGCGGGTGAATAGTTAAACCAATATCTTCAGCGTCTGCCCCCATTTCTAAAGCAAGGACAGCCTCGCCGATCAATTCGCCGGCATTGGTGCCCACCATGCCAGCACCGAGGATTCGCCCTGAAGTTTTATCAGTAATTATTTTAGTAATGCCTTCTTTGCGGCCAATACTTAACGAGCGACCGCTGGCTGCCCAAGGGAAGGCGGCTTTATCGTATTCAACTCCTTGTTGTTTGGCCTGGTTTTCAGTCAAACCCATCCACGCGATTTCGGGGTCTGTGTAGGCGACGGATGGAATGGTCAAAGCGTCGAACGCAGATTTATGTCCGGCGGCGACTTCTGCCGCCACTTTGCCTTCATGCACGGCTTTATGTGCCAGCATCGGGTTGCCGACGACATCGCCAATAGCGAAAATATGGGAAATATTAGTGCGTTGTTGTTTATCTACGGCGATAAAACCTCGTTCATCCACGTTAACTCCCGCTGTTTCAGCCGAAATAGCTTTACCATTGGGTTGTCGACCTACGGAAACTAGAACTGCATCAAATGATTCAGATTGCGGAGCGTCTTTGCCTTCAAATGAAACTTTCAACGCTGCTTTTTCTGCTTTAATCGATGCAACTTTAGTTTCAAGCCAAATATTTTTATATAGTTTTTTTATTCGGTTATGCAATGGCCTCACCAAATCTTTATCGCAACCGGGAATAATTTGATCCATCAATTCCACCACGCTGATTTCAGATCCCAATGCGTGATATACCGTTGCCATTTCAAGGCCGATGATGCCGCCTCCGACGATAAGCAATTTTTTAGGGATTTGTTTTAATTCCAAAGCATCAGTTGAATCCATTAAGCGAGAATCATCATACGGAAAAGCTGGAATTTTGGTGGGGTGTGAACCGACTGCAATAATAGCTTGATCGAAGTTAACAATGGTTGTGCTCTGCTCAGAATCAACCACTATTGAATTTGCAGAAGCGAACTTGCCCGTACCGCTAACAAGGGTAATTTTACGTTGTTTAACCAGGCTAGCCAAGCCATCATTCAGGGTTTTGGTGACACTTGATTTCCAGGCGCGAACTTTATCAATATCGATTTTTGGCTTGCCGAAACTGATGCCCAGATTTTCGAATTCTTCCGCTTCATGCAGCACTTGCGCCATGTGCAATAATGCTTTGGAGGGGATGCATCCGACATTCAAGCAAACGCCGCCCAATACAGGATAGCGTTCGATAAGAACCACTTGCTTGCCTAAATCGGCAGCACGGAAGGCGGCGGTATATCCGCCTGGACCACCGCCTAAAACTACGATTTCTGCTTTTAATTCATTACTGGTTGGATTATTTGTCATGATTTCATTTCTCCTGATTACAGTAACAAACGCCGAATATCGGTTAAGTTTTGCTTGATAGTCGCCATAAATCGCGCGCCTTCCGCGCCATCGATCACACGGTGGTCGTAGGTTAAGTCTAAAGGCAGCATTAATCTGGGGACAAATTCTTTGCCGTTCCATACGGGTTGCATTTTTGCGCGGGTTACGCCCAATATCGCTACTTCCGGAGCATTCACAATCGGCGTAAACGCCGCACCCCCAATCCCGCCCAAGCTGGAAATTGAGATGCAGCCTCCTTGCATATCTCCCGGCATGAGTTTGCCTAGTCGCGCTTTTTCACTTTTCTCAGCTAATTCCTGCGCAAGTTGGTTGACGCTTTTAGTGTCGGCATTCCGTAATACCGGTACGACCAAGCCGTTAGGCGTATCGACCGCAATACCAATGTTGTAATATTTTTTCAGGATCAGGCTGCCACCATTGGGCGATAACGAAGCATTGAAGCTGGGGAATTGCTTTAAGGCTGCGACCAAGGCTTTGATAATGAATATTAAGCCGGTAATTTTGACCTCATCCTTACCTTTTTCGGAGTTCAGCGCGACGCGGAATGCTTCCATCTCGGTAATATCGGCCTCTTCATGATAAGTGACCATGGGCAGGTTAAGCCACACCCGACTTAAATTTTGCCCAGTTAACTTTTTTATTTTACTTAAGTTTTGAGTTTCTATTTCGCCGAATTGGGTGAAGTCGATGGCGGGTATAGATGGGATTCCGGCTTGACCTTGGGCAATTCCAGTGTTTCCGCTTAAGGTCTGTTTAACATAACTTTTAACATCTTCTTTTAAGATGCGACCTTTAGGGCCATTCCCAGATGAAATTCTACTAATATCAACGCCTAATTCCCGGGCAAACAAGCGTACCGAAGGCGAGGCATGGGCTTTAGCCGAATTGGTTAACTCAATGGAAGGTGACGGGGATGTGACTTTTGGAGCGAGTTTGGCGGGTTCTGATGGCGTTTTAGTTGCCGTGGGTGCTTCTTTTATAGGATCTTCTTTTTTAGTCGGTTCTGGCTTCGGTTCTTGTGATTGAGTCGGGGCGGCTGTCGCTGTTGCAATGTTCACTAAGACAGTTGCAACTAACGAGCCTTCCGCCACCTTATCGCCGGACTTAATATGAATTTGTTGAATTGTTCCGCCGACACTGGCTGGCAACTCCATGCTGGCTTTATCGGTTTCTAGCGTAGCAATCGCTTGGTCTTCGACGATAACATCGCCCACTTTAACCAAAACTTCTACGACGTCGATACTGGCGACACCGCCGACATCGGGTACTTTAATTTCAACTACATCGGACATGATGCTTTCCTAACCTCAGGTTAACCAAGGCGCGCTTGCCTCAGCATTGATAGAGTAACGTTTAATAGCTTCTGCAACTTTGGTTGTATCGATCTTGCCAAGGTCGGCCAAACTTTTTAATGCGGCGACCGTGACATGATAACGATCCACCTCGAAAAATTTACGCAAGTTTTCGCGTGTATCAGAACGTCCGAAACCGTCAGTACCTAAAACGGAATAGGGCGCTTTGATGTATCCGCGGATTTGGTCGGCAAAGGCGCGATTATAATCACTTGCCGCTATGACAGGGCCTTCGGCCTTATCCAAACATTGGTTAACGTGTGGTATTTTAGCGGCTTCAGTTGGATGCAAGCGATTCCAGCGCTCGCAAAGTTGGCCGTCGCGGGCAAGTTCAGTAAAACTTGGGCAGCTCCACAAATCAGATTCTACGCCCCAATCTTTTCGCAGTAGTTCAGCAGCAAATTCGACTTCGCGGAAAATTACGCCCGATCCAAGTAATTGAACTTTGAGTTTTTGCTTGCCTGCCCCTTTACGATAACAGTACATGCCTTTGAGGATATCTTTCTCAGCGTCTTTCGGTATGGCGGGATGCGCGTAGTTTTCATTCATCACGGTGATGTAATAGAATACATCTTCCTGCTCGGCATACATTCGGCGCATACCGTCCTGAATGATTACGGTTAATTCGTAAGCAAACGTAGGATCATATGAGATACAGTTTGGTACAGTGGCCGACATCAAATGACTATGGCCGTCTTCATGCTGCAAGCCTTCTCCGTTCAGGGTCGTCCGGCCTGCCGTGCCGCCCATCAAGAAGCCGCGCGTACGTTGGTCTGCCGCCGCCCAGATCAAATCGCCAACACGTTGAAAGCCGAACATCGAGTAATAAATAAAGAAAGGTATCATCGGCACATTGTTGGTGGAATACGACGTACCTGCGGCAATCCAGTCGCATAGCCCACCGGCCTCGTTGATGCCTTCCTGCAAAACTTGACCTTGTTTGTCTTCCTTGTACGACATCAGTTGACCGGCATCTTGCGGCGTATATAGCTGGCCAACCTGTGACCAAATCCCCAGTTGCTTGAACATGCCTTCCATGCCGAAAGTCCTTGATTCATCAGGAACAATCGGAACGATGCGGTTGCCGATATTTTTATCTTTGGTTAAGATATTAAGTAAGCGCACAAACGCCATAGTAGTGGAAATTTCACGTCCTTCGCCGCTGGCTTCCAGAAGCGTTTTAAATTCTGATAAGGGTGGGATTTCCAAGGCATACGATTTTGGTCGTCTGGCAGGCAAGACACCGCCCATCGCGGCACGACGTTCTAGCATGTAGATGAATTCTTTCGAATCCGGCTTAAACGTAAGGTAGTTGAGCTTTGCTATATCATCAGCGGTAATGGGCAATTCATAGCGATCACAAAAATGCTTCAATGAGTCATCGCTCATCTTCTTTTGCTGATGCGACGTATACTGCGCTTCCCCAGAAGAACCCATGCCATACCCTTTGATGGTTTTGGCTAGAATGACTGTGGGCTGACCTTTGTTGTTAACCGCTGCATTGAAAGCCGCGTAAACTTTGGACGCATCGTGCCCGCCGCGGTTAAGTTCCCAAATTTCGCGGTCAGACCAATCCGCGACCATGGCTTTCAGTTCGGGCGTATTGAAAAAGTGTTCGCGCACATAGGCGCCGTCTTTGGATTTGTAGGTTTGATAATCGCCGTCAACACAAGCCATCATCCTTGCGGCCAATAGCCCGTCTTTGTCGCGGCTAAGGAGCGTGTCCCAACGTTGTCCCCAGATGACTTTAATAACGTTCCAGCCTGCGCCGCGAAATTCACTTTCCAATTCCTGAATGATTTTGCCGTTGCCGCGAACCGGTCCGTCCAGGCGTTGCAAGTTGCAGTTGATGACGAAGATCAGGTTATCCAGTTTTTCACGCCCAGCCATGCCGATGGCACCTAATGATTCTGGCTCATCGGTTTCACCGTCACCCAGGAATGCCCAGACTTTACGGTCGGAGTTGTCGGCTAAGCCGCGACCTTCCATATAACGCATAAAACGAGCCTGATAAATTGCCATGATCGGGCCGAGTCCCATGGAAACAGTCGGGAATTGCCAAAACTCGTTCATTAGCCAAGGGTGTGGATAAGAACACAAGCCATTGCCGCCGACTTCTTGCCGGAAGCTATTTAACTGGTCTTCGGTAAGCCTGCCCATCAGGAATGCCCTGGAATAATCTCCCGGCGCGGAGTGACCTTGAGTAAACACCAAATCACCGGCAAATTCCGCTGTGGAAGCACGCCAAAAATGGTTATAACCGACATCGTACAGCGTAGCGGCGGAGGCAAAACTGGCAATGTGCCCGCCGACATTGGTGTTCTTGTTCGCCCGCAATACCATCATCATCGCGTTCCAGCGCACGTAAGCACGGATTTTTTGCTCGATTGAGAAATCGCCGGGGTACTTGCCTTGTTGGTCGGCGGGGATGGTATTGACGTAAGCGGTGTTTGCGCTAAAAGGAATATCAAAACCATAATGGCGGGTGACAGCAACCAATCGCTCAATCAGGAAATGCGCCCGTTCTCGACCTTCTATTTCCAGGACGGATTGCAGCGCATCAATCCATTCCTGGGTTTCCAAAGGATCAATGTCTTCCTGGCCGGTAATTTCCGCTAAAATACTGTTATTCATCTCTGTTCCTGTAACGAGGGGGGTTGTCTAACCATAAGCTCTGGCTAGACAATTTTTTTTATAAACGGATGCTTGACTGAGTTTTTGTTGGAGATAAAACAAAATATTTGTCTTTTAACTGTAATTATCACGCCTATTATATACAAATTTAGCGATTATGAGGCCGCGCTTTTGTTAATTAGAGGTAATGCTTAATTAAAAGCGTTATAGTTTATTTCAGGTGAATCAGACTTTACAGATGTATCCAATCCGCGCCAAGGCTTCCCGTTAATTCATTAAGATAGTTTTTGCCGTTTAGTTTGATTAACATTTGTTCGGCTTTAGCCAGCTTTTTTTTCAAATCTTTAATGTCGCTTTTGTTATATCGGTCCTTTTCCGTCAGACATTTATTGATATAGTCAGCATGAGCTTGCCAAAGCCGGCGATCGCGTTCTTGCTTGATTTTAAGTCGATTATTGTACCAGTCACTATTTAGCAAATATTCATAGCTAAATAAATTACGTATGGCAGCATCAGAAATCGTTTTTCCCTCAAACTCGCCATATGCCATGATATGTAACAAGGCTTTAAGGGGAGGGCAAGCATCATGAATGGAGCCGTCTTCAAAGTACATTTGAGCTACCCGCTGCTGAGCTTCGTAAACGTTATTGACGCCATCAACGAAACTGTCCATGTCCTGTGTTTCCGGCTTCAACATTGCTTCATCGAATACTGAAGTGGGATAGTTGAATACTTTTCCAAAATTAGTATGGACAAAACGTTCGGTGATTCGATACCCCAACCGACTGGCATATACAATCTTTCCTTGATATTCAAAATCTTCCAGTTTTTCCAGTTGGCCGTGATCGATCAAGTATTTCGGGCAGCGTTGTTCTACCGGTAGCCGTGACCAGATTTCCGGGATCAGCAAACTGACATCGTGGTCGATTCGGCGTTTAGAACCGATAAATCCCGCGGCAGTAGAAAAACCGTCATATCCGCATAAAATAAAAGAAACTAGGGCCGTATTTAGATCGGCCGTGGCAGATAAGGCGTTAAAGGGGCCCTTGGTTAACGCACCTTCCGAACCTGTGCCGGTGGTGGAGGGTGATTTTCCGGTTAAACTGCATATGAAATCCATAAACAGTTCGGGCAACTCCTGATAGTGAATCGGATTATAAATTGCCAGTGGACGGATTTTTGCGGCCAAGTCCGCAGGATTGTTACGCCGTCCGGTTAACACCGAGTTAACCGGAAAATAAACCGGTTGATCGTGACTTAAACCGCGGGCAAGCCGGGTGGAAATCTCTGCCAAGTGTCGCGGTTTGGCGTCAAGCAGATCTGGGCGAGCTTGCAGGTAACGAACATTTTGGCTGGGTACACCGTCTACCAATCGAGGATGGGCGGACGACACAAAAAATTTGCCATTTTTTGCCAACGCCGCTTCGCGGATAACTTGCCGCATCGGTTCGCTGAACTCTTCGAAATGAATGACATCATCCAGAAGCTCTTTAGCAAATTCTTTGGTAAGAGGTTGAAAGTTAGATATAAAATTTTGTTTTCCAGAAAAATCCAGTTCGGTTTGCAAGTCAATGCCGCGATGGATGGCGTCGTCCGGGCGTTGGAAGAAGCTATTCTCGCAATTGTTAACAATTTTTACGCTGGGATTGGCGTAATCCCGGTTAAGTCCCGATAACTGAAGGGCAGGCAATACAGTGGAGGCGCTAATGTCATCTTCCATCTGAAGTTTTTCCGAAGCGATAAAGTCTTGCCGCAACTTGAACACGCGCCACGCGCCTTTTTCATCAAAGCCTACGCGTAAATAACTCGCCCTCAACTTTCTACCATGGTATTTCAGTTCATTGCCTGGGCGCCCGTTAACCAGATCAACCGAAAAATGCTCCCGCCAGTTTTTACCCCATTCGGTTTTATAAAACCGTTTTATCATTAATACCAGACTCAAGATATGTTGAGGAATTTCTTCCAGCCATTGATTGTAAGCGTCAGAATAGTCGGTTACTGATGGGGTTAACAATTTAATGACTGATCCCAGCGTACGTCTGCTGCTGAGCAGGCTGCGCTGGTCGCTGCCATTTTTGGCTGGGTCACGAAATCGGTTGGAAAAATCATGATCGAAGATTTTTTTAACCAAATCCATGTCTTTATCGAAGTCCTCAACAAAGAAATCGCCGGAAATGACCGCACCAGCGATGGATTTTGAGATTTCAGATTTGCCGCCACCCGATACCGTGCAAGGCTTATGGATAAACGTACCTTCATGATAAGTGCCTACCAACCGCCAGCTCGGCGCATGCGGGTGACGTTCCATGTGTACACGGAAACCATTGGGATAAATATAAGTGTGATTAATCAACAACTTTAAGGCTTGCGGTTGCCCATTGTATTGCCAACTGATTTGCTGGTCTTGAATGTCAATTTGGGCGCTTTCCGGCACAAAAATGATGTCTTGATAGATTCTGTCGATAGCATAACCCGAATCATATTTGATTATGGCTGGCTCCAACAATTTGCTGGCTTTTTCGAAAGAAGGTTTAGTGGCCAGATCGGACGAACTCGGAATGTGCAGTTCGCCAAGAATAACTCTGGGAAAAGCCAATGCGCCGCCAGCATGTTCCTCTTCACAATCGCCGTAAAGATTGGCTGCATAACTGATATGGGATTTGATTTCTTTCTTGCTGTAACCGAAATAATTATCGGCAATGAGGGTAATAATGACGCCAGTCATATCGCGGCACACAAGTTTGAAAGGCTTGCCATCGTTATATTTTTCATCGTCTTTTTGCCAGCACATGCCGTCTTTGCGCTGGCGGTCACTTGCTTGATCGTAATGGGGTAATCCTAAATCATTTTTGCGACATGAGACCAAATGTGGCGCCAAGATAATGCAACCGGTATGGCCAGTCCAATGGTCAATGTCCAAAGCAGCATCGTTTTCCGGCAGGAACGGGTCGCCTGCGTTGCCGAAAATAGACTCGACAAAATCAAGATTGGCAACCAAGCCCCCGGGGGTAAAAAATCGAACTTCCATGGTTTGTGCCGGACTGTCTGAGCGAATTTCCGGGCGGACAATAGGGTGCAACAATAACGATACCCATAAGTTTGCTGGTTGCGATTGCATACTTGTGAAGGGCAGGCGAAGCAAATCATCAGGAGGGGTAATCGCCTTTGCTAACAGTGCAGCATATGCGTTGACAGGAACCTCGCATTTATCGGCTGGAACCGGTAAGCCCCTGGCAACGATATGAAAAACGCCCTTGGTAGTGCGCTTGTCGTTCTGCGGATTATGGAGCACGCCTTGTTGGATGCGGTAGGAGTCGACATACGGCGAGTGGAATTCATGATGGTTTAAAGGCAGGGAAAGTTCTCTGGCAACGCCTTTTTGTTCGAGGACAAAGGTTTCACCAGGAAGGCGAAATGCACCTTCCATTCCATTTCGGATAAGGTAGTCGTTAACAAAATCTTCAATGCGTTGATCCGCAGGGCAACGATATTGTGCCAGCAAGCGGCGTTGTTGGGTGTATTTGCGCAACAAGCCGTCAGCAATATGAAGGTATTGCTGGTCTCCTTCAAGTTCGCAGATAGGTTGTCCCAAAGCTGCAAACTGTAAGTTGATATGATGCAATAATTGTTGGCGTCGCTGTTTTTGTTCTTGTGATTCGTGCGACATCGCATTGGTAATCATTCTAGCTGGCTCCACGAGGGTATTGTTATAGTTATCGGTGTTAACCATACGAATATAATTCAAAATCGCTGGTCGATGCCAAAAAAATTTCCTACCAATTTAATCTGTTTGTTAACTTTTACATAGTTTTCATAGGGTTTACTGATTTGATTAATCTAACTTAGCTTTGCGGGTGTGCTGTAGAAAAATACGATTTCAGTTATAATTGCAGCTTTTTTAACCTGAGATTATTTAGCGGCATGTCGAAAATCAATAAAGTGGTGTTGGCTTATTCCGGCGGTTTGGATACTTCTGTCATACTTAAGTGGCTACAGGATGTGTATCAATGCGAAGTGGTGACTTTCACTGCGGATTTAGGGCAGGGCGAGGAAGTTGAACCGGCGCGCGCCAAAGCGAAATCGATGGGCATCAAAGAAATTTATATTGACGATTTACGTGAAGAATTTGCCCGCGACTTTGTCTTTCCTATGTTCCGCGCCAATACTATTTACGAAGGTGAGTATCTTTTAGGAACCTCGATCGCACGGCCGTTAATCGCCAAACGCTTGATTGAAATCGCCAATGAAACCGGCGCTGAAGCAATTTCGCATGGCGCTACCGGTAAAGGCAACGATCAAGTGCGTTTTGAGTTGGGTGCTTACGCCTTGCGCCCTGATATCCAAATCATCGCCCCTTGGCGGGAGTGGGATTTAACCTCTCGCGAGACGTTGATGGTATACGCAGAAAAGCACGGTATACCGGTGGAAATGAAAAAAGGTAAAGCTTCGCCTTATTCCATGGATGCGAATTTACTGCATATCTCATATGAGGGTCGTATTCTTGAAGATCCTTGGGCAGAACCGGAAGAAGATATGTGGCGCTGGACGGTTTCGCCAGAAGCCGCGCCAGACCTGGCAACCTACCTTGAGTTAACCTATAGCAAAGGTGATATTGTCGCCATAGATGGCGTTAATTATTCACCCGCCGAGGTCATTGAAAACCTGAATAAAATCGCTGGCAGCAACGGCATAGGTCGATTAGATATTGTCGAAAATCGTTATGTTGGGATGAAATCGCGCGGCTGTTACGAAACGCCAGCGGGCACTGTTATGTTAAAAGCACATCGCGCCATTGAATCGTTAACCCTGGACCGTGAAGTTGCGCATTTAAAAGACGAGCTTATGCCGCGTTATGCATCACTAATATATAACGGTTACTGGTGGAGCCCTGAACGGAAGATGTTGCAAACAATGATTGATGATTCGCAAGCCAATGTAAATGGCAAGGTTAAGGTTAAGTTATACAAAGGCAACGTGATTGTCGTCGGAAGGCAATCTACGACGGACAGCTTGTTTGATGAAAGCATCGCCACTTTTGAAGATGACGGCGGAGCCTACAACCAAAAAGACGCGGAGGGATTTATCAAGCTTAACGCATTGAGGATGCGTATAGCAGCCTCAAAAAGGTCTAAATCAAAATAAATAATAATCGGACTTTGGGTGAATCCTTGTATAATCCTGAAGTTAATATAAATAACTCAATTAGCCGACACCAAACTTAAGATGCTTCCCTAAATTTGGAAGAATCAATTATAAAAAGTAGGCAAGATGCAGGAAAAACGCACAGAGGTTGTCAAAATTCAAGGGCTTGTAACGACAATTCCTTCCCATCAACAGTTGATGAAAGTCAATCGGGTATTGATGGGAACGTTGCTTTTTCTGATGTTTATGGTTGTGGTTTTAGGATTTTATTTTGTTCCAAGCCCTGACAGTCTCATCGTTAATAAAAACGCAGAAGAAGCGTCAAAAACAGTCTCAACCGAAGCTAACACGGTTGTTTTAGCTGAAGTGAATAGTCTTAAAAGCCAGATGGTTGGTTTGGTCAGTGGATCTATCGAAAGTAAATTGAGTGTGCTGGAAGATAGTATTCGTTCCGGTACTGTCAGTAATTCTTTAGGGACTATCGCTGATTTAAAAAACGACATCAAAGTTTTGCGTACCTATTCCGATCCACCTAAAAAAGAAGCGGTCGTAAGCAATCAGGAATTAGTGCAGGAAGTTTCGCACTTAAAAAAATTGATTTACTTAACCTTGGGTTCTTGCGGTTTAATGTTTGTCGCTGCGGCAGGCGTTTGGGTCAAATCCCGGCAATTACCCTACAAAGAAATCAAGTATTTTCTTAAGGGCGGTAAATAAAATAAATGATGTATTTTTAGGGTTAGTGGACGAAAAAAACCGCCCCGAAAGGCGGTTTTTTTATTTTTATAAGTTATACTTATTTTGATTCTATATATTTCCACAAGGCGTCAACAGCTTGGTCTTCGCCGTAGCCTGCTTTAGTGACTGCAGCATTTTTCATGATCTCGTCGATCGCTTTAGGCATGCCACCGCGGCCATTTTTCAGTACTTCTTCAAAACCTGCTTTGGTGAGCGTACCTGCTTTGATGTTTGCGGTTAACTGAGGATTTGAAGAAATATCATGGCAAGTTCCGCAACCACGACCAAAAGCACGATCATAGATTTTTTTACCGATTTCGATGGATTCGTCAGCAAATGCTGTACCACTCAAAGCGATTAATGCTACACCTGCAATTGTACCTAATGTTTTTTTCATGTTGACCTCTCTTGGTGGTTAAAAAAGAACCGCTAGTTATTGCCTAAGGTTCAAGTATTTATTTTTAGAATGCAAAGGATAAGAAATATAAAGACATAATTCAATTATTTTATTGCATTAGCGACATTTAATTTCAATAAGTTGATTATGGTCATGGAATGATGAATCAGAGCTGAATACAAATAACCTAAGTACTAAGTCGTTGCATAATTTAATTAGAATTCTCTTATTTATATGTTTTTATTATGAATTTATTTTTGAGTTGTTGTTTGTGCCAAACCAATTTAGTTTTTTATGCAGGTTAACAACCCAGCCTATGATAATCAGCGTTGGTGCTTTAATCGATTGCACACCCGCAAGGGGAGGAAGCGATTTTAATGTGCCAATGAGGACTCTTTGATTCGTAGTGGTACCTTGCTGAATCAATGCGATTGGCAAATCTGGCGTGCTGCCATGTTTGATCAAAGACTCGCAAATCTGGGTTAACCCCGACGAACCCATATAAATAACCACCGTTTGGTTAGGTAAGGTAAGTTGCGTCCAATTGAGGTTAACTTCATTGTTTTTGAGATGGCCGGTAACAAAAACACAGGATTGGGCATAATCTCGATGAGTCAAGGGGATGCCCGCATAATTGGCACAACCCGAAGCTGCGGTAATGCCGGGGACAACCTGGAAATTAACGCTTTGCTCCATCAAAGTTTCGATTTCTTCTCCACCACGACCGAAGATGAAAGGATCTCCGCCTTTTAAGCGGGCGACACGTTTGCCTTGTTTAGCAAGGTCGGCGAGTAGCCGATTTATTGAATCTTGCGGTAAAGCATGGTTTTTTCTTTGTTTGCCAACATAAATTTTTTCCGCATCGCGACGCGCAAGATCAATAATTTCCGGGGATACCAAGTGATCATAAAGCACAATGTCCGCTTGCTGTAGTAATCGTAAGGCGCGAAAAGTCAATAAATCTGCAGCGCCTGGGCCTGCGCCGATTAAATAAACCTCGCCTTCCTTACTGGTTTTTCCAAAATCGTCTATCGATTGACTTAATTCCTGCTCCGCTTTTTCGAGATTGCCGGTGAACACGTTTTCGGCGATATTGCCTTGTAATACGTTTTCCCAAAATATGCGTCGTTGGGAAGCGCGATTGATCCGTTGTTTAACTTTATCCCTAAATTTCGTAGCCAATTTTGCCAATTGTCCATAAGCGGGTGGGATAATCGTTTCAATTTTTGCCCTGAGCAATCGTGCCAGCACTGGTGCGGAGCCGCCGGATGAAATGGCGATGATTACTGGAGAGCGGTCAACTATGGCCGGAAATATAAAGCTGCAGAGCTCAGGATGATCGACAACATTAATTGGAACTCCTTGAGCGTGAGCACACTCGGCAACTAAAGCATTAATTTTTTCGTCGTTGGTTGCGGAAACTACCAGTCGGTATTGGTTAAGATCTTGCTCAATGAATTCAGTATGCTGAATCTCCAAATCATTTGAATCTGGCATATTCATTATTGAGTCGCTAATTTCGGGGGCAAGTACTGTAATTTTAGCGCCCGACCGTTTTAACAATTCGATTTTTCTGGCGGCGACTTCGCCTCCGCCAACGACTAAACACGGCTGTCCTTTAAGCTTTAAAAATGCGGGGAAATAATCCATTTACTTTCACAAATACATAAACCAATTGCCTGAATGCTATGATACGTTAGGTATCAATCATCAAGATAAGACATAGGGTTTTTTAAAGCAAGCATGACCGATTATAACTTTGAAGTAAATGCCGAAGGCTTGAATTGCCCCTTACCTTTATTACGGTTAAAAAAAGCAATTACAGAAGTGCAAAGTGGCGAAATTGTTAAAATTATAGCGACCGACCCTGCTGCCCATTTAGACATTGGGGTCTATGTTGAACAAGCGGGGCATGAATTGTTGTCGTTAACCAGGGAAGCTCATTTGCAAATCTTCTATATCAAGAAAGCTTAAATTTATTTCCCCGTCTAAGCGTCAGTGGAAATTGGTTAGATAACAATAAAGAAAGTCTCTAAGTCTGCTCAGCTAAAAACATTATTTCCATAAGCAAGAGAACCTTGTTTATAGGCTATGTAACACAGTCATTGTGTAGTGATAGATTAATGGAGATAACGCCCGTTTCTTCCAGACTTATTAGTGTCTTTAGTATGCTGAAGCTGTTAATATCGCCCGCCATGAAAAAAAGTGACTTCAACTTCTCCTTGCCGCAAAACCTTATTGCACAAAGGCCCCTTAAAGACCGTTGCGCTAGCCGTTTACTGTGCCTAAACAAATCATCGGGCGAAATATCGGACAAACAATTCAATGATTTTATTGGCTTAATTAAACCGGAAGACTTGTTGGTCTTTAATGATACGAAAGTTATTCCAGCGCGGTTGTTCGGTAGGAAGAAGACCGGCGGCAAAGTTGAAATATTAATCGAACGGATTCTGGACAATAATTTTGCTATCGCCCATGTTAAAGCGAGCAAGCCTTCTAAATCTGGAGCTACAATTTATCTGGATCAGGCCTATCAGTGTGAAGTGCAGGGCAGGGTCGATGATTTGTTTATGCTTAAATTCGGTGGTGCAATTCCTTTGTTGCGTATTCTCGATGAAATTGGGCATATTCCGTTACCGCCATATATAACAAGGGGCGACGATAAAGCGGATATTGACCGATATCAAAGCGTTTTTGCGAAGCGGGCAGGAGCCGTTGCCGCGCCCACGGCGAGTTTGCACTTTGATGAAGGTGTCATGGAAGCTATTAAAGCTAAAGGAGTTTTAACCGCTTTTGTTACTTTGCATGTGGGAAGCGGCACATTTCAACCTGTGCGTGTAGAAGATTTATCGCAGCATGTTATGCACAAAGAGTATTACTCCGTTTCTAATGAAGCCGTTCACGCTGTTAACCGATGCAAAGCTCGGGGTGGACGGGTCATTGCTATCGGGACTACATCGGTTCGGGCATTGGAATCAGCTGCTAAGTCTGGGCAGTTGGTCGCCGAATTTGGTGATACCGATTTGTTTATTATCCCCAGCTACCAGTTCAAAGTGGTCGATGCGATGTTAACTAATTTCCATTTGCCGGAATCCACATTGTTAATGTTAATCGCTGCTTTTTCAGGCTTCAAAAACGTGATGAACGCATATCAACACGCTATCGATGAGTCATACCGCTTTTTTAGCTACGGCGATGCCATGTTTATAAGTGACTGATAGAGCAAAGTTTAACGTCAAATCTCTATGATTTTTAAAACCAAGATATTTACTTGGTTTTATTTCAATTTCTGTGACTAGATTCACAAATATTTCACTAATTTAAGTCATACTTAAGATTGCTACGAGGAGCGATTATTAGTTTTGAAAGTTGCATCTAACTGTCTAATTCAATGGGTTAAAGCTGCTATTGAAAAAGTTGTCGGTTAATGTCAGACCACGAAATAGTCGCAATGTTATTGTCCATTTTGGGGAAAAACAATATGCTTAAGTATATTATTGGCGGCTGCTTTTTTGCTTTAATAATGGTAGTCGGTACTGCTAATGCGGCTTATTTTGCTGTTAACGACACAACAGGCAACTGGTCGATGAAAAGAGCTTTTAATCTTGATTCGAAGTTCGATCAAAATTCTTACAACTCTAAGACGAATCCAGATAAATCGGCAACCAATCCCTGGAGTCGTAACACTAAATTTCATACAGCATCCGTTGAAGCAGCGACTGCGGTTAAAAGTAATCGGGATTGGTATTCATTTTCTATCGATAAAACTAAAGTCAAGGCGTTTTTTGATATTGACTACACCAAAAAAGGATTAGGGTCTTCAATTGCCTTATACGACGCATCCGGTAAATATATTGCCTACAACGGAGAGGGTGAGTTAAATGATGTTGGTTCCAGCGACCTAAATAACCCTTGGGATTCCCATCCTTGGGATTCATTCATGAATTTAACGCTTGATACGGGGCGTTATTTTTTATCAATAGGAGGACGGAACAATTCAGGTATGTTGGCGGGACAAGGTTATACGTTGCATGTCGGTCTTAACAGCCTCAGCAATCCAGCGGCAGGAGGGCAAATCTCCGAGACTCCAATTCCAGCCGGAATCTGGCTTTTCGGTAGCGCGATGCTCATGTTAACTTCAGGCTTGCGCCGAAAAAATAAGACATAAACCTCAAGATCAAAATTTAAGGTGGAGAAAGCATCTTTCAACGGGGGGCTTTTGTCGAAAAAAACAAAACATAATTCATGTTTCATTAAAATTTAAAGCTTTAACGCTCTCTGATGTGCTTTGCCTCTTCCAAGGTTAAAGTGTGAGTGCCTTGGCTTAACATTTATCTAACTGTAAATATCTGCTATAGTCCAGACCAAGCATTATTGGATGCTTTTCTTAGGACTAAGCCAGATATCATGGAACCACCTCAGTGTGAATCTGGCTGATTTTTTTATTGAGGTGTAATGGAGCATTTCTGTGGATAAATTAACAGCCCTCTCTTTAAGCATCGGCGGACTGGCTGGTGTAGCAGTATATCTGGCCGTAGGCCCGTTAAGTGGTTTCTTTTTCGTTTGGGCAGCAACCATTCCTTGGGCGGTTCATTTTTTGCTTGGTGCCAACAAAGAAGCGGTTTGCAAAAATATTACCTGTAGTTTATTCGGTGTGGTGATGGCTTGGATTACTGCGGTAATGTTAACCGAGCTTTCTCCGGAAACCATGTTTCCGCTAAAAGCAGCATTCACAGTGGCAGTTTCCGTTGTAGTGCTGTGCTTGGCGGCTAATTTACCGCAATTAGCAACAATACCTTGCAGCGTGGTGGGCTACTCCCTGGTTTTTGCTTATTTATTGCAAACACCGGACACCCTGACTAAAGACGTTTTGCTTGGCATATCCATTAAAAATCCTTTGCTGGTTATTTCAATTTCAGTTGTTTTTGGGACTTACCTTGGGGTGGCGTCAGTTATTCTTGCTGGGAAGCTTGAAAATATACGAAAATAAACTTGAATATGCGTTAAGGACGGTTAACCAAAAAGTATTAAAACCGTCTTTAACGTAAAACCTGCCTCCAGCGATAATACGTTTTACCGTCATCGCAAGACCAAGCCAATTTTTGGTTGCCCTCACTGGTTTTTTTGAGTTCGCAATGATGTTCTTGCTTGAATTCATTCCAGTTGTCTTCATGTTCATTAATGTCTGTGTATAAGTCGACCAATTTAAAAATAGCAAGAATAAAAGCTCCATAAATCAGCCAGTCGAAAGGTTTTTTTGGAAACAAAGCTTTGATTTTCGAGTTGATTACATGTTTGATCATAATATTTCTCCAGGCTTTTTCTCAAATATACGTTAAATCCGATTGCTCGCATAAATGTTTGCAAATTATTGTTATTTGATTTTAAAAGATCTTCTCTCATTGACAATAAGGGTTTCTACTGATAATTTGCTTTTAGCACTCTTTGGTGGTGAGTGCTAATTTTTTGGAGGCGAATGTTGAATAATCAACTATTAAATGATCGGTCACTACAATTATTAAAGATGCTGGTAGAACGCTATATCAGCGATGGCCAGCCGGTTGGTTCGCGTTTGTTATCCAAGGGTTCGGAGCTTAAGTTAAGCCCAGCAACGATTCGCAATGTAATGGCTGATTTAGAGGAGATGGGTTTAGTCCATTCGCCACATACGTCAGCAGGCAGGATTCCAACGGTGAGCGGATACCGTATGTTTGTTAATTCATTGTTAACCTACAAACCGCCGGAGAGTAAAGAACTTGATCGCCTTCAGCAAGAATTGGCTGAAAAAGAGGAGCCCTCGGACGTGATCCAGGCTGCATCAAAGCTTTTGGCCGAACTAACCCAAATGGCGGGTATCGTGACCATGCCAAGAAGGGAGGTGGTCTGCCTGCGGCATATTGAGTTTTTAGCGCTTTCCAACACACGCGTGCTCGTCATATTAGTTACAAACGAACATGAAGTACACAATAAAATCATTCAAACGGATAAAAAATACACTCCAGCCGAATTGCAGCAAGCTGCTAATTATTTGAATGCCGCCTATGCCGGCAAAAGCTTGGCGGCGGTGAGAGAGGCGGTTATAAAAGAGTTGCAGGAAGATCAGCAGCGCATGAATCAAGGTATGCTCGATGCCATTAATATCGCCCAATTGGCGCTGGATGCAGGCAAGAAAAAAGACGACTATGTGTTGGCTGGGGAAACCAACTTGATGGGATTTTCCGAATTGGCTGATCGGGATTATTTGAGAAAACTGTTTGAAGCTTTCAGTCAGAAGCAGTCTGTACTACATTTATTGGATCAATGCATGAAAAGCGAAGGGGTGCAAATATTTATCGGGGAAGAATCTGGCTATCAGGCTTTTGAGCAATGCAGCCTCATAACATCCTCTTATTCGGTAAGCAATGAAGTCGTTGGTGTGTTAGGCGTTATCGGACCGACACGGATGGCTTACGAAAAAATCATTCCTTTTGTCGATATCACCGCAAAATTATTAGGTGCAGCCTTGAATCCTAAAACCGCGTCCCCATAGTCGTAAGCAAGTTTTATAAAATTTTCACGTTTTAAGGTACAAATTAATGAGCGCAAAACAGGAAAAGCCTGAAGAAAATGTTAAAAATAAAGTTAAAGTCGACAACCCGACGAATCCCGACATAAAGGGGGAAGACGACGCTCAACTGGATCAGCCTCCGTCATTGGAGGCGATTGTCGCCGAACTGAAAAACGAACTGGCCGAGGCCGAACAAAAAGCCCAGGAAAATTGGGATAAAGCATTGAGAGCGCAGGCTGAGATGGAAAATTTGCGTCGTCGCACCCAAAAAGACCTAGAAGATGCCCATAAGTTTGCGCTGACCAATTTCGCCAAAGAATTATTGCCGGTATTGGATAGCCTTGAATTAGGCTTGCAAGCAGCAACGGGCGATAGTGATGAAGTCAAAAAATTCCGCGAAGGGAGCGAGCTGACTTTAAAGCAGTTTGAAAATGTCTTTGGCAAATTCAACATTGTTACCGTTAATCCGAAGGGAGAACCGTTCAATGCCGAGCAACATCAAGCGATGGTCATGCAGGAAGTTAAAAATGCCGCACCTAACACGGTAGTCAATGTTTTCCAAAAAGGTTACACGTTGAATGGACGCTTGTTACGTCCGGCAATGGTGGTGGTGGCAAAAGCACCGGAACAACCGGCAACAAATCCACCTGATAATACAACACAGGCTTGAAGTTAACCAATAAGCCCTCATTATCGTTTTAACCTTATTTTAATTAACAATTTATACAAGTCTGGAGCAATACATGGCAAAAATTATAGGCATTGACTTAGGTACCACCAACTCCTGTGTTGCGGTGCTGGAAAATGGAGTGGCGAAAGTCATCGAAAACAGCGAAGGCGCACGTACGACACCGTCCATTATCGGGTTCAATAGTGATAATGAAGTTTTGGTGGGCCAATCGGCCAAACGTCAGGCTGTCACCAACCCGAAAAATACTTTGTTCGCCATCAAAAGATTAATTGGTCGTAAGTTTAAAGACGACATCGTGCAAAAAGACATCAAAATGGTGCCTTACAAAATTGCCGAGGCGGAAAATGGTGACGCTTGGGTGGAAGTCAACGGCAAAAAAATGGCGGCACCGGAAATTTCCGCCCGCGTATTAATGAAGCTGAAAAAAGACGCCGAAGCGTATTTGGGCGAAGAGGTAAAAGAAGCGGTTATCACCGTGCCTGCTTATTTTAATGATTCCCAACGCCAAGCCACCAAAGACGCTGGCCGTATTGCCGGTTTGGAAGTCAAACGCATCATCAATGAACCGACAGCTTCTGCATTAGCATTCGGCATGGACAAGCCAAAAGGCGATACCAAAATTGCAGTGTATGACCTGGGTGGTGGTACATTCGACATTTCCATCATCGAAATTGCTGAAATCGATGGCGAACATCAATTTGAAGTGCTGTCCACCAATGGCGATACTTTTCTCGGTGGAGAAGACTTCGACGCACGCGTTATTGAATACTTGGTTACGGAGTTTAAAAAAGATACCGGCGTGGATTTGCACAACGATCCATTAGCGTTGCAACGTTTGAAAGAAGCGGCGGAAAAAGCCAAGATCGAGTTGTCATCCAGTCAGCAAACGGATGTCAACCTGCCGTACATTACTGCAGATGCAACCGGACCAAAGCACTTGAACGTAAAGTTAACCCGTGCAAAACTGGAATCATTGGTAGAAGACTTGATCAACCGTACCAAAGGTCCTTGTGAAACCGCGTTAAAAGATTCCGGATTATCAGCTAAAGACATCCATGATGTTATTTTGGTCGGCGGTCAAACCCGTATGCCGAAAGTACAGGAAATGGTAAAAAACATCTTTGGCAAAGAACCCCGTAAAGACGTTAACCCTGACGAGGCTGTTGCCTTGGGTGCGGCAATCCAGGCGGGTGTATTGGCGGGAGATGTTAAAGATGTGTTGTTGCTGGATGTTATTCCGTTGTCTTTGGGTATCGAGACCTTGGGCGGCGTAATGACCAAGCTGATCGAAAAGAACACCACGATTCCGACCAATGCATCGCAAGTATTTTCGACGGCTGATGATAACCAGACGGCGGTGACGATCCATGTCTTGCAGGGTGAACGCGAAATAGCTTCGGCGAATAAATCATTGGGTCGATTTGACTTGGCTGATATCCCGCCTGCGGCGCGCGGCATTCCACAAATCGAAGTTTCGTTCGATATCGATGCTAACGGTATCCTGAATGTCTCGGCGAAAGACAAGGCGACCGGCAAGAAGCAATCAATCGTGATTAAAGCGTCGAGCGGTTTGTCGGATGATGAAGTCAAGCGCATGATTAAGGATGCGGAAGCGCATGCTGACGAAGACCGTAAGCAAAAAGAATTGATCAGTGCACGTAACCATGCGGATACCATGATTCATGCGACTGAAAAATCATTGAAAGAATTGGGCGATCAAGTCAGTGGGGATGAAAAGTCATCGATTGAAAGCGCTATTGAAGCTTTGAAAGAAGCGGTTAAGAGCGATGATAAAGCAGCGATTGAAGAAAAAACCAATAGTTTGACTGAAGTGTCCGGCAAACTGGCGGAACGTGTCTATGCGCAAAAAACTGCCAGCGAAGGCGGGGATGCGAGTGCGCACGCTGATGATGCTTCTCATCATAAAGCTGATGATGGCGTGGTCGATGCCGAATTCGAAGAAATTAAAGACGACGATAAAAAATAAAAGTAAATAGTTAACTTAATGATTAAGTTAACCTAGGATTAAGGTGGTGCTTGTTTACAGGCATCACCTTTGTTTATTTCAGGAAACCATAGTACCGCTGCTTGGCGGTTAATTACGATATGGCAAAAGAAGACTATTACAAACTACTCGGCGTGGATAAAAATGCCAGTGAAGCGGAAATAAAGAAAAATTACCGCAGCATGGCGATGAAATATCATCCGGATAGAAATAAAGAAGATCCAACGACAGCTGAAGCGAAGTTTAAAGAGATCAAGGAAGCTTACGAAGTGCTGTCCGACCCCAAAAAACGCTCAGTTTATGACCAGTTCGGGCATGCCGGACTTGATGGTTCTATGGGAGGACGCGGTGGCAGCGGATTTACCGCCGATAGTTTCAGTGATGTGTTTGGTGATGTCTTTGGCGATATTTTCGGCGGAGGCGGTCGACAACGCAGCGGGCCGCAACGCGGTTCGGATGTCCGTTACAATCTGGAGTTAAGCCTGGAAGAGGCGGTCGCGGGTACAGAATCTAAGATTCGGGTACCTGTAATGGTGGCATGCAAAGAATGTGACAGCACAGGGGCAAAAAAAGGCACCAGTCCCATTATCTGCTCAACCTGTCATGGGCATGGGCAAGTCCGGATGCAGCAAGGGTTCTTTTCCATACAGCAAACGTGCCCGACCTGTCATGGCAGCGGCAAGCAGATTAAAGAGCCTTGCGGCGCATGTCGAGGCGCAGGGCGGGTTGAGGAGAGCAAAACCCTATCCGCGAAAATTCCGGCGGGCGTGGATACGGGCGACCGAATCCGGTTGGCAGGTGAAGGTGAAGCTGGTGAGCGAGGAGCGCCAGCGGGTGATTTGTATGTTCAGATACATGTCAAGGATCATAAGATTTTCAAACGCGACGGCGCTAATTTATATTGCGAAGTTCCAATCAGCTTTGCGGCGGCTTGCTTGGGCGATGAAATTTCCGTGCCGACTCTGCAAGGCAAAGTCATGTTGAAAGTTCCGGCAGAAACCCAAACAGGTAAATTATTCCGTTTACGTGGAAAGGGCGTAAAGCCGGTCCGCGGTGGTGCGGTTGGCGATTTAATCTGCAAGGTTAACATTGAAACGCCGATACATTTAACCAAAGAACAAAAAGCTATCATTGAACAGCTCAATGCGTCGTTAACGGGAGGCGGCAAACAGCATAGTCCGCAAGAACACTCCTGGACAGATGGTGTAAAAAGCTTTTTCGATAAATTAACAGGATAAAAAATGATACGAGTTGCCATCAGCGGTGCATCCGGGCGCATGGGGTTAACCTTGGTTAAAGCCATCAGCCAGACTCCTGAAGTGAAATTAACCGCGGCGATAGATCGTGCCGATAGTACGGTAATGGGCAAAGATGTCGGCGAATTAGCGGCTATTGGTGTCATCGGAGTTAACATTAGTGCTAATTTGGTGGCGGTCGCCGATCAATTCGATGTGTTGATCGATTTCACCCGACCTGATGTGTCCATGGAATATGTTGAATTTTGCCGTAAAACTGGAAAAAAAATGGTGATTGGCACAACAGGGTTTAGCGATTCGCAAAAAGCCAGTATTGTCGATGCCGCCCAAGACATTGCGGTAATGGTTGCGCCCAATATGAGCGTCGGGGTTAACCTTGTCCTGAAATTACTGGAGATGGCGGCGAAAGTGATGGGTGATTACACCGATATTGAAATCATCGAAGCGCATCATCGCCATAAGGTGGATGCGCCTTCCGGTACGGCATTAAGGATGGGTGAAGTGGTCGCCAAAACCTTGGGCAGGGATTTAAAAGACTGCGCCATTTACGGCAGGGAAGGTATTACTGGTGAACGTGACCGCAAGACTATCGGTTTCTCTACCATCCGTGCTGGAGACACGGTTGGCGAACACACTGTGATGTTTGCCGACGAAGGGGAGCGGATTGAAATTACCCATAAAGCTTCCAGCCGTATGACATTTGCCAATGGTGCGGTCAGGGCGGCGATTTGGTTAAAAGACAAGCCTAATGGTTTGTATGATATGCAGAATGTATTGGGTTTGTCTTAGTTTTTTGAATATATGCGTGTATATAGAAGTCCCAAACATTATTAGCTTTAATTATTATGGTCAGAGTCAGGAAAATATAAGCTGACCGGCCCAACAAAAAATCAATCAAGAGTAATTAATGAGTTTTACATCAGCTTTAGTAAAAACCGCCATCAAATGGACTCCAAACAAGGTTATAACCTGGGTTGCTAATATCATCCTCAAGGATATCGCCGAGCTTACCGATTTTAATTTGGATTTGGATGCGCGCAAAGTCTATGTGCAGACGCTCCTCAATGGAGAGGTCGAGCCGATTGAAGTTTGGGTGGATGGCTTTGCAGTCGTAAGTAATGCAGAAACGTACTGTTTTATCATGCAACAAGCCGAGTCCAACAAGCCGTGGTTGAATAATGTGCTTGCCCGTATCGTAGGCAAAGAATGGAAAATCCCGGTCATACCAAAATTCAAGGCTTATTTTGACCTCATCGCAGAGGTACTCAAAGCCGAAAATTTACAGGAAAATGAGAGTGTTTGATATAGGCAACCTTATATCTGAAAAAGTACCGCATCAATTAAAATGGAAACGAAGTAGACTTTTAACTTTCCTTTTAATTAGTTGTTTATTAATAGGTTGTAACAAATCTCCAGATCAAGTTGCTGATCATTTTCTGGGGTTGCTTGTAGCGGGGAAGCATCTAGAAGTTCAAGGTATGCTTAGTAAAGATATGAAAAGCATGGCTGGTTTATTTGGCGGTGTATCTAATCAATCCTTGAATCTTTATTATCGACAAGGAGTTTTTAAGTCCTACAAACTTACACAGCTAGAAATGACCCAAGATTCAGTTCGATACAAAGTTGCAGCCATCACCACAGATGGTGCAACGTATGAGGATTTTCTAGACTTGATTCAAGAAGATGGAGAGTGGAAAATTTCCAGATTTTAACTCAAAATATAGTAGAGTCATGGCTGTGTAGGTTTCAATTAGTTTTACTTATAATTATTTAACATCCCTTACTTTTGATAAGTCCCGATTAATTCGGCATGACTGATGATATGCCCGGTCATTGCCTGTTCAAGCTGTTTTTTATTAGGCAAATTCAAATCTGGTAGCTCTATATCCAAAGCGTATAGCTTAAAAAAATAGCGGTGCTTGCCAATCGGCGGACATGGACCTCGATATCCTGTTTGTTGCCAGTCGTTAAGTCCTTCACGCGTTCCCGCCGGTAAATCCTGACTTGAAACATGCTCCGGCAACTCACTCGCGTTCGTCGGGATGTTGTACAACAGCCAATGCACCCAGGTTAGCTTGGGCGCGGCCGGATCCGGCGCGTCAGGATCGTCTACGATCAATGCCAGGCTTTTGGTATTTGGCGGAATGTTGGACCAGCGTAATTCCGGTGAAACATCAGGGCCTTCACACGTAAATTGTCTGGGAATTTTACCTTGGTGGGCGAAAGCAGAGGAATTCAGGATCATATTCAGGCTCATGGTAATTAACGCCTCGTTTGCTGACGATATCAGGGCATAAAGGCAGGAGAATAAAAAAATCAAGGTTAACTTTTTGCTTTTCATTTCTTTCCTCCTCGTCCTTTGCTTTAGTCTAACTTACTCCCTTTTGCCTTTTTAGTGTCACTTTTTCTTGCGAAAGCTTCATAATTTTCATCTAAAGCTTCGACTTGCTTGGCGGCATTGCTAACTAATAAACGATTGATCTGCTCAAGGTCATTCTGGTTCAGGTTACTCGCCGCTTGCTTTAATTTCAAAGTATTAATCAGATAATCGTAACGAGCGCGGGATAAATCGCGTTTGGCGCGGAACACATTCCTTTGTTCGCCCAAGACATCTACCATGGTGCGGATGCCTACCTCCGCACCGGCCTCTGATGCCTCCAAAGCGCTGGAAGCTGATGTGACGGTTGCGCTCAATGCCTGAATACGGCTGATATTGGATAAAATGCTGCGAAAAGTGTTGTTAACCTGACGCTTAACCGAGCGTTTAACTGCCGTCAGATTTTCTTTTGCGGCCTGGTAGTCGAATTTGGCTTGGCGGGTTCTTGAATTGACTGCGCCGCCTTCGAATAAAGGTACGTTTAATTGTATGCCGATAGATTGTGTATCACCGACCGCGCCGAATGCGCTGCCGTCATCCGATACGCCATAAGCGCCGACCATATCCAGCTTAGGCAAGTGACCGCTGCGTTGGATTTCAATCGTTTTATTCAGGAACTCCATTTGGTTAAAGGCAGCGATGATATTGAAGTTGCCGGTTTCCGCCGTATCGCTCCATTTGGACATGTTCTCCGGTTCCGGTTTTTTTAGCGGCAGATCCTTGCCAAGTGGAGTTAACGTCGATTCCGTCGTGCCAATAATTTCCCGTAACGCTTCCTTGCTGTTGTCCAGATTATTTTCCGCTTCCAGTTCGTTGGCTGTAGTCTGGTCATAAGCAGCCTGCGCTTCATAGACATCGGTAATTGGAATAACGCCAGTATCAAATCGGGCTTTCGCTTGCTCAAGCTGTTGCTCAATCGCATGCTTTTCCGCTTTGGTAAACTGTAGATTATCCTGTGCGGCAAGAATGTTGAAATAAGCTTCAGAAGTTCTTACCATCAAGTTTTGTAATTCGGCATTATAGCTGGCTTCGGCCTGGGCAATCTGATTGTCGGCTTGATCAAGTTGCAGCCAGTAATCCCAATGGAACAAAGGTTGCGAAAGGTTAACTTTGAAGGTATGAAACCAATATTCCTGATTTGCCGGAATAATACCGCTTCGAATGGTACGAATATTTTTGTTGTTGCTCCAACCCGCGCTGCTTGATCCGGTCGCCGAAACCACTGGAAAAAATCGTGCGATGCCTTGGTCGTGGTTTTCTTTTGCCGAATGATGCTTGGCTTCAGCCTGCTTGATGAGGGGATCATTTTGCAGGGCACGTTCATAGATTGCGAGTAAATCTTCAGCTTTCATCAAAGCTGGATAGCCCAGAGTTAACAGGCAACAAGAAAATAAAAATAATGTTTTTTTCACAAGGTTTCTGGCGTTAAGAATATAAGAGATTCATTTAGGCACTAGGCTGATTTATTCATTAAATAATGCTATTTTAAGCGGATTATACTTTCCCTGTTATAACTGCATGAAACTGTCAACAAAGCTATTTGTCATTACTTATATTTCAGCCATGTTAAGCGGTTGCGCCAGCTTTGGCAGAGGCATGGTCGAAGCCTATCTTGAGCGCCAGGAAGAGGATACCCGGGTTTGCGAGATTATCGGCAAACCTTTTGAGGGCTTGAATCCTTATCTGGATAACCAGCATGGCAAAACCAAAGTGTTGATTATACATGGCATTCGCGATCATATGCCGGGTTATTCTACCCAGTTTGTCGAGCGTTTGGCAAAAGAGCTGGATTTGCCGCTGATGTCATCCAAACGTAAAAATATCCATTTGATGAACGATGGCAGCAACGGCGAGAAAATGGGAAATCTGGGCGTGGTCAGGCTTATGAGCAAGGATAAAACCAAAGAGCTGTTGTTTTACGAGTTAACCTGGTCGCCAATCACCGCCAAACAAAAAGAAGCTATTGCGTTTGATAATACCGACGAATACGCTTATCGACGGGCAGATGTAAATAACTTGCTTAAAAAATTTTCCAATGAGACTTGGCCGGATTCAATCATTTACATCGGCGAAAGCAGGAACGAAATTTTGCAGGCGTTTCAGCAGTCGTTTTGTTGGATGATGAAGAGCGATTGGGACAGTTTTCCCGACGAAAGCGCACAGTCCTGCTCTTATAATGATTTTCAAGTGAAACACAATTTGTTAACCGACCAATTCGCATTTATTTCACACAGTTTGGGCAGCCGCATCGCCATCGATGGTTTACAGAATTTAGCGGGCAATATTCAAAACTACGACATTGATTTTCAGGAATCACTAAAAGACAAAAAAATCCCCGTTTTCATGATGTCCAACCAACTGCCAATGTTGCAATTAGGCCGCAGCATGCCAAAAGTGAGCGCGCAAACCAAAACCTATTGCAAATCGGTGGGCGATAATTACCAACACCGGATGTTAACCAACACCTCGGTCATCGCCTTCAACGATCCTAACGATTTGTTGAGTTATACCATCCCCATAGATTTTGCCGAAAAATATCTGGATTCCAGACTGTGTGCCGAGGTCACCAATATCAATATTAACGTGGCGAATATTATTGATGCGTTTAGTTTCGGCAAAGTGGCAAATCCCTTGCAGGCACATATCGGTTATGATTCTGACGATAGGGTGGTGGCGTTAATTGCTAAAGGCATTGGCAACAACCGGACGACAAAAGTAGTTAAGGAGCGTTGCCGTTGGGTGGAGACGATAGATTAGCCCGTTGAAGGGGTAATGCATTTAACCATTTGTTAACCTTGTATTTAATGATATGTTTTTTAGCGGTTAACCTTTTTAAAGTTTTCAAAACGGAGAAAAAAGATGAGCATTAATTACACCGAAGAAGAATTAAATCTGCTGGCTAATACACCGCAATTAATGGGGGCGGCGATGGCGTTTATTGGCAGTAGCGGGTTATTTGGCACTGGCAAGGAAATGTTGGTTAACGCACAATCCATAATGGCTGGAGTTAAAGAATATCCCAACAATGCCTTAATTCAGGCGGTACTGCCCAATGTTGCCGGCGATTCCTCAGAAGCATTGGAAAAAATGAAGAAAATTCGGGAATGGGGCATTGCGCGTACGAAAGCGAAACACGTGGATTCTCCTGAAAAATTTAAGGATGCGGCATTAGAAGATTTGAAGGCAGTTACGGAGTTACTGGAAGTAAAATCTTCAAAGCAAGAAGCCGAAGAATACAAGCAATGGGCGCTATCAATTGCTGAAAAAGTGGCGATGGCAACCACGGAAGGCAGTTTTTTGGGTTTTGGCGGCGAACGTTTCAGTGAAAATGAGAAACAATTCATGAGCCAGATTGAAAATGCCTTGGGCGTTAAACGCTTTTTGGCTTAAGGGCTAGGAACAACGACGGGGTAGTCCGCCCGTCGTTGTTTCTAGCTAAAGCCGCATTATCAAGAATAAATTACTTTAAATTTTATTTAATATCCTATCCATGACCCAACTGGTATGGCTGGCGGTTAAGCCGGTAGAGGGATGTTGGGAAACGCCTGATAAGTGGTCGCGCATGTTTTGCACGTGATAGAGCTGGATGTTTTCCGGGTTTTCGATAAAGACTTCGATTTTTCCTGAGTGGTTAACCAAAATCAAGGGTTCATTCTTAAACATGGAAAATTCAATTTTACCTTCGCTCCCGTAAATACAGGCTTTATCCTCATCTGAAAAGCAACCGAAATTCCAATAACCGCAACCCGTGACGCCGTTATGATGCTGCCAGCTTCCGGTAATAGAATCTTTGGCTTGATAAAATCCTTGCTGGTTAGTGGCGTGTCCACCGGCTGATTTGATATTGCCAATCAGATAAATGATTAAATCCAGGCCATGAGCCGCCAAATCATCAAAATAACCGCCATAAGCAATTTCAGGGTCGGTACGCCAACGATACGTTTTAGAGATGTCCGTCGCCGAAGGTGGGCGAACCAGATGCCATTCCACATGCCTGATTGTGCCAATTAAACCGTCATCAAGCCATTGCTTGACCTGATTGAACCGTGGCAGCGAGCGCCGGTAATACGCCACAAACAGAGGCAGGGATTTATGTTCGAACGCCGCTAAAATTTCAAGGCAGTCCACATGGTTTGCCGCCATCGGTTTTTCGATGCAGCAAGGCTTGCCCGCTTTGGCAACCTGTAAGGCATATTCTTTATGGCTGTCGGGCGGCGTGGCGATGTACACTGCATCAACCTCGTCATCGTCAATTAATTCCCGCGAATCGTTATAAAATTTGGGAATGTCATGTCGTTTGGCGTAATCTTCCGCCTTAACCAAATCTCTGCGCATGACCGCGACGACTTTAAACCCCTCGGTTTTTTGGTAAGCGGGACCGCTTTTAATTTCGGTGACATTGCCGCAGCCGATAAATCCCCATCGGATGGGTTTTTGATAAATTTTCATTAATTTGTAATTTCAACTGAAAAATAAACCGGCTTGCAGGTTTTTCGGTATTTTAGCTAACTCAAGCTCTGGAGACTACCCATACATCAACTCGCTTAACTCCAGCTAGTTTCAATTCAGCTGCCAATGCGTTAACCGTAGACCCCGTCGTCATCACGTCGTCCAGAATCGCCACATGGTTAACCTTGATGGGTTTCCTTACCGAAAAAGCTCGTCGCAAATTTTGTTGGCGCTTTTTTGCGGTTAACCCGGTCTGGTGTGGGGTGTTTTTGAGACGGGAACAACTGCCATAGTCAATCGGTATGGTTAACTTAAGCGAGACGGTTCGCGCAATTTCCAGCGCTTGATTAAATCCACGTTCACGATAGCGGGAAAGGTGAAGGGGAACGGGGATGATCAATTCCGGCATTTGAGCGCTGGTTTCAACGAAGTCGGCTAATAAATTGCCTAACAAACGCGCATTTTTAAATTGCTTGCCGAATTTTAAGCCGGTAATCAAATAGCGGATTTCTTCCTGGTGGATAAATGGCGCATAAACTTTATCAAAAGCGGGTGTTATGCTAACACATCGCCCGCATAGCTTCGGTTCGGTTATCGTTGGCTCGAAAATTTCAGCGCAACACAGGCAATGGTTGGTATTCCTCGGTAGATGTTTATAACAGATATCGCACAAGTCCAAACTGTTGAAACCAGAGTGTCCGCATAAAATACAAGTAGGCGGAAACAGTTGGTTTTGTATACAATTAAGCCAGTTGTAAACTTTTTCCATGTGATAAGGTTAACTAAGAAAGTGCTGATTAAATGGTCATTTCGAGTGCAACGAGAAATCGAAGCTGACAAATAATATGTTATTTCAATAGCTTATTAAGATTCCTCCCTGTCGTCGGAATGACAATATTCATTGATCGCTTCCCTGATAGTCACAGTTTTTAATCCAGAATAAGACGATTGTAGTTGGAGATTAACCGAATGTCCCCTAACCGTACCCCCATCCGCCACGATTGGCAACTCGACGAAGTGTTAGCGTTGTTAGCCATGCCGTTTAACGATTTGATCTATCAGGCGCAAACCGTGCATCGCCAGCATTTCGACCCCAACGAAGTGCAGGTTAGCAGCTTGTTAAGCATCAAGACCGGCGCATGTTCTGAGGATTGCGGTTATTGTCCGCAAAGCGCACGTTACGACACCGGCTTGAAGGCGGAAAAAATGATGTGCGTGGATGATGTAATCGCCGCCGCGCAGCAGGCGAAAGCGCAGGGCGCATCGCGCTTCTGCATGGGTGCGGCGTGGCGTCAGCCCAAGGATAAGGATGTCGAACAAGTCGTCGAGATGGTGCAGGGCGTAAAAGCCTTAGGCATGGAAACGTGCGTCACCTTGGGTATGTTAACTGATGAACAAACCGCCAAACTGAAGGAAGGCGGCCTGGATTATTACAACCATAACCTCGATACTTCCGAAGAATATTATTCCGAAGTTATTACCACGCGGACTTATCAGGACCGCCTGGACACGCTGGCGCGAGTGCGCGATGCGGGTATCAACGTGTGCTGTGGCGGTATTGTCGGCATGGGCGAAAGCAATGCCGACCGCGCGAAATTGTTGATCGAGCTGGCGAATCTGCCCAAACATCCTGAGAGCGTGCCGGTCAATATGTTGGTTCAGGTTGAAGGCACGCCATTGATGGGCGCGGAAGAACTTGATCCGATTGTCTTCGTAAGAGTGCTGGCCGTAGCACGCATTATGATGCCAAAATCTCGAGTGCGGCTCTCTGCCGGACGGAACAAGATGAGCGACGAGATGCAGGCGTTATGCTTTCTGGCGGGGGCAAATTCGATTTTTTACGGCGAGAAATTGCTAACGACGGATAACCCGTTGGCGAATCAGGATAAGGTATTGTTTAAGAGGTTGGGTGTAAATATGTGCGGTTAAGTTTATTAATATTTTTTGATACATAAAGTTAGTTATAAGTTTCTGCAATGTTGAAGGAATTACACACCGATCTAGATCGTGCAGAAATGCTCCAACGAATATTCCTTGTACGAGCTACGAGTTTGACTAAAGACTATGATGAATTTGGCTATGAAGACTATGTTTATTACACTGAATTGAGAAAATACTTCATCGGTAATTCATCTTATACAGATTTGCTTCCAAGCATTGTTCGAACAAATAGAGATTTGGATCAATTTTGGCAGTATATCAAGGTAAATTTCTCAACTTACGCAGATCGTCGCATTTTCATATATAACGAATTCCGTCCCTTATTTGATCATCTCGAAGGGAAGAGCTTTAGGCCTTTAGACGAATCTACATCGGCGACCTTAAAATCCTTCGACGAAGAAGGTGTTCATGCTGTCTGGCAAAAAGCCTTGGAAAGGAGGAAAGGCGATCCTGAAGGTGCTATCACTGCTGCACGTACGCTTTTGGAAACAATTTGCAAGCACATACTCGATCATGCTGGAATTCCTTATGATTCTAACAAGGTCGAATTACATGAGTTATACAAGCTTACTGCTAATGAACTAAACATTTCACCAAGCCAGCATAGTGAAGATGTATTTCGTCAAATTCTTGGTGGTTGTTAGGCGGTCGTTAATGGTCTTGGCACTTTGAGAAATCGCCTTGGGGACGCTCACGGAAAAGGTTCGCGACCAAGCAAGCCGCAAGCTAGACATGCGGAACTTGCTGTTAATTTAGCTGGCGCAATGGGGTTGTTTTTGATTTCAACATGGCAAGCGCATAGCAAGTAGGATGGATGCGCTACTCTACGCTTATTTATCCTTCATAGACTTATAAGATACTGTTTTGTTTGATCTATCCCTAAGCCTAAACGAGCTAACCCGGCAAGGTTTGTATCGCTCCAGACGCATTATAGAATCCCCGCAAGGCATTAACCTGATTTGCAACGGTAAATCTGTACTCAATTTTTGCAGCAACGATTATTTAGGCTTGGCAAATCACCCTGATGTGGTTAATGCTTTCAAATTGGCGGCGGATCAATTTGGTGTGGGCAGCGGTTCGGCGCATTTGGTCTGCGGACATTCCCGTGTTCATCATGACCTGGAAGAAGAACTGGCAGAATTTACCGGACGTGATCGGGCGTTATTGTTTTCCACCGGTTACATGGCGAATCTGGGCGCTATTTCAGCTTTAATTGGTCGCGGCGATACGGTGTTGGAAGACCGACTGAACCATGCTTCATTGCTGGATGGCGGCTTGTTGTCCGGCGCAAAATTTAGCCGTTATTGCCATGCCGACGGCGACGACCTTAACCGGCGCTTGGCTAAGGCAAGCGGCAATAAATTGATCGTCACCGACGGCGTATTCAGCATGGACGGCGAAACCGCGCGAGTTTCAGAGTTAAGCCAACTTGCTAAACAACATGCTGCCTGGGTCATGGTGGACGACGCCCATGGTTTCGGTGTGTTGGGCAAACACGGCGGCGGTCTGCTCGAACAAACCGGGTTAACCCAGGATGATGTGCAGGTGTTGGTCGGTACGTTGGGCAAAGCTTTCGGTACGTTTGGCGCGTTTGTCGCGGGGTCAAACGAGTTGATCGAAACCTTAATCCAGAAAGCGCGGCCTTATATTTATACCACCGCCATGCCAGCCGCTGTCGCCGCCGCAACCCGCACCAGCCTGAAAATAATACAAACCGAAAGTTGGCGGAGGTATAATCTTAATGCACTAATCGCACATTTTCGGCGTGGTGCGGAACAACTTGGCTTAATCTTAATGCCGTCAACCACGCCAATCCAACCAATAGTAATCGGTGATTCCAAAAAAGCCGTGGCAATGAGCAATGCCCTGTTTGATGCAGGCTTTTTTATCAGCGCTATCAGGCCGCCGACCGTGCCGAAGGGAAGCGCGAGATTGCGAATTACCTTTTCCGCGCTGCACGAAACGGATCACATTGATCGCCTGCTGGATGCGCTAGCGAATACAAAGGCATGAAAAAAATACATATTGAAACGTTTGGCAAAGGCAAGCCCATTGTCCTGGTTCATGGTTGGGCCATGCATACCGGAATTTGGCGCGACTTTGCTGTCGCGTTGTCGAAGTCTTATCGGGTAATTTGCGTTGATTTGCCGGGTCATGGGCAAAGCGAAGCGGTCGCGGATTTTTCACTTGAAACGGTCGCTAAAATTTTAACCGATACGATTGATGAGGAAACCAGTTGCTGGCTAGGTTGGTCGATGGGGGCGGAAATCGTCCTCGAAGTTGCCAGGAACTATCCAAACCGAGTAGATAAAATTATTTTATTGGCGGGTTCGCCGTGTTTTATCAAAAAAGATTCCTGGTCGGGCGTGGATGAACGCGTGCTTGATGAGTTTGCACTTAGTCTAAAAAGCGATGCCGAACCTGCATTGTCGCGGTTTTTGGCTTGGCAGGTTCAAGGCTTAACGGCTTGGAAGCGCTATCTGGATAAGCTAACTGTTAAGCTGTTTGAGTACGGATTCCCTGATCTTAACACCCTATTGTCAGGGTTAACATTATTAAAAAAAATGGATTTGAGAAAGGAGTTTGCCGAATTGAAAATTCCAATTGCCATTATTTTGGGCGAAAAAGATACGTTGATACCAAGGGTCGTTGGCTCTGAATTGCAGGCATTGAATCCACAATTGGAGTTAACCGTTATCAATAAAGCAGGGCATGCGCCATTTTTATCGCATCAGGATGAGGTTGTGAACGTTGTAAGTGATTTTATGGAAAGACATGCCGCAGGTTAAAAAGCGTATTCAAAAATCTTTTGGCAACGCATCGGCAACGTATGATTGCGTGGCAAGGCTGCAGGCGAAAGTGGGTGGTGAGCTTTTGCGACAGGTTAACTCCGGTTACCCCTCAGGTGTTGCACTGGATTTGGGATGTGGGACCGGATTTTTGTCTCAGGCGTTGTTAACCGAAAACAGCTGTGCCGCCGAACATATCATCGCCTTGGACATTGCTCCGACCATGCTGGCTTTGGCGCGTTCCAAAATAAACCGGCCCAAGGTCAATTTTCTCTGTGCTGACGTAGAATATCTGCCGTTGCAAAATCATTCCATTAACCTTGTGATGTCCAATTTTGCATTGCAGTGGTGTGAAGACCTTAACAGGTCGATTCAAGAGGTTCGTAGAGTGCTCAAGCCAGGCGGGCGTTTTTTGTTTACTATTTTTGGCGAGTCCACCCTCCATGAATTAAAAAATGCATGGCAAGACGTGGACGGTTACGCGCATGTCAACACGTTTGTTAACGGCATTCAATTAAAACAAATGCTGTTTGATTCTGGATTTCAGGTTAACCAGATAAAAACTGAGGCTTATGTTTCCGTGTATGAATCGGTCTGGGAGTTGATGGCAGAACTTAAACAATTGGGGGCGCAGACCGTAATCAAGGGTGGAAACCGGAAGATTACCACCAAAACCGCAATGAACCGTATGATTCAGGCTTACCAAAAGCAGGACAAAGAGGGTTTGGTGCCGGCGACATTCGAAGTCATTTCAGTGTCGGCGGAAATTTTGTAGCCAATCTTTAGGTCAATATAGAAGGTTAACAATGGAGCAGGGCTTTTTTATAACCGGCACTGACACTAATGTAGGTAAAACTTGGGCTACCGTTTCGTTAATGGAGTATTTCAAGAACAAGGGTAAATCAGTTATCGGTTTAAAGCCGGTTGCCTCTGGGTGTGAGTTTAAAAATAATAAACTGGTGAATGCTGATGCGTTGATGCTGCAAAAGCATGCATCGATAAAATTAGACTACACTGAGGTTAACCCTTATGCTTACGAGTTGGCAGTTTCACCAAATCTTGCTGGCAAAAATAATCCTGTTGATCTTGAGTTGATTGTTAACCGGTTTAACTTGACGAAAGCCAAGGCGCAGATTGTTCTGGTCGAAGGTGCGGGTGGTTGGTGCAGCCCGATCAATAATAATCAACAAAACAATGATTTGGCGAAAAGTTTAGGATTGCCTGTTATTATGGTGGTTAGCATAAGGTTGGGTTGTATCAACCATGCCTTGTTAACTTGTCGAGCCATAATTAGTGACGAAGTGACTTGCTCTGGTTGGATAGCCGTGTGCAATGTTGCCGATACAGACATGTCCGACGAACTTATTCAGACGCTCGATTCATTGCTGGATATTCCCAAAATCGGGGTGCTGCCTTATCTTGCAAGCCCTGATTTTGACAAATTAGCCAACTTCGTAAAATTTACTGTGGTTAAGATTTGATCAAGATCAAAAAGTTATTTTTGATAGCGTGATAACTTAGCAAAGTTAAGTTTTGCCATTGTAAGGTAAAATAATGAATAGGCGCTTCTAGCGTGAAAAGGCTTGATAGGTTAAAATTGAGCTATAAAAATCGATAACCATCATAAATTAATATGGATTTTAAGGTTTTTGTAATAAAACCTCTAAACCAGTCAAAGTTTTACAACTTAAGAGAGGAGTTTTCTCAGTGAAGAAAACAAAGCAACTATTCGCAGGCCTGGTGTTATTGTTTTCAGGTTGGGGACTTTGCAAGCACGAAGAATGCGCTTCCAGAATAATGGAAGGTAATGTCTGTCTGCCAAAAGGTTTTCCGGTTGAACCCACTCCTGGAAATTATGCGCTCAACCTGATGAAAGGGCCAAACTCAGCTAAGCGCTGATGTTTACGATTTGCATATGCTGATTCTTATGGATTTGCGTATTCATTGGTATTGGTGTGTTTGGGACGATGTTTTACTCCATTTACCATCATCGTAAATCCAGAGGTCATGTTGCCGAACAATTTCATGAAAATACCACTGTCGAGATTATCTGGACAATTATTCCTGCCTGATTCTTATCTGCCATGGCGATTCCAGCGACTAAAACCTTGATGGAAATGGATGATGTTCAAGAATCCGACATGACCGTTAAAGTGACGGGCTGGCAATGGAAATGGGAATATGAGTACCTTGACAGCGGTATCCATTTTTTAGTAATCTGGATGAGGCCAGTAACCGGGCTCGTCAATTAAATTCACATATCGATGCCCGTTCAGTTGCTCATTATTTGTTAAGGGTGGATGAACCATTAGTCATTCCAGTCGGTAAAAAAATCCGTTTTGTATTTACAGCGGCCGATGTGATCCATTCATGGTGGGTTCCTGATTTAGGCTGGAAAAAAGATGCTATTCCAGGTTTCATCAATGAAGCGTGGACATCCGTTGCAAAGCCAGGTGTGTATCGCGGGCAATGTACTGAATTATGCGGTAAAGATCATGGCTTTCATGCCTGTCGTCGTGGTTGCGATGGAGCAAGCTGATTATGATGTGTGGAAGAAAAGTAAGCTTGAACAAAAAGATACAAGAAAGTGAGGTTGCAGAACTTTAACTCATGACGACCTAATCAAGAAAGGTAGTGAGGTTTACGGCTAAAAACTGTGCGACTTGTCACATGGAAGATGGAGCGGGTATACCTGGTGCTTTCCCAGCTTTAAAGGGAAGCGGTGTAGTTAATGGCGATATTAATGCCCAAACCAATTTAATCTTGAATGGTCGAAATGCAATGCCGGCTTTTGGTAAACAATTGAGTGCAAATGAACTAGCAGCGGTAATCACCTATACTCGCAATGCGTTAGGAAATAGTAAGGGAGATGAGATTCAGGCTAAAGACATAAAGACTTTGCTTGATGGCGGTAAAGTTGAAGCTAAGTCCGAGAAACCGGCTGCCTCACAATCAACGCCTGTGGTTAAGGTAGATAAAGCAGAGGTTGAAAAAAATGCAGCTAAACCTGAAGAAAATCATCAGGTTCAGTGGCAAAAAACTAAATCTACAAAACCCGACGAAGTCAAAATAGATAACGCTCAGTTTGCCCAAGACAAGTTTTATCCACAGAAAAAATATACAGATAAACCACCCGCTAATGACGCTCAAAAGCAGAGTGTAGGGGGAGCTTCTGACAGCAAAAAAAATATAGCTAGTACCGCAAAGGTTGGTTTGGATGAACTAACTAAAAAAGGTGAAGCCGTATATCAAAAAAATTGCCAATCATGTCACCAAAAAGACGGCGCAGGCATGCCGCCTACTTTCCCTGCGCTGAAAGGTAGCCCTGTTGCCAAAGGCGATATCAATAAACAGGTTGACCTATTGCTTAAAGGTAAAGGTATGATGCCCGCATTTGGAAAAACATTGAGCGCAGAAGATTTTGCGGCGGTGCTTGCCTTTACCAGAAACAGTTTGGGAAATTCCGCTGGCGATTACAAAGAGCCCGCGGATATAGAGAAATTGCAAGCTGGTTTATAAAACAAGAGGTAAGCTCTTTCTGTTATATTATTTAAGCGTACATTGGTCGGTTTAACTTTACGATACATAAAGATAAAGCTAACCAAGCGTTAATTGTATTTAAATATGAGGAATTAAGATATGTCTGCTGTTGTAGCTGAACATGACCATGACGAACATGATGATCACGATCACGGCCCGGCAAAAGGGTGGCTGAGATGGATAATCACGACTAACCACAAAGACATAGGTACGCTCTATTTGATTTTTGCCTTGGCGATGTTTTTTGTCGGCGGCACGATGGCGATGGTGATAAGAGCTGAACTGTTCGAACCGGGATTACAGTTTGTTGAACCGCAATTCTTTAATTCCATGACGACCATGCATGCGCTGGTCATGGTCTTTGGTGCCGTTATGCCCGGGTTTGTCGGACTCGCTAACTGGCAGGTGCCGATGATGATTGGTGCTCCGGATATGGCATTGCCTCGAATGAATAATATGAGCTTCTGGATGTTGGTTGCTGGTGTTTTTTTATTGGCGAGTACATTGTTCATGGAAGGTGGTGCCCCGGCATCGGGTTGGACATTGTATCCACCGTTGGTTTTGCAAACAGGCAAAGCGTTGCCCTTCGCCATATTCTCCGTGCATCTACTGGGTATCTCTTCAATTATGGGTGCAATCAACATTATTGCAACCATATTTAACATGCGCGCCCCAGGCATGACACTGATGAAAATGCCTTTGTTCGTATGGACATGGCTGATTACTGCATTTTTGTTGATAGCTGTAATGCCTGTATTTGCCGGCGCAGTGACTATGTTGTTAACCGACAAGTTTTTTGAAACCAGCTTTTTCGACGCTGCGGGCGGTGGCGACCCGGTTCTTTATCAACATATTTTCTGGTTTTTCGGTCATCCGGAAGTCTATATCATGATTTTGCCGACTTTCGGCGTAGCTTCCACAATTATCCCAGTGTTTGCCAGAAAGCCATTATTTGGTTATAGCTCGATGGTATATGCGACAGCCTCCATTGCGTTTTTATCTTTTATTGTGTGGGCGCATCACATGTTTACCGTGGGAATGCCAATCGCCGGTGAGCTTTACTTTATGTATGCCACCATGTTGATTGCCGTACCAACGGGCGTGAAAGTTTTCAACTGGACTGCAACCATGTGGAAAGGATCGATGACCTTCGAAACCCCGATGTTGTTTTCGATTGCCTTTGTGGTTTTATTCACCTTGGGTGGATTTACTGGCTTGATGATGGCGATTGCCCCTTCAGATTTTCAGTACCACGATACTTATTTTATCGTTGCGCATTTTCATTACACCTTAGTGCCCGCCTCTGTATTTATTTTGATGGCAGCAGGATATTTTTGGTTGCCTAAGTGGACAGGAAATATGTATAACGAAAAAATTGGGCAACTTCATTTCTGGTTGTCAGCCGTCTCAGTTAACATTTTGTTTTTCCCTCAGCATTTTCTAGGGTTGGCCGGAATGCCAAGACGGATTCCAGACTACGCCGTGCAGTTTGCTGATTGGAATATGATTTCAAGTATTGGTGGGTTTATGTTCGGGGCCAGCCAATTGTTATTCTTGTACATCGTTTATGACACCATCAAAGGTGGTACGGGAGAGTCCGTAAGTGACGAAGTGTGGGAAGATGCAAGTAAGCATAGCCTGGAATGGACATTGCCATCGCCAGCACCGTACCATACGTTTAATACGCCACCGACTATCATTCCCTCTGAGCATTAAATGATATGAAGAGCGCGTTAATCAGTTATATGGCTTAACGCGCTAGTCGGTAGAAAACATGAATTTAAAAACAAAAAATATTATCACTGCTTTAGTCTTAACCGCTGTGGCAGTGGCAATATACGTTTTTGCGGTAATAAAAGCTGTATCCAAGTGAATAACGATATCAAGAGCAAGAATGCCAAGTTGCTGAAAATATTGATTCTTGTTGTTGTAGGAATGTTCGGTTTTGGTTTCGCTTTGGTGCCGTTGTACAACGTCTTATGTGAAGTGACTGGTTTAAACGGTAAGATTGAACAATCCTCGGCAAAAGAAGTAGTCTACTTCATTGATAATAGCAGAGAGATTACAGTTGAGTTTTTAACGATGGTTAATGAGTCGACGCCATTAAAATTCAGCGCCGAAACAAAGAATATTAAGATACACCCGGGTCAATATTACACGGTTAAGTTTTTTGCAGAAAATTTAACTAATAAAGTAATGGTTGCGAGAGCTATTCCCAGTATATCGCCCGGTTTAACGACTGAATTTTTTAATAAAACTGAATGTTTTTGTTTTAATGAACAAACATTCAAGGGAAAAGAAGCAAAGGTGATGCCGGTTAGGTTTGCAGTTGATCCGAAAATACCGGGTGAATATAAAACCATTACTCTTGCTTACACCTTTTTTGATAATACTAAAATATCGCAATAGAGAGGAAGTTTATGTCCACAAGTGGCGCTTATTACATTCCGCATAAAGCAACTTGGCCAGTGATGGCTACTGCCGGGTTGTTTGTGACTTTGGCAGGGTTTGCCAATTATCTGAATGGATCATCGATTGGGTCGGCGATGATGGTTACAGGTTTAGTGATATTCATTATCATGATTGCGGGCTGGTTTGTGCTGCAATCGGTGGAAAGCGAATCCGGAACTTATAATACTCAGGTCGGTATTTCTTACCGCATGGGTATGATGTGGTTCATTTTTTCTGAAGTTATGTTTTTTGCTGTTTTTTTCGGCACGCTTTGGTATACCAGAAACTTGTCCGTGCCTTGGTTGGGCGGGGAGGGTACCGGTGCTGCGACTAAAGAGTTACTTTGGCCTTCTTTTGAAGCCAAATGGCCAACCAATGGTCCTAAACATTTAGGCGGTAAGGAAGGCGGAGAATTTGAGCCAATGGGTGCATTTGGCTTGCCATTAATTAATACCCTCTTGTTGTTGTCCAGTGGTGTAACCGTTACTTGGGCACACCATGGTTTATTGGCCAAAAAACGCGACCAGTTAATCAAGGGCCTGATTGCGACTGTAGTATTAGGTTTCTTGTTTGTAATTTGTCAGGCAACCGAATATCACGAAGCGTATACCGAAATGGGTTTACAGTTAGGCACTGGCATTTATGGTTCAACATTTTTTATGCTAACCGGATTCCATGGTTTCCACGTCTGCGTTGGGGCGATCATGCTGAGCGTCGTACTTTTCCGTAGTTGGAAAGGTCACTTTACGCCGGAAAACCATTTCGTTTTTGAAGGAGCGGCGTGGTACTGGCATTTTGTTGACGTGGTTTGGCTTGGCTTATTTATTTTTGTTTACATTTTGTAGGGCAAAAATGATTTCGCTTAATAAAGGCGCTGTTCATCGCAGCGCTTTTTTTTTGTTTGGTTATTTGTTAGCTCCCATGTCCTGATTTTTTTGTAGATGAATTCGAGCTCCAATGCCCTGAGGCTTGATTATTCCAGCTGCCAGCAAAATAACCATGAAAATGAATAACGCAACGGATAAACCAATTCTAACAGTCAAGGCTTTCGCGGTTTTATCTGATGATTCGCCTGCTTTGGGTTTAACCAAATGAAATAATGCGTTAGCCAAGCTGGCTATGATCATCAAAAATACAATAATAAAAATGATTTTAATCATGGTGACTTGTATGGAAATTTCAGAAGTCAAGCTATTCTCAAGGATTGAAGCTTAATTGCCAATAGGCCATCTGAATTTAGTTGATAATGTTTTCAAAAAACTACAAAGTTCTGCCATTCATCGTTTATTTTTGCTTGCTCCCGGCATTAGTGTCATTAGGAATATGGCAGTTAAACCGCGTTGAAGAAAAACGTGAAATCATAAAGCACCAGGAAGAGCGTCAGCATTCTGACCCTATCAGGTTAACCGAAGACAGCACGGTTAACTTTGAAGCCATATTGTATAATCAGGTGAATATTATTGGTTATTTTGATACTTCACATCAGTTTTTACTTGATAATCAAGTTCTTGATGGAAAAGCGGGGTATTTTGTATTGACTCCTTTTCTTCTCAAAAATCAAGATAAAGGCGTTTTAGTGAATAGAGGATGGATTCCTGTGGGTCGAAATCGATCTGAACTTCCCAATATTTCGGTGATTACCGATGAAATTAGCTTAAATGGTAAAATTAACCATTTTCCCAAGCCAGGAATAATTTTGGACGGTGCAGAAATTCCGAGTAAAACTTGGCCAGCCACTCTGCAAGTGATAGATACAAAAGTTTTAGATAAATTGTTAGGTTATCCGTTGTATGATTTTCAGGTTGAATTGGACAAATCTGCTCCTTACGGCTTTAAACGGGAGTGGCAGCAAAAACAAACCATGCCGCCGGAAAAGCATCTGGCATACGCGGGACAATGGTTTTTGCTCGCGCTATTGTTAACCGTCTTATACATCAAGTACGGCTTCAATAAAAATGAATAAACAACAAAAAAACCGGTTGATGCTTCTTTTAATCTTCAGCTTGTCGATTATTCCTTTCTCCATCGCATGGTGGTTAATCGGAAATAAAGACCTTATCAAAGGTAAAATAAATTATGGCGAATTAATTACTCCAGTAGTTACCACCGAGCGTAATGATTTTCTTGGGTTGGATAAATTCTCTATTGATAATATGAATCAAGTGACGGGGCATTGGCTATTGGTAAATATCATTCCGGAAACTGAATGTGATAAGCCTTGCCTGGAGGCGATCCATAAAACAAAACAGCTACGCCTGATGATGAATAAAGACCTCACGCGCATTAGGCGGGTGGTGATGGTAATGAAAAATGTTCAGTCAGATAAGGTTGACGCTTGGCTTCGTGATGATAGCGTGTTATTAAAAGCACGGCCTAGCGAAAGCTTAAGAAAAAAACTTTTCGATATTAGTAAAGGTAATATCTCCGATGGAGTTTTGTTAATAATGGATCCATTGGGTAATCTTATGATGGAATACAAGCCCGGATTCGATCCGTATAAAGTAAAAAGCGATCTTACGCATTTGTTAAGAATCTCTCAGATTGGTTAACGGAAGGACATGTATAGAATAATAACAATGACAGGCGTGCTGTTAACTGTGCTCGCCATTTTAGCAGGTGTGCTCACGCACTTTCCGAATACTGGTTTTCTCTACGGCCAAATTCCAGTGCAAACTTTGCATATTTATGCTGCTTATGGAGTAGCGAGTATTACAGGCTTATTAGTACTGTTATCCTGGTGGCAAGTGCAGCTGCGAAAAGCCGCAATTACTGCAAGTTTGTTTCTTGCGCTGGTTGTTGGTTTACAAATTGTTTTGGGGGTGCATATCCTAAAACAACCTAGTCAAAATCTGTTCATTACTCTACATTTTTTGGCGGCGGTAATCCTGCTTAGTTCGTTCTTCTGGTTAATGCTCCGGTCGAATCAGGTTATAGAAAAATTTTCAAAACCGGTTGGTCCAGTCAATTTTAACCGCTTAGGTATTTTTGTCCTATTGTTACAAATTGCACTCGGATGTCTAGTTTCGGTTAACCAAGCTAGTATGGCTTGCGCAGGTTTTCCCCTATGTAACGGTCAATGGTGGCCGCAAGCAGACTATGAAGGGGTTCTTAATATTTTAAAAGGCGAAGGTGCGCCAACTTTTGATATCCAAGTAGCTCTCAATTGGTTGCACAGAGTTGGCGCGTTAATCAGTTTTGTATTGTTGAACTGCTTGATGTTGATTATGCCACCACCAGCTTGCCCAGCACCAGGACGGTGTTGGATCCGACCGAGAGGGCGGCGGCCCGGCGCTTGGTGCGGCTCCGCGTCCATTTGGGGGTCGGTGGTGGTCATCGGTGCTGTCGGTCCTTGAGCCGGACGAACAGACAGACCAGCGCGAAGCAGGAGCGGGTGTACCCCCCGAGCACGCAGGAGCCCGATGGCGACGGGTGGCGTCGCGCGCTTCGCCCCGCCCGTGGGCCGAGCGGGCGGGGTGTAGAGGCCGTCCTCCACCAGCTGCAGCGACTCGGGGAAGTCGGTCATCTGACTCACCAGGGGCAGCACGGCCTTGCACCGCCCGTCGTCGCTCTGGCTCTCGGTCTTGAGCGCGAGGTGCTTGAAGGGATCGTAGGCGTGGAGGCAATCGGGCACCCCGCCCCGGCTCCCCGGCGGCTTCTCCTCCTCGGGGGTGCACATGGCGATGCGCTTGGCCTGGTCCAGCGACCAGTTGAGGCTCATCGCGTAGCCCACCGCCGCGCTTCACCATCTCGTCGGCCTTGGGGATGCCGAAGCTGCCGGAGAAGAGCACCTGCGGGATCAGGATCAGCGGGACCAGGCTCATCGCCTTGTCGCTGTTGCCCGGCCAGGGCCGAGACCAGCAGGCCGAGGCCGATCCCGTTGAGCGCGGTGAGGTAGAGGTTGCGTGAGGTGCAGCCAGAAGTCGCCGGGCACGCCGTCGAGGATGAGCAGCGCCGCAGGCCTGGATCCCCCAGCGGGTGCAGCCCGGGCGGCGGCTCGGCGAGGGTGTAGCCCGGAGCGCAGGAAGTAGACGATGATGAGCATGGTGCCGACCTGGAGCAGCGCGAGCCACTGGAGGACGAAGAACTTGGAGGCGACGTAGGGGATGACGCGGAGGTTCACCATCCTCTCGCGGGCGTAGATCGACGCCTCCTTGGTGATCTCGCGGGCGGCGTTGGAGCAGCCGAACCAGAGCGCCGAGAGGGACATGATGAGGAACATGGTCGAGGTCGGGCCGCGGTCGGGCTGATCGGTCTTCACCGCCAGCGCAGACGAAGAGCGCGACCAGCGGCGCCTGGAGCAGCAGGATGGCGTGTTCCGCACGTCGCGGGTGAGGATCTCGACGTAGCGGGAGGTCAGCACCCAGAATCC
>CAWBFT010000054.1:0-17793 GCA_963788135.1 uncultured Gammaproteobacteria bacterium
TTGGAGTATATGTAACCCTTGGTGGATTTCTGGGTGTAATTCTAACCGATGTTATGCAAACAATATTGATTGCAGTTGGTGCCATTATTCTGACAATTTTTATTTTCAGTAATCATGTTATTGTTGATCTTGGCAACGCAGGCTCCGGGATGGAGTTCTATTGGTTTGTCCTGGCACTTGTGGGATAATTTCACTTCGGTGGCACCACAGAGCTACCAGCATTTCTATTTGTTTGGTCCAATGATGTTATATGGTTTTACATGGATGATCTTTCGTGTTCTGCAGGACCAAATGTATGGGATTTTCAGTTCTTTCTTACGGCCCGTAGTTCACGTGATGCAGCTCTTGCAGGAGGTTTGTGGACGGTAGCTTATACTTTGCGCTGGATTATAGCGGTTGCATTTTTAATATTAGGAATCTCCTATTTCTCCCAGAAACCGGGATTTGATGCTGAAAAGATAATGCCTATGGTTATTAATAATATACCAATTGGAGTAAAAGGCTTTTTTATTGCTATTCTTTTAGCTTCTATTTCTATGCTCAATGCTATGATAAATGTTACCAGTTCAGTTGTATTGAATGATTTTCTTAAAATTTATTTCTTAAAAAATTATTCTGAAAAGAAACTGGTAAGGTTCGGGCAATTAGCTTCGGGAATAGTGCTTTTAGTTGCACTTATTGCAAGCTTCTCTTTTGACAATATCATATCTGCCTGGGAAACTATGATATTTGTTGTAGTAACAATGATACTTATTCCTGCTACAATGCGCTGGCACTGGTGGAGGTTCAGTGCCCGGCGACCGTGTTTGGCTGGCACGACCGCGTTCTGGCCCAGGCGAAGTATTACATCAGCCACCAGGAGACCGACGACGCACGCCGGACGCCCGAGCGGAGCCATCCGTTGGCTCGGCCAACAGTCGGGGGATTCGCGTTTCTATGGCAAGGGCCGAATAAAGCGGGACAACGGGTTCTACAACTTTCAGTCGCTGTTCTTTGATATGCTCGTGCACGCGTGGCGTGGACGGGCGATCCCGAACTGGAGAAGGTTCTGCCGCCGTGCCTCGAGCGGCATTCGGAACTGGCAGCGAGAGTGCTTTGATCCTGACGACGACGGCCTCTACGAGAGCTACATCAACACGTGGCCGACGGACAGTGTCTGGTACGCGGGTGGGGCCGGTGCCGAGGAAACGGCGTACGCATAGACGGGGCACGTGTTGCGGCAGATCTCGCCTGGGGAGCCGGCGACGTCAAGGGGGCGAGGCCCAGCTCGGTCGGAGCCGAGCGAAGCGCATTCGCGAGGCCTTCAGCAAGCGGTTCTGGATCAAGGACAAGGGTTACGTCGGGTGCTGACATCGAGCAGACCGGTCTGCAATGGCTGCACGACCGATTCGTGGCTGTACAGCATCTTCTCCCGATCGGTGCGGGCCTGCTCTCGACCGGAAAACAGCATGGTCTAGTCGCTGCACTACACCGAGTGGGGTTGGATGCGGGCAGTCGCCGCTGGGCGGCGAGCGATGCTGGACCAGCAACTGGGTGCCGTCGGTCTGGTTGACTGCGGCGTGCTCTATCCGGGCGACAACTATCATCTGGCGCTTGGCGTATTTCCAGTCGGAGCTGCCGGATGCGGGCTGGGACCCGCTCCGGCGACGGCATACGAGGCCGCCTACATCTTCAAAATTTGAATGGGGCTTTTGTTGAAAACAGCGATGGGGTTATGTGCCAGCTACAAGAAAAATTTAAAGATAACGATCCTATTTTTGATGAGGTTTTTAATGATCTTAAGGAAGCTCTTGAACAAAAAATAGCCAGTAGTGATATTGGTGAACTAACGCCAGAACAAGCAAGAAAATCTTTGGATTTATTTCATATAAAATCTATGGATAACAGGGATTTGAAATCCAATAGTCATAATAACTATTTTCCGGCAGGCGGTCTGCCTCAGGATAGCGTATTGGTTGTTCGCACTGATGCTCTTAGAGATTTTGAGCAACTACTTAGTGATATGGAAAAAGAAAGTGGTAAGCAAAGAAATGGCTCAGGGATGTTGGATGTTGAAAGAGCAAGCATGTTGAAGCTAATTCTTGGTATGGCTATTGATAGATATGGCTTTGATCCGGATAAAATTAGAAATCCAGCAACAGGAAGCAATAACGGCAGTATTAGAGCGGCTTTACAAAAAATTGGTTTGAATGCTGATGAAAAGACAATCAGCAAATATTTGAAAGAAGCGGCGGAAGCTAATCCAGACGCAAGGCCAGGAAAAAGCTAAGTAAATAACGGAATCCGTTAAGTCGTAACGGAACTCCGCCTAATCAGTTTCTAAATTTTGCAATATGTAGCAATGTTCAACAAGCACGATAGGAGTGCATTACATGGCTACAGCTTTCAGCAAACTACCAGAAACAGGATTCTTACGAATCTGGCAGATCGTAGGCAACAAAAAAAACAATACCCCCGCGCTAATTCCCATCGCACGGTCATCCTTTCTAAACGGCGTTAAATCTGGCAAATATCCTAAACCCGTAAAGTTAGGCGAAAGGACAACCGCATGGCGTGTTGAAGACATCCGCGCCCTTATCGAAACCATTGGGGGTGCAGTATGAACAATGTTATTGCCCTCATCGAGAAAAAACAGGAAGCGCGCGTTAGCACTTTGGTATTGAGCGAGCATTTAGGCAATACCCACAAAGCCGTTTTGCAATTGATCGACCACAACAAAGAGGCCTTTAAAAAGCTGGGTCAACTCCCATTTGAAATGGGAGTTAATTCAAAAAAAGGAGCAGGGCAGACGACCCGCTTTGGTTTACTCAATGAAGACCAAAGTTATTTATTGCTTGCATTCTCCCGCAATACCGAAAGGGTAAAAGAACTCAAGCTGAATTTGATCCAGGCATTTAGCAGGTTTCGGCGTGAACGGCAAAATGCTGTTGATTACTTGCCTTTTTACCATGAGTTGCACGACTCAATTAAGGCATTGGCGGAATACGCACAGGCTAATGGCAGGAACAAAGAAGCCTATCTCTTCCACATGAATTACAACAAACTGATAAACAGGGCTTGCGGTATTGAATCAGGTCAGCGGCAAAATTTAGGCGTTACTATTCGGGTAAATATAACCAATGTCACGGCCATGGTGATAACCACGATCAAACGGGGTATTGCTGCGGGGACTGATTACCATGACATTTACCAAGAAGCTAAAGTGAATGTTGAGTCAATTTGCTATTTTGGCAATCTATTGGTTAGTCGTGATTTCCGTAATAAACCTAATGGAAACAATGGTTTTTATCATGCGAAATCCAGACAGTTGGGCAGCTAGACCATGCGTAGGGTTAGAGGCTTAAAAAAGCAATACATCGCCCAAGAGGTGGAAATGATCCGTTCCCCCGCTTATCTGGATTTAAGCGGCAATGCGGTTAAATTGTTAAGCTTGATGCAATGCCATTGGCGCATGTATGAACCGATTGCCTACAGCGTCACCGAAGCCCAAAAGCGCGTAGGTTGTTGCCGTGGAAAAGCTCATGAGGCATTTAAGGAGTTAGAGTCTCACGGCTTTATTAAGTTGGTATTAGAGGGACATTTCTACAAACAATTAGCTAGACGCTGGCGGTTAACTTTTCGTGAATTTAACGACCAAAAGCGCACTGATGAATGGCAAAACTGGTCACCGATAAATTGATTTACTTGTTCATAATTTGAACGCTTTGTGCCGTATGCTGAACAAGTCATGCCGTATCGTGAACAGGTGTTCATTATATGAACGCTGTTTTATATGAATCAATAACTTAGGCATTACCATTTTTGCCTTTAGTGTTCACTATACGAGATATACCTATTATTTACCATATCCTAACTTCTAATCAGGATGTTTTTCAGCTTGAAACCAAGCATTGACCGAGACTAATATCATGGGAATGAAAAAGAAGCCTAACAACAAGGCAACAGAGACAATATTATCAGACAAGAAAAAAGCTCAGTTAAAAGCTCAATTTACATTGCTGCCAAGCATTAACGCAGCAGCAATCATATCAGAATATGCAAAGCCATTAGGCGAACAGGATATTAATGAATTAATGGATGCCCTTTTACTTTCAATTAACGATGTAAATAAAGGCGATTTGCAGCGGTGCGAAGCTATGCTGATGGGGCAGGCTTATGCCTTGCAATCTATCTTTATGGCTCTGTCCAGAAAGGCAATAACTCAGGAATACTTGAAAAATTATGAAACATTTTTACGTTTGGCTTTGAAATCTCAAAGCCAATGTAGGGCGACATTAGAAACCTTGGCAGCCCTTAAAAATCCGCCCGTAATCTTTGCTAAACAAGCGAATATTGCAAATGGTCATCAACAAGTAAATAACGGCATTTCTGCACCTGTCTCGCTCGCGGGAGAAAATAAAATTTTGCCAAACGAACTATTAGAGGCACAACATGGCAGCCAGACAATGGACACCGGAACAACGATACCAACAATCACGAAAAATAAGGCAATGGCAACCGTGGAATAAGTCTACAGGAGCAAAAACAATTGAAGGTAAAGCCACGACCTCACGTAATGCTTATAAGGGCGGCAACCGGGTTTTAATGCGGGGGTTGTATGCTGCACTAAGGGAACAACAAGAATATTTAACCAAATTCAGAGTTTGAATTTCTGGATTATTCCTTACCTTAATCATCATCTATACTTAACAAATAGCCTAACCCAAGAACTCATGAAAAAAGAGCCTTAGAATGAGGGACATTTTAAAATCTTCGTTGTGGGGATTCGCTTTATTAATTTCGCTATGTTATTTGATCGCCATGGCAGCCTTGACCTATATCAGAAGTGAAGACTGCATCCTCAATCCTGTAAAAATTGAGGCCATCATTTCAAAGGCAAATCCAATTGTCAGTAATCTTGCGTCACGATTCCCTGGGGAAGAAGATAAAACAGATAAATATATGTATGATCTTCATCCAGAATCAAAAAAAGCAAATGATAAAATAAACTTAAGGAATCTCTGAACAACTCAACGGAAAACTTACCGTTTAGTTGGAAAGCGCCAAACGGCAACAAAAGTGTCTTCATTCCCATTTTGTTACGCCCCAAACTCGGAATTTGTTCCGATTTGAGGCGTTTAGGGCGCAGTTATCCTGCAACCGCCAACAAAGCACCTCGGGCTTGGTACAGGTTTGCCAAGGCCATCAGCGAAAATACCTGCGCCGCGTTCTTGGCGATTCCTTTATAACGGGTCTTGCGGTATCCGAACTGGCACTTGACGATGCGGAAGACATGTTCCACTTTCGCCCTGACCGACGCGTGCTTTTTGTTCCGCTTGCGTTGCGAGGCCGACAGCTTCCGGTTGCGCTTGGCCTTGTCCAGCACCGCCCAGTACACACCAGCCTTTCGTGCTGCCTGCTTAATTTGGTCGTTGTAATACCCTTTGTCGCCAAACACCGCGCGGTCGTCCTCCCTGACCAATTCGCCGATGACGCTGCTGTCGTGGTCGCTCGCCGTGGTGATGCCGACGGTGTGGATGAGGCCGCTGTTGGCATCGACACTGATATGGGCTTTCATGCCAAAATGCCAGGTGTTGCCTTTCTTGGTCGAACTCATCTCAGGGTCGCGCTGCTTGGCTTGGTTTTTGGTGGACGGCGGCGCATGGATGATGGTCGCGTCAACGATACTACCCCCAGCCAGCAATAGGCCTTGTTCGGTCAAGTACGCCTTGACCGCCTCGAACACCGCATGGGTCAGGTTATGCTGTTCCAGCAAGTGGCGGAAGTTCAGGATCGTGGACTCGTCTGGGATCACATCTTCACCCAATTCCAAGCCAGCAAAGCGGCGCATTGATTCCATGTCGTACAGCGCCTCTTCCGCCCCAGGGTCGGACAGGCCATACCATTGTTGCAGGCAGTAAATCCGCAACATCACGTTTAACCCCATCGGTTGACGGCCTTTCCCGGCCTTAGGGTAATGCGGTTCAATCAACTTCAGCAACCGTTCCCAGGGTATGACTTGTTCCATTTCACTCAGGAACTTCTCTCGCTTGGTGCGTTTCTTCATCCCTTCAAAGGTCAACGATGCTAGGCTCTGTTGCTTCATGGCTTGGCTACCCTGATGTTATGTTGATAGTAATATTAGCAATTTCGGGTGACTTAATCAGAGATTCCTATATTACTAAAGAAGTTTGTCCAGGTGCAGAATACTTCAATAATGTAGGTGTTATCGATGAACTGTTTTCACCGAAAGATAAATTAGAATTACTAAGGAAATTCCAGATCGAACCTAATCGTATTTTTAAATATAACACTTATGTGTTATCAATTTTAGCGGGTTCAATTATTGGGTTATTTTGTGGTGGATATTTTATTTATCGGTTGATTAAGTTTGGTCGTTTTGGAGTACGTTCAAATATATATTTTTTACTTATTGCAACTCCAATTTTTTGGATTTCAACATCAATTAGTACGGCTTACACAGATTTAAGTATAAATTTTCATAATTCTGACATTATGTCTTGTTGTTTTTTAGTAGCAATAGTTTGGATATTCATAATTTATCCAGCATTATTTGTTAACGCAAAAAAACGAGGCGGACTATATTCTGTTTTATTTCCAAGAAATACTAGCGCGAATTAAACAAGAGTGTCAGTCTTGGATGTTCAGATCATGAGTTATAAAATCATTCGGTCAACTCATGTTAAAAGGGGTTAGTTTTTCATCATTATAGGAAAAAAATGCGGGTAGCAATGAATTAATTGGGGTACTTTTAGGGGTATATTTTGAAATTGAAAACAAGAGTTCTCATATATAGCTGAATTACAGACAATTGTTCTATTGACTTTCTCGCTTGAGTTTAGCAAGCTCCCCATCAAACCACACACCAAAATTAATGTGACTTGGTTATCAGGTTTTATAATCGAACCCCTACAAATTTAAAACATTCATCTAAAATGATAGTGTGCTTTTCATAGTAGCACATTTCGTAGTTTAAGCCCCTTCGCCTCCCAGCGTTGGGGCTTTTTTTATCATCAAATTCAAGTCGCGAGCATAACTCTGTTAATCTGACCGAGAACGCTCGACAGAAAATAATATTTAAATCCTGTTGCCAGAGCGTAACAAATAAAATTCACAAAAATATCGATAACACCCACTGGAAATAAATGGTTTGTATTTTCAATTCAAGTTAAATCTAGAAAGCATAAAAAAGCCTTAAATCAATAGTAAAAATCTATTTATAGCATAGCGTTAGCGTATATACCTCACCTAAACTCTATATTTTTTAATGCTTTAGCTATTAATTTTAAAATTTTCAAAACTGTGATGCACTCCACATTAATAATTTTTACCCATTGAATAACACCCAAAGTGTGACTAATCTCTCACTTGTGCAACGCACAAAATCAAACCATTTAATCGAATAAAAATACAGGTAGATATTTATGTTAATGGATACCGCTACAGGATTAATCGAAGCGTCTGGATATGCTGATAAGATGAAAGAAGCCATCGCAAAATTACCCGATTCAGCTGAGAAAAATGTCTTAAGTAAACTTTGCGCCTCGGTTCGCGCTGACATTGATTATTTCCTCGAACAGGGCGAGTTATTCGATAACACTAAAGCGCACTAGAAACACAGCGTGGGTTGAGCATTACTAAATACGGAAAATCTCGACATATCTATTAAGGGACCTCTGAACAAATTGATTCCGCTCACCGTTCGACGACTGGGTACAAGCTCACCACGAACGGAATCAATAAGTACTGCCCGACTTGAAATAAAGGCCATGACGCCAACATTACCCTACCAAATGTCCTTTTGGAAGAAACCGAACGCTACGCAATGCCCTCATTGCAACCCATTCCGGTTTTGTGGGGGAGGCAACGTAGGTGCTATCAGCAGATAAGTCGAATTATAGCCACGCATTCGTTGATACAGATCAAATATCGTTCAATTAAGCTGTTTGACGCAAGAAATCTATTTAACCAGCATCTGCTAACCTAAATTGCATCAATTGCCTGCATAATCCGCTGGGTTTCGGTTAAGGCGACGATGATTTTCTGATAATGCAGGATGTCTTCAAAGCTTAGCATCCTGCCGTGGCGGTCTTTCAGCCATTTCTGGGCAGGTTGGTAACCGCCGATATAGAATTCCCAGGCGATTTTATGAACACTGTCGAAATATTGCGTGTCGTTAATCCAGACCTTTCCTGTCATATCCACCTGTTCTAAAACAGCCGTTCGTGGTGAGCTTGCACCACAGGCACTTCCTTCGGTCGTCAAACCATGGACGGTAAAATCATGCTGGTTAATTTTTCGGGTGACGGTATTGTCGCCATCCACTGGGTATGTGGTGATGGGGTTATTCATCACTGATCCATCCAGCAAATGCAGTTGGCGCAGTTCGCCACCGAGTTTTACCAGCGTCCAGAAAGTCTGCGGGTCGGGATAAGGCACACGGGGAAAGTCGGTTTTCAGGAATTCCTTGTAAGTGTCGCGGTAGTTGGGCGAATGCAGTACCGCGTAGATGTAATCGAGCAGGTCGATGGGGGCGAAGCTGGTTGGTGTAATCGCTTGATTGCGCGGCTCCCTGATTTCCCCTATTTGCACATATTCAAGAGGCACGTCATTCCGGCAGGGATTGCCGGAATCCAGAAGCCAGGGATGGCATCTACGTCGGAATGGCGGTTTTTTAAGAGGTTGCATTATTTTTAAGTTTAACAAAAATATTGATGCTTACCCCCTGCATAATATCGAACACGTTTTCGTCCTTGCTGCCATCGACGGCAGTTTCTTTCTTTTTGCTGTTGCAGTGCAGGTCGAGGATATAAATCTTGTCGAAGGTTTCCAGCAAATGCTTACGCATTTGTCGATGGATAACGCCGTCGATAAAGCTGTTGTTGGAGATGTACGCCAAGATGCCTTCGCCGTTCTTTTCGATAAAGTGCGAACCGTAGCGGATAAACTTGATGTAGTCGTCCGATAAGGGCTGGATGTTTTTTTCGTTGAGGTCTTTTTTGTAATCCGCCACCAAACGCTGTATCCAGTCACCCTTATTGCTGCTGACCGAATACGGCGGGTTGCCCATCACTACCATGATCGGGTTTTCGCGCTTGATGTGGTTGGCTTCGTTAGCTTCTTGCGCCAGCCAGGAGGCGAACAACGTGCCGGTGTCGGGGTGGGATTCTTCCAGAGAATTGGTCAGGTAAATGTTAAGGCGCGGTTTTTTCTTAGGCTTATATCCGGTTTCTTTCAACAACAAATCCAACTTTAAATGCGCCATTGCGTAAGAAGCCATAAGGATTTCAAAGCCATGTACCCGTGGGATAAGGTGTTCTTCCACGTACTGGCTCCAAAGCCCTTGCTGGCCTTTGAATTTTTGGTGGATGTGCTTGATCGCGCCAGCCAAAAAAGTACCCGTCCCCGTCGCCGGGTCGAGAATTTGGACTTTGTGGACTTCCTTATCGACCTTTTCCATTTGGGTGTAATTGGCTTTGCCCTTGCCTTTGACGACGGGCATTTCAACCTGGATGGTAGTTTTGGACGTATCCGCCAAGCCCATCGGCAGGTTGAAGTCGGTCTTGAGGATGTCATCGACAGCGCGGACGATGAAATCCACCACAGGTTCGGGCGTGTACCAAACGCCACGGCTTTTGCGGAGTTTGGGGTCGTATTCCGCCAGGAAGGTTTCGTAAAAGTGGATGATGGGGTCGGTTTGCCGCGTAGCTTTACCGAAGTTTGCCAAAATCGAGCGCACGTCGGCGGCGCGGAAGATGTCCGCCAAGCCATCGACAATCCAAGTGATGCGCTCGTCCAGATCATAACCCGCGATGTAATGGAACAGTTTGCGTAAGAACGGGTTGCTGTGCGGGATGAGTTCGGCGGCTTCCTGCCGGGAAAAGGTGTCCAGCGTTTCGTCATGCAATCGGGCGGCAAACATGCCGTAAGCAATGGTTTGGGCGTAAATGTCGGCAAATTGTTCGGCATCAATGTCGTGCAGCAGGATGGACTTGAAGGCATCCATCTGGTCTTTTAAGGAGCTGTTAGTATCTTCTTTTTCGTCTTTGGTCAGCGCATTCTCGATGATGTTTGCGAGCAAGCGGGCTTTTCCTGCCATCATGCTGGCGAGTTTGGACGGCGATTTGATGGTTTGCCCGGAATAAGCGGCAAAGTCTTTCATCAAATCGACGAAATGGGCGAATTCCTCCGGCTTGGGTTGGAGTTGCCCATTTTTAACATCGGCAAGCCTTATACTCGCGACTTGCAAGCCGTCGCGGAAAAACCGGAATTCCAGATAGTCGGTGAAAATCAGGTTGTTGAGGGATTTAAGATAGCGATCGAACTGTTCTTTGTAGTCTTTGTTATCCAGAGATTTGCCAATATCTTTGGCTTCGATATAACCTAACGGAATATGCGCTTTGGTTAAGATATAGTCGGGCGCACCGCAGGCGATATGGGCAGGTTCATTCGTGACCAACACACTGGGCAGCAAAATTTCCAGCAATGACTGCAAGTCGCCCCGGTAGCTGTGTTCGCGGGATATGCCGGTTTGGTAGCGCTGGTTTATTTTGCTGAGGTAGCGTTGGACTTCTTTCATGGTTTCGTCCTTGGTCATCTGCTGTTTAATATAGAAAACAGTTTCCAGTGTATGGTGCTAGATGTTAGCCAAAAAGCGCGTCATACCCAACGAATAAAGAAATACTCATGAAGATACTGATCGCAATAACGCCGAATAGATTACGGCGAGGAACGCTAAACAAACCATTAATTTAGCGAAACCCGTATGGTATCAATGGAAGGAAAAGCCATCCAAACCCATCAAGTCGCCGTTAGCTGGCAAACTTGGATTCGCCTTCTCTTGATGGAGTCAAAATTTCTTCGCCCTTTTTGAATTGTACATGAGCATTACCATGTTGATTTTAATAGTGTGTTTATTATTAAAAAATAATATTGTTAAAGCCTCCGACTTAACCAATAAAACCCAAAACCCGGCAGCACCAGTGTGTTATTAAATTGATCGGGCGTTTGGCCGGTATATAAATCGGTTAGTGGCCCATAACTTACGCCATTCAATATTCCAATTTCTTTTAGATCCAAATATTGAGGTTTGCCACCAAAATTTGCCGCCACGACAACCTCTTCATTAGGCCGTCCCGACACGTAACGATTGAAAACAAATAAATGCGGATTGTTAACCTCTAATAAGTCACGGTTGTTAAAGTCGGCAAAAGCTTCGATTTCTTTACGCACCGCAATCATCCTTTTCAGGGCGGTAAATATCTTGAATTCGACCGTACCGGAAGTGTTTCTTAACGCCGCCGTGTCCCAATTAATGTTCGGCCTGTGCACCCAACGTGAATCCGCCATTTTGTCAGGATCATCCAGATAGGCGTTGTCGTTTAGCGTACCGAGTTCATCGCCGTAATAAAGCAGCGGAATGCCTCCGAATGACATGATCAAGCTATGCATCAGCAGGATGATTTTGATTGAATCTTCAATCGCTTTGGCATCGCCCACTTCAAGCGCAAATTGCAAACCAACAAGTGATGCCAACGTCCCTGAGATACGGGCATCGCCAGTTTTTTCATTGTGCCCGAACGGTACACCACGAGCGTAAGAATCTTTAAATTTTCCGATGAAGTAGTCGATCAAGAATTTTCGATGGTTAAGCGGCTCATAGTTAACCGCGGCGATGTCATTGTCATCAAAACCCAAGCCAATATCATCATGACAACGCAAATAATTAAGCCAAGTCGCGCGTTCAAGTTTAACTGGCAAGCTTTTTATGCCCTGATTCAACAACAGCGTATTTTTGGTGGCGACCGCATCCCATAATAACGCCATAAATGTGGCGTTATAGGCGATTTCACACTCTTTGGCGATGACCGCATCTTCACCAAAATATTTAATAACCTCCACCGGCGCGACAATGGCTTCGGCAATAAACAACACGCCCGGTGCCGTGACTTGGCAACAATCTTTCATCAATTGCAGTATTAAATGCGCTTCGCGTTCGTTTTGGCAAATACTGCCGATCTTTTTCCATAAAAAAGCCACCGCATCCAGCCGTAAAATGTCGGCACCCTGATTTGCCCAAAACAGCAATATATCCAGCATTTCGATAAACACCGATGGGTTACTGTAGTTCAAATCCCATTGATAATTATTGAATACCGTCATTACCCAGCGTTGCATTGCCTCATCCCAAGTAAAATTACCCGGGGCTGTTTCAGGAAAAATCTCCGGCATGGTTTGCTCGAACATATCGGGGATGGTACGGGTTGGAAATGTATAATAATAATCCTGATAGACCGAATTACCGGACCGCGCACGCGTGGCCCATTGATGTTCATCCGAGGTATGGTTAACCACCACATCCATCACCAGCAAAATCTCGCGTTTGCGCATTTCCTTGGACAAGGATTGCAAATCCTCCAGCGTACCGGCATGTTGTACCAGTTGGCGAAAATCACTTACCGCATAACCGCCGTCGCTGCGTCCTTTAGGGCAATCCAGAATCGGCATAATGTGGACCATGTTAACGCCCAGCTCCTGGAAATAACCCAGACGTTGTTCCAATCCCTGCAAATTGTCGGCAAAGCCTCGGCTGTATAAAGCCATCCCCACCCATTTTTGCGAGACAAACCAGTTGTAATCCTGCTCACGCTCGATATCCAATTGCCTAAGCGCTTCGGAACGCTTGATATATTGCCGGGCCATGGTTTCAACCAGACGTTGCGCCTGCCGCTCAAAATCCGGCCTACTCCCATAAAGCCGCTGGAAGAGTGAATGTATCGCATAGAAATTAGCGCCAAGGCGGGTGTAAAAATGGCGCAAATCCTGCCCGGTGATCTCGGCTTTCAGGTTATTAAGAATATTATTCAGGAGCGAGTGGGAAATTTGTTCGTACATAACAAGGCTTTGCGCTTAATGGATTAACGAATGTAGAAGTTATATTAGCTTTGTTAACCGCTAAAATGTTGGTAAAAATCCGGTGTTGTTGGCGTTGCGCCTCGCATCTTGATGATCTTTGCCGCAAATTGCTGCGCTTCGATAAGAATTTTTGCCAGCGGCCAGCCTAAAGCGATGCCGTGGATGAACACCGCACTGAAAGCATCGCCCGCCCCAACCGTATCAACAATGTCGGTGATCGGTTCCGGTTCTATTTTTTCATATTTTCCATCCCTGCTGCGCACCATCGCGCCTTTATCCCCAAGCGTTAAAATCACAAGTTCCACAGGGAAACGCGCTTGAAAATCGCTCATCGCTTGCCGATAATCTGTGGCATAAAACCCAAGTTCACGTAACTCGTTTTCATTCAACTTAACCCAGCGGGCTTTCGCGATATATTGGTTAACTTCCTCTGCCGTCCACCAAGGCGAACGCAGGTTAACATCAAGAAAAATCGATACGTCCTGATTTTGGGTTAACTCCAGCAATGCTGTGCGGGAAACCTGATTACGCAACGCCAATGTGCCATGATACAAAATACTTTGCTTAGGCAAATGGCCAATTTCCATCGGGGCAATAAAGTCATAAGCGCAATCGGGCATAATCGTGTAATGCGGTTCGCTCCCTATAAGCTTAACATTGACGTTGCCGGTAGGATGGCCTGGATCAGTTTTAATCGCGGTCAAGTTCATGTTCCAATCGGTCATCGCCGCCCGGATTTCCTGGCCTAGCGCGTCATCACCCACTTGGGAAATAAATACGGGATTATCACCAAAAGCCTGCAAATGCCACGCTACATTAAATGGCGCCCCACCTAAAACGCGTTCACCTGAAGGAAAACAATCAAACAAGACCTCGCCAAAAACATATATTTGCGGTCGATTTATCATAAATTCATGATTTTTCTCAAAGCTTTTTGAGACGATGCCGAGAAGTGCCATATACCGGCTAAAATTCCCGCAGAATAGTTGCCGTTCATCCCCAAATCATTATCTTGGGCCAAATAAAAACTTTCTGAATGGCCGTACCGGTTAACCAAAGATTTTGCGGCCTGCTTCACTTCATCTGTCGCATTGGCAACCAAAACAAAAGGGATCGGGCTTGCCAGCATAGGCAAGTCGTTCCCGCTATCGCCAGCGAATACCACTTCATCCAAGCAGTAGCCCAGGCGTTGATACAAAAATCCCACCGCATGCAATTTATTTGCGCTTCGCGGCAACACATCAAGTAGGCCAATACTTTCAAGGTCATCAACACTCCAGATCAGGTTAACCTGTATCCCGTTTTCAGCAAATCGCATCTGGATTAATTCGATGATTTTTTCCTTGTCAGCGACATCTGGCACATAATAACTTAACTTATAGGTATTTTGCTTTTCCTGCTCCTGCAACTGTAATTGCTGGATGTCACTCAGTAAAAAACGCAATTTTTCGTGATTATTTCCGTGCCAGTCTTTGCTAATTTCCTGTTCCCATTCGCTTAACAACGACCATTGATTACCCTCAACCCGATAAATTTCCGTGCCAACATCGGTAATGGCGTAATCAGGGTGGGGCAAACTGTACGTCTCTATCGCATCCTGCACTAAGGCTTTGTGCCGACCACTCACATAAACCAGCTTAACTTCGGGTAATGCACAAAATTGCTTAAATCGTTCGCGTGCGCCAGTATATTCGGCTGCCAAACCGTTGGGTATCACCGTACGATCCATGTCGGTACATAGCAGTAATTTTAATTCAGCCATGTGGTTGGCTCTTCATTTTTGGATCCTGACAAGTATTGAAAAAATCATAATAATCTAACGCTTCTAGTATGCCGGCAGCGAATGGTTTTTCGGCAAAATAGATACGTTCGACATCTTCTAATTGTGACAACTCTTCGTGATGACGATTAGCAACCACCGCTGCCAAAGTATTGCCGCGCATCATGTCCTCGTCCGCGCCTGAGCCACCGGCGACAAAGATTCGCTCCAAGGGAATGTCCCAACGGTCGGCAACATAACGCAACGCCTTACCTTTGGAAGCGCGAAGCGGCAAGATATCAAGGAATTGCCCGAAGGCTAACTGAACATAAACAGCCTGTTCTTCTTGATGCAGCATTCGTTTTATTTCCTCAATATCGGTACTTGCAGAGTCAATGTAATAACTCAGCTTAAACCGACTTTGTTCAGGTTTAGGTTGTTTTTTCAGGCCTGAAAAACCATCCAGAATACGTTTAATCTTTTGCGGCGACCAGTGGTAGTCGATATGCCTTGACCACGTGATGTCGGCAATTAATTCAGGGGCGTAGTAAATTTCGGTACCGCTGCTGGTGATAAGGATGTCCGGCTCGGGAATAGCGTATTTTTTCATTTGCTTTAACGCGGCATCCAATCGGCGACCGGTCGCTATGGCGAATTTTGTATATTTTCGGTGTCTTCTCAAAGTTTTAATCAACTCTAAAAGGGAATTTTCATCACCAAGCAGGTTTTGATCCAGATCGCTGACAATGGCGCGGTCACAATACAGTTTTGAAAGTTGTTGAACCGGTAAACGGGCTAAATGCTCGGATCGTTGAACGATGGGATTGATCAGATCGATATAGCGGTTAACATGGGCTTCCCACGAATAATGCTCTCGTACGCCATGAAAACCTTGATGGGCACACCTGGACCAATATTCTTTGTTCTCAAGAAGCTTTATCAGGGCAGCACTAATTGAATCGCTGTCTAGAGGGTCAACCAGCAGACCGTTCTTGCAGTTAGCGACAATATCCCTCGGCCCACCGTCTTCCGTGGCAACGATGGGCAATCCTGACGCTGCGGCTTCAATCAAGGTCAACCCGAATGGCTCGGTTAACGCGGGATTGACGAATACCCCGCCAGATGCCGCGGCAATTCGATAAAATTCGGGCACCTGCGCCCGGCAATGTTGTTTCGGTAAAGCCACTTTTCCGTATAAATCGTATCGATCGATCGCCATCAGAATTTCATGAAAAACCTCCTGGGCACCTGCATCTAGATCATCTATATCGTCCCGATTGCCAGCAATAACGACAAGATTGGCTAAATTTTGCAATTCGGCAGATTGTCCATAAGACTCAATCAGCCCAACAATATTTTTACGCTTATCTGGCCGGGAGAGCGCCAAAATGATGGGTTTATCGGGGTTAACCAAATGTCGGGTTAACTCGTTAAATAGTGGAGAAGCTAATGCTTCAGCTTTTTTTGATGGAACAAACTTCTTAAGATCGGTTCCCGGCGGCAATACCCGCATTAAATTGGGTTGATAATGATGATAAAGCTCGTATTGCTCTTCAATTTCTTGATGCGTGCTGGTGATAACACGCTCCGCCGTGGCTAATGCGAGTTCCTCGGCCTCAATACGTCTGGCGATGTTATAGCGGGTTTCCACCTCTTCTTTGGTTAAGCCGCTGGCCAACAAACGGTGGCGCTTAACCCGCCCAAGGGAATGACCGGTATGGATAAGAGGGATGCCGGTCAAGCTGGCAAGATTCGCCCCCACATAACCTGCATCGGCGTAGTGACTGTGCAGGAGATCCGGAGCAAAACCATTCTCTTTAAAGAAATTGTTAACATTATCAACAAAACTATCAAGATGATCCCATAACATCTCTTTTTGAATGTACTCATCGGGCCCGGCCTGGATGCGGACAATCCGCAACTTATCGGACAAGGTTTCAATGGGTATTGCGTAATCGGCTTCTACATTTGGATCAATGATAAGCCGGGTGATCAAATCGACACGCCCAACATCGGAATGGCGAGCTAACGACTGTGCCAACTCTAGCACATACAGTACTTGCCCGCCGGTATCGGCATCGTTGCCTAATTCAAGGTTCTTGCCACGTATTAAACCATGAACGCTAAGTAGTGCTATATAGCGTTGACCTGTCTTTTTGTTCATGATGCATTATTCATTAACAAACAGTAGGGTGGGATTAATTTCCCGTGAAATATCAAATCCTCATACTTTCAAGATTTACGTCCTGTAGATAACGTCTTAACAAATCAAATATTGCTGTTGACGCCTGATTTTGTTTACGCATTTGGTTACCGGACAGAGTACTTTCCAAGCAAAAAAAAGAATCCCCTGCCAACAAGCCAGTACAGATTACATCTGGCTTTTCATCATTTAACGCAAGGTTAACATCTATGTTAGGAAGTTGCACTAATACCATGTCCGTATGGGCATTCTTTTGCACCCTTTGGCAAAGCGATTTAGCTGCATTGATCAAGTCATCCTGCGCAAAACTAACGCTATATGACTGAAATATATGTGCTGGCGACTTAACAAACTCAGCCTTGGTTAACCAGTTAACGGCTGACATTTTTGCCGCGACTAACCCATGGCTTGCTGTTTCTATCAAGGTTAAATTCAAGCTTTTACTCAACATTAACTTATCAATCACCGAAATAAGATTGCTATATGCTCCATTCAACCCATCGATTGCATAAACTGGCATGCCAATCAGGTTAACAATATCATTCGCTATTTTTTCTGTTTCTGTTGTTGAAAAATCTTCCGGAAACAAAAGCTTCACCTGAACTTCACCTGGTTCAGCACGAAAACCCAGATGAACTCGATTGGGCATTTCTATTTTGTCCAATTTCTCTTGCAAATCAGATTCACCGATGCCTATTGTTTTGATAGTCACCAGATTAGCCGGGCGCAAAGTAAATTGACGCAGCAGAAAATGCCGGGCGACATTCGAAAACATCTTTTTCATTTCACTTGGCACGCCGGGCATAAAAATAAACCAGCAAATCCCGGCTTTAGCCGCAAAACCAGGCGCGGTCCCGACGTGATTATCCAGGCGAAGTGAACTTTTGGGCAACAATGCCTGTTTGCGGTTACATTC